>JANOFO010000001.1:0-51785 GCA_031413715.1 Minisyncoccota bacterium
TGGAGTGCCGCCCATGAGCTGATATATGAGGGCGTGCGAATGACATTGGCAAGGTAAAATGAGTAGGAAACATCGCTCCTATTTTTGTCGAAAAAATCAGCGGAAACATACAACCCATTTTTAAGTCGATAAATTTCCTTATACTTCAAGAACCGGCTAATGTAAACATTAACCGTAGAGTCCTTGAGCCCCAACTGCTTACCAAGCTGAAATACAGTATTTTTACCGAAATGGGGCAGGGATTTAAGCTGTTCTAACAGATTACTCTTGCTTTTCATAATGTAACAGAAGTGTATCATATCAGAAACACCTCTGTCAATTTTAAATTATTCCGTAATTACACGATCGTGGTGTTATGGTATAATTAGATTATGGTCAAAGCTAAAACAGTTAATCAATAATCCAAATTCTACTTTGCCCCCGCGAGGAATCGAACCTCGAATAGCGGCTTAGAAGTCCGCAGTTATATCCATTTAACTACAGGGGCATTTCGTGTATAACATCCTTAAGATAGCATTTTAGGCTTATTTTAGAAAGGAAAGAGCCGGGCCGGGATTAATTGACATTATAACCTAAATATGACATAATCCACGCGATAAATGTTCCTTGTCACTTTGTTTGATTGGGAAGGAAATTAAGATAACTCAGAGTAATTAAGCTTTGATTTTTCTGAGTTATCGTAATTTCTAAAACTAAAAAAACAATAAATACCATGAAAAAGATCAATTACTTATTCGTTATTATAGGGTTTGCCCTATTTTTGGCCTCTTGCGCTACCGAAAAATCGACTGTTACAACTACAGATGCTCCTGCGGATTCAAAAGTTCTCATGACTCAACAAGGATTGGAATCCCTGGGAGAAGGTAAATACTTGAGCGATGAGTTTATTAAGAACCATGTTCATGTATATAATTCACAACCCGTAGATTACAATCCGGAAGGAAATGGTTCGGTTACGACCGAAGCCGAATCATCTAACGGCGGAATAAGAGTGAAAGAAAGTATCGTTAGATTGCGTGGATCATTACCTGGGGGGACCGAAGGACAAATTGATAGCATTGTGAGATATAACACTAAGAACATAAGCAGGTTCAGAGTGAGATACCTTACTGAAAGATTCGGATTTGTCTATATCTGGTATTACCGGAAAACTGCTCTTAATAATACATATTATTGGGCATCAAACGGTAACCAAAATGTAACTATCGGCGGATTGCCATTTGTCCGGACAACCTTCGATAATCGATTAAAGTGGGACTATGGTTTAGCCTCCAGCATTAAAGATGAGTTCTTCCTTGTTAAATCACCATTTGGTTCCAGTAGTTCAAACAAAACACCTCCTGACCCTAAGAAAAACCCGGTAGAAGAGGAAGAAAAAGAAAATTAAAAGTAATTTTTGATCAGTAGCCAAATAAAAGACCGTGTGAACAAATGTTCCGCGGTTTTTCTTTTTTATCCACATTTCATTTCAGTACTTTAATAATTTTTTAATTCACCACTGATATATTGATATTACTTTATTAAGTGCTTTATTTCATATAAAATATGCAAAAAAATCTTTTAGCTTTTGTTGTTCTCGCAAGTCTTCTTGCTGGCTTTAACATAGTACAAGCCATAATAATTCCGTCAATTTTCACTATCAATATAACCCAGCATTCTATCGGAGCCGATGGGGAATTTAGTTTCCACCTTGCGGAAGATACAAGCCCTACTGACATCACACCTATTCCACTTGAGGATTTCTCTATTACTACTGTAGATGGAATCGGTTCTTATGCTGCTGGCGGTCCCAGTGGCGATGGGACTCGCTTTACGCTTAGACAAGATAAAGCTTTAAACTGGCAAGACTCGACTTTTGTCTGTACAAGCAGCGATCCCCTGGTAACTACAACTCCTTTTAATAATGGTGTTACTATACACGGCCAAGGGTTTAGCTCTATTGATTGTGATGTTACGAATATAAAAACTCCTCCTACGCCAACATGCTGTTCTAGTGTACTTTTCTTGCCAGGGATTAAAGGCAGCGTTCTAAAAAAAGGTTCTGACACGCTTTGGCCCCCAACTCCACTGAGCTTTAACGATATCTCTCAATTGGCGCTTGCAGCCAATGGCGAAAGTATTAATGATATTCACACTAACGGCATCCTAAATACATTTCTTGGTACTCCTATATACGCTCCATTTTCAAACTTTATGGATAGCCTCACTGCTGATGAAACCATAGAGGAGTGGGTACCGCTTGCGTATGATTGGAGATTTTCTCCGGAGAGAGTACTTGAAGATGGCATCAAAACATCAAATGGAGTTCTTGATGTCATAGAAGAAATAGAAAAACTTGCGGAACATTCAGAAAACGGAAAAGTTGCAATAGTCGCCCATTCTATGGGAGGTCTCTTTGGAAAGGCAATTATCAAAAAACTCACGGAAGAAGGTAAGGGTGACCTTATTGACTCTTTCGTTATGATTGGTACGCCTCAACTTGGAACTCCGCAAACGATAGGTGCGATGCTTCACGGTGATAGTGAAGGAATTCTTCCTGTCTTTATCGCTCATCCAGCTGACATGCGTGCAATAGCGCAGAATATGCCAAGTGCTTATAATCTTCTGCCATCTCCGCGATATTTTGATGCAGTATCAGACCCAGCTATCACGTTTGATCCAGACGCTGTATTCACAGAAGCGTGGAGAAATTTCTGGGGGTTAGCTATAAACACATACACCAAATTCTCTTCGTTTATGACAGGAACAGGTGTAACGCGTATTAAGCCAGCAGAAGGTATTTTACAGGATCCAGAAGTGTTGAATACTCAATTAATGATAAATGCCGCTAATTTTCATAACCAATATGATGACTATCAATTTCCATCGCATATTCGTGTTGTACAAGTTGCAGGCTGGGGCAGTCCTACGATCAAAGCAGTGAATTATAAAAATAACCACGGGATTCCTGGGTATAAGACAACTCCTACTGTAGAAGGAGACAACACTGTAGTATATCAAAGTGCAATTTCATCAGTAGCCGACGAGTCTTACTTTTTCGATTTAGCAATATATAATTCTCTTGAAAATATTCCTAATTCCCAACATAGAAGTCTTTTAAGTGCTTCACCAGTTCAAGATATGGTTAAAGATATAATAGAAGAAAAAAATGTTTTAGAAACTTCTTTTATTAGAACGACTAAACCTAATCCAGGAAGTCTCGAGGATCAACTTATTGTAAGCACCCATTCTCCTGTAATTCTTGGCGCATATGACCAGATTGGAAATTTCACCGGTATTGAACCGAACCAAGATCTTTCTGCTGGTATTCTCTCTATCAAAGAAGATATACCAGGAAGTACTTTTCTTTATACAAATGAGAGTCAATATATATTCCTTCCCAAAGAAGGGTTATACAACTTTTTGTATAAAGGAACTGGTAGTGGCCCCACTACAGTTACCGTTGAAAATTTTAAGTCTGATACTGTAACCCCGGTAGCTTCTTATACGGATATTCCAACAACATCAAACACTGCTGCAAGATTTACTGTAGAGAGTGCAACTCCAGAGAATACTACAATAGCAGTTGATGTGAATGGTGATGGGCAGACAGATGAGGTAATTCACGCAGACGATAGTACTGACGCATCTCTTAATGAACTCATCGCCCTTATTAAAGGAAAAATTGTTACACTTGTAGCTAAAGAAAAATTGAAACAGAATCTCTTAAAGCAGATATCAAACTTAGAAAAGAGGATTGAAAATAAAAAGCAAAGGAATGCCAAGATCCTTACTAATCTGCAAAGGAAAATATCCAATCAAGAAATGAAAGGGAAGATAACTGCCGCTGATGCTGCAGGAATTATAAGCCTGCTTGATTTTCTTGAGACACAGGGAGAAAATATTGCATTTGATTCCGTAATACTTGCTGATCTAAAGAGTAAAATACAATCTCTTAGTATAAAGATAAATTTGAAGAACGAGTTGTTGAAGCGAATAGAAAATCTTGAAAAGAAACAAGGGCTTGTTAAAACTTTATCTTATATATCAAAGAATATACTGCAAAAAGCAGATAAAGGTAAAATAGCTGATGGAGATGCGCAAGCACTTATTAATCTACTTAATCAAATTGAGGCTGTGATATAATATCATTAATATGAATACAAAAAAAATAACATTTTGGTTACTAATTCTATGTTTTATTGGTTTAGGAGCTGGATTTATTTTAACTAATTCTATTAAGTTTGATATATGTGTCGTAAACGAAGTAACTACTGATGCGTCATGTATCAACTTTTATGAAAGGATCGGTAATCCGCTTTTTTATGGCATGTCCGTATTGGCTCTTGTATTTCTTGTTCTCACATTTGTACCGCAAGCCTTCTCTGCTTGGAAAAAATTCGCAGTTTGGTTCATACCTATTGCTGCTCTACTTTTTATTTTTTATCCAGATCCAGGATCTGGAGATTATTTCTCCCCTTATCCTGAGCAGATATTTCAATGGGTAAGCATTCTGTATATCGTAATCTCTGTTGTGATTATTGGGAGGAGTTTAGTTGGGAAAGGGAAGAAAAAAACCAGTTAGTATTTATTCTGGTCACAAATAATTTCGTCTCGTCAGTCGAAATTTTCGCGACCCCACCTCGCGGTTTTATGTGTTCATAAAACATCACTCCGGTTCGCACATAATACAAAAGAGTACCGCAGGGTACTCTTTTGTATTATGTGCGCGATGCAAGACTCGAACTTGCGACCTTCCCAGTGTAAATGGGTTGCTCTACCAACTGAGCTAATCGCGCAGCAATATACCTACTTGCCGAATAATATCATATTTTCTATATATTTCAACCCGGTAGTAGATTTTGGCGAAGTTTTGTAAACACGCTTTGCGTATCGCCAAAATTCACTATCCGGGTCAATCTCATGCTAAGATCAGAGATATGAAGGTCCCCATACTATTTGAAGATAAAAACTTACTTGTACTAAACAAGCCGGCTGGCATGGCTGTACACCCGTCCGAACGATCTATCCGGGCGGATGCCGATGGCAAAAATAACAAAGAAGAGACAGTCTCTGATTTTATACTTGCGTATGATAAATCTATTGCTAAAGTTGGCGAGCCGATGGAAGTGGAACACGAAGGTAAAAAAATAAAGATTGCACGCCCTGGCATTGTACACCGCCTCGATAAAGAAACATCGGGGGTCTTGATTGTAGCAAAAAATCAAAAAACTTTTCTTGCACTCAAAGAGCAATTTCAAAATCATACGATCAAGAAAGTTTATAGGGCATTCGTTTATGGATTTGTCTCTGACCCGAAAGCTTCGCTTGCGACAGGCAGGCGGGGAGTCATCAATGTGCCTATCGGCCGTAGTCCAAAAGATATCCGCATGTGGACAGCCGGTCGTGGCGCTCGGCCGCCGCTTCGCGATGCAACAACCGAATACATTGTACTTGATCGATTCGTTGATTCGAAAAGCAAAAAAACTGAAACAGAACACCAATTTTCATACATAGAAGCGTATCCTAAAACTGGTCGAACCCATCAGATTCGCGTGCATATGCGCTATATCAACCACCCAGTTGTATCAGACCCTCTATATAGTGGCGCTAAAGAAAAATCTCTTGGCATGAAACGGCTAGCATTACATGCTTATTCAATAACCTTCCGCTTGTCTAATGGAGAACTAAAAACCATCGAAGCCCCTCTGCCAGCTGATTTTAAAAAGGTCATTACAACGTATCTCTAAGTCTTGATATTTCGCTATTATAGAGCCCTTTCTTGCGTAAAATAGCCATATATGATAAAGTGGGCGCTATGACAACAGCAGAATTGACTCAAGAATTATCTAAAGCAAAATTTACCCCAGTAGAACAGTCAAGCCGTAAAAAGCTTATTTTTAAAGCCGGTGATACTATACGAGTATGGAGTAAAATTTTAGAAAAAGGTAAAACTCGCCTACAGGCATTTGAAGGTCTCGTCCTTGCGCGCAAGCATGGAACAGAGAGCGGAGCTACATTTACAGTACGAAAAGTTGCTTCGGGTGTGGGCGTTGAGCGTATCTTCCCATTATTTTCTCCAAACATTGATAAAATAGAAGTTCTCCGCCATTCCAAGACTCGTCGAAGCAAGCTTTATTACATACGTACGAAAGCTGTAAAAGAAGTGAAGAAGAGATTGAAGAGTGTGACTCTTTCAAAAAGAGATTCAGACGAAGCATCAACGAAAAGTACAGAAACCGCCGCAGAATAACACAAAGCCCGCACTATGCGGGGTTTGTGTTGAAAAAAAGGGATAAATAATGTATACATATAAGACCTGCGCGAGTGGCGGAACTGGTATACGCGTACGATTGAGGTTCGTATGGAGCAATCCTTGGAGGTTCAAGTCCTCTCTCGCGCACATTTAAAGAAAGAAAATCCGACAATTGTCGGATTTTCTTGTATACTATAAAATATATGTCTAAAGCTATTTTCGCCGGTGGGTGCTTCTGGTGTATAGAGCATGATTTTCATGAAGCTATTGGAGTTGTGAATGTAGTATCGGGATATTCAGGCGGGACAAAAAATAGTCCTACATATGAGAATCATGGTGATCATCGCGAAGTCGTAGAAGTAGAATACGATCCAAATAAAACTTCATTCAAGAAGCTCATCCAATTTTTCCTAGATCATATTGATCCGACAGACACTGGTGGGCAGTTCGGAGACCGAGGTGGATCGTATCAGACTGCGATTTATTACAAAATGAACAATGAGAAAGAAATTGCCGAGAATCTCTTACGAGAACTCGATGAAAGTGGTATATATGATAAACCTCATGCAGTAGAAATTCTCCCCGCTACAACTTTCTATAAAGCTGAAGAATATCACCAAAATTATGCTGAAAAGAATCCCGAGCATTATTCTTTATATCGCAAGGGTTCTGGCCGCGAGGATTTCGTTAATCGTACTTGTACTATACGAGAAGAAAAACATATAAATTGGCAAGAATAATGATATACTATATATCATATGATAACTGAGGATTTGATTCTCTATATACAAGAGCAGCGCCGAAAAAATATTTCCGATACGATGATCAACTTGCGGCTCACAAATGCTGGCTGGCACAGTGATGATGTCGCGGAAGCATTTCGCAAACTCGCACCCATTGTCTCTCCTGTATCAAAACCAAAACCTCCAATTCCTGCGCTTACACCCACTACTCCATATATTGCAAAAGAGAAACTCGAGAAAGATCTGTATCGCGAATCGCCTAGGATAAAAGATGAGCCAAAAGTTATAATAGAAAAGCCAAAAACTCCGGTATTTGTGCCCAAAGCAAGACCAGAGACTCGCTTGGAAGTTCGCAGCGAAGAACTCATGCCGGCGCTAGTTCCGAAAGCTCCCCAAACTTCTACACCCTCATCTACAATACCTCGAGTATCTTCTTTACCGCAAGAGGAGCGTGCAGTTTCTAATTTTAGTGAACCACGGACTCCGAGTAAAATTGTAGATAATTTGCCCAAAGGCGCTATCCTTCACTCCTACCAGCAAGCATTATCGTCTATGACAGAGGCAAATCGCGCGTTGTCAAACAGAACAAAGAATACATTACGCAAGGTTCTTGTTGCCGTCGTTATCATCATAGTGCTTGGTGGAATCACTTTTGCTTTTACACAAGGTTATATCAAACTCCCGTCTATTAATATTCCTTTTATAAAAAAAGATCCAAAACTCCTCCTACAAAAAGCCCCAATGGTTCTCGATGGATTGAAATCCTATAAAATAGAAACTACCGCCGTGATTTCGATGCCGCTTGTTGCTGATATCACCTCAGGACTTTGGAGTGGGCAGTCTGTGTCGTCGCTTGATCGTGACTTTATCTCTCTTTCTGCAAAAGGGATAGTGAATAATATCAAGCCTACGCCTGTTTTTGATTATCAAGCCACGATTCAAAGTTCACTTTTGCCTGATACACTCGTTGCTGATCTGAAATACGCTGAAGGAACATCGTTTGTCACTATTCCTGATCTTAGCAGTGTCCTCGGTCCCAATGCTCCCGATGCAAGTGTCGTTTCTCTGCCCGAGATGTCCTTTGATTCGTTGGCTACTTTTTTACCTACCTTCATGCAAAACATAATTAGAAAAGTTAACGCGGATAAATTTCTATCGACTATAGTCCCGTCATATGTAAGCAGTGAAATTGCTTCCATTCTTAAAGATTTTGTAATAAGCGGAGATATCGTAGAAAAAGAACCTGAAGATATCCGCGGAGAACTTGCATATCATTATGAGCTTGTTGCTTCTCGCCAAGCGACCAAGGAATTCCTGCAAAAATTCGTTGCAGCTTTTACCATAAATATTTCTGCCGAAGAAAAGGCAAATCTCGACAGCAAACTCGGGTCAATTACCATGGATTCATTTGAAATCTGGATAGGAAAAAATGATAGCAACATCCACCAGTATAAATTTACCCTCACTGCTCCGCTCTCCAAAGTGATAGGGCTTGAAGACAAAGGAATTGCCGGCAGTGATGTCAGTTTGAGCTTCCAAACTAGCTATTATGATTTTGACGTTCCTAACATTGTTATACTTCCTACGAGCTCGATTAGTCTGAATGACTTTGCAATGAGAATACATGATATGAAAATTAAAAACTCAATTTCTTCGTTCAAATCCATTGCTGGCAATTTGCGCAATAATCTGGGGAACTACGGCAAACGCAGCAACCCGACAGGTAGTTGTACGAATCCTAATTTGGGCTCTTTGTTCTCGCCGGTTGGCCATACAAAAGGCGCAAGCGCAAGTGTGGGAGCGATCGCAGGCTTGATGACCGAATTGCTCACGACTACAAACGGCGCCCTTTCATGCTACTCTACACCGGGGGCATGGGCATTATCTGCTCCACTTGCAAGCGATCCAGCCCAGTCATTTTGCGCTGATAGTACCGGCGCTATTCTCACCCTCGCATCTCCGCTTGCAGGCACTGTATGTAAATAATATGCATATCTTACTCATCAATTTTATAGTCTTGCTTGCTCTTTTTGGATTTTCAATTTCTTTCTACATTTACAATAAGAAAAAGAAAAAAAAGAAGATGATTTGCCCGATGCGCTCAAACTGTGAAACAGTCATACATTCCGATTATTCTCGCATTATCGGTATTCCGGTTGAAGCCTTGGGTATGATGTATTATGCGTCTATCGGTATTGCATACAGCTTTGTATTTATTTTAAATTTATGGTCCCTGCCAGCAGCTCAAATACTTCTTGGAATAAGCGGATGCTCAGTTCTTTTCTCTCTCTACCTTGTCTCTATTCAGGTACTAATCATTCGGCAATTGTGCGCCTGGTGTTTGATGTCTGCGGCCACTTCTCTCATTATTTTCATCTTGTCGTATATCCACATAATCTCATATTAAATCTATCCGCACCTCCTGGATTTATAAGCCATTTTCTGGTATAACAGGGTAATCGATCCGATTTCTATTGGATCATGATATGGTACCTATTCACCACAACAAAGAGATAGAGAAAAAATTTATGGAGGCATTGGTGTAGCGGTAACACTACAGATTGTGGATCTGTCATCGTGGGTTCGATCCCCACATGCCTCCCCAGATAAAACTACTAAAGGATCAAAATTCTCAGTATGTTACACGGAATTGAACTGATATAATGGCATGTAATGATCCCATATTTAAATGATATTTTAATTTTTCTGTTAGGTATTACTGGAGGAATTGTCGGCAGTATATCTGGTGGCTATGGATTAGTAACTGTACCAGCCCTACTTCTTTTTGGATTGCCTCCCCACGTTGCCTTAGGAGTTTCTAATTTTAGTGGTATTGGATTTCGAACAGGGAACTTTATAAAAATTTCTCAACATAAAAATCTTGGAATAAAATGGAAAGATGTCCTTATCCTCACATTAATTTCTGTTCCAGCGACAATAATCGGAGCAAAACTGGTTATTGCAGTTGATTCTAAAACTTTAACCAAGATTATGGGAGTTGTATTGTTGATATTGCTCCCACTCATGTTCAGTAAAAGAGATTTGGGGGTAAAAGAAAATCGAGCAAAGGGAGCAAAAAGATTCGGAGCTCATGTTTTATTCTTCTTGTGTCGAGTATGGTCAGGGTTTTTCAGTCCAGGTTCAGGCTTACTTGAAACTTATATAAAAATGAAGGCGTATGGTTATACAATTCTCCAAGGTAAGGCAGTAACCAGAATCCCTCATATACTAGCTGACCTTGGAGGAGTCATAGTTTTTATAATAGCTGGATTCATGAATTGGCGATATGCAATAATCATGTTTGTAGGAATGCTCATAGGTGGTTACTTTGGAATGGGATATGCAATCAAGAAAGGAGATGCGTGGCTTAAACCCCTCGTTGGCGTAATAATTGTTATTACAGCAGTAAAAATGATTTTCTTTGGATAAGTTAGTTTATTTCCTCTTTCTGCATAGCCTTGATAAATAGGAGTTTATTATATAGACTTTCCATACAATCCTGCTGTTCAAGAACTGTTATAATTAAATTTGGATAGTGACCCCACGTTTTCATCATTAATCTGCAAGGGTCGAATTTTTATACCCTACACGGATTCGAACTGATATAATAAAATTATGAATAGAGAAAAATTTTGGGAATCAAAAAAGATAATAGAACAAGCCACAAGAAAAGAAATCTCAAATGCTTTAAACAATAAAGAGTATGGGGATGAATCAATTTCTCAAGAAGTTATAGAAAATGATATATTGCAAAATACTAAAAATCTCATAGAAAATAATCCAGAATTACCAGAAGAAATCTATGTATGGTATAAAAACGCAATAGAACGAAGAGATAGGGAGGCGCTTGAAGAAGGAAGATTTATTTACCATTTTTTTGAAGGAGGCAGTTTAGATGAAACATATTCTTTTGGCGACACAGAAAAAGGTTTTCTTCTTGGATATAAAAAACAAGGGGTATTTATCCCTACTCATTTTGCACCAAAGACAATGCGTGGCGGATATGAGCTTATAAAAGAATTAGGAGAAGGTCACCGTACACCAGCAGTAATGTCCGTTACTCCTGATTTAACTGATACGATTTCGAAAATATCTTCATGGCACGTTGTAGACCTTAGTTTCCTGTCTCAATTTCGTGGTGAAGCTTTAGAAAAAGAATTTGTATATAATAGTCATCCAGACACTAAGAAATTATTACCACTTCTTGTAAATGAATTTATAGAAGAAAGTAATTCTGAAATATATGCTGAACAAGATGGAAGAATTTACTCGTGAATATTAGGAATGTAATACGAATCTTCCCAATATGCTAAAATATCACTATGGAAATTACACCGCCATGGTCAATCGCAAGTTTGGAACTCATTGCTAATCTAAAAACTGTATCCACTGGGTTAACTGACAAGGAGGCGGAAATTCGGATAGCCAAATATGGTACAAACACTTTTCATAATAAAGAAAAGGCAAATGCCGTCTTTCTTTTTTTAAAACAATTCTTAAGTCCTCTCATATTTTTGCTTATTGGTGCGGCAGTTCTTACGAGTATTCTAGGGGAATGGATCAATACAGGAGTGATTGCTTTTGCTGTTTTACTTAACGTTATTATCGGTTTTTACCAAGAATTTCATGCTGAGAACACGCTTGAAAAACTGACAACATATATAAAAGATCGAGCTCGCGTTATTCGCGATGGTAAAGAAGAAGAAATCGACTCCACGCTTCTCGTGCCTGGAGATATTGTAAAACTCTCATATGGGATGCGAATACCGGCCGATGCGCGAATCCTTTCTATTAATAATTTTCAAGTGGATGAAGCGATTCTTACCGGCGAACCCATTCCCGTTTCAAAGGGAGAGGATGTTTTGCCTCTTTCTGCTCTTGTTGCTGAGCGCAAAAACATCGCTCATGCAGGCACGCTTGTGGTGCAAGGGTATGCGACAGCTCTTGTCTATGCGACGGGGGACTTTACTGAGATAGGCAAGATCGCGGGAATTGTCTCGGCAACCAAAAGATCGGCAACTCCGCTCCAGAAGGGAATCACTCACTTGGCTTGGCTCGTGTTTTCTGTTGTGATTGTTATTGTACTTGGAATTTTGATCTTGGGAATTTTGCATGGAGAGCCTATTCTTCCAATGCTCGTGCTTTCTGCTGCTGTTGCTGTAGGAGCTGTTCCAGAGGCTTTGCCGATCACTCTTACAGTTATTTTGGCAGTTGGGGCTCTCCGCATAGCGCGCAAGAAGGGAATCATACGAAAACTCTCTGCGGCAGAAACGCTTGGCTCTACTACACTCATCATGACTGACAAAACAGGGACGCTGACACTCGCTGACATGCAGCTAGTCGGCATACATACAAAAGATTCTCTGATTGTAAATGGGGCGAGTATCGGGGAATCGAAAGCCTTTTCTCCCGAGCAAAAGCGCCTGCTTGAACTTGCGCTCCTAAACATTGATGTGTCTATTGAGAATCAAGAAAAAGATAAAAAGGAATGGACATTCCGCGGTAAGCCCTTTGAGATCAATATCGCCAAAGCAGGTCTTGATCATAATATCTCGCTTGATCCGATACTCTCAACATCTTCATTCTTAATTTTACCCTTTAATTCGACGAATAAATTTTCGATTGCCGAAAAAGATGGTCTCTATATAGTCATGGGAGCTCCGGATATTTTACTCAAGCGTTCAAATATTTCCAAAGAAGAATATCTCAAACTTGAAGAATGGATTGAAGCGACAAGCCGGAATGGGAAGAGGCTTATAGGGCTCGCAACTTTTAAAAATAAAAATCCAGGGAAGCATATCGCACTTGAAAATGCGGAAAACCTCGATTTTGCCGGGATGCTTGTATTTTATGATCCGATACGTCCTGAAGTTCCAAATGCTATAAGCGTAATTGAATCTCATGGGATCAAGATAGTGCTCGTGACAGGCGACTTGAAAGGTACCGCTATCTCAGTAGCGAAGAGCTTGAATTGGAATGTGACTGAAAACGAAGTGCTTGTGGGTAGCGAACTGCGGACTCTCTCTGATGAGGAACTTCTTTCAGCGCTTCCCCGAATGAAAATTTTTGCGAGAGTTACTCCCGAAGACAAGCTTCGAATCGGACAGCTCTATCAAAAACTCGGGGAAGTGGTGGCTATGACCGGGGATGGAGTCAATGACGCGCCAGCGCTCAAAGCGATGGATATCGGTATCTCGCTTGGCTCCGGATCCGATGTGGCGAAAAGTGCAGCCGATCTGGTTCTCCTAGATGATAATTTTGAAACGATCAGTCTTGCTATCGACGAAGGCCACCGAATCTTGGCAAATGTCAGGAAGACGGTCGTGTATCTTATGTCCAATTCCCTTGATGAAGTTTTCGTCATCGGCGGAAGTTTGATCATGGGGCTTGCGCTTCCATTGACTGCTCTACAGATTATCTGGGTTAACCTCTTTACGGGATCCTTGCCTGCACTTGCTTTTGCCTTTGACGAGAATATGGATCGAAAAAAATATTTCAAAAAGGAATCCAAGCGTATTTTTACTAAGGAAGTCAAAGTGCTGACTTTCAGCATTGGCATCCTCAGTTCTTTCTTCCTTTTCCTTCTCTACTACTTACTGCTAAAAAATATTTCAGATATCAAAGAGGCTCACTCAATATTCTTTGTATGTTTCGCTGCGTATATTCTTGCAGTTTCATTCTCTTTCCGAAGTTTGTATAATCCGCTCTTTTCTTATGCGATGTTCTCAAATAAGAAACTCAATTGGAGTATTGTCATAGCTTTCGTCATCTTGATCTTAACAATGACTATTCCTTTCGTTAGGAATATTTTTGAGCTCGCTCCGCTACCACTAACATCCCTCCCACTCGTTTTATTCTGGCTTCTATTCAATATCCTCTTGGTTGAAGCTGCAAAGTATATTTTGCGCAAGAAGCACCATATCCGCTCGGGATTCGGTCGGTTGAAACTTTTATTCAGATAGGGAATTACAAAACATGCTGGGGGTAAAAAAATACACCGAGACGAATAAAAAGTCTCGGTGTATTTCCATGAGTCTACTTTCAATCAACTCGAATATAGCTGCACGTATTCAAGCATATATCCTTTAAGAAGTGGCGCTTCTCTGCAGGGCAGATAGCCATCTTCAAAACATATATATTGCTCTCGCGTGATTCCATACTTTTCTAACAAGCGCTCCTTCTTTTCTTGTTCATGGTCGCAAAGAACAAAAAACAGACATTCTTTCTTGTCTCTAAAAGAAACGCATGCAAGATCAATGATTGTAAGCGCTCCGGAAGTTTCCTTGCCAGCAAAAATAATAACTCGCTTGAGACTTTTTTTATACTTCATCAATAAAAGCCAATTACTGTCGCCAGGCACGACACTTTCGGGCCCCTTCGGATTAAAACTTTTAGGCAAGAATAGTACATTCCTACCTTCCACCGTTACGATGCCTCTTTTATATGGAAGACATTCGTTGTAGGTTACTACTGCTACGGTGACACTGCTTTTGATGTCCATAGGAATCTCATTTAGAAGGTGAAGAACAACTTAACAAAAGTGTATATCAAGCATAGTAAAGAAATTTTAAATTAAAGTTAAATTCTCTCCGTCGATTTGTTTCTTAAGTTTTTGAAAACTTGCTATAATATGACACATATGAAGATTCTGGTAATAGAAGATGAACATGCGATTGCTACCTTTATAAAGCGGGGACTCGAGGCGGAGCTTTGTATTGTTGAACTTGCGTCTACAGGGGCTCGAGGTATTGCGCTCGCCCAGATGAACACCTACGATGTAATTGTTCTCGATTTTCATTTACCGGATATGATAGGTACCGAGATCTCAGCCGAGATTCGGAAATCCAAACCATCAATACCGATTTTGGTTCTCTCTGTTGAAGCCGATATGGATATCAAGCTCGGGATGCTCTCGGTCTGTGATGATTATATGATAAAGCCTTTCTCACTTCGGGAACTTACAGTGAGGTTGCGGGCACTCAATCGTCGTGGAGAAGTATTGCATGACAATATCCTTGAGATCGGCGGTCTTATTCTTGACTCTATGAAGTACGTTGTTAAGCTCGATGGAAAAGTGATTCCACTTCGCAATAAGGAGTTCGCTCTTCTTGAATACTTGATGCGAAACGAAGGCATCGTTCTTTCCCGAGAGATGATGCTTGAACATGTGTGGGATATGAATACAGATCCCTTTACTAACACTGTCGATACCCATATTCGTCTATTGCGAAAGAAATTAGAGAATAAAAATCATGCTTTCATCCAAACAGTACCAAAGCGAGGTTATTTCTTCTCAGCTTCCTAATTTATAAATATTTTAACTTGGGTTTAGGAATTAATTATCTTATTTTGATTAAAATATAATCGATATTCACTCTTTGTTCATTTAAAAAACTAAAGATTATGAAACGGAAAGATTACCTTGTCCTGCCGGATGTTGTCCCGGAAGGCATTGCGCTTTGTTTATTGCCGCGTGACGACCGCGGTTTTTATCTTGAACGCACCGATAGGAATATCGGATGGATTACACCAGAGGAACAAGATCTTCTTGAAAATTCTACCATTGGCATCGCCGGTTGTGGAGGTATGGGAGGCCTTACTGCTGCTACACTCCTGCGGCTTGGTGTGAAAGAAATCCGCATCGCTGATAATGAAAATTTTGACGTCTCAAACCTCAATCGCCAATTTGGAGCTACGATGGCAACTATCGGAAAATCAAAAGCGGTCGAAACTGCACGAATGCTCCGCGCTATCGCTGACGATACTACTATTGTCGTGTATCCGGAAGGTATTAATGAAAAGACAGCTGATTCGTTTGTAGATGGGTGTGACATTATCTGTGATGAGATCGAGTTCTGGGCTGTTGGCTCACGGATTCTTCTCCATAAAATTATGCGTGAAAAAGGTAGCATTATTCTTAACTCCCCGACCGTCGGACATCGAGTTTATCTGACGAAATTCACTCCGGATTCTGTCACCATGGAAGAGGCTCTCTCTATGACATATGAAGAGGCAGTAATACTTCAGAGAAAAATCGCTCTTAAAGAAGCAAGCGTAGAAGAAGTAAAAAGGGTCATGAATCAAATGCTTAATTTTGCCGCTCCGGAAATCCCCGAGTATTCTTCTGATATCTCGGTATATAGCACCGTCCAGCGATTAAGCGAGAGGTTCTTCCATGAAGGGAAAGCTTCGATTATAGCGACCAATCCTCCTATGGCAAGTGGCTTCCTGTCTAACCAAGTGCTCTTTCATCTTTTGGCTAAATCATCGATACGAAGAAACTTTGAATTATGTCCAAAAATGCCAGCTTATTTGATGTTTGATGCTGCCCACATGACTTCCACTATCGCGAAATTTGAGATCCCATGGTAAATGATGGAATCATCTGTCGTCTGGTAAAGACTGACCATGATCGCATAAAGGCTCTCCAATTTATCGAAGAATGGTTCTTAAAATGGAACAAGTGTTCACCACCTGTTTCCATGGGGGACATATTAATAGCATGCAAGAATCAAGAGATAGTCGGCGCGGTTAATCTTGATTTTCGTGATGAAGCGACAACTTTTCCACTTGAAGACTTATACGATTTTTCTTCTCTATATGATTACTTTCCTGATTTTAACAGGAAACAAATTGTACAGGGAGGTCGATGGTCTGGATCTATTCCTGGGGTTTCGAAGCTTCTCTTGCACGGCATTGCCCACCACTGCATACCTCGAGGAATACGATATATGATAGGGGAGGTAAAGCCGAGCTCTATAAGCCGACTCGAGGAGCTCGGCGTGAAATTCATCATGTTGTATGGAGTTTCTCCTTGCTTTGAGACTCTTCCCATGGAAAAGCAAAAATACTATCTTGAGCCGCCGCCACTTCGCCTTATGATCATACGAATGGAGAATCTATTATGCTAAGAAGTACAAGGGCAGCCCGGTCTGCCCTTTTTTTATCCTACGATATATAATATGGATATAACCTTTCAAACATTTTCACTCTTGCTTGCGATGGTCGCGAGTATTGCCATAGGAATCTACGTAATCGTAAGCAACCGAAGGAGCTTTATGCACCGCTCATTCGGCTTTTTGGCGTTCGGACTTTCTATATGGGGTATTTCGATTGCTCTACTGTATCTCACACGCTCCCATAAATTCTTATTCAATAGTCTGATATTCATGAGTGGGTCCGCTTGGTTCGTAGGGCTTCTTCTTTTTTCATATTCATTTCCTACCAATAAAATTCCGCCCAAACGATTTTATCTCTGGATTATTCCGGCCGGCATCATATTTATTTTGGCGCCGTTTCGATCTTTCGTCTCGAACTTTTCCACTAATAAAACAGGGTATCTCGAGCCAGTTAACAACAAGTTCTTTTTCATACCTTTCATGATAATCTTTCTTTCTTATATCGTGTATTCAATGATACTAGTATATCGAAATTACCAAAAATACAAACACAATTCAATATATCGTATGCAGTTCCTTTACCTTTTTACCGGCCTGAGTGTTTTCATATTTTCAATAGTAGTTTTCGACACTATCTTACCTGTACTTGGGATCTATCGCTTTAATATGCTCGGACCTGATGCTGGAATAATATTTTTTATTTGTGCAGGTTATGCGATCGTGCGACACTCACTTCTTGATATCCGCGTGGTGATACAAAAAGGACTCATTTACCTTTCTCTTTTTATTGTGATCTTGGGCATTTATATCGCGAGTCTGCAACTCCTTGGATATATTCTGCATCGAATCACCAACACCAATGTGATCATAAGTGCCGGACTTGTCATGGTGCTCGGCATCTTGTTCTTCAGACCGCTAGAGAACTACTTCAGAAAAATAACCGACCCCATATTTTTCAAAGACCGATATGATTATGCGGAAGTGCTTCATCAGTTGAGTAAGATACTCCATACAAACGTCAGCACTGCTGATATTATAGAAAATTCTTCTGCTCTTCTCAGAAATATATTCAAAACAGATGAAGTACATTTCAGATTACAGACTAGTGAAGAAGAAAAGAGAGATCCAAGCAAAGCGGTATCAATCAATATTGTCTTCGAAGGCAGACAGACTGGGATTCTCGAACTCGGCCCAAAGAAATCAGGAGATGAATATACCCCCTTAGATAGAAAGCTTCTGGGGACATTTGCTTACCAAGCTGCGGTCGCGCTTGAGAAGGGAAGGCTCTACGAGAGAGTCAAAGAATACAATTTTCATCTTGAGGAGCTTGTAGAACAACGGACTCTTGAGATCAAGAAATTACAGGAAGACCAAAAGCAGGCGATGATTGATATTTCTCATAATCTTCAAACACCGCTTGCTATTATCAAGGGTGATCTTGAGCTTTTATCTGCGATGCCTGTTCACGCTGAAAAAATAAAAAACGTGAAGCGATCTATTCATCAAGTTTCGCTGTTTATCCGACAGCTTCTCCATTTAGCCAAATTGGATCATTCAGCATTTAATGTAGACTTTGCACCGGTTGATCTTTCCGCGCTTATGCTCGGAGAAATAGAATACTTTGAAGTCATGGCAGCTGAGAAAAAAGTTCGTATGACTGCTTCGATAACAAAGAAATTAATTATCATGGGAAATAAGCGATTGCTCGGAGAACTTCTCAATAATTTAATTAGTAATGCTATAAAATATCGTCGGAAAAGTACTGAGGAAAGTAATATTAATATTTCTCTTTCCGAAGACGGCGAGAATGCTCACTTGATTGTCACTGATAACGGAATTGGAATCTCTCCAGAAGATTTGCCGGATATATTTGTTCGGTTCTATCGCGGCTCACGCAAATCCAATATTACTGGAACTGGTCTTGGGCTCGCAATCTGCAAAAAGATAGTTGAGAAACATGGAGGTACCATTACAGCTACAAGCAGTTCTGGAGAGCGAACTTCTCTTACGGTCATACTTCCTCTTTATAATAAGTAAATTCCTAAAGAAAAAGCCTCCAGCATTAATTTGTTAGAAGCTTTTTAATACGATTTTGGTTTTAATTTTAAGAAAATTTTTTAACTGGAAAGTTTGATAATACAATATCACGGATCTTCTGAAGAATTTCTTCAGACAAAGCATGATGATTTTCATTCTTTGCCTGTTCGTACTCATGAGTGAGTTTTCTCAGCTCACTTTCCTCTGCTACTTTTTTCAGATTATCATATGTATGATTAGCGTAAAAATTCCTACCCCGCCCCCTTTCTTGGGTTTCGGGTGAATAAATTACGTTAATCACATCTTCATGAGGTCGTATGCCTAAACCTTCCAAAACTTTAGTAACAGTAAACAGTGTTCCTACTTTTTTGATGCCGTCGGTCATGGGTTAATATAATTTTCTTTTTACAATGTATATACTCGGGAAGTATTATAGTTAGATTTATAATTTTTGTCAAATCGGTGTACATGGCCTATTTTGCTTGATATAATAAGCGTATGCTTAAAGAATTTAAACAATTTTTACTAAGAGGGAATGTAGTCGATCTAGCAGTCGGTGTGGTTGTAGGAGCAGCTTTTGGAACTATTGTTTCTGCTCTCGTCACTGACTTACTCACTCCTTTAGTTGCCGCTATTGCAAAGATTCCTGATTTTGGAGGACTGTCATTTGCCATCAATGGCAGTAAGTTTATGTACGGACACTTTATAAATGCCCTCATATCTTTTCTTCTTGTTGCCAGCGCCGTATTCTTCTTTATCGTTAAACCTATGAATATACTGATTGCTCGATCAAAGAAAGAAGCTCCACTTGATCCATCTACTAAGAAATGTCCTGAATGCAGGAGTGAGATAGCTATTGATGCTAAGCGATGCGCGCACTGTACATCGGTGTTTGCTTAAATTCTAAATGATTTCTCGAATAATCATCCCCAAAAAAGTTCTCATTCTTCTTGCTCTGTGTGCCGGACTTGCGCTTATTCGCATTCCGCTCTTCGGCTCGACAAACCATCTCTATATTTTATGGAATTTATTTCTAGCATTTTTGCCATTCGCCGTGAGCGCAATCCTGCTTTTCTATAAAGAAAGAGAGAAGCTGGCAGAACCCCTTCTTATCGGCGGCGGCATCCTCTGGCTTCTTCTTATCCCGAATGCTCCATATGTCGTTACTGATCTTATCCATATCGCTCGAGGCAAGGCTGCGCTCTATGATACATTTTTCTTCTTCAGTGCGGCATGGGTGGGGCTTCTTTTAGGGATGCATTCTATCTCGCATATTGAAAAAATTCTTCGGATGAAATATAACGCAAAGATAGTTTCATTGATGATTGCTTTTATCACACTCTTGATCGGATTCGGAATCTATCTCGGGCGATTTATGCGCTGGAACAGCTGGGATATATTGACCAATCCCTCTCCGCTCTTTGGCGATATATGGGAAGCGTTCTTATCACCAACGGACCATGTTCTCCTCTATGTAGGATTGTTTTCTATATTTACTTATCTTTCGTACCAAGCTTGGAAAATAGATCGCAAGAGCTAAACCTCCAAAGATTTTTTATTGACAAAGCTATTTTTGAGTGCTAGGATATTTAGCATATTTACTGGTCTTTCCATTTTTAACTCATTAAAGCTCATATCTATGGCTCAACCAAGAAGTTTTACACTGTACGAAGAAGAAAAGTTGGCTAAACTGACTTATGAAGAATTGCCTAAAAGCCTGCAGACTATCTACAATTCCTGGGCCTAAGTCAACTAAAGTGTTGGTCAAGATTTTTGATGCTACTTTTTTTATGCAATAATAGCCCTTTTTGATTTCAAGAAGAAGTAGCCGATGATCACGAAGGTGACGACAGGGGAGACGAGTGCGGGAATATGTACTCCGAATCCATCGGCAACCATAATTGCGCCAAGCGCAAAGATGGAATACATCGCACCATTCTTGAGGAATATATATTTTTTAATACGATCAATGTTGCCGATAGTAAGCTTTCGTAGGACGAACGCACCGATGCCATTACCAACTAAGATGAGCGGGATAGAGAGAGTGAAGGCGAATGCGCCAAGAACGCCATCGATCGAGAATGTCGCATCGATGATTTCAAGGTAGAGGATCTTGGACATATCGGATAGTCCGCTTGTTCCTGCGACGAGTTCACGTTCCACCTTCTCGGCATTTTCTTTAAATCCGTGAGTGATGAAGAATGCAGTCGAGCCGATAACCGCTCCGAAGGCGAGCATCGGACTTATCTTGAGCGCGTACCAGACAATTGTCGCAAGTATGATAGATACAGTAGCGAAGAACCAAACTCCATGGCGATGAAAGAATTTTTCACCCCTGAGGCCATAATTCTTCTTCTCGAGGAAGAGCCAATGAAAAAAAAGGAACACAAGGAAGACTCCGCCACCCATAAGAAGTATTGGCGCTGCAGATTCGATAGCTCGGCTTACTGCTGGATCATTAGAAAATGTTGCAGTAAGAGCGCCCATTGGTCCGATGCCAGGCGTCGCTCCCCAGATAATCGCCCATGGCAGGAGTCCGCGAACTAAAAAGACAGCGATAAAGAAGCCCCATATCAGGAACCAGCGGCGGGCTTTTTTGCCCATCGTGCTTAGCACTTCAGCATTGATGACCGCGTTGTCGATACTCGAAACAATCTCAAAAAGACAAAGCCCGAGTACTGTTGCTATCATTGTTCCCCATTCCATACCGTACAGTATACATATTTTGCCATCATCTTGCCATTGTTTTAACCCATAGAATATATATACTATATATAGTATGAATACAGAGTCCCGAATATGTCAGAACTGTAATAACTCCTTTATAATCGAACAGGTTGATTTTGATCTATATAATAAAATTGGAGTCCCGCCAGCGGATAAATGTTTTCAATGTCGAATGCAGCACTTGTATGCTTTTCGCAATGAAAGGAGATTATATCGAAGAAACTGCGATTTATGCAGTAAAAGTATGGTCACAATTTATTCTCCTAATAAGCCTTTTAAGGTATATTGCCCCTCGTGCTTTTGGAGTGATAATTGGGACGCTAAAGATTACGCACAGGAGTTCGATTTCGCTAAACCTTTTTTTGAACAGTTTCGCGAGTTGCAGTTAAAAGTACCTCGAATGGCGCTTTTGACTAAAAATAGCGTTAACTCAGAATACACTAATCACTCTGCGGACAATAAAAATTGTTACCTATCTTTTGCCACATTTGTGTCTGAGAATGTTCTCTATTCCTCAGATATATGGAATCGCGGGCAAGACGTAATTGATTGCTCTATGATAACGGATCAAGCCACTCTCTGTTATGAATGTGTAGATTGCGAAAAGATAAACAGTTGTCAGTATTGTTTCTTGGTCAAAGAATCAAGTGATTGTCTCTATTCGTATGATCTTCGAAATTGCAGTGACTGTTTTTTATGCTTCAACCTGCGTAATCAGAAATATTGCATATTGAATCAGCAATATTCAAAAGAAGAATATATAAAGAAAATTGAAAAGTATAATCTCGGAGAACGTGGTAATAGAAAGTCATTTTATGAAACATTTTTAGATATTATAAAAAATAAAGCAATACATAAAGAATCAATCGTAGAACGGTCTGTAAAAAGTACTGGTAACACATTATATAATTGTAAGAATGCATATTACTATTTTGATGCAGAGGATGTTGAAGATTCTCGCTACTCAGTACAAAGTCCTCATGTAAAAGATTCTATCGACAATTATCATGTTGGCCTGCCGGTTAGTCAGCTTATATATAGTTCGCACGGTATTGTTCGATCTACAAATATTACCTGCTGCCATCTTTCATACGACAATACTTTTATGTCTTACTGTGATAGTTGCCACAATAGCAATAATCTTTTTGGTTGTATTTCAATCAAGAAAGGTTCGTACTGTATTTTGAATAAGCAATACTCCAAGGAAGAATACGAGCCTCTCCGAGATAAGATGATAGAATATATGAAAACAACAGGGGAATGGGGTTCGTTTTTCCCAAAAAATATTGCTCCAGTTGCATACAACGAAACTCAAGCTCAGATACATATCCCGCTTTCAAAAAAAGAAGCGTTGTCAGCTGGTTTTACATGGCAAGATGATTTAAGTGGTACATATGGAAAGGAAACTCTTATCCAAATTCCAAATACTTCAGACGATTCTATCCTCAAAGAAGTTCTTAAGTGTTTAGAGTGTGCAAAGAATTACAATATAGTTCAAGCTGAGCTTGAGCTATATCAAAGAATGAATATCCCGATACCTGATCGTTGCCCTGATTGTAGATATGTAGAGAGAATATCTTTACGCCTGCCGTATCGACTCTGGCACAGGCCCTGTACATGCTCCCAAACCAGTCATTTTCACTCGAGGAATCCTTGTCCAAACGAATTTGAGACGAGTTATGCACCAGATCGGCCTGAGAAGGTCTACTGTGAGCAGTGCTACCAGGCAGAGGTGCTATAAAATAGTAGAAAGTAGTTAGTAGTAAGAAGAAAGGGGAAGAAAAACTCAGAAAAATTTCCTATTTTTTATCAGTTTTCTAAACTCAATTTTTATGTCAATTTTTATCCGAAAATAGCTTCCAGGGGAACGATTTTTTGGGATTTTTTCTTTTGGGTGTTGACGGATAGTCGAGCCTTTTACATAGTGCTAATTTCTGCTGTTATGCACTTGTTATGTTTTAAAAATTGGAGGATAATGTATTCCCAGATACAAGAGCAAGCTCCAAAACCATTATCAACGTGTCGTAAAAAATTAAAAAAGTATGACGATTACTATCACTAAAAGAGACGGAACAAAAGCATCATTCAATGCGGACCGGATTAATAAATCTATCGAGCGTGCATGCCGTGGCATGACCGATCCGATATCAAAAGTGATTCAGATCGCAACCGAAACACGTCTCACACTCTATGATGGTATTACAACAGAAGAGCTCGACCTCGCGACGATCAATGCAGCGCTTCAGAATACTCAATACGACCTTGAATTTGATAAAATTGCCACTCGACTACTCCTAAAAGTCATATATAAGAAGGTTATGGGGGATTATGACCCTGATAATGAAGCAGCAGTAATTACACAAGAAGAGTTTGATAAGCTTCACGCAGCGCACTTCAAAGAATATATAAAAGATGCAGTTGATCGCAAGCTTCTTGATCCACGCATGTTCACTGCATTTGATCTTGATGTACTTTCAAGTGCGCTCAAAGTCGAAAATGATGAACTTTACAAATATTCCGGACTCTCAACAATGCTCAATCGTTATCTCATGAAAGATGAGAATCAATCTCCACTCGAGACCCCGCAATATTTCTGGATGAGAGTGGCGATGGGCATGTCACTCTCTGAAGCTGATCCAACAGCTTGGGCGCAAAAATTTTATGCGAAGATGTCTGCCCTCGAATATCTTTCTGCCGGTTCTTCTAATATCGGCGCTGGCACTCCTCATCCAAAACTTTCAAACTGCTTCCTTATGGAAATTCACGACGACATGGAGCATATCGGCAAAACTGTTTCCGATGTTCTTCTTCTTTCTAAAGCAACTGGCGGAATTGGAATGTCTGTCACGAAACTTCGCGCAGAGGGATCACTACTCAAATCCAACAACACCGTATCGTCTGGACCAATTCCATTCATGCATATCATTGACTCTGCTGTTCGCGCAGTACAGCGTGGTGGCAAGAAGAAAGGCGCTCTATGTTTCTACATGGAGAACTGGCATTTAAACTTCCAGGACTTCCTTGATCTAAAGCAGAACAATGGTGACGACTATCGCCGTGCCCGTACTGCCAATACTGCTGTCTATATATCAGATGAGTTCATGAAGAGAGTGCTAGCCGGGGATGACTGGTATTTGTTTGATCCAAAAGAGGTTGCAGACCTAAATGAGCTTTACGGCAAGGAATTCTCCAAGCGCTATAACGAATACGTACAAATGGCAAAAGCCGGCAAAATCAAGCTCTACAACGTCATTCCAGCTCGTCAGCAGTATAAGAACATCCTCGTATCTCTTCAGACTACTTCACACCCATGGCTTACTTGGAAGGATACTATAAATGTACGCGCGCTCAACAACAACACTGGTACTATCCACTGTTCAAATCTTTGTACTGAAGTTACACTTCCAACTGACCGCGACAATGTTGCTGTCTGTAACTTGATCTCAATCAATATTGCGCGCCATATTATAAACGGTCAGATTGATTGGCATCGTTTGGAAGAAAGTACTCGCCTGGCTATTCGTCAGCTCGATAACTTGGTAGATATCAATGAGCTTCCAATTCCCGAAGCTCGCCGTGCTGACTCTGAGAATCGCGCAGTAGGTTTGGGACTCATGGGATTTTCTGATGCGATCGAACAGCTTGGCTACTCGTACGAAGACAAAGAAGCTTTCGACTTCTCCGATCAAGTATTTGAATTCATCTCATACATGGCAATTGATGAAAGCGCTGACCTAGCCGAAGAGCGCGGTCCATACAAAAATTTCAAAGGTTCAGAGTGGGCCAAAGGTCATGTGCCGATAGATACAATGGATAAGCTCGAGCGCGAACGTGATCGAGAACTTCTAACCAAAAAAGATTCTGCTAAAATTCTTCCTGCTCTTGATTGGGATCGCGTACGGGCAAAAGTAAAGAAAGGTATGCGCAATGCGACACTTCTTGCTATTGCTCCGAATGCAAACATCGGTCTTGTTGCTGGTACTAGCCCGGGTATTGATCCGCGCTTTGCGCAGATGTTCTCTCGCAATAAGATCTCTGGCAAGTACCTTGAAATCAATCCGAACCTCGTTGCTGCACTCCAGAGAGAAAAGATCTGGGAAAAAGTTCGCGAGCAGATTCTCGAGCACCATGGCAACATCGAAGAAATAGCCGAGATTCCAGATACGATCAAGCGTATTTACAAAACATCATTCTCAGTTTCTCCTTATGGATACATCGAAGTTGCTGCACGCGCGCAGAAATGGGTAGACATGGGAATCTCTCGAAACATGTATCTCGATATCCGTGATATTGATGAGATCATGAATATCTACACGAGCGCATGGGATAGGGGACTCAAGACTACGTATTATCTCCACATGAAGCCTCGCCACTCGGCTGAGCAGTCCACAGTGCGTGTCAATAAATCCGAGGCGATGGGTCGCCGGGGATTTGCAGCACTCAAAGATAAATCGGCAAGCAAGCAAGCGGAAGAACAAACCGTCAAAGAAGAAGTTGCAACAACAAAAGAAGACGTCTTAAACCCTACAATGGTAAGCATGCTTTCGCCACTCAGCCCATTGCCAAAAGGGGAGAGTCTCGCCGATGTAGCCCAGATTCCAACGAAAGAAGCCGAAGAAGCCTCACACATCTGCCTGCCAGAAGACCCAAATGATAAATTTTTGTGTGAAAGTTGTCAGTAAAACGGGTTACAGGTAGTAGGTTTTAGGTTGTAGTAAAACAATTATAATTAATTTTTTTGGGTTTTGTTTATGGGTTTTTCTATAACCTATACGCTATAACCTATACCCTAGTTTATGATTTTAGGAAAAGCATCGCCGGAGGACATGAATCTTCACCCCATGCATTATAAATGGGCTTATGAACTGTATAACCAATCAGTCCGCAACACTTGGTTCCCGCATGAGATCGCCCTTGGCGAAGACCTCGTAGACTGGAAAGCTATGACTGAGGATGAACGCTACGCTGTCGAGTTCCTGATGGCATTTTTCAATCCAGCAGAACTTATCGTGAATAGATCGCTTGCCCTCGGAGTGTATCCTTATGTTAAGAGTCCAGAGTGTCATCTCTACTTGGCGAAGCAGATGTTTGAAGAAGCCAATCATTGTGTCGCATTTGAATATGTGCTTGAAACCTTCCCGCTCGATCGTGAAAAAGTGTATTCTGTCCACTTGAATCTTGAATCAATGAAGAGAAAAGAAGACTTCATCAAGAAATATCTTTTGCGTATGACTGAAGATACACTAGATATTGAGACCGAAGAAGGAAAGAAGGATTTCGTGCGTAATCTTGTCGCGACAAATATCGTCATGGAAGGTATCTGGTTCTATTCCGGATTCATGGTGGCTCTTTCATTCCGTCAGCGTAATCAGCTCAGGAACTTAGGGAGTATGATCAATTGGGTCATCCGTGATGAGAGCCTACATTTGAAGTTTGGTATCAATTTGATACACACAATTTTAGAAGAGAATCATGAGATTCTTACCGAATCTTTTGCGAATGAAATTCGCGACATCGTTATCGAGGGAGTCAGTCTAGAGGTTGATTACAACAAAGACATGTTCCCGAAGGGAATCCTTGGACTAAATGCAGACTATGTGAATCAATATGTTCAATACGTGGCTGACCGCCGGCTCGAAGAGCTCGGACTCCCGGTGCATTTCAATGTTACCAACCCAGCTAAATGGATGGCGACCTCGACAGACGTGTATGAACTCGTGAATTTCTTCGAAGCTCAGAATACTGCCTATGAAGTCGATGCCCATGGCCATAGTAATGAAAAGAAGAAAGATGACAAAGTTAAGGAAGAGGAGTAAAATAAATCTATGAAATCCAAATTTATAATTTTTGTTGTTATTGCAGTATTATTTGTTATTGCCCTTGGAGTTTTTACTAATAAGAGCGGGACAACTGCTCCAAACAAGTATGATGATTTTGCTAAAGCTTTAACGACGCGAGGTGCTCAGTTTTATGGAGCTTTCTGGTGTCCACATTGTCAGGATCAAAAAGCACTGTTTGGCAGTGCTAAGCAATATTTGCCATACATCGAGTGTTCCAAGCCTGACCAGACACCGACACAAGTTTGTCTTGATAAAAAAATAGAAAGCTATCCGACATGGATGTTTGCAAATGGTATCAACATAAGTTCAGCTGGTAGTCCGACTGTTTGTACAGCAAAGCCTGGAGTTCCCGGGGAGGCATCCGTTTGTGCACAAATTTCTTCCCAATATTACAAAACATGGCTTTTCCCGGAATACAAGTTTTCTATCAAGAGCCCGACAGATCCAATCATGAAAGATGGTATCTGGCAATTTGAGTCAGGCGCTCAAATCCAAGGAGAGGCATCACTCGAATTTCTTGCAGCTCAGATAGGTTTTACACTTCCAGAATAATATGCCCGCGTACGTAGAAACATTAAACTATATCCTTGCTCTTGGGACTATTGGAACTCAAGTAGCTATACTCCTAATCGTAATCAATCTTGTTTTTAATAGATCAGCGAATAATTCCGTACTTAACTTTTTTTATAAGTACGGTTTTTATTTTGCATTTTTTGTTTCACTTTCGTCACTCGCACTATCTCTGTTTTATTCTGAAGTTTTAGGATATGCTGCTTGTGAACTCTGTATCATCCAGCGATTCTTCATCTATCCGCAAGTACTTCTTCTCGGCATAACACTCTTTAAGAAAAAGAAATTATTGATTACACTCAGTGCGGTACTCGCGTTCCTTGGAATGCTTGTCTCTATTTATCACGTATACATAGAGAATGGAGGTTCGTCGGGCCTTGCCTGTGCGACTGGTGCTGTTGGGATTGTCACCTGCGCCGCCCGGTATGTTTACGAATTTGGCTACATCACTATTCCGGTCATGGCGCTCTCTGCTCAGCTCTTTATTCTCGTTATCTGGAGTAATCATAAATACATATCTCGAAAACTTAGATAGCAGACCCTCCTTGTAAAAGACAAAATCAAGGCGTATCATAATAGTATGCTAGTAGAGAAAATAGATCCAAAAGAAAAGCGCATAGTATTTGTCTACACAACCTGTCCTTCTTTGGACCAGGCTAGGTCTATGGGCCTTTCGGCTATTAATGAAAAACTTGCAGCCTGCGTGGATTACTGGTCTATCGGCTCTATCTACCCCTGGAACGGCGTTATTCAAGACGTCGAGCAATATATGCTCATGCTCACAACCGAGAGAAATGTATCTGAGAAACTTGTAAAGTATATCGGCGGACTTCATCCTTATAGTACTCCTATGATTGCACGAATGGATACAGCATATATAAATCAAACATACAGTTTCTGGGTAGATAATATATTTAATACTAAAGGAGAATACATATCAGAACTCCAGGCGGAAGAAGAAGCAATCAGCGAAGCGGAAGACGGATACCACTTTGGCAAACTCAAATAGTATAATCAGCATAAGCGATCGCTTGCATTGATTATAATCATATGAACTCCGAAACAAAAAAATGCCAGAATTGTAAAAATAACTTCACAATAGAACCTGAAGATTTTTCATTTTACGAAAAAATAAAAGTTCCTCCACCGACATTTTGCTCAGAGTGTAGATTACAAAGACGATTGGCTTCTTATAATATTCGTACTCTCTATAGGCGAAATTGTACTAAATGTGACAAATCAATAGTGTCTATATATGCGGGCGATTCTGAATCAAAAGTATACTGTACTGAATGTTATTTTAACGATGATCTGGATCCATTTTCATATGGTAGAGATTATGATTTCTCTCGTCCATTTTTTGAACAATTTGCCCAATTAAGGAAAGACGTGCCCCAGTTGCATGTAAGACACTCAAACAATAATGGCGAAGGTTGCGAGTACGCGAATTCCTCTTCAAACTCTTCCCATGTCTATCTTTCATATGGAGTTGTAGGATCAGAGCATATTTATTATGGGTATCTTATCAATAAAGCCAATCGAATGTGTGTTGATTGTTTAAATATTAAAAAAAATGAAATAGGGTATGAACTTGTAAATTCAACAGGTAATTTTCAGTGTTCTTACCTGACTGATTCTCTTCAATGTATCGATTCGTCTTTTCTATTTAACTGCTTCAATTGTCAGAATTGTTTTATGAGTAGTAATTTGCGTAACAAAATTTATTGTTTCAAGAACGAACAACTTTCAAAGGAAGAATATCATAAAAAAGTGGCGGAATTAAAAACTGGGAATATTGATAACTTTGAAAATCTTGTGAGTGAATATACTGAAATGCTCATGAAAGCTATTCACTGCTATGCAACAATAATAAAATCTGAAGATTGCACAGGGGATATGATAGAGAATTGTAGCAATGTAAAATATTCTTTTAATGTGTGGGGTTGTCAAAACTTAAAATATACAGCATTTTTAATGAATTTAAATTCAGATTCTTATGATCTAACAGTCTCTGGAAAAGGAGAAAGGACATACGAATTAGTTACGAGTGGTGGGGGTAATTTTGATTCTAAATTTTGTCATAGGGCACAAGGTGGATCAAATGTAGAGTATAGCGATACCTGTAAAGGGGTAAATAGTTTGTTTGGATGTGTTGGAATTCGAAATAAAGATTATTGTATTTTAAATAAACAGTATGCAAAGGAAGAATTTGAGATACTTCGAAAAAAAATCATTGCGCACATGATTGAAATGCCCTACGTAGATAAAATAGGTAGAACATATGCTTATGGAGAATATTTCCCAATAGAAATTTCTCAAGCGGCTTATAACGAAACCTTAGCAATAGAACAATTTCCACTTTCAAAAGAAGAGGCTCTACAGCAAGGGTATAAATGGCGCGATATGATAAATAAAGATCATGAGACTACTATCGATACTACGCAATTAGAGAAAGATATAAAAGATGTTACAGATGGTATTTTTAAACACACTATTTTGTGTCGACATGAAGGTGTATGTGGTCACCAATGTACAAGGGGATATAGGATAATAAAAGAGGAACTTGATTTTTATAGACAAATGAATTTACCTCTTCCAAGATTTTGTCCTAATTGTCGCTATCATGAAAGGTTGAAAAGGAGAAATCCATGGAAGCTCTGGAAAAGATCTTGCATGTGTACGCTATTAAATCATACTCATGAAAGCAAGTGTCATAATGAATTTGAAACAGCATATAGCCCAGAGAGTAAAGTGTTAATTTTTTGTAAAAGTTGTTATCAACAAGAAGTAATCTAATATAATCAACACAAGCGATCGCTTGCATTGATTATAATCATATGAACTCCGAAACAAAAAAATGCCAGAATTGTAAAAATAACTTCACAATAGAGCCTGAAGATTTTTCATTTTACGAAAAAATAAAAGTTCCTCCACCGACGTTTTGTCCGGAATGCTCGCATCAGCGCCGATTTGCGTGGCGTAATACACATGCACTTTACCATCGAAAAGATTCGATAACCGGAAAAGATATAGTATCGATCTATCATCCCGATACGAAGATGAATGTCGTAGATCAAAAATATTGGTGGAGTGACGAATGGGATCCTTTTGATTATTCGAGAGAGTATGATTTCTCAAGACCATTTTTCACTCAATGGAAAGAATTACGAGATACCATTCCTTTTCAAGCACTTTCTAATTCAAAAGCAGTGAATAGCGAATATTGTAACGTAGCCGAAGAAAGTTATGATTGTTACCTTATTTCTGCTTGTTGGAAGAATGAACGTGTAATGTATTCAGATTCAGTACTAGAAGTTAAAGATTCTTCTGATTTATATATAGTTCAAAAAAGCGAATTTTGTTATGAAGACATGTATTGCACTAATTCGTCAAATATTTTTTATTGTGAACAAACAAACTCTTCTATTGACTCATACTTTCTCTATGATTGTCATGGATGTGTAAATTGTTTTATGTCTTCAAATTTACATAATAAAAGTTATATGTTTGAGAATGTACAATATTCAAAAGAAGATTATTTTAAAAAATTATCTCAATATAATCTTGGAAGTTATAAAACCATAGAAGTATTAAAAGAACAGTTTAAAATCCTGAAATTAAAATCATTACACAAATACGCTACAATTATAAAAAGTAATAATGTAACGGGGGATCATCTAAGTAACGTTGTGGATAGTCAATATATTTTTGATGGATCAAATAATGTTAAAAACTGTAAGTATCTTTTTTGGGTAACTTATAATATTTTTGATTGTTATTATTGTAATGCAATTGGAATGCTTGAAAATAGTTTTGAAATGAATGACTCTGGAGTAGGAGGATCAAATTGTAATTTTTCGAGCGTAGTCTACGATTCTAGAAGTATTGAATATTCTTTCAATTGTTATAATAGTAATGATTTATTTGGATGTATTGGCTTGCGTAATAAATCTTATTGCATTTTAAATAAACAATATTCAAAAGAAGAATATTTTAAATTATTGCCTAAAATTATAGAACATATGAATAATATGCCATATTTTGACAAATTAAAGAGAGTATATAAATATGGTGAATTTTTCCCAATTGAACTTTCTCCATTTGCATATAATGAGACATTAGCCAATAATTTTTTTCCACTCACAAAGGAACAAATAAAAGAGAAAGGCTTTTTGTATAGAGACAAGGAAGAAAAGCAGTATATGCCAACTTTAACTACTGACAATATTCCAGATCAAATTTCAGACATAGAAGATTCGATACTTGATCAGGTTATTTCATGTGATACACTCCCAGACTCAGATCGTTGCACGATAGCTTTTAAGATCATTAAAGATGAGCTTATCTTTTATAAGAGGTTTAATATACCAATTCCACGACAATGTTACCAATGCCGACACAAAGCTCGGTTTAATAAAAGAACGCCTCTTGAACTCTGGCACAGATCTTGTATGTGCGATAAAGAAGGTCATGTCCACATGGGGAAGTGTACAAATGAATTTGAAACTAGTTATTCTCCCGAGAGGCCGGAGATTATATACTGTGAAAAGTGCTATCAAGCAGAAGTCATGTGATATAATATCCTTATGCATGTTGATGAGAAAAGTATCATAGATCTTCTAAATAGTTCGGGGCTCGTCAGTAAAACTGATGTGGCCATGGCGCTCAAAAAATCAAAAGAGATGAGCCAATCCATCGGCTCGATACTTGTGAGCGACGGTAAACTCACAGAAAAGGATTGGAATAGTATGCAAGCGGTCTCGCTCGGCATTCCTTTTGTGAGTCTAAAAGGCGAGAAGATTGATCCAGAAGTGCTCTTGCTAATACCTGAGCCGATTGCTCGCAACAATAATATCATTGCTTACAAGAAGAGTAAGGCTGGCCTCGAAGTGGCTATGCTTGATGTGGACAATCTGTCGGTCATAGACTTTATCAAGAAAAAAGTTGGCGCAAAGATTCTACCTCGCCTGACAAGCTCGGATTCTATAAAGGAAGCACTTGGTCAATACAAGAAAAGCCTACAAGCTGACTTTGAAGATATCATTAAAAAAGAGAGTTCTTCCATCAAGCCCGTTTCAGAAGGGGGCACTGGGGAGGAAAAATCAGCAAAAGAACTACAGGCGCTTGCCGAAGATCTACCGATCGTCAAAATTGTCGATACCCTTATCTCTCACGCGATTCTCCAAGGCGCATCCGATGTCCATATAGAACCAGGGGAGACATCGCTCATAGTCCGATATCGTATTGACGGCATTCTCCACGATGCCATGGTCTTGCCGAAAGACACGGCTTCTGGAATAGTTGCTCGTATCAAGGTGCTTTCAAATCTGAAGCTCGACGAGAAAAGATTGCCGCAAGACGGACGTTTTAAGATTTCAAATGATGATGGCAATGTATCCTTCCGTGTATCGACACTGCCAACCTATTTCGGAGAGAAGACGGTTATCCGTATTTTGAGAGAAAACTCTAAAGGATTTTCACTCGAGACACTTGGCTTTCATGGCGAGGCTCTAGAGCGAATTCACGACGGCATGAAACAACGCATCGGAATGCTTCTCTGTGCAGGGCCTACTGGTTCGGGTAAGACGACGACACTCTATACAGTCCTCGATATCTTGAATACTCCAGATGTGAACATTTCCACAGTAGAGGATCCGATCGAGTACCAGATGGCGCGCATCAACCAGACTCAAACAAAAGCAGAAATAGGACTTACATTCGCTAATGGGCTTCGCACACTTCTTCGTCAGGATCCTGATATCATCATGGTGGGAGAGATCCGTGATGGCGAGACGGCCGGCCTTGCAGTCAATGCTGCGCTCACCGGTCACCTGGTTCTCTCTACAATACATACGAACTCAGCAGCTGGAGCGATCCCCCGCATGATAGATATGGGAGTCGAGCCTTTTCTTATCGTCTCAACAGTCAAAACTGTTATCGCCCAGCGCTTGGTCCGAGTCCTTGCTCCTAATAAAGAGAAATATTTCCTCTCAGATGCTGAGAAGAAATCTCTCGAGAAGCTGATAGATTTGGGTCGCATGCTTGAAATATTAAAGAAAGAAAAAATAGTGCCTAATGATGCCACATGGGCGACGATACCGTTCTATAAACCAGTACCAAACGAAGAATTTGAATCTGGTTACAAGGGCCGTTTGGGTATACATGAAGTAATGAAAGTGACTTCAACACTTAAAGAACTGATATTGAAGGGCGCGCCAATGGACACAATAGAAAAACAAGCCAAAGAAGAGGGTATGATGACGATGCTTGAAGACGGTATATTCCTCGCTTGCCAAGGCAGGACTTCCACTGAAGAAGTTTTGCGCGTGGTTTCCGAGTAGATTATGAAATTTAAATACAAAACACAAACAAAAGATCGAGGTATCATTGAAGGTATAAAAGAATCACCTGACAAATTTACGCTTGCCCGCGAGCTTCGAGATCAAGGCGACATACCCCTGTCTATAGTGGAAGCTAGTGATAAAAAAAAGTTTTCTCTGAAAATAAATTTGTTCAGTCATGTTTCTCTCAGGGAGAAGATAGTATTTACCAATAACCTTGGCGGCATGCTCACTGCAGGTCTGTCTTTGACTCGCGCACTCTCTATCTTGGAAAAGCAAACCAAGAATCCCTCGCTTACAAAAGTCCTCACAAGCATCATCGATGATATCAATCGCGGTAATACCTTATCAGATGGGATGAAGAAGTTTCCCAAAGTATTCTCTGGACTCTTTGTCTCCATGGTCCATTCTGGCGAAGAATCCGGGGGATTACCGCAAGCACTTTCTGAGGTTGGGCTTAACCTAAAGAAATCGTACGACTTAAACAAGAAAATCAAAGGAGCCCTCATGTATCCGTCAATTATCCTAGTCGCTATTTTCTTGATTGGAATACTTATGATGATATTTGTTGTACCAACGCTAACAAAAACATTTAAAGATCTAGGAGGAGAACTTCCTAGTTCTACCAAGTTCGTCATTTGGCTCTCGGACACAATAAGTCAGCATACGCTTCTTTTCCTATTTGTTATCGGATGTATTGTTGGCTTCTTTGTACTTTTTGCTAGACTTGAGATTACCCGTAAATATTTTGATTACATAGTTTTACGCTTACCTATCGTCGGTGGGATTGCCAAGGAGGTCAACACTGCTCGTACTGCTCGAACGCTATCCTCACTCCTCTCCTCGGGAGTCAATCTCTCTCGAGCTCTTAACATAACCGAGGAAGTTCTCCAAAATCTTTATTATAAAAGGCTGATTCGCCAAGCGATTGTATCAATTGAGAAAGGATCCGCCCTTTCAGCATCTTTCAAAGGCGATACCTTTCTTTATCCTGTCATGATGGGGGAGATGATCGAGGTGGGCGAAGAAACGGGAAATCTCTCCAAAATGCTTCTTGATATTGCAGTATTTTATGAATCCGAAGTCGATAACAAGACAAAAGATCTCTCTACTATCATAGAGCCTGTACTTATGGTTTTCATCGGTGGGGCTGTTGGATTCTTCGCTGTCTCGATGATCTCGCCTATGTATTCGGTTATGAACGCTATCAAATAAGAATCACTGTTTCTTTTTGAGTTTTATATACGCAAAGATGAATATAATAATCGTTAAAGGAATGATTATCCACCAGAGAAAAGACGATGAACCGCGCTCTGGCTGATCATCAGTAGAAGACTCCTGTATAGGCATTATTTGATCGATCGGTTCCTCTATGGATGTCGGAGCAGAAGGATCCACGGTAGAGTTCACATTACCAGAAACATTGGGATATGCATTTTGAGGTATTGGTTGGAGTGATTTGCTGTCTGGGAATATAGCTCTCTTTGCTGCCAAAGTGGGCGTACTATTGATGGTAAAAATTCCTAGTAAAATTATTATAACCGAAAGTATTTTTTTCATGCCTCATTATTATTAATTGCTAATCCAGCTTAATTGCTTGTAACCTGCAGACGAGAGAGGGAAGCTCGGAGGTGGAGCGTAGAGAAGATTGTTATCGTACGTGCTGATAGTATTCGTAAATCCTGATACATTATTACCACTACCATTTACCCAAGTCCATGTCCATTGTCCGAAGGTCATGATAGATCCATATATCGTAATACTATTTTTTATTGGCGGATTGGTCTTGTAGAGAAGAAATTGAGTACTTCCATTCTGTGAGATAAGCGCAGCATCGATTTCTAAATTTGTCGGAGCACTTGGAGTAACAATAATATCTTTCTGAGAGAGGAGTCCTAGAACATGAGTGCCATCTTTAGCAAGGTAGGTGAGATTTTTTGGTAAATATATATTTGGCGCTGTTGTTGCTATATAAGGAAGTTTAGCCGCTGCAACCATAACCCTGCCATTGACTGTGCCTTCTACCCACGTATTATCTTCTATATACATAATGCCGTTAGCAGGCATTGCTACAGTGTATTGAAGACTTCTGTTGTTGTAATCAATATTTTCATTATGAGCTATATTATTCACATCCCAGCCAGTCGGAGTATCTATGAGAGAGGTAACTTTATAGATTGAAACGGTTCCGGCACTGTTGAATACCAATGAATAGCCGTTGGTATTTGATGGCGGTAAATATATTCCACCAGCTAGGGCCAGTGTTTTCATATTAGCCAAGTTTGAAGTAAGGGCTGAGAAATCTACAGCTGGTACGGGGAACTGCCAAAAATTCTTGACCGCCTGAGTAGCGGAACCCCAGATTCCATTCCTCGTTGCAGGACAAGGGCTGCCTTGGCTAGACGGACATGTATATGTGGACTTTACAGATCCTATTGGGGCGTTGCCCATTCCGTCAAAGCGTATGCCGTTGTTGGATTGCATTTGACCATTAACTGTCTCACTTGAGCCGATCCAGATGACGTCATTAGAAAGGAATGAGTATACAGCCAAAGATGGAATACCATATCTGGCTGTAATTGTCCGTTTAGCTGAAGGATTGAGTGTAGTCCAGCCTGTGGATTCGATCATGACTATTGTAGAACCATTAGTCGGTTGCGTTATAACAAGAGAGTACTGGCCGACTACAGCTTGAGTGTCTGTATCTATATAGTTGTGAACATACGGTCCACTGGCGCCCGTCCCGTCTTTATAATCAGTAGGATAGTGAGCCAAGTGCCACTGATAGTAGTTGATTCCAGCCTCAGCGATCTGTAAGGCCTGCTCTCTAACCGCATTTACTTTTATAGATTTACTTACTAACGCAACCCAATTGATGATAGGGAACATCGTTACAGAAAAAATAAAAATAATAAAAAGCAGAAGTAGTATTACTTGCCCACTATTTGATTTCTTCGTTTTGGTATTCATTTTCATTGATTAGTTTCCTAAATTAGTTTTCAAGTTTCTAATCGCTGCTCCTCCGCTAATCGTAAATGTACTGGTCGAAGCGGCAGCAGCTTGCTTGAGCACAATCAGATTCATCTTTATGAATTTAACCTGATTGATATTGACTGGCTGAGTAATAGGGTTCCCTGATCCATTATAATTCCCATCGTAATAATAAAATAGCGGACTTACTCCGAGCGACATATCAGTAATAAGCTTAGTGATGACCTCGGTTCCATTATATGATAGGGGATTACCCGACGGATCAGTTACTCCCTTATAGAGTGCACCAGAAGATATATAGTATCTCACCTTCGATACTACTCCGTTTCCTTTGGGTGAAGTTGAAAAAAATATTATCTGAGTATCACCAGCTGAAGCCACCGGGTAAGCTCCATTTATGCCATAAGCTCCGTTGCGGAGTTCATTCATAAAAGTATTAGCTACTCTCTTTGCCTGATCTATGTTGTTGAGTACCAATCCTTGTTGCTTGCTAAATGTGAGGATATTTTTCATCAATAGTGTTGTTCCCATCATTAAAATTCCCGAGACAAATATGACCACGAGAGTTTCTGCAAGGGTAAATCCTCCCTGGCGCGAGCCGCGGCTTCCGTATTTTGTTTTTAGGAATTTATTCATAATGTTAATTAGACGTTAGTGATATTGATAGTGTTTGATATCCGTCCACATCTAGATCGGTAATCGTCTTTGTCAGGTAACCGGGCATACTTATATCTAGTTGATAATTCGATGACGAAGCGATTCCAGGGAAAATCACTTGTCCTGGAGTGAAACATCCTGAAACGTAATTTATGCCTATGCTCGTGAGCGTTGGGTTTTTAGATGTATCAGTCGTAGATAGGTAAGCCTTGTACCGCACGTATCTGTTTGAATTGTGGGCACTACTAATAGTTATTCCTGGTGTTGTATAGTATGTTGTACCCGTTCCGTCTGGACCAATAAAATTCCAGGTTTCATTATCATTGTTACTAGCGATTTGAAATTTTACCTCTGTTGCAGGATCCTGAGAGGTTGGTTGCCAATTGAGCGTGGTATACGAAGTGAGAGAACTTCCTGTATCGAACGTGGAAGATGTGAGTGATCCGCTGTTGACCAAGGTAGTACCGTTGCTGTTTACCAATCGTACAGCTAGTGGCGTGTCGGTAGTACTTATCCCTCCATCATCTGACCAGTATTTTAGAATATTACTCCAATCAGCTTGCCCGGAACCGCTACTCCACTCTTCTTGATTCCAAAGACTTCCACCTGTTATCAAACTAGTATCAAAAGTTAACCCCGGATTTGTTAATTGAACGGTTGCCCCCTCTATAGGATTGCCGGTTGAGCCATCTTTAACGATTATAAGTAAACTATGTGCGGTGTTATCACCTAAAATTAAATTGAATGTCTGAGTAGTGTTTGGCAAGAGGTTGATCTGTTGGATCGGAGAAGATCCATAAATCATATACGTAGTGCCAGTAAGAGCCGGAGTATAATTATCCCACTCGGTATTGCTGAGTTGTATCTGTCCGCTACTATTTGATGTATATGTATTATCGAACTTCAAAACATTTGGAGTACCGATTAGTTTCGCTCCTTTTATCCCAAGCCCTACTGATCCTATAGCAGTGCATGTTTGATTGAGAGTATTGAATGTCAAACCACTCGTTTGATCTATGGCGAAACTGATTTGGGTGACTTGACCATCCAATATTGTGGCATCTGGCTTGGTTGGATTTGGATTTGAAACACTTGTTGGATACGTCTGATCAGATGAATGACCGGCCTTCGTAACGGTTATGTGATAACTATTTGGACTATCAGGAAGTCCGACTTCTATCCATCTACCCTGGGAGTCGCTTGTTCTTGTTAGGTTGATGCTTGGATTGATAGCTGTGTTTGTAATATTAATACTTGCTCCCGGTACTGGCTGACCGACAGCATTTATGATACTAAGCGACAGCGCCCCACCACTCGTCATGTTCTCAAGTCCAGTTGGTACAATATTTGTGACGAAATTTGTAATTACACTTGTCGTCGTATTTTTTACTGAGAGCTTGACTTGTTTGTAATCATTCGGCGCCGGATCTGTACCCAAGATTATCGTACCATCGGCTGGGTCATCAAAATAGGTAACCTCATAATAAATCTGATATGGTATAGCGCTTACTGTGACAGTTCCCGGGTTAGCAGAGTCCGGTAAAGTGCCATTCGGATTTCCTTGGGCTGTTCCGATCTGGGCGTATGCCACATTACGAGCAATTTCCAAATATTGACTGGCGAGATTAGATACTGTGGTGCTCTCCCAATTTTCTGTAGCTCCTTTTGAAACTATGGAAAATGTCTCATAGACGACACCTGCAAGCATGGCAAAAATAGCAATACCAATCATAGTCTCTATAAGTGTAAAACCTGCCTGCCAACAATGATAGTCTCTTGCACTCTCTATTTTTAAGAATTTGCTCATAAGAATCTCTCTAAATTCTATCATATTTCATGGTATACTTACCACATGAATAAGCTCATTATTGGTAATTGGAAGATGAATCCGCGATCTCTTAAGGAAGCGGAGATTCTTTTTAAGAGCATAAGTCGTGCTGTAAAAACCGCCAAAAATACAGACATAGTAATCTGCCCACCATTTCTCTTTATGTCCGATCTGAAAAAGTTGAAAAGCAGAAAACTATCTCTTGGAGCTCAGGATGTATTTTATGAATCAACGGGTGCGTATACCGGCGCAGTCTCACCACTCATGCTTAGAGATATGGGGGTAACATATGTTATTATCGGTCACTCTGAACGAAGGTCTATGGGTGAGACAGATGAACTTATCAATAAAAAGTTACATGCGACAATCCGAGCCAAACTCACTCCGATACTCTGCATAGGGGAATCTGTTCGCACTCACGACGCTTCATATCTGGCGACTGTTAAAAGCCAGCTCACTTCATGCCTCGAAGGAGTTAGTAAAAATTCTATAAAGCAGATTGTTATCGCCTACGAACCAGTTTGGGCGCTTTCCACAACAATCAATCGTCATGATGCCACCCCTCACGATTTTGAAGAGATGAAGATATATATTCGTAAAATTCTCTCTGACATGTTTGGTATGACCACAGCTTCTTCGGTACGCATTATATATGGTGGGTCAGCGAACAAAGATAATGCAGAATCATTCTTACATGCCGGAGCGGACGGTCTTTTGCCAGGGAAAGCAAGTCTTGATCCAAAGAATTTCGGAATAGTTGTTCAAATTGCTAGTAATATAAAAAATAAATAATATGAAATCAATAAAAGATATAGGTAGCTTGTCGGGGGTGAGAGTGCTCGTGCGAGTCGACTTTAACCTGCCTATGAAAGATGGTAAAGTTCTTGATGATTTTCGTATAAAGAAATCTATTCCGACTATAGAATATTTGCATAAAAAGGGAGCAATAGTCATACTTTTGGCTCACTTGGGTGATGACGGCAAAGCAAGTTTGAAGCCAGTGGCTCTCAAGCTTAAAAAATATTTACCAAAAGCTCATTTTATCAGTACGCCTATTTTCTCAAATGAGACTGAAGATTTGATTGCGAAACTAAAGAAAGGGGATATAGTCTTACTTGAAAATCTGCGCAGTGAAACAGGTGAGAAGAATAACTCCCCATCATTCGCAAGAGCTCTTTCTCGCTATGGCAAGGTATTTGTAAACGAAGCTTTCTCAGTATCACATCGCCTGCACGCTTCAATCGTAGGTATTACAAAATATCTGCCTGGATATGCTGGACTTCAGCTTGAGCAAGAAGTGAAGAGTTTGTCTCATGCATTTAAATCTGAACACCCATTCCTTTTTATACTAGGTGGTGCAAAATTTGAGACCAAGATCCCGCTTATTAAGAAATTCTTAAATACAGCGGACCAAGTTTTCATAGGAGGAGCGATCGCGAACGATTTCTTTCAGGCTCGTGGATATGAGATCGGCCAGTCACTTGTAGATATTGGTAATTTCCAGCTCCCATCTTTGATGAAACACAAGAACTTTATGCTCCCGGCTGATGTAGAAGTGGCAAAGAATTCCAAGCGTAGATTTGTAAAACCTGACGCTGTAGCAAAAGATGAGAGTATTGTAGATATTGGTCCTAACGCAGTAGCGCAACTAAAAGGATTAATCGAAAAATCTAAATTTATTCTTTGGAATGGTCCGCTTGGTAAATATGAAAATGGTTTCGGTGGTTCGACTGAACAAATACTTAAAATTATAGCTAAATCTAGCGCCGAAACTATCGTTGGTGGGGGGGATACAGTTGCTATAATCTCCAAATTAAAACTTGAAAACAAACTCGGTTTCGTATCTACTGGTGGCGGAGCAACTCTCGATTTCCTAGTCAAAGGCACTCTCCCGGGGATCAAAGTCTTGAAATAAACCTGTGAATAACGACAGATTGACAAGATTATTATTCTGTGTATTATAACTACATGTATTTAGTCCGTTTTTATGATGACTAAAGATGATTAGTTTAGTCTTTTTTAGTCATCATAAAAACCCTTAAAAAATGAACAAGGACACTTTGTTAGCAGCGCTGAATGAAGTTTTAAAGGATATTCATCCATCCAACCTGCCTGTAAAAACTGTTGCCCAAAAAACAATTGAGGCGATCTTTACCGAAGAGAAGGAAGAGTATGAGATCAAAATGGATAAAACCGAAGCAGATTACTTTTTCCCGAAAGATCCCTGGGATACAATAGGAATATTTAATTCGGTTTTCGATGCAATCGGCATGAAAGCACACATTGCGACGGGCAACAAAGGAGGAGTCGAATACATCACAGTTAAGATAGCGGCTTAACATTCTTATTTAAGGTAACCTGAATTGAAAATCAATTCAGGTCCTTTTTATTTTCCTCGCCAATAGCTATTCGAACATCCTCCCAAATCCGGAGCATTGATAAAATTGCTTATTAATAGTATCGTTTATATATGAAAAAATATCTAATAATATTGCTTTTAGCTACTCTTATTATACCTTCAGTAGCCCTTGCCTCTTGGTGGAATCCATTTAGTTGGTTTAATAATTGGACTTTTGATAAAAGAGAAACCTCTGTTGTTCAACAGCAACTTATAAAAGAAATCAAAGAGGATGGCACAAAAAAAGAAACTGATACTGTTCACAAAAAAGGTGGGCCTGAAGTAATTATTATTCCTTCAAAAACAGAAAAAGCTAGCAGTGCTTCTTTAAATAAAAGCAACTCAGCGGCTAAACAGGAAAATATTGAGTTATCATCGATAAACAATTTAACTGGGGCTAGCATTTCAACTAGTAAATTAAATTATACTCAAGGAGAAAATATAGCAGTCAATATTGAATTACCGGAAGATAGGTTTTCATCTTGCCAGTTTGCCTTAATTGATCCAAATGGAAAAAATATCGCAATGGGTGAAGGTGGTTGTGTCGCAGGAATAATAACACACTTTGATTCAAGGTATATGCAAGAGCCAGTTGATATCTATGTACCTAAAGGAGAGGTAATGTCGTTCCTTTCTTCAGGTGTATCTGACGGAATTGAGTATGGTAAACTTGCAGATAATTTTGGTATTTGGACATTAAGAATACTGACAGAAAAGAACTCAGGAGTTACGCATGTACTTGAAACAAAATTTGATTATGAAAAAAATAGTTCAATGTTTAAACAAGTAACACCAAGCAAAGTAACTCCTGCTCAAAAGAAAATTATTCTAGAGGAATTAGTTAAATTTGATGGAAGTGCTGGAATGTTTACAGCACAGTCTTATGGACTTTCTTCAATTAACGTCTATGTGTCCGTTATAGGAGGTGATACTGATCATCAATATATTCTTGGATCAATGATTCTAAAAAACAAAGATAGTAACGGTCTTCAGACATGGACACTTTCAGCTTATACAAAAATTGGTAATGATTCTCCTATGAAATTGGGTACATATCCTGAAGGTACAAGTATCTATGCTGTTGGTTATGCAGGTTATGGGGCTGAGAGAAAGGAACAAAACAAAATATATTATCCTTATAAAGATAACAGTGATATATACAAAAACCTCTATTAAAATTTCTAGTTTCTTTTAATACTTACTCGAACTTCGTCCCAAGTTCGGAGCACATATCACTTTTATGGTACAATCGGTGGTATGTCGAATCATGTCGAATTCCTTGAACTTCTCTTAAAAAACCGCAGTATCGCGCCCGAAGATAGAGAGCGTTTTCTCAATCCATCTTATAAAGATGATCTCTACAATCCGTATCTCATGAAAGATATGGAGCGTGCAATTGTCCGAATATTTGAAGCTACCGAAGCAAAAGAAAAAATAGTTATATATAGCGACTATGACTGCGATGGGATCCCAGCTGCGGTTATCATGCATGATTTCTTTAAGAAAATTGGATACGAAAACTTTTCGATATATATTCCGGATCGGCATGACGAAGGCTACGGACTCCACAAAGATGCAATAGAAGAATTTATAAAAACAGGAGTCAAACTGCTCGTGACATTTGATCTAGGCATCACTGCGGTAGACGAAGTAGCGCAAGCACAAAGCGCTGGTATGGATGTGATCATTACTGATCACCATCTTGTTCCGCGTAGCTCGGATAAGAGCGAAGTGGGATTGCCAGAACAAATCTTACCACCAGCCTTCGCTATTATAAATCCCAAGCAAAGTGATTGCGAATATCCTGATAAAAATCTATGCGGAGCAGGCCTCGCTTACAAGCTTGTCCAAGCTCTTATAAAAAAATACGGCGAATATTGGAAAATACAGGAAGGGTGGGATAAATGGCTTCTTGATATGGCCGGACTTGCAACACTTGCCGATCAAGTCCCGCTCCTTGGCGAGAACCGAGTGCTTGCTTACTACGGCCTTAAAGTTTTACAAAAAGCGCGTCGCCCTGGACTCTTGGAGCTTTTCCGCAAAGCAGGAGTTGATATAAGTAAAATCTCAGAAGAAGATATTACTTTTACATTGGCCCCTAGACTCAATGCCGCTTCGCGTATGGGAAGCCCGATGGATGCATTCCTCGTACTTGCTACTAGTGATGCGGTAGAAGCCAAAACTATTGCTGATCATTTAGCCAAGATTAATGATGAGCGCAAGCAGATTGTGGCGCATATTATGAAAGATGTAAAGAAAACTCTAACTAAAAGAGAAGAGAAATCTCTTATTGTTATTGGTAACCCAAATTGGAGAGTTGGTATACTAGGACTAGTAGCTTCAAAAATTGCTGAGGAATACAAGAAGCCAGCCTTCGTCTGGGGATCGGAAGGTAGCGATACAATTCGAGGGTCATGTCGCCTGCCTGCGCAGGTAGGGGGATGGGGAAATATAAACTTAGTATCTCTTATGACAAGTTTGCCAGAGAATAGCTTGCTTGCTTTTGGTGGGCATGTTAGTGCTGGGGGATTCTCTGTTTCTCACGACGAAGTTCATTTCTTGGAAGAAAGACTCCTTGCCGTTTTTGATGGGATAAAAGACACAAAAGAAAATGCGGAAGCTCAAGCCATCGATGCCACAATCACGATGGACGATGTGACTATGGAGAACTATTCTGTGATAGAGAAACTTGCACCTTATGGCACAGGGAATCCGAAGCCGACATTTATGTTTAGCGATGTTCCTATAACAGCAGTCAAGGAATTCGGCAAGGAAAAAAACCATCTTGAGCTTATGTTTACTAATAGTCGCGGGCGTCCAGTCAAAGCTATTACTTTCTTTAAAGATCGTACGAGCTTCAATCGATCAATTTCTGCTGGTGAGCGGATAAATCTGACCGCTACATTTGATAAAAGCACATTCGGCGGTCGCACCGAACTCCGACTTCGAATTGTTGATATAATATAGCTTATGAGTAAGGCAATCGAAATATATACTGACGGATCATCACTAGGCAATCCAGGCCCGGGTGGGTGGGGGGTAGTGGTTACAGATGGCAAGGAAATCCTAAAAGAAATTGGTGGTTGCGATAAACATACGACAAATAATCGCATGGAACTTTTGTCGGTAATCTCAGCTTTAAAATATATATTAGAATATCATAAAGATAGTGGCCTGCCTGCGCAGGCAGGAGTCATAATACATGCTGATTCTACATATGTTCTTGGGGGAGTGACGACATGGATAGAAAACTGGGAAAAGAACGGCTGGAAGACTGCTAACAAAAAACAGGTCCTGAATCAGGATTTATGGCAGGAACTTATCGCTCTTGTGCGTTCGTATACTGGAAAGCTCTCTTGGCAGAAAGTCAAAGGCCATGCTGGCGTGCTTCATAATGAGCGTGCTGATGAGATTGCTACTAAATGCTCATCACTACAGAAAAACTATTAATTTTATAATTATTTTAATTCTTTATTTTATACTTGGATTGTGATTTCCAAGAAAGAAATTATTGCAATAATCATTCTTGTCTTGATCGCTCTTGTGCGGTTTTTCTTTTTCTTGCCAAAAACGCCAGACTATACAAATGCAGTAGGGAATAAAGTGACTGTGGAAGGAATAGTAACAAGACCTCCTGATGTGAGGCTTAACAATATTCACCTTACTATTACTCCCAAGAATCAAGAAGCAAATATCTTGGTCATTACAAGCGATCTCTATCAAGATGATAAAGCAGAATACGGCGACTTTGTGAAAGTTGTAGGCGTATTGGAATCACCAGAGAATTTTGTTACGACATCTGGCAAGGAATTTAATTATGAACGCTACTTAGCCAACCAAGATATTTATTTTATTATCAAAAACACAGAAGTTGAAATCCTGTCAAAGGGTAATGGCAATAAAATAAAATCCGTCTTATACAAATTCAGAGATAAATTTATATCGCATGTCGAGGAAATCATCGATCCGCCAGAGAGTGATCTTGCGAGTGGTTTAGTCTTAGGTACTCGAGGTGGTTTCGACAATGCTACACGCGATGAATTTATATCTACCGGCACTATTCATATTGTGGCACTCTCAGGCTACAATGTAACTATTGTAGCCGAGGGCGTCATGAGAATCTTGGGACTAATCCTTGCGCAAAGTGCTTCCATCGTCTTTGGTATTATTGTCATAGTTCTGTTTATCATAATGGCAGGTGCATCTTCTACTGCTATTCGTGCAGGAGTTATGGCTACAATTTTACTCTTTGCTCGAATGACAGGGCGCACTTATAGTGCAGGCAGGGCTCTCGTTATTGCGGGACTTGTCATGATCGCTTATGACCCTCGTGTTCTTACAGATATATCTTTCCAGCTTTCATTTCTGGCTACAGGGGGAGTACTCTTTATAACTCCCAAAGTCATACGATGGGTTAGATTCTTGCCTATGCAATTTGGCTTTCGCGAGCTCGTATCTTCTACTATCGGAGCGACTATTGCTGTACTTCCACTTTTGCTCTATACAACAGGAATACTCTCAATAGTATCTCTTCCTGCCAACATCCTGATACTGCCACTTATTCCGATCACTATGCTATTTGTATTTCTCACAGGCATGCTCGGATTTATATCTACTGTCATTGCTTTGCCTTTTGCCTATATATCCCACCTGCTACTTTCGTATATACTCTCTATGATTCACTTCTTTGCATCTTTGCCGTTTACAAGTGTCACAATACAAACATTTCCACTAATTCTGACTATAGTTTTGTACGGGCTCCTCATCTGGTGGGTGCTTATAAAAAGGTCTTGACATGGTTTTTGATAGGTATACTATTTTAAATAAGGATTAAATGTATCCCCTTTCGCTAGAAGGCCTACAAGCCCTTTATGACTAACCGTTATGTCAAAAAGCTCTTAAGCTACCCCTATCTAGGGGACGTTCAATGTTTTTTCAAGAATTACATTAGCCCGGAAAAGCAGCCGGGCTAATTTTTTTATTGCGCCTTCTTAAAATTTTCTTCTATTACTTCCCAGTTGAGATTTGCGAAAAATTCTTCTATGTATTTTTTCTTTTCACTTGTTGGATAGTCGTATACATACGCATGTTCCCACATATCAAGACATAGAACAGGGGAGAGCCCTGTAAGTTGTCCCAGATGCTGCTCTTCTACCCATTGGGTCAATAGATGGCCGCTTTGTTTATCAAAGTAGAGCATTGCCCAGCCCACACCTCGGGTCATAGCTATAGCTTTGAATCTATCAATAAAGTTGTCCACTTTACCCCATTCTTTCTCTAGAGCAAAAGTAAGGGTGTTTCCAAAAGGTAGACGTGCGGGACCTTTTTCGAGTGATGCAAAATAGTATTCGTGGTTGCGCATACCGTCAAACTCAAAAGCGAATCTGCGCTGAAGTTCTCCTAATACGTATGCATTTGTCTCGCTGTCCCCGCCCGAATGACCGGAATCATCCGGTCGGGCAGGCTTCGCATATTCGTTGATTTTATTTAAAATCAGATTTGCATTCTTAACATAGCCCTCGTAGAGCTTTATATGCTCTTCGATATTTTTTTTACTAATACCAGTAAGGTCTGGGATATTAAATGTTTTAGGTAGAAATGTTTCCATATTTTTAGAAAAATTTTATCTTTTGATAAGATTTACAATAAATAATAATGCTAATATTATACCATGAAAAACTTCCGCAAATATTTACCGTATGTCTTAATTCTTGCTCTCTTTATATCTCTACTCTATATATGGCAATTGGCATACACCCGCTCGCACACTAGTAACTTGCTGAAAGTCGCATTTCTCGATATCGGCCAAGGCGACGCTATCTTTATAGAAGCGCCAAACGGTCGCCAGATGCTTGTAGATGCTGGTCCTGGGCCAATAATTTTGCAAAAACTCGCCTCCGTTATGCCTTTCGGTGATCGATCTATCGATGTCATCCTTGCTACTCATACAGATGCTGATCATATCGGCGGATTCCCAGCCGTGCTTGATCGTTACAAAGTCGGACAAATTATTGAGAATGGCGGATCATCAGAGACAGAGATATATGAGAATTTTGAGGACCAAATATTGAAGCACAAAGTAGGGAAAGTTATCGCTACTCGCGGAACACGCGTTGTGCTCGACAATAAATACAATATTTATTTTGATGTCCTATTCCCGGATAGAGATGTATCCGGTTTCATAGAGACCAATGATGGATCAATAGTAGGGAAGCTTATATATGGGAGTCAGTCTTTTATGCTCACAGGAGATGGAACAAAATATACAGAGAACTTGATCATACATAATGAAACTACTGACACTCTTCATTCCCAAGTGCTAAAGCTTGGTCATCATGGCTCGCATACTTCCACCACTGAACTATGGCTTGAAAAAGTTCATCCCGATATCGCTATCATCTCCGCCGGCAAAAAGAATCGCTATGGCCATCCGCACAAAGATGTCCTCGATCTATTATCAAAGCTTGGCATCCCATATCTTGCTACCTATCAAAAAGGGACAATCGTACTTAAAACTGATGGGACAAGGCTTTTTCAATAGTTTCGCACCTAGCTCTTTACAAGCAGATAGTATTTGGCTAGACTGTCAGCGAAACAAACTATTTATATATGGAAAAGCAAATGCTCGATATCTTATTTAAGCCTGTAACAAATAAAGATATCCTTATAAAATTCTTTTTAAATAATGATATGATTTCGCTTAACAAAGGAGCCGAAGTCTTATTAAGAAAGATCTTTGAGAAAAACGGCTTCACGAACCGATCAGTCGTGGCAATTAGGATAGAAATAGAAAGTCCAAGCACCTTAGAGAAAATACAGGAGTATTACAATCAAAAGTACATATCCTTAGTTTCCGAAGATGTAAATTTTCGAAACCTCATACTGTTAAAACAGGTTATCGAAAATAGAGATATACATTCGAATGGCCTCGGTAATATTATGGGTTGGTACTCGAATGTTGAGCTTGAATCTGGGTTGGCGAAAGGAGTGCTGTGTGCATATAAGAGCGTTATTACATGCTCTGATAGCCCTCTTGTATTAGAGGATGTTATACGAATTGATTTTTTCACCGAATTAGAGACTGTTGGTCCGGGAGTTGGAGTCTTCGAGTTCTCATAGTAATTACTTTAAAAGCAAACAAAAAATATCTTTCCGAGATGGAAAGGTATTTTTATTTTATGATTCCAGCTTTTTTGAGAACTGCGTAGGCGCCGTGTTTGTTGATTGTTTTGATCGCGCCGGTCGAGAGGGTGAGAGGGTAGTACTTTTTGAGTTCAGGTACGTATACGCGCTTCTTCTGAAGGTTCGCATATTTGCGGACTTTGCCGGTCGGGTTGAATTTGGTAGCACGAACTACATTTGAGTAGCCACCACCCATCATTGAACCCTTTTTAGTTATCGCGCAAACTTTTGCCATATGTGACCCCCATGCTATCATATAGGACATACATATGCAAGCGATTGATGGAATATTCTATGTAGTTATCCTTATCATGTCGGTCGTAGTCCATGAATTCGCTCATGGCTACGCGGCGTATCTTCTCGGCGACAATACCGCTCGGTTGTCTGGTCGCTTGACGCTCAATCCACTCAAGCATCTGGATCTCTTCGGTTCAGTTATCTTACCACTTTTTCTCATCATCTCGAGCGCAGGCTTTGTTATCGGCTGGGCCAAGCCAGTGCCGTACAATCCAAATAATTTACGAAACAAAAAGTCAGGCACTGTACTCGTCTCGATTGCTGGAATTTTAGCCAATATCTTAATTGCAATCATATTCGGCTTACTGATACGTTTTGCTCCACATTTTGGTCTACCTTTATACACCGCAGACTCAATGTTGCTTCATCCATTTTATAAAATCAGCTCAATCATAGTCCTTACCAACCTGGTATTGGCTTTGTTTAATCTCATTCCAATTCCTCCGCTTGACGGCTCTAAAATTCTATTCTCATTCTTGCCGTCCAAGCTCCTATACATAGAGAATTTGCTGGAGCGGTGGGGAATATTTGTTCTGCTTTTCTTCATTATTTTTCTCTGGAGCTACTTCTCACCGCTTATATTTATAGCCTTCTCTTTTATAACTGGCGTTTAGTATTAAAGTCCTAACTCCTACGCTTATTGACCAATTTAATTATATGGTATAATTATGCATGATGGCTTTCAATAAAAAAAGAAAGTTTAGATTTTACTATCCAAAACTCCTTTCAGTTATCTTTTTTGTTTTACTTTTTACCGCTTATGCCTACACCTTGGCTAGTCCGCCAGGTTCTCCTTATCAATCTGGATTTACGCTGGATCCTACTTGTGCTCCTGGAAGTTTAAATTGTTTTGTTCAAATAATTCCTGATCAAACTGGGAACTCGGGTAAATTCCTAACTACTGACGGTACAGTAACAAGCTGGGCAACAGTCTCTGGCGGCAGCCCAGCGCTCTCTTCACTGAGCGCAGCGATTGCTACAAATACCATCAACAACGCAAATTTTGCGCAAGAATGGCAATGGAATTCTCTTTCTAGCAATAGCGGGCTTAAACTTAGCTCAAGCTCAACCGCCGCCGCATCAAATACACAAAAACTTTTTGAACTCTCGCTCTCTGGTGTAAATGCAACATCAAGTCAAACTACATACGCATCATATATTTCAAATGCGCACACAGGCACGTCAGCTACAAACTATGCTGGGTATTTCACCGCAACAGGTACCAGTAATACAAGAAACATTGGTCTCTATGCTACTGCAACAGGCGCGACGAATAATTATGCGGCGATTTTTGAAGCAGGGGAAGTCTTGGTTGGTTCAGCAACCGACAATGGAACTTATATTCTTCAAGTAACTGGTGACATAAATCATAATGGAGATATGGTTTTTCCAAATGCTGGTGGAGTATATGAAATCAAAGCAGACCTCACTGTTTCTCCGGAAGGACAAAATATTACTCTCTCGGCTGGTGATGGTTCTAGTGGATTTGGAGCCACAGGAGGAGATGTTACTTTGACTGCTGGAAATGGAACTGGAGCCGGCACAGTATTGGGTGGCGATATTTATCTAAATCCTGGAACTGGAAATACTGCAAATGGATATGTATATATTGATCCTACGAGTATTGGCGAAGTTCTTATTTCTACTAGTACTGATGCCGGGGCTTTCAAGCTACAAGTAAATGGAAACTCTTATTTATCCGGCTCCATTTCTGCCGCTACCGCCATCACTGCATCTGGCGCCATCACATTCTCTGGGCTCTCCACCACAGGGATTGTTCACAACTCTTCTGCTGGAGTACTCTCCACTTCTCTCATCGCTCTCGGTGATCTCTTAACCCAAGGTACAGCAACAGATGAATTCTGTCTGACTTCTGAGACGGGCGGCGGCGCACTTCTTGCCTGGCAAGCATGCGGCGGCGCACTCTCAGATACCGACTATGGAGATATCGTCGTCAGTGGTTCTGGTACTGTAATGACAATTGATACAGATGTCATTGATTTCGCAGATATAGCTGACTCTCTTTCTCTTGATGCAGCA
>JANOFO010000002.1:0-1929 GCA_031413715.1 Minisyncoccota bacterium
GTGTTAATTTCCTGTTTTAATCCCCGCGACTTCGTTTAATTTCCCTTTCACCAAATATCCATGGCTGAAAAAACCAAACACAATTACGACGAGAGCAAGATCAAGACGCTGAGTTCGCTGGAGCATATCCGGCTGCGCACCGGCATGTACATCGGGCGCATCGGTAACGGCAACCATTACGACGACGGCTGCTACATCATGCTCAAGGAGGTCGTGGACAACGCGGTGGACGAATACATCATGGGCCACGGCAAGGAGGTCGAGATCAAGATTGACGGCACGCGCGTGGCAGTGCGCGATTTCGGGCGCGGCATCCCGCTGGGCAAAGTCGTGGACTGCGTTTCCAAGATCAACACGGGCGCGAAATACAATGACGACGTGTTCCAATTCAGCGTCGGCCTCAACGGTGTCGGCACGAAGGCGGTGAACGCGCTCTCGAAGGCGTTCGTGGTGCGCAGTCATCGGGATGGGGAATTCGCCGAGGCCGCGTTCAAGATTGGCAAGCTCAAAAAGGAGGATTCGGGTAAAACCAAGGAGCCAAACGGCACGTTCATCGAGTTCGAACCGGACCCGGACATTTTCAAGGAAACGGAGTTCAAACAGGAATACGTGGAGCGTCGTCTGCGCCATTACAGCTACCTGAACACGGGGCTGAAGTTGATTCTTAAAATGGTAGGGTCGGCGCGCTGCGCTGACCGGACGTCACAGCGCGACGTCCCCACCACCGCTGAGAGCGGAGTAGTCGAAAAAGTTTTCCAGTCGCGCCACGGCCTGATGGACCTGGTGATGGAGGACATGGCGACCGACGGGAGCGAGCCTATTTATGCGCCGCTGCACTACGCGAGCAAGACGCTGGAGTTTTGCTTCACCCATAGCAACAGTCGCTACGGCGAGACGTTTTATTCGTTCGTCAACGGCCAATACACGAGCGACGGCGGCACGCATTTGAGCGCGTTCCGCGAAGGTTTGCTCAAGGCCGTGAACGAATACGCGAACGCCAAGTACGAGGGCGACGACGTGCGCGAATGCATGGTCGGTGCGGTGGCGATCCGGTTGAAGGACCCGATGTTCGAGTCGCAGACGAAGAACAAGCTGGGCAATACGGAAATCCGCACCGAACTGGTCAACAATGTGCGGTTGGAGTTGTTGCACTTTTTCCAGCGGAACAAACAGATCGCCGAGACGATCATAGCCAAGGTGGCGGACACGCAGCAGTTGCGAAAGGAATTGCAGGCGGTCAAAAAACTCGCGCGCGAACGGGCCAAGGCGATCACGCTGCGCATCCCGCAATTGAAGGACTGCAAGAATCATTTCGACAAGAAAAAGGAAAAGGGCAAGGGCACGATGGTCTTCATTTGCGAAGGTCAGTCTGCCGCCGGCTCGATCACGAGTTGCCGCGATGTGAACAATCAAGCCGTATTCGTGCTCAAGGGCAAGCCGCTCAACGTCTGGGATCTCAAGCGCGACGTGATGTATAAGAACGACGAGATGTACAACCTCATGCAGTCGCTCAACGTCGAGGACAACACCGAGGGTTTGCGTTATGACAAGGTCATCCTCGCCACCGACGCGGACGTGGACGGCATGCACATCCGCAATTTGATGATCACGTATTTCTTCCGGTTCTTCGAGCAACTGGTCCACGACGGCCACGTGTATGTGCTGGAGACGCCGTTGTTCCGCGTGCGCAACAAAGCCGAGACGATTTATTGCTACAGCGAAACCGAGCGCGACAACGCCATTAAGGAACTCGGTGGCAAACCGGAGATCACGCGCTTCAAAGGCCTGGGTGAAATCAGCCCGAAAGAATTCGCGCAATTCATCGGCAAGGAAATGCGGTTGAGCAAAGTGGAATACGCGCCACGCGCCGAGTCCGGCCCAATCTTTAACTTCTACATGGGCAAGAACACGCCCGAGCGCAAAGATTAC
>JANOFO010000003.1:0-143080 GCA_031413715.1 Minisyncoccota bacterium
AGGCTTATTTTGCTTGGGGAAGCAACTAAACTGCTTTAGTTGCGCCAGGGATTCGAAAGACTTTTCTGTCATTTGGTTACAAATGCAGAAAAGTACCCGCGACTGTAGGGTGAGAAATTCCCTGTCTAAAATGGAAAAGGTGTACTGGTCCTGTAAGGATCGAAAATCCTTATCCCAAAGCTCGTAAAATAATCATTGTGTGATAGACTTAAAAAGTCATGACACGTGAGGAAGCAAAAAAATTAATAGAAATATATGGAAAGGCTTGGGAGAGTAGAGACCTAGATTTGATTGCGACTATCTTTACAGATGATGCTACATATAACGATCCTAAAGAAAAAGAAAACGTGGGAATAGAATCTATTAAGGAATACTGGAAAACAAAAGTAATTGGTGAACAGGAGGACATTAAATTTGAACTAAGGAATCTATGGGTTGATGGAGACACTGTTATTGCAGAATGGCATGCTACCTTTAAAGATACAAAGCGTAATCTATTAATTGATATGATGGAAACTGCAATCTTTACAGTTAGGGATGGTAAATTTAGTGCACTACGTGAATATTATAAAAATACTAAAACTCCTCTATAATTTCTAATCTTGTTCCAACTTCGTCCCAGACGGAAAGCTCGTAAAATTAAAAAAGCCTTCCGTACGAATACGAAAGACTTTTCTTCAATTTCTTAAATTACACTGATCCCTTATCTAAAAATAAGTGAAAAGTACTTCCATGAAGTCCCAGTCGGGTTGCTTCGAGCTGGAGCAATTGCGATTGAGGTATGTTAGCTAAATTACAATTGCAACCTACCAGTTCAATGAAATAGAGCTGTTGACTTTTTTGCGGCGCCATCCAAATGATTTTATCTGCTGGAATTACAGTGAGGATTTCTTGTACTAATCCTTCCCTAACTTCGCCCGAACCACGATATATCCCTGCATTACCTGCTTCTCTACTCTCCGCAAAAACATATTTTGCCCCTGCCTCCATTTCTGCCTTCATCTGTTCAATCCATTTATACGGAGGAATGATATATGCAGCATCTTGGGAACCAATCCTGCCGTAAACAGTACCGAACTCGGAAAGCTTTTCAATCCACCCACATTTTTCTGCGTGTGGAACAGTGATACAACCGTCGGTTACCTGAAATGTTGTTATATCGTTGTCTTTGCAGAGTGCAATATAATCGTCCAGTTTGTTCCTTATCAGGAATAGCTCGAGTACGATTCCGGACAAAAAAGGAATAATATTATTCGCTTTGCAGCGAACAACTCGTTCCATTAAATCTCCAGTGACAAATACTGAAGCAGGACCGATTTCAATAGCGTCTATATGCTGGTTGTAGCACATGATATCATCGAGAGATCCAAGGGGGATACCATTATCAATAATGATATTGAGGCCGTTGGTTCTCGGTTTTAGGTTTCTTTGAGGAAGCTGAGAAAGAGAAATTATTTCCCCGTTCCCAACAGTGGTTGATTGGTTGTCCATTTGTTTTTAAATTTTTCTTCAGATTACCATTTCTTAATCATTTGTCAACAAAATTGTTCCAACTTCATCCCAGACGGAGAGCCAATAAAAAAGGAACAGTGTTACTTGTTCCTTGTCTTTAGTGCATTTAGAATTAATACTCTTTTGATGGAGGAATAATCAAATCATTGGTCTTTATTAACCCACCCTGAATAATTTCAGCAACGAGGCCACCCCTGTCAAAAAAGGTTTCTTTGAAGCTCAGAGTATTGCCTGAAAGTTTACTTGGTCGACCGCAAGGATCACAATATTTTACTCCCTTGAATAGAGCATTACCAATTTTAAACTCTTTATTAATCAGCCACATAAGCTCAACACCTCCTGTGATGATATTGCGGCGACTCTCTGCGTAGCTAAAACCGCTATTTTCAAAGAAGATTCCGTTAATAAGAGTGACTTGTCGTTTACCTTCCTGACCTTTATTGAAACTTCCTTGTCCAGTACAATATCTGTCACCCTTAAGTCCTGAACCAGCAATAGCTTCTACTTTACTTAATTCCTGCATTGGTTCTCCTGCAATTGGAGAAATGTAAATTGCAATAACTTTTCCGTTTGCCATAAGTTTATTTTGTTGATGAAAAATATATCAAAAATCTGTAATTAGAATTACATTACCATTTCGTCCTTATTTGTCAACAAAATAAAAACTGGATTCTAGGCTGTCGCTTGTCTATAAAACTGTTCCAATTCCGTCCCAGACGGAAAGCCAATAAAAAAACTCCCGCAATGCGAGAGCCTTTAAGTTTTGAAAAAATATTTTTATATTATTTTATCGATGTTGAAAAGAACAGCTCACTGAAAGCAAGAGCTTTCTCAACCTGCCATATCGCTATGTTCTCATCATTGTCGTGCATATTGCAACCCTCATTTGCTAAAGGAACCAGGAGTGAATCAATGCCGAGGATATCCTTGAAATGTCCTACCACAGGAATTCCACCGCCTACATATTTGTCCAGGGGCTTTTCACCATATACATCTGTCAGAAAATCTGAAAGTTTGGCTTTTACCACCGGATCAACATTGAGCATGACAGGCCAACTTTTGCCGAAAACTTCTACATTCAAGCCGACATAGTCCGGCGCATTACTTTGCAAATGACTTATTACCATGGCGGCAATATTATCGGGATTCTGATCGCCGACGAGTCGGCAATTGAGCCCGAAAACCGTCTGGCCCGGGATGATATTTTTCAGCCCTTTATGTGCCTCGCCGGAGGTAATGCCCATCACTTCGATGGTTGGCATTAAGCCGATCATCGTCATGAGATCAAACTGTCCCTTTTTCAGCTTGTTAACCTGGAATAAGCTTTTCAGGTTTACCTTTTTGAGCAAAGCTTTGTTGTTTTCCAGGACACCTTCTGTGTTCTGTATTGCTGCAGCGATGCCCTTGTAAAAATTATTGATGTTAACTCGGCCATGCTGGTTATACAAAGAAGAGATCAGGTTTGCAGCAACAATAGTGGAGTTATAAATTGCTCCACCAGCTAAGCCGGAATGCGCATTGATCTGGGATGTAGTAACAGTAACCTTTATATTCACCAGGCCACGTAATGATGCTTCGATAACCGGAGTGCGACCAACCATAGCTCCATCAGAAACCAGGATGTAGTCTGCCTTCAATTCTTCTTTGTGCATTTCGACAACCTTATCGATACCGGCTGAACCTGTCTCTTCATTTCCTTCAATAAAGAATTTAACATTGTACGCAAGGGTACCCTTTTCAATACCTTCGAGCACCGTCAGGATGTGGATTAGGTTCTGGCCTTTGTTGTCAGTGGATCCCCGGCCCCATAAAGCACCATCTTTCTTAAAAAGCTTGAAGGGTTCCGTCATATTCCATTTACCATCTGCAGCAACAACGTCGTAGTGGCCGTACACCAACACTGTCGGTAGGCTTTCATCTTTTACATAACTGCCGAAAATAACCGGGTTAAGTTTTACGTCGCCAAAATTATCCCATATCGTAACTGTTACCCCGCCTTCGGTCAGAAGGTTTTTGAGGAAGTTAAGACATGAAGTAATGGCCTCGGCGCTTTCATAGCCGGGCAGCGAAATTGTCGGGTAAGATACATACTGCCCTAAAAGAGCCAAGTACCTTTCGAGTTTGTCCATAATGCAATTTTAAATTTGTTTTTAAAATATTTGTTCTTATACTACAACTTCCTCGTTATTTGTCAACAATCTTGTTCCAACTTCCTTCCACACTGCAAGCAGTCAGGTTTTTTATCGATGGACCATGACATGTCCTTATTTTTCAATAGTCTTTTTGAATCACAAAATTTAGTCCTAGATGGGTAAAAATGCTAAAATTAAAATATTTATAGTTACCAATATATTTTTAGTTCCAGACCTAGACGGTTTTTTCATGAATAAAAATAAAACAAGCGAGAAAATCTTTCTGATTATTTATTTTATATTTGTAGCTGTCATCAGTTCAGCTTTTCATCTTACCTATCTCGTCTCGACGATACTATTTTTTATTCCTCCATCTGTATACGCAACAATAAAACGTCCTTGGCTTTTTAAGCCGATCGCTTTATATGCACTTTCAATAGGCATTCCGTTTGTTGTCATTATTGATACACTCGCGCTCTTTAATAATGCTTGGTGGGAGACATCAGTATTTTCACAGCGTATCCTTAATCTTGTTCCGCTCGATACAGTTTTGTGGGCAGTCCTTTATGCATATACGATTCCTGTTTTGTATGAATATTTTTTCGGTATCCGGGAGTCAATTACTCTCCCGAAAAAGTTCTGGAAATTTGCATTAGGACTCTTTATTGCTCTTGTTACTTTTGTCATCACTTTCTCCCTCAACAAGCAATGGTTTACAATCCCATATTTCTATGCGATATTCGTCAGTATCTTTTATATTCTCACATCACTTATTGGTTTAATTAGACAACCAAAACAGTTCACTCGACTTTTACAACAATGCGTCTTTTTCTCGATACTTTTATTAATAGGGGAACTCGGCGCTCTAGCAGCTGATCAATGGGGATTTTCTGGATCTCAATATCTTGGAATGATTTATATTGGTTCTCTTGCGTTTCCGTTTGAGGAAATGATATGGATTTTGATTGGAGTACCAGCATTTCTGTATGTATACCTCCAATTCACCGACCTCTTTGAGTCTCCTCTAGGCCTTATCAAATAAGTATTTTCCAATCCCAGATAAATAGCTTCCAGTAAGGTCAAAAGAGGGACTTTGCTAGTCTTTGGTAAAATTGTCGGATTCTTCGCTTGCTTTGTTGGAATCCTTTCTATTTTACTTTTTCTCTTTTAATTTCAGACGAAAAAAACTGACATAGGGCTTTTATATCCATGTCAGTTTATTTATAAATAGTTACATAGTTATGCTTATCATTTCGCCATTAAAGCAAGCAATAATAACCAGAACTTTGATACCGAACTGATCTCAATAGACTCGTTCGGAGTATGAGCATTATGAATAGTCGGTCCAAATGAAATAATTTGAGTACCCGGAAGACGTTCCGAAAATACAGCTGCCTCGAGCCCACCATGGGTTGTTCTTACTAAAGGAGCTTTTTGGAAAAGCTCAGAATATGTTGAACTCGCTAATTTAACAAGTTCACTTTCAAAATTTGGCTCCCAAGGAGCAAAGCGGAACAACATATCTGTTTTTTGGCCTACACAAATTGATTCAATTACCTTTTTAACATAATCAAGCTGCTCATTCGAAGAGCTTCTGAACAACATTTTTATGAAAATCGTATCCGTAGTTACAGCAACAAATCCAACGTTATTGGATGTACGAACGAAATCTTTATTCCCCTCTTCAGTAGCGAGTACTCCATTCGGCAACTTTTTAAGGATAGAAAGTAACTGGTTGCAACTTTGTTTATCCATTGCCCGATTGTAAAGAATTCCTTTGGGCATCTTCGTTAATGTGAATAATGGCTGTTCTAAAGGAAACTGAGCAGCTATTTTCTTTGTTAAAGATTCATATACTCTGATAAACTTTTTATTTTTACGAGCAGGAATAGAAATGCGAACCTGGCATTCTCGAGGAATGGTATTTATAGCACTACCGCCAGAAATTTCGCCAATAGTAAGACTAAACTTCCTCAAATCAAGTAACAGTTGGCTCATAACCTTTATCGCATTTGCTCTTCCAAGGTTAATATCTCCACCTGAATGTCCGCCCTTGAATCCAGAAATCTGGATGTTATACCCAATGCGAGATGTTTTGATGGGAGTAAATGTCGGAACTAAAATTGTTTGCATTACTACCCCTCCAGCGCAACCGATAGTAATAGCATCTTTTTCCGAATCAATGTTGTATATTACCTTACTATGAATCCTGCTGTAATCAAAGCCTTTGGCTCCAATTAATCCGATTTCTTCGCCTGTGGTAAAAAGCAGTTCCATGGGACCGTGCTTGATAGTTGGATCAGACATGAAGGTCATCATAGCCGAGAGACCGAGGCCATTATCGGCACCAAGTGTGGTGCCATTAGTTTTAAGTGTATCCCCTTCTTTAACAAACCTGATTGGGAAAATATCAGAACCCTTACCGTCTTTGGCTTGGCACACCATATCAATATGCCCTTGCAGACACACTGATTGGCGATTTTCGAATCCTGGCGAGGCGGGAAGATATACCAGGACGTTGTTAAGGGAGTCCCTGAAACTTTTCAGGTTGTTTTGAAGAGCTAACTTGGTTAGCATTTCTGCAACCGCTGCTTCATCATTTGAACAACGTGGAATTGTCGAAAGATTTGCAAAGTTTTTCCAGATAGCTTCTGGTTTGAAATTTTGTACTAATGCCAAATTTTGTTCAGAAACAGTTTGGGCATTAGTGGTAAACGAAGCAAAAAATAGAATCAGTGCCATTACCCAAGTGGCCTTCATGCGGGTTACTAGTTTTCTCAATGTTTGTGATTTTTGATTTTAAGTAATGATGTTAACCCGCTAAGCGCTAACATTAGCTAGTACCCAGAGGGCTAACATCATAATCAAAAATATTTTTCAATAAGTTTATAATACTATATATTAAAACACTAAAAAGTCAATGACGTGACAGTCCTTGTTAGAATATGACGACACTGTAGTAAGATTAAATATCAATATGATACAATAACTTATATGCAAAAGACATCGTCATCAGTTGAAAAATACTTCCTGTTCGCATTACTTGTGATAGTGCTAATCCTCTCGCTCGCCATATTTTACCCCTTTCTAACGGTCGTCGTTCTCGCCGGAGCATTTGCCGTTGTGCTTCATCCCGTCTATGTGTGGATAAATTATCGCATCGCTCGAGGTATATCATGGATAGCATCTCTCTTGACAGTCATCACTTTTCTGATAGTACTTTGTGTACCGCTCTTCTTTATTGGGACGATCGTATTCAATCAGGCCGGCAATGCCTACCACTATCTAGCCGATAATACTGTGGGCACCAGTACGGGAAACCTGGTGGAAAAACTAGACCTTTCCATGAACAAAATCATGCCGAACGGCTTCACATTTGATACAGAAACCAAGATAGCACAGCTCGGTTCATTCCTCTCCGGCAATCTGACAAAGTTCTTTACTGCAACCTTCAATTCCCTTTTAATGTTCCTCCTTATGATACTGACTATATTCTACGTACTCAAAGACGGTGAACACTGGAAGAGAAGTTTGATCAGCCTCTCACCTCTCTCTGAATCTCATGTAGAAGAGATACTAGTTAAATTAAAAGTCGCTATCAATCGCATACTGAAAGGCAACTTTATAATTGCCATCGTTCAGGGCATCTTAGTTGGCATCGGACTTGGTGTCTTCGGCATTCCAAGCGCAGCGCTCTGGGGAGTAGTGGCTGGCATGGCATCATTCATACCGACCATCGGAACATCAATGATTACAGTCCCGGCAATTTTGTTCTTATACTTCAGCGGAGCTCATCTCGAAGCTCTTGGATTGCTTCTATGGTCCCTCCTTCTAGTTGGCATGATAGACAATGCTCTCGCGCCCTATGTCATATCAAAAAACACTGAGATCCCTTCTTTGTTCATATTATTATCCATACTCGGAGGTGTATCTCTCATGGGCCCGGTCGGAGTGCTGATAGGGCCACTTGTACTAAGCCTCCTCTACAGCCTGATCTCAATCTATAGAAAGGAAGTAAAATTGAATTAGTCTTTTGTATCAAGTATCTTTACGAGCGCAAGCTCTAGGGGCAGCTCCCGAATGACTGCACCTCGCAGCGATTGGTATGCATCAAGCAATATTGAAAGAGTGCTTGATGAAATATACTTGGGCTTTTCGGCAATTAAATTTTTTATGAATTCCATATCTTCAGCGGAAATTATAGTCTCTATGGATTTCTTGGTGGTAGGAGCGTAGCGGAGCATTAAGGCATAGCGAAGCTTAGCGAGAATCATCTTTTGATATACGGACATATCAATATTCTGATCTGACGCTTTTTGTATTGAAGCGTACCCTCGCTCTATATCGGCGTGCCCGAGTGCAAGCAAGAATTCATCTACTAAGACAGTATTTGGCGCACCGGTCACCTCCTCAATATCCTCAAGAGTGATCTTTTTGGTCTTGGAAAATGAGATGACTTTTTGAAGAGTACCTAAGGCATCACGAAATGCACCGTCGGCAAGAAGGGCGATAAGTTCCGCTCCTCCTTGGGTAAGTTCGTAACCTTCTTTTTTTGCAACAGTATTGACGACATGAGTGAGTACAGCATCGGTCGGTTTTTTAAAGACGAATGTCTGACAACGTGAAATGATCGTTTCCGGTACTTTCTCGAGTTCAGTAGTAGCGAGAATAAATATGACATGCTCTGGTGGTTCTTCTATCGTCTTTAAGAGCGCATTCCATGCGTCCTTGGTAAACATATGAACTTCGTCCAAAATATAAATCTTGTACTTTGAGTCAAATGCTAGGGTGTTGACATTCTCACGGATATTGCGAACATCATCTATACCACGATTAGAGGCTGCATCTATCTCATATATATCATTCTGTGATGATCCGAGCTCAGAGGCAATAATACGCGCCACGGTTGTCTTACCCGTACCTCGAGGACCTGAGAGGAGGTATGCATGAGCGACTTTGCCGGCTTCGAGGGCTCCGCCGATAGCTTTGACTATATGATCTTGCCCTATCACTTCATCAAATCGTTCCGGGCGATACTTCCTATAGAGGGCGATGTTCTGTTCGCTATCTGTACTTTTCATAGATAGAGTATAGCAAATCGAAAGCGTCTTTATAAGAGGGCTTCTTTTTTCATCGAATCAATAAGACGGGTTACTCCAATACCTCCTCCGTACCGCGGAAAGAATGAAAATGACAAGAACTCCTCAAGCTCAACTTCAACTCTTTCCTTGCCGAAAAGATCATAAAGTTTTTCGGCGTATTTACCATTGCTTATCGTATGAAATTGCTCACGCATGGCAATAGTATCGATGCTTCGTTCTGCGGATCCGATGGTTTCATTTCCTGAAAGAATCACGTCGATCTTGTTGGCATATCTGCCCTCTTTTTTCATGTTCCAAAACGGCGACGTACTGATCGGAAAGTTCTCGCAAAAGACAACCGGGCCGAAATCCGCATTCATTCTGTTTTCTTCAGCATGAGAAAGCTCTTCTGTTTTGTAATGAAGTGCAAGCTCGTCATATGACATATGAACAAATGGTATCTTTGTATATCCAAGATGCCGAAGGAGCTCCTCTTCAAGGATTCGCAAGTCTTCGATTGTGCCGCGCGATTCAAATTCAAACATGGGAAAAATTATCTTATGCCGGCCGGGAACCGGATTCTGTTCGTTGCGATAACTTGTCGAGACACAAAAAACGCCCGGAAATTCGGGCTGTGTTAATAGTTCATATTCAAGCCACATCTGTCCTGTTTGCGGCAATGGCCACACATTTCCGGCATATTGATAAGATGCAACTGTATCCGGATCCTCACAAGCAGCCAGTATGGAAAGTCTGTCTTGTGTATGGACCTCGATGAACCCTTTCTTCAAGAAAAATGATCGCAACTTGTTAATGACAATGCTGAACGATTTCGTATCTTCGACACCTTTATAATTATTGATCATAATAATTCCTCACCTATTAATAAAACCCCATACCCGACAGTATGGGATAGATAAAAGCCCCGATTTCTCGGGGCTTTTATTGATACATACAACAGAGCAACTATGTCTTGAAGATTCTTGCTTTGTATGGATATGCACATTGTTTAGGATTATATCACAGATGAAAATGATGCTACGAAGTAGTTATCCACAATATCTTCTACTTCTTCTGCCGTCACAGCATCCATAAGTTTCATTCGCAATTCTTTGGCGCCATCAAAGCCACTTACATAGGCCTTGTAGTGCTTTTTCATAATTGCAAAATTTTTTACTTTACCGAGAATTTCCTCAAAAAGTTTTGTGTGTTCTACCATGACTTTTAATTTCTCTTCTATACTAGGAATATAATCTGTAAAAAGCCATGGGTTGCCAAATATCGCCCGTCCGAGCATTACGCCATCACACCCAGTTTCTTCAGCAAGTTTTTGTGCATGAGCGATATTGAGTGCATCACCGTTACCGAGGATTTTGGTTTTTATTCCCATCTTGTCGCGCATAGCCACAACTTCTTTTACATGTTCCCATCTGGCGGGAACATTGGACATTTCTTTACGAGTGCGCGCATGGATGGTGAGGGCGGCGATATCTTGCTCGAGCAAGAACGGAATCCATTCATCTATCTGTACTTTATTGTACCCAACGCGGGTTTTTACTGAAACTGGAATGTCTTTTCCAGCATCTTTGATACCGTCTTTGACGGTTTGGATAATTTCAGCGGCAGATTTTGGATTCTTGATCATTGCTGCACCCGCGCCTTGCTTTTCAATAGACCGATCAGGACAGCCCATGTTTATATCGATACCATCAAACCCTAATTCTGCACAAAGCTTGGAAGCTTCACGCATCTTTTCTGGATTAGAGGAAAAGAGCTGGGCAACAATTGGCCGTTCTGCTTCGGTATACATAAGATCGTATTTCAATACTTCGCGTCCTGCGCTTGATAATCCATCAGCAGATACGAACTCGGTCCATGTTACATCTGGGCCGCCGTATTTACATATAATACGCCGAAAAGCCGCGTCGGTGACATCGGCCATCGGCGCAAGCGCAAAAAACGGTTGTGGTAATTTTTCCCAGAAGTTAGACATTACTGAAACTTATATAGAACCTTGTTGTTGAATCGGAGGTCTATATATAGTAGCGTAGCATACTTGGAATTGATTTCATTTGCAAATTCTGGCTTGGACATTGATAAGGCAAGATTGTCTAAAATAATTTCCAGATCATCTTGGTCTTTAAAAATAATGACAGGGCTTGTCGCTCCGACTGCATGATTGAGATAAAGATTATTATCATCTTTTGGATTGATTACTATGTGATTTGGTTTAAATCCAAGCAGCGCGACCCCATCGATGAACCGAGCTATCGTATGAAAACGATCCGAGGTAAGCATTTGCTTGCCAAGTGGATCGGTATCATTACTTGCAAGTGGTGCATAATATTTGATATATATATTGCCTGAGAAATAAGGCGCTTTATCAAAGATATAACCATCATCATTTATAAAATAACAATTCTCCCCGATATCTGTGCTGAGCTCAGGCACATCTTTCCCGCAATAAAGATACGAGCCTGCTCGCTCTTCTATATTGATATGTATCGTATGTAAACCATCACGAGAAAGCGAAAGCTTCTCTATGCGAGGAAATTTGGAAAGAAGGTTGTTGTATATTGTATCCTTAGGATATATAAAAGTATTCGCCTTTGTAAAAAGCTTTATATATTTACCTGCAAGTAATTCGCGAACTTTTGATTCAATATCAGATGTATTGATAATGCGAGTACCAGTGACAGTAATGTTGCTGATAAGAAAACGTGCGTTACCAGAAAAATACGAAACTCCACCGATAATAGCTACAATGAGGATAGAGATGAGGATAGAGAAGCGCAAGCGTCGCCTGCGACGCTTGCGCTTCATGTCTTCCATACGTGGTGACGTAAGAATATCTTTCATATGCTATTTTGTGATAGTATCTTTGCCTATATATTTTTGCAAAACTTCTGGAATTTTTATACTGCCATCTGCCTGCTGAAAGTTTTCAACTAGTGAAACAAGAATGCGAGGGGTCGGGATCGCAGTAGCATTAAGAGAGTGAGCGTAATATATCTTGCCATTCGCATCTTTATACCTCGTATTGAAACGGCGAGTTTGAAAATCGTGATAGTACGACGCGCTTGCAATTTCACGGTATTTACCTTCTTTAGGAACCCATAGATTTGTGTCATAGGATTTAACGTGAGCTCCTTTCATATCACCTCCGCATATTGCTACTTGTTGATATGGTATGCCGAGAGACTCTATGAATTCTTCGGTATTCCTATTCAATTCCTCATGGAACTTTACCGACTCTTCATGGCTTGCTTCACACAATATAAGCTGTTCAAGTTTATAAAACTCGTGAACCCGAATGAGGCCTTTGACATCTTTACTATGGCTTCCTGCTTCTCTTCTGTAGCATGGAGAAAAGGCCAAGTACCTTTTTGGCAGTTCAGTGTATGGAATTATTTCATCTGCGTGGTAAGCCATCATCGGCACCTCGGAAGTTCCTGCAAGATACTGGTCATCCTGGGTCTGAAAAATATCTTCTGCATCGCCAGGTAAATGCCCAGTACCGTAGAAATATTCCTTATTCACTATTGCAGGTGCTATAAAAGGATTAAACTTTTTCTTTAAGAAAAACTCCATCGCATAATTCCAGATTGCCCATGAAAGCAAAGCTCCATCATTTTTAAGAAAATATCCTCGGAATCCATGAACTTTTGTTCCTCGTTCAAAGTCAACCATATCAAGCGCCGTCATAAGTTCAATATGATCTTTTGGTTCGAATGAAAAGACAGGCTTTTCTCCCCAGACCTTTAGCTCCTTATTGTCATCTTCGTCATTACCTTCTGGCACAGACATGTCAGGGATATTGGGAACTCTAAACATAAGCTCCTTCCATTCTTTCATAATCTCTCGAAGCGCTTCTTCTTTCTCTTTTAGTTCATCTTTGACTATGCGCATCTCTTCTATCATCTGCGTACGCACAGCATGCTCTACATTGCCACCCATAGCAAGGCTCGCTTTATTCTGCTCAGCGCGCAAGGCTTCAACACGAGATAGTAACTCTAGCCGCTTATCATCAAGCACAATAAGCACATCAATATCCACTTCTATATGCTTTTTCTCGGCACCTGCTTTTACTATATCTTTATTCTCTCTAATAAATTTGATGTCTAACATATTTGTCCAGTATATAATGAGACACCGTTACAAGCAAATGGCGATTTGAGTTTAAAAAAAGATTAACACTGTATAGATACACTTACGAATATGGAAGAAATACGCGTATTACCGCCAAAAGAAATACCGAGAGCTCTTTTCGAAATCCCCCAGCCTCCGAAAAAACTTTACATCCGCGGGAATATGCCTCCAGATGATTACATCTATCTCGCCGTTGTAGGATCACGCAAACACACTTCATACGGGAGAGATGTTTGCGAAAAATTAATCAAAGGACTCGCTGGCTATCCTATTGTCATTGTATCCGGACTGGCGCTTGGTATGGATTCTATCGCACATCGCGCGGCATTATCTGCCGGACTCACAACGCTCGGGATGCCCGGATCCGGAATAGACAACAAGGCCTTGTATCCACGAAGCAATGCAGACCTCGCAGACGATATCGTAAGAAACGGAGGCTGTCTCATTTCTGAATATCCTCCAACAATGAAAGCTGAACTTTATACCTTCCCACAAAGAAACAGGCTGATGGCAGGAATATCAAAAGCGACTCTTGTCATAGAAGCGGCAGAAAAATCAGGTACGCTCATCACCGCTCGAATGGCGCTCGACTACAATAGGGATGTGCTTGTCGTACCCGGATCAGTATTTTCAAATACATCGACAGGGACAAACAGATTAATCAGGCAAGGTGCAACACCCATAACAACAAGCGAAGAACTCTTGGAAGCTCTTGGATTCGAAATCGAGAAGCCCGAGAAAAGTGATGAAGAAAAGTATGGAGACTGTACAAAAGAAGAGAGAAAAATCATCGAGCTCCTCTCTGAACCGATAGAGCGCGACGAGCTCATACGCGAGTCAGGAATGGATACAGCAAGCGCCAACGCACTCCTTTCAATAATGGAAATAAAAGAACTGATTAAGGAAGAATTAGGGGAAATACGGAGAACATAAGCACAAGATCTAGAGTATCACTTTCTGGCATATGCTGAAATTTGATACTGTTTAATATTTACTACTATCTATATAGCTCTGAAAACAAAGCGACTGTTTTTGCAAAATCTTTTTCAGCAACTATAAAAATTAGCTCTGTAGGTGTAGATACAAGTTCTTCTATGTTTATGCGAGCGCGGGCGGTTACCGCAAGGAGCGAAAAGAAAACATTTGGCATACCAAAAACTTCTGGACTGAAAGAAACTCCAATTGCTGCGAACCCGTGATTAATATATTTTGGTTTTATTTTAAAGTGTTTTAAAACCTTTCTTGCCATGTTAGATGAACAGATAACATCAATCTCAGTTGTGCCTATAGTTATAGTAAAAAAATCTTCTTTGGACACAGATATGTTTTTATGAAGGGAGTCGAGTTCATGAATAAATTTATCGGTATTTTCGTACGTTATTTCTGAAAGAGGAAGTTTGGTTGTAATATTTTTTATAGCAACATCTTGTATGAGGGGTTTCTGCTTCTTGAATTCTTTCTTTAGGCGTGACAGAGAGACTACGAGGCTAGTTATGGTTACTTCCTTCTTTGTCTCCATCTCTACAACCGGTCTTATTTTATGTGCATAACTGGACATATTCATATAGCCTTCAGTAAGTGCACTGTAGGCCTCCAGCTCTTTTAGCACCACCTCTCGGACAATTGACTGAATTTTGATCATATTTTGGTATTTTAACAGATTTTACAAATAGTCCAAAATGACAGATCAATGTTAAAAAACTTAACTAATATATCGTAAAGACTTATCCTTAAGAAAAGAATCAAAATTATTTAACATTAAAAAGGAGGTCAAAATGTGTAGTGCAAATACTGGCGAAAGAAAAAATGGAGAACGTCGTGATGACGAAGCAGATCAAAGAAGATTGAGGAAAGGTAAGGGGGCATTGAAAATAATAACCATAAAGAGTTTCTGTCCTCATTGCAACAAAATGACAGAAACAATCAGAGTGGAATCCCCGAAGTGTGCAACTTATCTCTGTGTAGAATGTTGGCATGAACCTACAGTAAATACGAAATCAACTATATCTAAAAATGTGGTTGTTGGAGAATTAAGAAAATTGATTTCAGCTATAGAACAAAACACTTCTTAGGCTAGCAAAAATTCATTATTGCTAGCCTTTTTCATATATAATTGTAGCTATAATTTGCAAAAAAATTGAGGAGGTGTTACTAATAGAGGAAGTTATGATCCCGTTAGAAGTCATATATGTTATCTGAGGAAACGGGGTTATGAAAAGTTGTGAATTATTTTTTGATTTTATTATTTAATTTATGTACGGGAATCTAAAGGTTCCCTACTTCTAACGGGATGAAGTTACTGATTGTCGAATCGCCATCAAAAGCAAAGACTATCGAGAAATATCTTGATGGGGCTTTCACTGTCCGTGCATCTGTCGGACATATTCGTGACTTACCAAAATCAAATAAAGCGGCTATTGACATCCCTGCGGGATTTGTCCCCCATTACGAGATATCAAAAGGTAAAGAAAAAGTAGTTCACGAACTTACAACACTTGCAACGAGAGCAACTGAGATAATGCTCGCTACTGACCCTGATCGCGAAGGTGAGGCTATTGCTTGGCATATAGAAGAACTTTTAAACGCTGATAAGAAAGTCAAGGCTCCTATTAAAAGAGTTACATTCCATGAAATTACAAAAGAAGCTGTTGAAGAAGCATTGAAGTCTCCACGAGACATTGATACCAATCTACGCAAAGCTCAAGAAGCACGCCGTGTGCTCGATCGGCTTGTTGGATATGACCTCTCGGGTATCATCTGGAAGAAAGTCCGCTACGGCTTGTCTGCTGGGCGAGTTCAATCCCCTGCTCTTCGGATCATTATGGAGCGTGAGCGTGAAATCCGTGCATTTATACCAGAGCAATACTGGATTCTTGAGGGGCTTTTCGAAACGCATAAGAAAGATAAACTGACACTATCATGCGTCGATGAACCTCGCGATAGAAAATTAGTAGAGAAAATATTAGAACAAGGTCAGAAAGAAAAATGGTATGTCAAAGATTTGAAAGCTTCTGAGCAGAAGCGTAGTCCTCGCGCTCCATTTACAACTTCAACTCTTCAACAGACTGCAAGCACGAGACTTGGATTTTCCCCTTCACGTACAATGCAAGTCGCCCAGAAACTTTATGAACAAGGATTTATCACATATATGCGTACTGATAGTACAAACCTTTCTGTTGTCGCATCTGGCCAAATACAAAAAGTAATAGAGAAAAAATATGGTAAAGATCAAGCCGAACCTCGAGTCTACAAAACAAAATCCAAGAATGCTCAAGAAGCCCACGAAGCTATTCGTCCGACTCATGTCGACTCTATGAATGAAGGTTCCAACGACGAGCAGAAAAGACTATATCGCCTCATTTGGGAGCGTACAGTTTCTTCTCAGATGGTAGATGCAAAACTTATGAAAACAAAGATTGTGGCAAACATCTCCCACCCCCTCGCCCTATCGGGCACTCCCCCTCAGGCAGGGGGAGAAAAATTCCAGTTCCCAGACTTCACTGCCAACGGTTCGCGGGTACTCTCGCCCGGCTGGCTTGCATGTGAGACAGAAGCTCGTGGTGAAGATGTAGAGCTTCCTTTGGTTGAAATAGGTGAAGAGCTAAAACTTCTTGAATTAAAAGATACTGAGAAGGCAACAGAACCCCCGAACAGATACACCGAAGCAGGCCTTGTGAAAGAACTTGAAGCTCGTGGTATCGGACGTCCGAGTACTTATGCCTCTATTATGCGCACTATAGAAGAGCGTGGCTATGTAGAAAAAATTGGCAAGACACTTCACCCAACTGATACCGGAGATGTGGTTTCAAGCTTTCTTGAAGCCAACTTTGCTGAATACATAAGTGATACATTTACAGCCGAGATGGAAGACGAACTTGATGATATTTCAAATGGAAAACGCGAATATGAAAAAACATTGAAAGACTTTTATATTCCATTCCAAAAAGATATTAAAGAGAAAGACAAACTAGCAAAAGCTACAAATATGGGTGAGGCACCAGAAGACATGAAATGTCCAAAATGTGGCGGTGATATGATCATCAAACTCGCACGTAATGGCAAGTTTTATTCCTGCGCTCGCTATCCAGATTGTGCCGGCGCGCGAACAATGGAAGGCAATGAACTTGAAGGACCAAAAGAGACTGGCGAAATGTGCCCGCTCTGCGGTGATAAAAAAGGTAAATCGGGTGGTGGAAAACTTGTAGTGCGCCAAGGTAAATTTGGTGCATTCGTTTCTTGTTCACGATATCCGAAATGCAAATTCATAAAAGAGGATGAAGAGGAGAAGAAAAAGAAGATGACTGATGTGACGTGTCCTACATGCAACAAAGGTAAAATGATGGAGCGCCGCGGACGCTTCGGTATATTCTACTCATGTTCAAATTATCCTGACTGTAAGAACGCAATCAAAGCCAAACCTACTGGCAATATCTGCCCGTACTGCCAGTCGCTAATGATGGAAGGCACAAAGACTATCCCAGAACGGTGCAGTAACAAGATGTGCAAAAATCACAACCCACACAAATTGGGTGATGATATAAAATCTAATAAGAAGAAATAAAAAAGGAACCTTTTTGAGGTCCCTTTTAAAAAATGATTACTATCCAAGCAGCTCTTTAACAAGGCTAAGAGAATACCTGATCCCATACTCACCAGTACCAAAATCTCCTGATGTACCATTACATTGATTATGACTCATATAAATCCAAAGTTTATTTACTATCTCACTAGTTAGATTAACTTTAGACCATCGAAAATTATAAATATGAGGTGTGCCTCTCAAGCTGCAATTATTTCTGACGATATCAAATTTAATTTCGCCGCTGGCATGTACATAGATAAGTTCAATCCTTTCCTTTTCCATATACTTAAGCAATTCTAATGGCTGATGGTAAAAACTATCATCATATTCAATGAGATACAGTATGGGCTGTTCTGAATAAGTCTTGCTCAGAACCAAATACTGTAGCTTGATTGATTCAAGAGGCCGAAAGGAAGTATCAAAATATCTTTTGATTGGGTCAGAAAGTATAACTTCCTTGACTGAAGATTTAATAGTCATGGTATAGAAGTTTTAATGTTTTTTAATAACGTTTAAATTCGACTTGATATTACCATTTTACTAAACTATGTCAATCGGCTATACTGAGTCATATGCCGAACATTGATGAAATATTCTCTCTAATTCCCTCTATAGGTGCCAAAGGAAAAGCTATTATAAAAAAGGCGTATGACTTCGCGAACAAGGCTCATCATGGACAGCTCCGCAAGAGTGGCGAGCCGTACTTCACTCATGTCTTCAAGACTGCCAAGAACTTGGCGGATCTGGGTATGGGTCCGACCGTTATTACAGCTGGATTCTTGCATGATGTATTAGAAGACACTAAAACAACAGAGGAAGAATTAACTAGAGAGTTCAATAAAGAAATTGTGTCTTTGGTCCAAGGTGTGACGAAACTTGGAACAGTCCGATACAAAGGTATCGAACGCAATGTCGAGAATTTACGTAGATTTTTTGTATCGATGACGGAAGACTTGCGAGTGCTAGTGATAAAGCTCGCTGATCGACTCCATAATATAGAAACCCTAGAGCATGTGCGACCTGATAAACAAAAACGCATCGCGCTTGAAACTTTGGAGGTTTATGCTCCTCTTGCCAATCGCCTATCGATGGGCCGACTCAAGGGCCGACTGGAAGATGCAGCATTTAAATTTGCATATCCAAAAGAATACGAGCAAGTTCACAAAATGCTTCTTGCGAAAAAGGGAGTGGAGGAAAAATATTTAATCGAAGTTCGAGACGAGCTAATACAAAAACTAAAGAAAGATAGCATTGAAAATACGCATGTAGACTACCGACAGAAACATCTCTACTCACTATGGAAGAAGCTAAAAAAGTATGACATGGACATCGGCAAGATATATGACATCTTGGCTTTGCGTGTAAAAGTAAACACAGTGGCAGATTGTTACCATGTACTCGGGCTTATTCATGGAACATGGACACCACTGCCGAATCGCTTTAAAGATTATATTGCTACACCAAAATTAAACGGCTATCGTAGCCTGCATACGACGATATTCACTGGTACCGGAGGCATTGTGGAGATACAGATTCGCACTTACGAAATGCATAATGAAGCCGAGAATGGTATCGCGGCGCACTTTGCATACAAAGAAGGTAAAAATATAGATCTCGAACAATTTGAATGGGTACGGGAACTTCGTGACCTAAATGATATTAATGGAGACAAAAATAATCCTGAGAAATTTCTCAAGGACATCAAGATGGATTTCTTCAAGGATCGTGTATTCGTCTTTACTCCGAAGGGTGACATTATCGATTTGCCTGAAGATTCGAGCGTTATAGATTTTGCTTATGCCATACATACAGATATAGGGAATCATGCCCAGGGTGCAAAGATTAATGGCAAGAATGTAGCTCTCCACACCAAGCTTCATACCAATGACATTATCGAAGTCCAAGTAAATAAGAACGCAAATCCATCATCCAAGTGGCTTGATCATACAAAGACAGGACTTGCTAAAAAGCATATTAATGCGCACTTGAAATCGCATAGTCTGCTTTCTAAATTCCTATCGTTTGGAAAGAGTTAAATTGAGAAATTTTTGATGCTATAGAGATCCGCATCTTCGTCTGCTTGTTTGATCTCTTCTTTACTCCTATCATCCATAAGCTTTATATCATCCTCTATCGTAGAGACTACGAGTTCAGAGCTATTGTTATCGATTGGTGCTTCCTGTTCTTGTTTAGCGATAAAATTCTCTAGCATCTCGTTTGGATCTCGTTCTTTATTTGATTTAAGCAGATCAAGAATCATGCGAAGATCATCATTGGAAAAGAAATCGATCATAATCTGCCCGCCGTTTTCTTTGCGGTCGATATGGACACGAGTACCCAAATGCTCTTGGAGTTTGTCTTCAAGGTCAGCAAGCTCTGGATCAGGCATATATTCTTTCTTGCGAATACGATCGACAGCAATCTTGCGAGCGATCTTCTCAGCATCGCGGACTGTCATTTTTTTGAGCATGATTTCCTTAAAAAGCACCATCTGCTCTTCGGGTCTATCCGCAAGCATGAGAATCGGTCTTGTGTGACCCTCGGTAATTTTACCGCCAGAGAGACCATCGAGAATCTCCTGCGGGAGTGAAAGCAAGCGTAATGTATTGGAAACATGCTCGCGACTTTTGCCGACCTTAGTGCCGATCTGCCCATGAGTAAATTTAAATTCTTCGTTAAGTCGGAAAAAAGCACGAGCACGTTCGACAGAATTGAGGTCTTCACGTTGCAGGTTTTCTATAATTGCAAGCTCGAGCTTGGCCATATTGTCATCGCCAACGCGAATAATGACCGGTACTTGATCAAGCCCTGCCAGACGAGAAGCGCGCAAGCGACGCTCTCCGGCGATGAGTTCATATTCTACCGCAATGCCTCCATCTTCTTTCAAAACTTCCATGCGTGATACGGTCAGAGGCTGAAGGACACCGTACTGGCGAATAGAGTCAGCGAGCTCGCTTAAGCGGCCTTCGTCGAACTCGCGACGTGGCTGAAAAGGATTGGGTTTGATCTTATCGACATCTATCCAAAAGATTGAATTACTATAAAGCTGTGACATAGGGCATATTTTATCATATTTTTATTGCATTGAAAAATTGACTAAAACCATGTATACTCCCCTTTGTATGCGTCGGTGGTGGAGTGGTCTAACACATCAGACTGTAAATCTGACGGCCTTGGCCTTCGTTGGTTCGAATCCAACCCGGCGCACTAGAAAAAAAACGGCTTCGGCCGTTTTTTTGCACCGGAGTAAGCAAAAGCTTTTTGCTTATGTGTTGGATTCGAAAACCTTGAGTATATCGCACGGAACAAAGTGAGTACGATACGAAAGGTGTACAGATTCTGTAAGAATCGAAAAGTGTACTCACGATCCTCCCCGGCGCACAAACATAAAAAATACAAGGTCTTGCCTTGTACTTTTTATGTTATGCTATACTGTATGCATGGAAAACACTAAATTACCAGATGGTGCACAATTTTTAATAATAAGAGATGGTCAACCAAAGAAAGTCGTCGCCTTTGCAGGTATGCCAATTGAGCTGAATGATCTGATAGCTGTAAATTCTGATGAAGAATCTTTTCTCAAAGAAGGAAGGGTGGGCTTTGTTCTGATTTCTGCAAGCAAAGAAAGTGCTTCTATTAAAGTATTGTCTGATATAAAGGAGACGATTACTATAAATTTTGGGGAACAAAAGAAAGTCAGCATCTTGGGAACTGATTTGCTGATTGAACTATGGGCTGTACGCTTTGACTCTGAGACACCCAACAATTGGCGTTTATCAATGATTTAAATCAGAACACCGATTACTGTTTTCATTTTATCTCTACCTTTTGCTCGGAATTTCTTAATCTGAATTGACATCTCAATGAAGAACTTCTCTTCGGGGATTATATTATGATTATTTTGTAGATATTCTTCTAAAGATTTTGAATCATCTATAGTCTTTGCGGTCAGGTTGAGCATCTCTGTTGCTCTACTGTCGCCAGCCACATTATCCATATTTTCGTAAGCTTCATCCCACATTTTCTGTAATAGTGAGAAGTCCTGACTCATGGTATCGAGAGTATAGACTCTTTTCTGTTTTGGCTCTTTTGCTTCTTTCTCAGTATTCTTTATCTCCAATAGTTCCCATGCTTCCTTGGGCTTAAGCATATCTATTTCAGCATCAGTAATACCAAAAGATTTTAAATCCGCACGCAGCCGATTTGTGACAAATACGGGGATACCTTCCTCTTTGGGATTTGGAGAATGAGCAGTTGATTCTCCCGACTCAGTTCTTTCAGAAATTTTGCCATTTTCATCAACAAAAAAATTATTTCCCATTTCAAAGACTCTCTCCTGTTTCTGGGGCTTTGCTTCCTGCCAACCGAACTGCCTAGCCACTTTCAAGGCAGAGGCATAGATCTGTTCCTTCGTCGGACCGCCATCTTCTGAGGAAATAATCCTAGAGTTTTCTCTGTTAGCCTCTATTTCAGCTCGTTGATCTACCATTAGAGATAACGGCTTTGGGTATTCGAGCACGCCGTATTCATTAAACATCCTCGTAAGATACGTCGCAAATTTTAACTTCATCTTGTCCCAGGAAGAATCCTCTTTTTTCTCTTGCGCGTTTGTTTTATAAGCAGAGGAATTATCTTCCTGAGAAGGTTTTTCTTGTATTCGCCTTCTTAGAAATTTGTTATCTATCATAGAGCTTATTTACTATACGGACTCGGTTTGCTGACTTTGAAATTTGATTTGATTTTTTTCTTGTTCATCTCAATAATAAGATCATTGTCTTTGAGGATGACATTGACCGTATCCCCTTTCTTTACGCCTTTACTGATGATGAACGACGCAATTGGGTTTAAGATCTTATTTTGGATCAATCTACCAAGAGGTCGGGCACCATAGTGAGGGTTGTATCCCTCACGAGCAAGATATGAGAGAGCATCTTGGGATATTTCAAGCTCGATATTCTTGCCTCGCAATCTTTCACGGATAACGTTGATCTTAAGATCTACAATGTGGCGGATAACTTCCATCGACAAGATATCAAAGACGATCGTGTCATCGAGGCGGTTCAAGAATTCAGGACGGAAATGATCCTTGAGCGACGCCAAGACTTTTTCTTTTGTCTCGGCATATTCATTCTTCTTGGAATTCGTAAACCCAAGTGACTCCATCTTCTCAATGAAATTCGAGCCTATGTTTGAGGTCAATATGATGATTGTATTTTTAAAGTTGACTATGCGGCCTTTGGCATCCGTCAGGCGACCTTCATCGAGTACTTGCAAAAGCACATTGAAGACTTCGGGGTGGGCTTTCTCAATCTCGTCGAAGAGAATAACCGAGTATGGTCTATGGCGAATAGCTTCGGTCAAGTTACCAGATTCATCATAGCCTACGTATCCAGGCGGTGAACCGATGAGTTTTGATACGCTATGGCGCTCCATATATTCACTCATATCAACTCGAATCAATGCTTTGTCATCATTGAACATAAACTGGGCAAGAGTTTTCGTAAGCTCAGTCTTACCTACGCCTGTAGGACCCAAGAAAATAAACGAACCGATTGGTTTGTTCGGATCAGAAATTCCAGCACGCGAACGGCGAACGACATCAGCAATTTTAGTTATCGCTTCATCTTGCCCGACAACACGCTTACGAAGCTCATCTTCCATATGAGCAAGTTTCTCGCGCTCCTCTTCAAGCATCTTTACAAGCGGAATGCCGGTCCAGCGAGAGACAACTTCAGCGATATCTTCAGCTGTAATATCTTCCTTTAGAATACGGCGTGATTTCTGGAGCTTCTTGAGACGAGTGAGTTTTGTCTCCAATTTATTTTGCAAATCAGGGATCTGCCCGTAGCGGATTTCAGCTGCACGAGCAAGATCAGCTCGCATCTCGGCATTCTCGCCTTCCAATCTAAGTGACTCGAGTTCTTTCTTGATGGCGCGAATTTCTATAACAGTCTCCTTCTCATTCTTCCATTTTAATTCAAGTTCTCTTGTTTTCTCTTTCAAGTTTCCGATCTCTTTATCGATATCTTTGACGCGGGCTTTGGTATCCTTACTGTCAGCTGACTTATTTGAAACTCTGGAGATCTCTTTCATAAGAGCTTCCTTTTCAATCTCAAAGCGCATTATTTTGCGATGAGCATCTTCTAGAATCTGCGGCTTGTTTTCAAGAGCGATGCGGAGCGCAGATGCTGCTTCGTCAATCAGATCCACGGCTTTATCAGGCAGATATCTGTTTGTGATATAACGTGAACTTAAATTAACTGCGGATATAATAGCATCATCGGTAATACGTACGCCGTGAAAAAGTTCGTACTTTTCTTTGAGTCCACGGAGAATCGCTACTGCATCATCGATGCTCGGTTCATCTATAAATATCGGTTGGAAGCGACGAGCAAGAGCAGGGTCTTTTTCGATATGTTTCTGGTATTCTTTGAGTGTTGTCGCACCAATAGCGCGAAGTTCGCCTCTCGCAAGAGCAGGTTTAAGCATGTTTGAAGCATCGAGTGATCCCTCAGCTGATCCAGCACCGACAATCGTATGAATCTCATCTATAAAGAGTATTATCTTTCCATCAGACTTTTCAATTTCTTTCATTATTCCGCGTAGGCGCTCTTCAAACTCTCCGCGGTATTTTGTGCCCGAGAGAAGCAATCCCAGATCAAGAGAGACAACTTCTTTGTCGCGTAAACTCTCAGGTACGTCGTTTTTAGCTATTCGTTGTGCGAGAGCTTCTGCTACTGCTGTTTTGCCAGTACCAGCTTCACCGATGAGTATCGGGTTATTTTTGGTACGACGAGAGAGGATCTGCATCATACGCATTATTTCAGTATCGCGCCCGACGACAGGATCAAGTTTGTCTTCTCTCGCGAGCGTCGTTAGATTACGTGTAAATTTCGATAGTAGCTTCGGCTTTTTTGAAGAACTGGATTCAGTGACATTTTCACTTTTAAAAAGCTCGAGTACCGAGAGAACTTGATCTTTTTCAATCTTGAATTTTGCCAGGAGTTCTCGTGCGTCTCCAGGAGTTTCAAGCAAAGAGACAAATAAATGTTCTGTGGAAACGAATTCGTCTTTGAGAGCATTTGCTACTTTACTTGAATTCTCTATTGATTGAGCAAGATCTGGAGTCAGATATATCTGATATGACGGTGAAATAGTATTGCGATTCTCTGGAGACTCGATCATCTCTATTAAATTATCAGTAAGGAGCATAGTATCTACGTCCATCTTGTCCAAGATTGATACAATCATAGAATCTTCTTGGATCAAAAGTGCTGTGAGTAAATGGAGCGCATTCACATGATTCTGTCCGCGCTCAATAGCAAGCTCGTGAGCTTTGCGGATTGCTTCCTTGGCTTTAGTTGTAAGATGGTTAAATGGTGGCATATATTTATTTACTAAATAATTATTGTTTTGGATCGACTGTCGGAGTTAGAGCTGATGCTCCCTGGCTATTTGCTGACGCTCCTGTCATTTCTTTTTTCGGGGTGATTCTTAGGATTGTAAATCCGTTTGTAAACTTCTTGATAACAGTCGCATCAAAATCAATTTTATCTAAAGTGACTTTATAAACTTCCTTATCATTCAAGATACTGGAATCAACTAATATAAGCCCCATATCTGATATTATTATTCCCTGTCCTAATGCTTTGGGTAAAACTACAGGTGGATTGCCTGGAGCAGGAATTGGGGCAAGAGCAACATCCTCTTTTGAATAAATGGATACGAGTACATCCCCATCGCCAGTGAACATTCCTTTGTTGTCAGAAGTATCTGTAGTTGGTTTCTCAGGAAGTTCAGCTGGAACTGTGGTCACTTTCTCGATTGTCCTTTGAATTACGTTGTTTATCGTTTGAGGCACACTTTTCGGTATCTGTTGCATGAGAGAAACGGTAATGATTCCCGTAGCAATAGAGACTACAAAAGTAATCAGTAAAGTAAGCAGTATCAGCTGGGTTTTATTTAACTCTTTAATATCCATACTATTAGTATATCATAGCTGTCAACCTTATTTCCAGCTTTTATATTTAAGTATATGATTGGCTACTTTATAACTCCTTCTTGCCAACCCAAGAGGTCTTGCTAGTTTTATATTACCCCATAGGTCTTGCCTATGGGGTATTTCCACTTTTTATATTTCGCCAAAATTTGTTTGAAAGATTTGATAAGGGCATCTAGATCGCTCTTTTTAGTTTGTCTTCCGAGAGAGATGCGAATCGAGCCATCGGTTGTATTTGATTTTGCGCCTTGAGCTTTTCGGAGAGCAGTGATCACATACGATTCATCGGGTTCATCACTCTTGCAAGCGCTTTTTGCAGAAACGAGGATTCCTTTTGCATCCAGTTCAATTACTAAGAGTTCGCTTGAAATACCAAGGACAGAAATATTTATATTATTCGGCAAGCGATTTATTGGGTCACCGTTTAAAATTATTTCATAGCTGGAGATTTTAGAGAGAGCAAGGAGTTTTTTAATTCCATAGTCGCGAAGTTTGGTAAGTCGAGCTGATTCTTTTTCTTTCATCTTGCAAGTTATTTCAAATGCCTTGGCAATACCCACTATCGAAGCAGTATTTTCTGTTCCTGATCGTAATCCGAATTCCTGCCCCCCACCTTTATATAATGGACTGATTTCAATTCCTCTTTTCTTGTATAAAACTCCTACACCTTTTGGTCCATATATCTTTGAGCTATTGAATGTGAGCATATCCACCCCGAGCTTCTCAATATTTTCAGTCGGCAGATAATTCATGGCCTGACATGCATCTGTATGGAAGATCGGAAAAGGAGAATTTTTATTTTCTTTTATGTTTTTTTTGTGATGCCTAATAGTCTTGGCAATCTCTTGTATAGGCTGAACTGTTCCAATTTCATTATTGGCATACATGACTGAGACAAGAATAGTATTTTCTTTTAATGCATCGCGAATATCCTTTGGGTTGATCAATCCAGTATCGTCAGGCATGACATAGGTTACCAGAGCTTCACCGCGCTCTTCAAGAATTTTACAATTCTCAAGCACCGCAGCATGCTCTATAGCTGTCGTTATAATGTGTGGAATGTCTTTACTTTTATAGGCACGCACAGTTCCCAATATTGCGAGCGCATCGCTCTCCGTACCACTGCCTGTGAAAATAATCTCGTCGCTATGAGTAAATATAAGCTTTGCAATATTAGACCTAGATTCTTCTACTCTCTGGCGAGCCATAACCCCTTCCTTATGGATAGAACTGGCATTAGCAAAATGCTTATCGTCATAAAAACTCATCGCTTTAGCAACATTTCGATCAATCGGCGCGGTACTCGCATAGTCTAGATATATGTTTTTTCTTGATAATTTAGGCACCAGAATACTATATCATAGCATTGTAAAAAGCCTCTGATTCGTATATACTACCCGAAGTTATGAGTATACTTATCCTAATTTATATGCTTGCAGGAATAATTGTTATCCTCCTTGTCTGGATCATTTCCACCGAACGCCGAATGAGAAAATTCTGGAGAGGTACGAAAGCTGAGAGTCTAGAAGATCTGATGAACCAGATAGCAAAGCAAGTAGAGAACCTAAAGAACACGCAGACCGAGATTAATAGCCACTTGGTCACCGTCGACCGTAGGCTCGACAAGTCAATTCGCAAAATTGAGACGGTGAGATTCAATCCATTCGTCGATGGTGGCGGTAATCAGAGCTTCGCAATCTCGTTTCTAAACGATGAAGGCAATGGTGTCATTATTTCGAGTCTTTATGCTCGTGATCGCATGAGCATCTTTGCTAAGCCAATAACAGCAGGGAGTTCAGAGTTTGAACTCACTACTGAAGAGAAGGAGGTTCTCAAGAAGTCAAAGTAAAAAAGATCGTATGAGTAAAGAAACAACACAATCCAATATAGTTGTACGCCCCCCCGTCGTCGTAGTGATGGGCCATGTTGATCATGGAAAATCTACTCTGCTAGATTATATCCGCAAATCAAATGTCGTAGAGAGCGAGAGCGGAGGTATCACCCAGCATATCAGCGCTTACGAAGTGACTCACCCCGAAGGAAAGAGTACTTCCAACGGGGCAAGTAAAGACGAAGTGGCTGTTGAAAGAAAAATCACTTTTATAGATACGCCAGGGCATGAAGCATTCTCTAAAATGCGCGCTCGCGGAGCACAAGTAGCAGATATTGCTATCCTCGTAGTCTCGGCTGAAGATTCAGTGAAGGCTCAGACCTTGGAAGCCTACAACACTATCATAGAGAGCAAGACTCCATATATAGTAGCCATAAACAAAGTAGATAGGCCAGGTGCCAATGTCGAAAAAACAAAGATGGACCTTGTAGAAAAAGGCATTTATTTGGAAGGTATGGGAGGCGATATACCGTTCGTAGCGATCTCGGCAAAAGAAGGCACCGGCATACCAGAACTTCTTGATATGATCTTGCTTGTTGCAATGCTTCATAGCTTCACTGGAGATCGATCAAAGAATGCAAGTGGCGTGATCATCGAAGCTAACCGGGAGCCAAAGCGCGGAATATCTGCAACTGCCATCATAAAGGACGGCACTCTAAGGTCAGGAATGTTCGTGGCGGCAGGCGGCGCAATAGTGACGACTAGAATACTAGAAAATTTCCTAGGCAAGCCTATAAAGGAAGCTAGCTTCTCTTCCCCTATCCGCCTTGTCGGATTTGAATCTATGCCAGAAGTCGGAATTGGGTTTGCTTCATTTGATACAAAAAAGGGAGCAGAGAATTATGTAAACAACCTCGAAAATACTAAGGAGAATAATAAAGCCGCAAGTGAAATACTCGTTCAGATTGGCAAAACGATACCGCTTGTCATTAAGACTGACGTTGCAGGAACCATGGAAGCATTGGAAAAAGAGATTGAGAAGTTAAATACAAATGAGATCTCATTTAAGATCATAAGCGCAGGTGTGGGCGCGATCGGTGAAACAGATATCAAAATGGCAAACGTAAACAAAGATACTATTATCGTGGGATTCAATACGAAGTTAGATACTGGCGCACGAGATCTCAATGATCAGCTGAAAGTAAAGGTAGAAACATTCAATATAATTTACAAACTTATCGACTGGCTGAAAGAGATAGTAGAAGAGCGACGTCCTAGGCAAGAAGTAGTAGAAGTCACCGGTACTCTCAAAGTACTAAAAACATTTGGTGCAACTAAAGAGAAGCAAATCATCGGCGGCAAAGTAACCACCGGCCGTATTACCGACAATGGCACCGTTCGCATCATGCGACGTGATTTTGAGATCGGCCGGGGTAAAGTCGTCGGACTCCAACAAAATAAATTAAAGGCAAGAGAAGTCCTCGAAGATACAGAGGCAGGCATGATGATCGAATCAAAGATTGATATCGCTCCAGGCGACATGCTTGAGGCATTTATTATATCTATTAAATAGCATGTCAGAGTACCGATCGGAAAAAATAGCGGGCCATATCAGAGAACTAGCAGCCCTATATATAGAGCATGAAGCAGGACCAACATCGATGATTACTGTTACTCGAGTACTGCTCTCTCCGGATAATAAAAATGCGAAGATCATGGTGAGTGTCCTACCACGTGAAAAAGAAAAAGCAGCGTATGGGTTCTTAAAACGAAATCTAGGAGATATGCGTAAATATATAACTAAAGGCCTAAAAATTAACCCTATTCCATTTTTAGATATAGAGATAGATGAGGGAGAGAAAAATCGTCAGAAAATTGACGAATTGCTCACGAAAGGCTAGGATATACATGCGCAATAAGATAAGGCGTGGTGGCGAAGTGGTAACGCTTCGGTCTGCAAAACCGACATGCGCGGGTTCAATTCCCGCCCACGCCTCCAAGAAGAAAACAAAGTTTTCTTCTGCGTGGGAGAAACCAAACTGCTTTGGTTTCGTCGGGAATTGGAAGACTTTTCTGTGTTTTTTCAAAACCAGAAAAGTACCAGCGACCGTAGGGCGAAACTCCCGCAGTTAAAAACAACATATGCCGGGGTGGCGAAATTGGTAGACGCACTGCTCTTAGGAAGCAGCGAGAGTAATCTCATGGAAGTTCAAGTCTTCTCCCCGGCACCAAGCTTGTTTGTCGGCAAGAGATTATTCTCGAATTCAGAGGGTGCTTAAATCGTTTGCAATATTAAAAGTTTGTCTATTTGCAATCCTTCTCCTTTTATAGTAGTATAAGTTCTATGACGATTATTGCTACTGTACTACCGTATATACAGATTATACTGTCTATTATTTTGGTTGGCGCAATTTTACTCCAGCAATCAGGCGCAGGTGTGGGCGGTGCACTCGGAGGAGGAGATGGCGGCGGACTTTATCATACACGACGTGGATTTGAAAAGTTCCTATTTGTTACCACAATTATTGTGGGTATACTTTTTGCTCTCTCAGCTTTTATTGCGATACTCGTTAACTAAATCATTGGGGTTCACCCCTACTATAAACTAACATACTACTCGTTTTCAGATGCATTCTATGCAGAACTTTCTCACATTTATAAAAGAATTCCGTATTCCTAAAAAACAAGAACTTCGAAATGCTAAAGCGTCTTTTTCGAAAAGGAAGCTTCGTATGTTCATGGCAAGTCTTATTGTTGCCTTTGTCGCTATGATAATCCTCGTGGCGCGCGTTAACTCTTCATTTATGGTTGCAGTACCCGCAGACGGCGGTACTCTCAATGAAGGCATCATCGGTATGCCTACGCTTGTCAATCCAGTGCTCGCTATATCTGACGCCGACAAAGATCTAACTGCCTTAGTATATTCCGGACTTATGCAGAAAATGCCTGATGGAAGTTTTATTCCTGATTTAGCACAATCTTTCACTGTCTCTCCTGACGGCACGATATATACATTCACAATGCGTACAAATGCAACATTTCAGGACGGAACTCCCGTTACCGCAAACGACGTCATATTTACGATTGAAAAAATAAAAGATTCACTGATAAAAAGTCCTCGCAAGATTGGATGGGACGGAGTGACTGCAGCAAAAAAAGATGAGAATACTGTCATCTTTACACTTAATCAACCATATATATCATTTCTTGATAACACAACGATTGGAATACTGCCTATGCATATTTGGAAAAATGTGAGCGCTCAAGAATTCGGGCTTTCAATTTTAAACACTGCGAAGGCTATCGGTTCAGGTCCCTATCAAATAGACTCTGTGTCCAAAAATAGCGAAGGAGTACCGGAAAAATATAGCTTAGAACGCTTTACGAAATTTACACTCGGTGAACCACATATAAAGTATATAAATATCATATCTTTTGCCAATGAAAAAGATCTCGTCCGTGCGCTCGTAACACACTCTATTGATCAGGCAAGTGGTATATCGCCTGAAAATGCGAAAAGCATCACAGATGCGGGACTCGTTATTCATACGGCGACACTACCAAGAATATTTGGAGTCTTCTTCAATACTGCCAATAACAAAGTTCTTGCTGATAGTGCTGTCATGAGCGCATTCGATAAAGCGCTCGACCGGGAAGAGATCGTCGAGAGCGTGCTTGGCGGATATGCAAGTGTCGTTCACAATCCCATCCCAGAAACAATCATGGATAACGACTCAAGTGATCCCTATAAAAATGCATCGCTTGATGATGCACGGGCTATCCTTGATAAGGCAGGATGGACATTAGGAGCTGATGGTATCCGAACCAAGGGCGGCGTGAAAACAGTTGTAGAGACCAAAAAAGTAGGCAAAAAAACAGTGACGAAAAATGTCCAGGTGAATACTGGTCCTATGGTCAAGCTTGCATTCTCTTTAACTACTGGCGATACACCAGAACTCAAAGATTCTGCCAATAAGATACGTGAACAGCTTGAAAAATTGGGGGCTCAAATCTATATAAAAATATACGAAACGGGTCCACTCAATCAACTCATCCGTTCTCGCGATTATGAGGCACTGTTCTTCGGACAAATTATAAATCACGAGTCAGATTTATTTTCTTTCTGGCATTCATCACAAAAACAAGATCCGGGGCTCAACATCGCTCTCTATAGCAATAAAACAGTAGATGCGATACTTGAGAACGCACAGAAGACCCTTGATCGTAACAGTCGTATTACGAAATATAAAGATCTAGTGAGAGAATTCAATAAAGATATTCCTGCCCTCCTCATCTATTCACCAAAATACTTATATGCAACATTACCAACCCTCGGCAATATCCCACTTGATACACTCTCTGCCCCATCAGATCGATTTGCATCTATCTACAGTTGGTATGCAGATACAGATCATATATGGAAAGTATTCACATATTTGCCGCCCTATAATAAAAAATAATTATGAACGAAATACCAGATAAACAAGACAAAGAAGGAGCAAAACACAAAAGTCCTCATACTACTCGTAACTTCCATAGAAATAAGGGAAATTTTACGCGCACATTGCACAAGACACAAGGAGCAGCCCCACTATCACCGAGCCATACAAAGCAAACCCATCGTAGTGGCACATATACTGCAAATAATGCCGGCAAGGGCAGTCGTGGTAGTTATCAATATGGTTCAAACAAAGGTGGCCGAAGACCACGCGCGCAAGCTCCGAATCCAAAGGATGCAAATATCGTACCGACAGCCACTAAGAAAAAAACAAACTTTATCCCGGCTCCACTCCCTGGAGTCATTCGTATAATTCCACTTGGAGGCGTAGAAGAAATTGGCAAGAATATGACAGCAATAGAAATAGGCAACGATATTATCGTTATTGACGCCGGTATGCAATTCAAAACCGAGGATACGCCGGGAATCGATTATATCATCCCCAACACGACATATCTTGAAGAACGAAAGGATAAAATAAGAGGTATGTTTGTAACCCACGGGCACCTTGACCATATTGGCGGCATCCCCCTCGTTATGAGCCGCATTGGAAATCCACCGCTCTATTCTCGCAACCTCTCTATCCTTCTCATGAAAAAGCGCCAAGAAGAGTTCGCGCACTTACCGGCACTTAATCCGCAAGTTGTAGAAAAAGATTCAGTAATATATGCAGGAGAAATACGCATCAGATTTTTCGGAGTGACTCACACAGTGCCTGATTCTATGGGTATTGTCATCGAAACACCCTATGGATCAATAGTAACTCCAGGAGACTACAAGCTTGATCAAGTAGACGGCAAAGTCTCCGATGAAGAAGAAAAAGAATATGCATTCTTCGACAAAGAAAAAGTTCTCTTGCTCATGACTGATTCGACAAATGTAGAGAACGAAGGCTATTCAGTTCCTGAAGTCAGAGTGCATGAAGGACTTGATAAGCTTATCAAGCAAGGTACTGGGCGCATCATCATTGCTGCCTTTGCCTCTCATATCACGCGATTAGTAAAGATCGTAGAAATAGCTGAAGGTCTTGGAAAGAAAGTTGTGCTCGACGGCAGGTCTCTCAAAACGAACATGGAGGTATGCGAACAAGCTGGATTATTCAAGCCCAAGAAAGGCACAATTATTCCCGTAGAAGATATAGACTCATACCCGCCGAATAAAGTAATCGTTCTTATGACAGGCGCCCAAGGCGAAGAATTCGCATCTCTTAACAGAGCAGCAAATAAAACTCATAAGAAATTTACCATTCGACCGGGTGATACGATTATCCTTTCAGCATCCATCGTACCGGGGAACGAACTAGCTGTCGCACATTTGAAAGACAATCTAGCTCGCCACGGTGTTAAAATCATCAGTTACAGAACAAGCGAAGAGACTATTCACGCGACTGGCCACGGAAATCAAGAAGATATTAAATGGCTCCACAGAAAGACTCATCCAAATTTCTTTGTTCCAATTCACGGTAATCACTACATGCTCAAGGTTCACAAGGAACTCGCAATGTCTCTCGGCATGAGTGAAGAAAATATCGTCGTACCTGACAATGGCACAATCATCGAGATTACCGACAACGGCGAGAAAATCGGCATCCGTAAAGAGAAAGCTCCGTCAGGACCGATGATGGTGGACGGATTCTCTGTAGGTGATGAACAGGAAGTCGTTATCCGCGACCGCCAAATGCTCGCCCAAGACGGAATGTTCGTCTTGATTGCGACTATAGATTCAACTACTGGCAAGCTTCGCAAATCTCCTGACATAATATCTCGCGGATTTATTTATCTAAAAGAGAATCAGGAACTGCTCCACCAAGTCAGACTGATCATCAAGAAAACTATAGAGGATGGAGCTCGAGGAATGAACCCGATAAATTTTGACAGTATCAAGACAACTCTTGGCGACAATATCTCCAAGTTCCTCTTCCAGAAAACCGCCAAACGACCACTTGTTATACCTGTACTTTTAAGCGTCTAGGAGCACACTAATGCACATCACCAAACTCCATAGGATGTACATCCTTTCATTCTTGTTCACCCTTCACATATCGCTCTCAGCATATGTCAATTCGACATTCCTATCAAATTTCATCTCTCCTTTATATGTGGGGATAATATATACCGTCGCATCAATTGTGACCTTATTCTTATTCTCAGAGAGCGCTGATATTCTAAAACACTTCGGAAATCGCAGACTGGTTATTACGCTCTTGTTAATCAATATGGCATCACTTTTGGGCCTGATATCATCGACTGATCCATATCTGATCGCCTGTTCATTTGTAGCATTCTTGGTTACCAATACTATGGTATTTTTCTGCATTGATATTTTTATTGAACACTTTGGCAACCCTGAAACTATAGGCAAGACCAGAGGATTTTATTTGACGATTATTAGTATCGCTTGGGTCATCTCACCTCTTATTACTTCCATTCTTATCGGAGGTAGCGGTGGCTATCAGATGATATACACCATCGCTTTTATCGCTACTGCTATCACGACAATCGGACTTATACTCTCAGTCAAGAAATTTAGTGATAGCGTATATAAAAAGACTCCTTTTTTGGCGACATATCGCTACTTGAAGGCAAATCGCCACATGCTTGCTATAACCATTCTCAACTTCATCCTTCAGTTCTTCTACGCCTGGATGGTTGTATATACGCCGCTATATCTATTTGAGCATCTTGGATTCGGTTGGGACAAGATCGGTGTCATATTTACTATCATGCTTGTACCATTTGTGATATTTGATCTACCGATTGGAATACTGATCGACAAATACCATGTTAGCAAGAGAAAACTTTTATACATTGGTATTCTCATCATGAGCTTATCGACAATGTCGATCGCATTTCTAGGGGCAGGCAGCATCGCATTGTGGGCACTTGTGCTGTTCTTGACGCGAACCGGGGCAGCGATTTTAGAGACGACTTCAGAGATATATTTCTTTACCCACATCAGTGAGAGCGATGCATACCTGCTCGGAGTATTTCGGGATATGACATCTTTAGCATATATTCTTGGCCCTCTTCTCGCTACTCTAGTCTTTATATTCTTCCCTTTCAAATATTTATTTATAATACTAGGCGCTTTTATCCTCTCCGGCTTCTACTATATACCCAAGCTAAAGCATAACCATGAAAACACAGATAACTATGGACTACCCAATACGAATCAATAGATATCTTGCGCAGAAGAACTACGCTACTCGCACTGGCGCAGATGAGCTTATTAAGAAGGGCTTTGTGACTATAAACGGCCGCAAGGCTGTCCTTGGCGACCAAGTTCAGGAAGGAGACACAGTAGAAGTGAGTAAGAAAGCACCGAAGGATGCATACGTGTATTATGAGTATAACAAAGCTGTAGGTGTTTCAACCAATCCAGACCCAGGGAGCAAGGATATATTACAAATAACAAAGTTCCCTGTCCGAGTCTTCCCTATCGGCCGGCTTGATAAAGACTCTCATGGATTAATCCTCATGACCAACGATGGCCGTGTGACTGACCGATTGCTCTCGCCGAAATACGTACACGAAAAAGAATATGTCGTGAAAGTTGAACCAGCATTTTCTGATAAATTTGTAGAGCTTATGAGTAATGGCGTAAAATTTGATGGATTCGTAAGCAAGAAATGCAAAGTCTGGCCTGCCCGCCATGCTTCGCAAGGCGATGCGGGCGGGAGAAAGAACAGTGATACATTCCATATCATCCTGACCGAAGGAAAGAAGCGTCAGATTCGCCGTATGGCTGAAGCGTTACATCACACCGTCACGGATCTCAAACGTATTAGAATCATGAATATCGAACTTGGTAAAACCCCTTTCGGCGAGTTTCGAGAAATAAAAGACAAAGAACTTGATGAATTACTGAAGTCTCTTCAACTCAAATAAAAATCCTCTCGATTGAGAGGATTTTTATTTACTGAATAATTTTTTTATTTAATTACCGCTCTACTCTCCGCTCCAAATGATCCATCTGCTTTGAGTCCATTAGATGCTTGCCATTCTTTAACTTTAGCAGCGGTTCCCTTTCCGTATATTCCATCAGTAGTGATCCCGAGTAGCGACTGAAGAGATTTCACATCTTCACCTCTTAATCCAATTTTCAATGTACGATTAAACACTGAACCACTTATTGAAGTATTTCCTTCTTTAACATCCGTGTAAGCATTTTTATTTGTTGAAATTGTTCTTCCAAAAGTCGAAGGAGTTACAACGGCAGATTGATAGAATCGTGGAGGCCAAGGAGCACTTGCAACTTCTTGTATCCAATTTGTTCCATCAGTCGTTGACCAAATATCGCCACGCAAGGCACTTACACCTCCTTGACCAGCTCCACCTAGTAGCCACATTTTATTGTTCTGTACTACAACAGAATGACCCGAGCGATATCCCCATGGACCTGGAGTACCAGTAGTAGTCCATACAACCCCATCAGAAGAAGAGACAATATCAAAAGTAGTAGATCCTGTAGCAAAGCCACCCATAACCCATATCTTGCCATTAAATACCGTTGCAGTATGATAGCCTCGTGGCAAAAAAGCATTTATGTTTTCTTGTGTCCAATTTATTCCGTTAGCAGTTGACCAAACATCACCGTAATTAGCACCATTATTATTTGTCCCACCTAGGATCCAAAGTTTATTATTAAACACTACAGAGGCGGAATTAGCTCTTGGAGTCCATGGAGCGTTACTAGTCGCTTGGTTCCAGTTTATTCCGTCGGACGATGACCAAACATCATTTAATTGATAGAAACTAGTGCCATTTGATGATTGGCCACCTAGGATCCAAAGTTTATTATTGAAGACAGCGACACTGTGCGTGTCTCGAGCAGACCAAGGTCCATTTCCCATTTGAGTCCAAGTAATCCCATCTGACGAACTCCAAATATCGTTTGAACCTGCAGGATCATCTTTATTTCCTAGAACCCAAAGCTTATCTTGAAAATAAACAGCGGAATTAAATAATCCTCTTGGTGACCACCTAGAACCAGTGTTGGGATCGTTAGATAAAATCTGATTCCAAGTTGTCATATTTGATGTTGACCAAATATCATTTGTGTTTCCACCAGCTTCATTAATTAATCCTCCCATCAAATAGACTTTTGCACTTGAAGGAGGAATGTTAGAAACAACAACAGTGACCGTAGCCGTTTGCGTTCCTGTCGTACATGGTTGGCCATTTGTAAGACTATACCCTGCTACTGAGGTGCAACCAGTATAGAGTGCCCCAGCAAACAGAGTGTATGTTGTTGTTTGAGTAAGCGGTCCAGTTGCCACCGTACTACTCACTTGACCATTCAAATTGGTCCAAACATTGGTCCAAACATCAGTAAATATTCCTACGCTAACACACCCATCCGTGGACAAAGAAAGCGTAGAGACTGATCCAGATACAACATTCATTGGATTCGCAGTGAAATAATTAATTATGCAACCTGTTTGTTGTGTACCGTTAATTGTAAATAAACTATCAGAATTGTCCATTGTCGTGTTATTAGAGTTTGGTTCCAAAACAACAAGGATTTCGAAATTTCGGCCTAACTGGGCATTATTTGAAAGGATGAATTGTTCTGTTGGAAGACTTACAGTCTCAGTTCCATCATTATTGGTAGTATGAGGATCAGGCAACAAGTTTGTTGACCAAACTCCCCCATTTGGTCCTGGATTTCTAAATCGTGAATGAATACTCACGAGACTTCTGGAAGAAATATTACAACTTTTCCATTTCACGGTTATCTGCTGGCCAGCTTGATAGACTTCTCCTCCGTTTGGAGAAAGAACAATAATGGAAGGATCTGACACAGAGCTACATGTAGTATCAGGAGGTAAAACTATTCTAGTAGGAACACATTCTGTAGTCATAACTGCAAGTGTATATGGCCCGCCTATGTTGCCACGCTCACGCCAGCCGGTGATAGTTTCCATGCGGTACTCCCGTATTGAAGTTGTCCGCGGATACCATTTTTTACAGTAGGTTAGTTTGTCTAAATCTGCTCCTGAGACGCCGTCTGGATCTGTTAGCCAATTACCTTGCGCATCTACATGCTGATTAACCTTTCCCCACCAGTATGCGATACGAGGAGTAAGATCAACAACGCTTGATCCACCTATTGTAATCAAGTTACCAACAATTGGTAAACCCGAGGAGTAAGCACCAAATCCTCCACTATGATTTGCACCGAAAATTCCAAATTTAAATTGTCCTGCTAAAGCAGAAGGTTTTATATCTCCAACAATTTTAAATGTTTTACTAGACCCAGACATGACAGCTAAATCAAAGCCTTGAGCCCAGGACCAATAATAGTTTCCATTAAAACTAAAAGCAGTAGCCGTCAAACCAATCTGTGAATTGTTTGTGAGGTCAATTACTCTGACATTTGTTATATAGGAATTTACATTTTCGTTGGATCCAATTTGGAGGCCATTCAAATAACAAATATTCTGAGATCCAGTATTTGTCATTTTTATTCTAGCAAGTTCAACATTGGTAGCACCAGAAGATACAGTCTGATTCGAAGGATTATTGATATCGAGAACAAAACTTTCACTGCCTGGAGCAGTTTGGCCACAAGTAGGAATTACGACTGGATCTGTATCTTCTTTTGGATTAACAGTATTGATAGATTTGTCCGAAGATGTTGAATCTCCTAGAACACTACCACTATTGCATTTCTGCCCTGTAGTTATGCTATAAGTGGCATTGCCGTAGCATCCATCGGGAAGTGTAGCTCCCTTTGCCTGACTTGCTACTAAAATCAATCCGAGAACGAAACCACCAAGAAGCAATTTCTTTATCATAAGTCTTTGATTATCGTCTTATTTATATATCTTAATACTAACACGCCTAGGCTTTTCGTCAAAGAAAAACACCCTAATTTTAGATCAGGGTGTTTTTCAATATTATTTAGCGATATACGGTAGAAGTCCCATGAATCGAGCTCGTTTGATGGCTACGGAGAGCTTGCGCTGATTCTTGGCAGTCACATCAGTACGACGGCGGGCCTGCATGCGAGCGCTTGGAGTCAGAAATCGGCGGAGAAGCTCGATATCCTTATAGTCGATATGTTTTATATTGTTTGATGAAAAGTAGTCTTGTTTCATAAATTTTATTTATTAATTCGTAATAGTTTTAGAACGGGATGTCTTCGGCATTAATCTGTTCATCGGGATACTCAATTGTATCGAGTGAATCATCATCTTCTTTTGGAGCAGTATTAGCAGACTGAGGAGTTGATGGTCGAGAACCACCTGAAGGACCGCCAGCCGAGCCAAACTGTACGCGATCAGCAATGATCTCAGTTCGATACTTCTTTGTGCCTGTGCCTGCATCATCCCAACTGCGGGTCTGCATGCGGCCTTCTACCATAACTTGACTGCCCTTCTTCATATATTGGGCAACAGTTTCTGCTTGGCGGCCGAAGACTACGATATTGTGATAGTCCGCAGCTTCTTGTTTTGCACCATTTTTGTCTTTCCAGACACGGTTCGTAGCGACAGAGAAACTACAAACTTTGATTCCAGATGGAATCGCTTTGAGTTCTGGATCACGAGTGAGATTACCTATGATAAGTGCTTTGTTTAGATACATAATAGTTAGTTTAATTACTAATGACTTTATTATACCACCAATGCGTCTATCTCCTTGTCTATAGTTTCTTCATTGATTGGACCTGATTCTTCTGACTTTGTCACACGACGTTTTACACCATCAGTCTTGCCGTATGGACGCTTGACTGACATGGTGCTCTCGCGAACTGTCTTGATCATAAGATAACGAACAAGCTTCTCATTCTTATCAAGAATATTTTTAATAATTTTAGCTTGATCTGTCGTACATTCAAACTTGACCCAGCCGAAATACCCATAAGAGAACTTCTGCTTCTTGTTCTCTATAGAGCGCGACATCTCATAGGCGAGCTCCATCATCTTCGGATATTCATCAGAAATAAATGTTGCACCTTTTTCAGTGAACATATCCTTAAACGTAGTGACTTCCCCACCAAGGTTCTCCTCGGCAATTGAGGGTACCATGATATAGCCCACCTCATAAACAGTCACCTTTCCTTGTTTAACCTCAACTTCTTCCCCCTCTAAATCTTTTGCTTTAGGCATTATCTTTTTAATTTCTATTAATTATCTTACTATGGACCCCCGCAAAACAGCGAGTATTTGTGTGCCGGTTTCAGGACCGGGACAAGCAAGACGTGGAGTTATACTAGCAAAAATAACTTTATATGTCAAAAACACGCTTGGCATTTTGTATTATGGCTTTCGCTACTTCAGCTTCCAACAAACCTTTAATTTCAGCAATCTTTTTGACCACCTCTCGTATATACGAAGGCTCATTGCGATTGCCTCGGTAGGGCACCGGGGACACATACGGCGCATCAGTCTCGGACATAATCATATCGAGAGGAGTATTCCGGATAACTTCATCATAGTCTTTGGTAAAAGTAATCACACCGGTAAATGACAAAGTGAACCCAAATTCAACAAATGCCTTGGCATCATCTATATCACCTGCGAAAAAATGCACATCACCTTTTACTTTGGCATGCAGTTTTAATATATTGAGTGCATCATGATATACATTCCGCTTATTATCATCTACGCTATGGCGTAGATGTAACATAAGAGGTTTATTAAATTCATTGGCAAGTTCAATCTGATCGATAAACGCTTTCTTTTGCTTCTCAATTGTCTCCTCTGTACATCGGAAGTAATCCAAGCCACACTCGCCTATCGCAACCACCTTCTTATCTTTTAGAAGTTCTCTGTAAGCATCCTTATCGAAACTCTCGCCTCGTGAGGTAAATTCTACTCCCCCCTCTCCAAGCTCTTTTTCGTCGTGATATGATGCTCCAGTATGTATCGGATGAAGGCCAATTATGGCGTAGACTCCTTCTTCATATTGATTTGCCATCTCTACCGCTTTCCGCGAAGTGTCGATCTGAGTACCGACATTGATAACCCAAGTATCGCTATCAAATGCTCGTTTAATAACCTCATCTCGATCTTCATCAAACGCTTTGAAATTTACATGAGAGTGGATGTCGATGTATTTAGGCATTAATCTTTTCTCGCAAACAATGGCTCTTCTGGTTTCTTATTCTCTCGTATTAATTTTTTCAGCTTTTCATTCGTTTCTGGAAGTATCGGGTTGAGCATTCGTGCAATCTGGTAAAGACGAAGAATTAGATCCGTGATCAATATTTTACCTTTTTCTAAGTCAACTTTTACTACTTTAAATGGCTCAGTTTCCTGAATTGTTTTATCAAGTTCTCCGATTTCATTCCAGATATAATCGGTCACTTTCTTCAAATCATAGGTCTCAAACATTTTAAAATATTCTGCAAAATCAGATTTCTCTGGAATTTCTGGACATGCATCCAAGTATTTCTCGGAAAGCGTGAGTATACGGCTCGATAGGTTGCCTATCCCGTTTGCAAGACCTGAGTTATATGATTCCTTGAAGCGTTCCATTGTAAAAGGGCTGTCTTCGAATGCAGAGAGTTCCCGGAGGACAAAGTAGCGAAGTGCTTCTGTTCCATATTCTTTTACCACATCATAAGGATTTACTACATTGCCAATTGATTTGGACATTTTTATCCCGCCATCGCCAGTGATAAATCCGTTGATGATTATTTGATTTGAGCAAGGCAAATCTGCAGCCATAAGCATCGCCTGCCACATAGCTGACTGCTGTCGGAGATTATCTTTACCACAGTATTGCGTTGGCATGCCATTAGCCCAGAACTTTTCAAAGCTCTCCATATCTTCGGGCCATCCAAGTGTAGATATATAGTTCACTAGAGCATCGAACCACACATACATAACATGGTCGTCATCACTTGGCACTGGTACGCCCCATGACATTTTTGATTTTAGGCGTGAGATGGAAAAATCTTCAAGTCCTGCTTGGACAAAAGTTTTGATTTCATGCAAACGAAAATCTGGCAAAACAAATTTTGGATTGTTTTCATATAGATCAAGAAGTGGCTTTTGGAACGCTGAGAATTTGAAAAAGTAATTCTCTTCGTCTATCAACTCCACAGGTTTGCCAGGATGAATCGGGCATTCCCCTTTCTCATTGAGTTCTGAGTCAGTTTTTTCAAGCTCACAGCCTACACAGTACTTTGTCTGGTATGTTTTTTTGTATATAAATCCGCGCTCATTGCAGCGATTCCAAAATTCTTGAGCAGCAGCTACATGGTGAGCATTGGTCGTACGTATAAAATGCACGTCATCTGATATGCCAAGTAAATCTTTCAACCCTCGAAAACGTTCCGCATAGCTATCTACATATGCTTGGACTTCTTTGCCTTCTGCCAAAGCTGCAGTGAGGAGTTTCTGTCCATGCTCATCCGTCCCCGTATTAAAAAAGACCTCGTAGCCTTCAAGCTTCCTTGCCCGAGCAATAACATCAGCACGAATTATTTCCATAGCGAAACCCACATGAGGATCAGCATTCACATACGGCAATGTAGTAGTTATGTAGAAAGTCTTTGGCATATTAATTAGCGAGAGCTACTTTCTTTTTCTCAAGATCATCTAGAAATTCAAGCAAGCAGACAGCGCAAGGAACAGCCAGTATCACGCCCCATAGTCCTGCCAAAGTCGCTCCTATTATCAATGACAATATAACCACCACCGGAGAGATGCCTGTGGCCTTTCGTATTATAAGAGGATAAATCAGATATGTTTCAAATTGACCAATGACGAAATACATAAGTAACGTAATGGCAGAAATCGTAACACCTCCATCAAGATAAGCAAAGATAGTGCCCGGTATTGCAGCCAAGATTAATCCGAAAGGAATTAGTTCAGCTACAACAACCAAAAGTGCCAAAACTAGTGAGTACTTTACGCCGATGATAGTGAGTCCGAGATACGTGAGCACGCCTACAATCACGCCCATCAGCATCTGACCCTGCATCCAAAGACCGATCTTACGTTCAGTACGCTGCCAGAGTCCGATGATATATTCTTCATTTGCTTTAGGTGTAATGATTCGTAAAAATCCTTCAATACCATGCTCTGTAACTGAAAGATAGAAGGATATAACAATAATCAAAATAAAATTGAGTATACCATCGAATGCTTGTCCAAATATATTAAAGAATCCTCCAGAGAGACTTGATGCCAAATCCTGAGTACTCTTTATAACATCTGGAAGAGACGCATTATGAGAAATATTCGTGACAATACCTTGAGCGCCTGAAATAGTATCAGGCTGGAATGTATTTAAAATGCTACTAGTTGGAATATACTGCGCAAGCTGAGTAACGAGTAATGACATTTCCTGGATAAAGACTGGCACAAATACAGACATCAGGCCTATGATGATCAAAAATGAGAATAGGTATAGTAAGAATACTGCAAGAGTCCTGTTCTTTACATACTTTTTCATTTTATGAACAGCAAATCCTATAAAGGAAGCGATAACTATAGAAGTGAGTATTATAAGGATAATATTCGTAAGCTTCATGAGCGCCACAAATACGATCCCAAATAAAATAACCCTGATAATAGTTCCGTTTGATATAGAGATCTGGATAGATTTAGTAGGTGACTCCATAAAGCCATTTTAGCACAATCGAGGATATGATGCCTAGAATTTCAATATCTTTTCAAAGTTGGATTTATCTTTGAATGGGCCTATAAGACACAAGTTTAGATGCTTGGTTTTGAAGATTGTTTTGGCCATTTTTTGGATATCAGCACTCGTGACTTTATTTATGTTTTTTATCTTATCTTCAAGACCTTTAAGTTCCCTCTTCATCAATTCTTGCGTGCCATAAAAGCTTGCTATATCGTCTGTCGCTTCAAGAGAGAGCTTCATATTGCCACCAAGGAAGGATCTGATCTTGGAAAGCTCGGACTCGCTTACTTTCTCTTTGGTTAATCTATTACATTCATTCAATATTTCTTTGATGACTTCAAGTGTACGTTCATTATTTACACCTGCTGATATTTGAAACGCGCCAGTATCGAGCGAAGGATCATTATAAGCGCGCACATAGTAAGCCACGCCCATCTCTTCACGAAGCTTTATAAAGAGCCTAGAGCTCATCCCTGCCCCAAGGACTCCCGACAAAACGGAGAGAATTGCATTCCTAGGATCTTTGAGCGGAAATGTCCTGACTCCGAGCACAAAATGCGTCTGATCAGTAACCTTATGCTTAACTAGAACCTTTGGTTTACTTTGTGATATTCTTGTTTTTACTTTTTTCCCTTTCTTGCCGGTATGAACATTCTTAAAATGTTTAGCTGCTTCTTTATACACCTCGTCTTTGCTTACGCTACCTGCTACTACGATGACTGTCCCCTCTGCTACATAATGATCTTTTTTATATTTTACGAAATCATCTCGCTCCATGGCTCGGACATTGTCTTTCGTGCCTGCAATATTGCGTCCTGCTGGTTGATCGCCATAAAGTACTTCTTGGAAAAGATCTTGTACGTGGCGCGCTGGCATATCTTCGTACATATTTATCTCTTCTACTATGACCCCTTTCTCTTTTTGTATTTCAGCATCGGGGAAAGTAGAGTTAAGATATATATCAGAAATTACATCAAATATCTTTTTGAAATTCTTGGAATCAGATTTGGCATAATACCCTGTCATCTCATGGTCAGTGAAGGCGTTATATTGCGCACCAAGACCATCGAGCTCGTGCGATATAGCCTGGGCATTTGGTCTCTTTATTGTGCCTTTGAAACACATATGCTCAAGAAAGTGCGATATACCATTTACCTTCTTGGTCTCATAATTTGATCCAGTACCAACAAGCACCAAGACTGTCACCGTAGGATTATCTTTCATCGGAATGGTAACAATCCGAAGCCCGTTCTTTAATGTTTTTTTATTTGGTTTAATCATAAATTTTCTTGTTTTTCTAACATCAATAGATCGTACCCTCTTTTAACTTCATCTTCTGGCAAAACACCCAGAGAAATAGTGAAATCTAGCAACTCTTTTCTAACTTGATCGATGTTCTCTTCTGCCATCTTTTCAACTTCAATAAATGTGCCGAGATCATCAACCTCATCAATACAAACTTCGTATTCTCCCACCATTCCTTTCTGACGATTTTTTGTAACTGTGTTTGCAGTTTTATATCCCATCAAGAGTAGTGCTTGTTCTAGAGTTTTAGCATCTTGTATTTCTATCTCGTGCTCAATCTTAGAAAGGTTTTTGTGTTTTGAGAGATCCGCTTTTACTGTGAAAAAGAATTTGCCTTCATTTGTTTCTCTGATTCTCGGGAAATGATCATTCGTCAAATACTCAGCAACCGTACCAATTACTCTGGTATAAACCGTGTCTTTCTGTTTGACTTGTGGAGAAAAAACGCATCCAAGTGCTTCCAATTTTTCCATAATCTCTCTCTTGTCTCTAAGCTTGACCTTTATTTCAATTTCTTTCATTCTATGACAATTTATCTTTTATATATTCTGTAAGTTCAGTAATTTTTATTCTCTCTTGTATTCCTGTATCCCGGTCGCGGATTGTGACAGATTCGTCGGTTAGTGTATCGAAGTCGATTACAATGCACCATGGAGTACCTATCTCGTCCTGCCTGCGGTAACGCTTGCCGATATTGCCATTGTCATCCCACATAACTCTTCCAAACTCTGCTTTCAGCGTTCCATACACTAGGCGAGCTTTATCTACAAGCTCAGGCTTATTTTTTAAAAGTGGAGAGACAGCGCAAATAATCGGCGCCATAGAGGGCTTGAGGGCAAGATACGTGCGAACTTCCCCGTTCTGCTCGTCTTCTTTATAAGAAGAGAGCATGAGGGCGAGCATCATGCGATCGACACCAATTGACGGCTCAATGACGTGAGGCACGATTTTCTCTTTGGCTTCCTCGTCTATATATTCTAGCTTGTGATTATCAAGATCAAAGCTGCCACGGTATGCAAGACCTAAAAGCTCTTTCTGCCCAAAAGGAAAATCAAATTCAAAATCAATAGTCCTCTTTGAATAATGAGCGCGATCCCCATCTCCCACTTCGATCTCATGCAAGCTTGCCATATCAAGCCCAAGTTCTTCGACGAACTCGACAATGGAATCTTTCCAAAAAGTAAAGTATTTTTCCCAGTCTTCGCTGCGAATAAAGTATTCTACTTCCATCTGTTCTATCTCGCGTACCCGAAATACAAAGTCGCGAGGAGTAATCTCGTTGCGGAATGCCTTTCCGATTTGAGCAATGCCGAATGGAAGCTTCGGATGGAACGAATCAACGATATTCTTGAAGTTTACGAATATTCCCTGGGCAGTCTCGGGACGCAGATACACCGTTGCCGAGGAATCCTCCATCGCGCCGATCTGAGTGGCAAACATCATATTAAATTGCCGAGCTTCACCGAGCGCACCCTTACAGTCAGGACAAATTTTAGGATCAGCCAATTGATCAGCGCGAAAACGATGATGGCATTTCGAGCATTCTACAAGTGGGTCAGAAAATCCGGCTACGTGCCCTGACGCTTCCCAAACTTTCGCGCTCATAAGGATCGCAGCATCGACTTCGTACATATCATCGCGTGAGGAAACAAATTTCTTGCGCCACGCTTCCTTGATATTGTTCCGCAATGCTACACCTAGAGGACCGAAGTCCCAAGTGCCGGCAAGCCCGCCATAAATTTCTGAACCGGCGTAGATAAAACCCCGACGCTTGGCAAGCGATATGATCTTTTCCATGAGGTTTTGGTTAGTATTGGTCATATCTATGGTATAACACGTTCATTGCCTTGTTGAAAGTTTGAATTGTTCGTGAGTTGAGTGGTAATCGGTCCGCGCTTGCTTTGAATCAAAGTACCTGTAAAAGTATCCGTTCCAGAAAGTAGGACATCTTTCATAAGCTGGGGCACAGACCCTACTTGTGATGTAGACGGCGTTAGAGAAAGAGTAAATGATGCTTCACGACTGGAAGCAAATCCAGTATTAGGATTAACGGTGCCAATATTCCAGATTACTTCCCTAGTAGTTTCATTATACGAGATATTTTCCTTACCTCCTCCTTGTACTCCTACCCACTTTATATAAATAGGAAGCACAGAGCGAGCCTGGGCATTCGTGATAATGTTTGTAGAATTCACCAGGTTCCATGTTACGGTATATTTTGTTTCTGTTTCTGCTTTGGGAGGCAGAGAACCCGATGTATAGACAGCCGAAGAAGCAAGCTGGAAGTCAGAAAGTACTTTTACTATTTTGCTGCTCGCATTATTTACATCATTGAACGTAGATCCGTCCGAGGGTTGTATGCCTTTTATCCTGACACCAAGCGCCACCTGTGGACTTTTGATAAGAGTGGCATTACCCACAAGCGAGATTGGCTTGAAAGAAAAGGACATGGATCCACTTGATCCAGGCTCAACCGAGGCAAGCTCTGAAATGCTGTTTTTATCCCAGATGATTTGATTATTAACCGAATCAAAGAATCCTTCGCCTGCGTTAACTGCGGTTCGATCATATGCATTGCCCGATAGTCCGACTATGATTTGCGCGTCGATAATGCGAGTAGAGAGATTGTTGACCCATGATATTTGAGCATTTACGCTCTCTCCGCCAGATGCTGTGTATGTAGGTAGATCCTGACCATTCACGATTATACGAGCTTCGAGGAATGGCTTGGTGATGGAAAGAGTCTGTAGAAGCGATGTATAGACTACATTAACCACTGATTGATCGGTTGGTTTTGGCGCTCCAGCGTACACATGGAATACTTGTTCCTCCCCATCCTGGCCTACCAAACGCCCATTTAATGTGATAGTTATCGGATTTGTTTTCGTAAGAGAATCAAGATTCCAGACTGAGCTGCCTATCGTAGGCGTCGGTATTGCGCTGTCAAAAACGAAATTATTTGGATATGTAACTTGGAGGATTGTGTGACCTTCTGGCAAAGTCGTGTTGAGTGTAGCAGTAATCTTCATAGTAATAATCTGATCTGAAGTCGCAGTCGTAGGCGCATCTATGATAAGTGAAAGCGGAGCCGAACTTATCGTAACTGGATATTCTTTCTCTTTGGTAAATATAGCATTAGAACCTTCGGGATGATATTCCAGACTCACTTTCACTGTACGTATAGATTTCTCGTCGCCGAAAAGAGTAACTTTAATGTTGCGAGTAATAGTCTGCCCGGCCTTTATCGTACCGATACTATCACGAGGAAGTCGTATGACGTCAGTTGCGTTGTCACTGGCACCACGAGGATATTCGATTAAAAGGTCGGCGAGTTCGAGACTGGCGTTATTGTTATTTGTAATTTCTATCTGGAGCGGTAGTTCATCTCCACCTTTTGTAAATGCATTGCCAAGGACTGTAATCTCTATATTGTCATTTGAAACAGAAACTCCTCCGCGCATAAACATAGTTACAGAAAATATAATCGCAGCAAAAAAGAAAATGGTTGCGCCAATAAAAAACTTTTTAAAGCCTGACATTCGCGGCTTTCTAACATACCTCGGATCAAGAGGATTGCCGTCTGGTCCGGCGCTTGGTTGCCAGCTCGCAGGAACTTTGTGAGCTATAGGGTGCAGCACGCCTTCGCGAGAGCGATTAGTCGTAGAGTCTTCTCTATCGTAAAGATGACGCTTAATATCTTCGATTCTATTTCCATTTAGATTATTATCATTCTCTGCCATATAGAAAGTAGTATAGCACAAAACTAAAGACCGCTCTCGTTTAAAGCCTTATTTATATGCGCTATTATAGACTGACGCTCTTTTAGAATGGCTTCTGTCTCCTTTTGGTCAAATGGAGTTGATAAATATTGAGCAAGCATTGCTGACTCGCCAATATACCCCAGAGTATTCATAATGCGTAGTACTAAATGAAGTTCTAGAGCCGCCCTAGTAGAGATAGATATACTACTATCGTCGAGCATATATAGCGCCTGGATAAAATCATCGAAAATCTTTCCTGACTCTTCTTCCCCATCGCAGAGACGCTCGATAAGCTTGCCGATACGAGCAATCAGAAGCAGTGACTCTCGATCTGCCCTTGCATACGGGAATGACGTAATAGTAGAAGCTGATGTAACGCGCCAAATATCACGACCTCGAACAAGATCAATTTTAATGTATGAAAAATCTTGAAGCGAAAAACGAAGTTTCGATTTGTTTAATCTTATACCTTGAGCAGCTGCTCGCACTAATCCCATTTCGCGCGTATATATAGAGAGCATCTTGTTAGCTTCGCCAGTATTGCGAGAAGATAAGATAAACCCATGAGTGTGATGTATGTGATGCATGCTATTTATTATCCGAAGTTAAAATTTCCTTACCATTTGGTCCTGCCCAGTCAGTATATCGCCACCACGTCGGATTAAAGATAAAGAATACAAATTTCGGATCTAGAGATTTTTCCTTTTTGTTAGGAAATTTACCAAAGTAAATAGCATCAAACAGTTCCTTTTCTTCTTCCGTAATTAGCCGCGCCTCCCCGTCAATCTGAAGCGTTTTCATATCACTTTCACTTGAACCTATAACAAAAGAGGCTCTTGTCATATTTTTCCCAAAAAGCGGTTCAGCTTTTCTATACTCTCGATACGTTTCAAAGTAAAACTGAAGCGGATCCTCTGTATTTGCAAAATGCACTGTCGCAGCATGAGGTGAACCATCAAGCATTTCAACTGCAAGGACGCCAACTCTTTGACTATTTATATAATCAAGAATCTTCTGATCCATATTATTTAGATTTCTTCTTCTTTCCCTATTTCCAAAATCTTGAATTCAATATTGTTCTTTTCTAAAAATCCTCCGGGAATTTTTCTGATAAAGCCGTCTCTCTTTATATTCCAGTCGTGCACAGGAAAAGTTACTCGAGGTTTTATCGCGATCGCATAATCGATTGAATCTTTGATTCGCAACCAAGGACCAAGTACGGGAAGCGCCAGAATGTCGACAGGTTTTCCCGGATTGGTAAATGAATCTCCCGGATAAAATAGATCTTTGCCGATAAAGTAGCCAGTATTCTGAACCTGGCCGAAGTCTTCATAGATCTCTGCATGCTTATCACCACGGGCTTCGAGATATACACCAGCAAATTCACCAATACCCCCATCTTCTAGGATTTGGTGTGGAATGCCAGACTCACCAAGAATCTTGCCGACAGAACTATTAGTAACCACAATAGCAGCTGGATTATTAAGGAGTACATTTTTAAGTGATTCAATGTGTAAATGATCATTATGCTCATGAGTAATAACCACAAGATCAATATTTTTTTCTTCTTCTTGTCCTTCTATTGTGTATTCGCCCGGGTCAGTTAGGACTCGTTTATTGCCAATAGTTATAACTAGGCAGCAGTGGCCTATCTTCTTGATCTTCATCATCCTATTTTACCACATTTTTTGATTCGTACTCATCTAAGTATTTTTGAGCTTGTTTGAGGGTTTGTATTCGGCCCTCCTTTTTAAATACGAATGTATTTCGAGCTTCCTCGTACGTAGCCCATTTGTAGTCGAGTATTTCCCCTTCTTGGATTTTCACAGTCTTATCTTTTACAATTCCCACAAAATATTTACAGATTTTATCGATTGTTTGTCCGTTCTTTACAATCTCATAGCGTTCGTCTATAAGAGGAGCATCCAATAACTCTATATCAGCGATCCCAGTCTCTTCCACGAGCTCTCGCATAGCAATCACAAGGGGGTCTGTTTCCCCTTCTTCTCTTTTACCTTTAGGATAGCTCCAATTTTGATACTTTTCATCTTGAAAAAGAATGAGATATTTGTACTCTCCGTCTTCCTTAAATACTGTTACTACTCCATAAGCCATGTGTTCAATATCGGCCATATTATTTTATATTTATCTTAAATACTAACTCATCAATATTTACTTCAGTTCCTTCATTCTCAGCGATTTTAATTTGCTTTGCACCCACGGTTTTTAGGAGTTCAACTTTAAATTTATTTATTATTTCTTGGCCATCTGTGTTAGTCGCAACTTCAAGCACTACCACATCGCCAGGACTGAGTCCCTGTGCTTTACGCATGTCTTGAATCGCTCGGACAAGCTCGCGATACTGGCCTTCCTGCTTGAGCTCGGGAGTCATGTTTATATCAAGCTCTACCATAGATTCAATTGAATCATCCGCGCCAATCTCTTTTACATTCAATTCATCTTTAAGGATTTCAATATATTCTTCCTTGAGATCTAGATTCTTGACTTTCAGCTGCCAGAGTGGCTGTCTGACTTTTATTCCCGCTTTCTGACGAGCTTCCAATCCTTGCGTGACTATTGATCGGACAGTCTCCATTTTGGAAAGCAAGTCATTATCAGCTTCGCTTCCTTTCGGCCACGAAGCAAGATGAACGCTTAATTCGTCTGCCTCACTTTTTAATTTCTGCCAAACATCTTCTGCTGAAAAAGGCGCGAGCGGGGCTAGGAGCTTGGCTATCTCTTTGAGGGTAAAGTAGAGCGTCTGAAGCGCTTCGGTATCGTGATCCTTTATGCGGTCGCGAGAACGGCGCACATACCACGTAGAAAGATCGTCGATGAATTCACGGATCGCACGCGTTGGCTCGAGAAGCTTGTAGCTGTCCAAATTCTGAGTCACAGTATTCACCAGTCGATTGAGTTTAGCGATTATCCATTGATCGAGGATATTGCCTGAAGTCTTCTTCTCAACTTTCTCTAAATCCGTGTCTCTATACAATTCATAGAACGCGAGCACATTGTAGAGCAAGTTGAATACTTTATTGTGGAGCTCAGCAACTGTCTTCTCGTCGAAGTTCTTTGATTCACCTGGCTGATTGACCGAGTACATCCAGAGGCGGAGAGTGTCGACGCCATATTTTTCGATCATCACCCACGGATCAACAATGTTGCCGAGAGATTTTGACATCTTTTTGCCTTTCTCATCGAGAATATGCCCGAGGCAGATGACATTCTTGTATGCGCGGCCTCTGCCCATGAGCACTCCAACAGCATGGAGAGTGTAAAACCATCCGCGAGTCTGATCGATAGCTTCAGATATGTAATCGGCCGGGAAGCCTGTGCCATCTACCCATTCTTTATTCTCAAATGGATAGTGATCCTGAGCAAATGGCATAGCGCCCGAATCAAACCAGACATCCATAACTTCTTTGACCCGAGTTATTTCTTGCCCATCTTCGGACACGAGCTTTATCTGATCTATGTATGGTCGGTGAAGATCGAGTTCGTATTCTTCGTTGTGAGGGACAGGCACGAAAGGCAGCGCACGTACTTCAGCATTCATAAATCTCTTGAAATCAGGAACAAAGACATGCGTACCAGCCACCTGATATTCTTTGTTGTCCGGCATGAATAGTCCCGAATTCACATAGCATGCCCATGCCGGACCGCCGTGAGTGATGATCAATATATTCTTATCTTTATATGTTTCCTCAAGTTCATACAGGACCTCAGCCGTTCTCTTTTGAACATCTTTGAGTGATTCCCCGCCTCCGATCTTCTCTGTGAACCATTTTAGTCCTGTGTTCGTATATACATATTTGTGGTATGTATTCCAATCCTTATTATCAAAATCACCAGGGTTTATTTCCTGCAATCGCGGATCATATTTGATAGCATCAAGTGACATACTCAAAGTTTCTGCCACAAGATCCGCAGTTTCTTTCGTACGAGTAAAGGGAGACGAAACGATGATATCAATATTGTTAGCTTTGAGCAGAGAAGCCTGCCTTCTCACTTCTTCTTTTCCTTCTGGAGTCAGATTATCAGTCGCCTGGTTTTTATAGCTCACTAATTCATGCAAGTTACCTTCCGTACCGCCATGGCGCATGACAAAATATTTGTTGCCGGACTTCTTGGTCTTTTTTTTCATTTCCTCAAGACTGCCGATGACTTCAAGCGTGCCATCTGCCGTCTGCCATATCGGAAGCGGTGTACCCCAGTAGCGCTCGCGTGATATTGCCCAATCTTTTATATCCTTGAGCCATTCACCGAAACGCCCGTCACGGATATGTGCTGGCTCCCAATTAATTTCTTTATTCTGATCTATTAACTGCTTTTTGATCTTCTCATCAGACATGCGGATGTACCATGAATCGCGCGCATAGTAGATAAGCGGGGTCTTACATCGCCAGCAATGAGGGTATGAGTGCTCATATTTTTCCTTTTTGAAAAGCAATCCTCGATGAGCCAAGTCTTTGATAATATCCACTGCAACTTCTTCATCCTTGACGAATCTACCTTCTAGGAAATCTGTGCCCTTAACAAAATGACCTGTATCATCTACTGTATGGAATTTGGGAAGTCCAACTTTTGTGCCAAGCTCAAAGTCTTCCTGACCATACATAACCGCAGTATGAACAATGCCGCTACCATCAGTCGTCGTTACGAAATCAGCAGTATAAACTTTGTATGCGTTCTGTAATTTTTCATCGCCTTTATTAAGCTCCCCAAGATATGGATACAGAGGCTCATATTCGAGGCCAATAAGTTCATTTCCTATAATATCATTATGTACAATTTCGATTTTTTGATCTTTAAAAAGTTCAGGAACTCTTGCGGTTGCAACAACATACAACTCTTGTACTCCTTCAACACGCAGAGCTGTGTAAGAAATATCCTTACCAACCGCCAAAGCAACATTACCTAGAAGTGTCCAAGGGGTTGTTGTCCAAGCTATGAGATAAACAGTGTCCTTTGTCTCGTTACCCTTGCCCCATTTCTGTCCCGGCTTTAAATGAAATTTCGCATATACTGACAGATCCTTGTCATCTTGGTATCCTTGCGCAAGTTCATGTGACGAAAGAGCCGTCCCACAGCGTGGACACCAAGGCAAGACCTTGTAGTCCTTATAGAGCAACTTCTGCTCGTTTACTTTCTTTACAACATTCCATACTGACTCTATATATGTATTGTTATATGTGATGTATGGATTATCTTTATCTACCCAATACCCTACTCGATCACGAAATGTATACCAAAGATCAATATATCTCCAAACGCTTTCGCGACATTTCTGATTAAATTTAGCAATGCCATATTCTTCTATATCTTTTTTTGATGTAAGGCCAAGTTCTTTTTCTACTTGAAGTTCAACTGGAAGACCATGCGTATCCCAACCGCCTTTTCGGCCCACATGATATCCTTGCATCGTCTTGTATCTCGGAATAGCATCTTTGAAAGATTGAGGCTCTAAATGGTGTATTCCTGGCTTGCCATTGGCTGTCGGCGGGCCATCGTAAAAAACAAACTCTCCTTTCGGCGAATCCTTCGCGAGTGTCTTCTGGAAAATACTATTCTCTTTCCAGAATTCTAAGATTTTCTCTTCTCGGAGCGCAGCTTCTGATTTCTTGTTTTGTATTTCTTTATCTTCCATATATTAAAAAACTCGTCCACGTACAGCAATTAAAAATTACTATACAAGGACGAGTTTCCTCGTGGTACCACCTTGCTTACTTCTCATTTTATAGGGCTCTACTCTCCGCCTAGGACGGATTTCTTCCCAATGCCTGTCCGAAATAAATATTAGTATTTATGTCGGGCTCAGAGGTGATGCCTGTCCGGACTATTCGGACGGGGCCTCGTCATTGCATCTACCTATAGAATACAGATAAATCACTGACTTTGCAAGAATTAGATAATACTTCCAACCTTAAGACCAAGCTTGTCGCTTGCTGATTCATTTTGGACTATGATCTCAAGGAAGCGCTTTTCTCCGAAACCAGAACTCCCTCGAGTCAATGCAGGCTTGCCGTCTTTTGGAACATCAGCTAGGCGCTCGTAAAATTCGAGATCCTTCATGAAATGACTTTCATTCTCGATAAGGGTTGTCTTGCAGTTGCCGAAGTTATCTACCCTCCATACGAAGTTTTTTTCTCCGAAATCTTCGACATCTACTTCTTTTGCAGGTACATCTTCTCCTTCGCTAAGCCATTTGGCAAGATACGGTAGGTACTCAAAGCTTCTAAATTGTGAATTGGAAATCCGCAAGGCTTCATCGTGATCGAGAAACTTACTGCATACTTCAAACACATCTGTTTCATAAACCTTGGAGAATAGCCCGAGCTTCTTGGCAAGAGGAAAGCAATTCGGCGTTCCTAGTATCAGCAATTTCCCGAGTCTGCAAAAGCAAAATGGAATACCATTTAGGTACTTTTCCTTATTGCCACGCAAGGCAACATTGATGGAAATAATGCCAGGTGCATCCTTGTAGGCATCGATTGTATCGATAAGATCACCCTGAGCCTTTAGGCTCGATTCTACTCCGCAAAAGTTGGTGGAAATATTTTCAAGAAGACCATGGTAACGTGCTACTTGGCGCGTGCGGGCATTGTCGTCGAGGCAGTCATTGATGATTGTGACAAGTTGTGACATAGCTTTTTAATTTTAAATTGTTAAAACAACCCGTCGGGGCTGTTTTTTGCATTTCATAGGTAGATTTGAGAATTTATGCAGTGCAACAAGCAACCCCGATATTTGGGGTTTTCATCATAACTGCCATCATTCCTTGTTTGCACGTATTCATATATAGAATGATATCAAAATTATATTCACCCTGTCAATTACATCTTTTCTGGAGTTTTGATACCTAGGAGGTAGAGGCCATTTTTCATAGTTTGATGAAATGCCTCTACGAGAGCGATGCGGTATGGGGCATGCGGATCATTTTTATTTATAATCTGAGTATTCGCATAGAAAGAATTAAAAGCACTAGCGAGTTCGGTAAGATACGTCGCGATGTGATGAGGCTCAAGCGCTTCGTATGAACGCACCACAATTTCAGGGAATTGATAAAGAATATGTTCTAGATTCGTGACTTCATTTGGTACATCTTTATATCCTAGAGAAAGGTCTTCTTGTTCTGCTTTTTTAAGCAGTGCATTTGCGCGAACAGCAGTGTATTGCAGATATGGGCCAGAGTCCCCTTCAAATGAGATAGATTTCTCAAAGTCATATACGATGTCGCCAGTCAGTGAAGAGCGAAGAATGGAATATTTCACCGCAGAGACTCCAACTTCTTCACTGATAGATTTCTTTTCTTCATTGGAGAATTCGCGATCTTTAACCTTCTCACCGACCACATCCATAGAATCCCGAATCAATGATTCTCCTGTTATGACATTGCCTTTTCGAGAAGACATCTTGCCAGAAGCAAACTTCATCATGCCATGAGTCACATGCTTCATACGCTTCTCATAATCTGGATGGATCAATGACACAGCTTTCTGCACTACTTTCATATATTCGCCTTGCTCAATAGCCGTAACGATAATAGATAGATCAGGGTCTTCTTTGCCAAACTTGGTCATCATCAATCCTATTTCTTTTGTCTCATAGAGAGGAATACCTAGCGATGTAATGAAAACTCTGGTGTGCAGTTTCGGATCATACTTTTCGGCATGGAACACTATTGCGCCATCGGATTCTTCAAAAACCTTTCCAAGATTCTCTTGTACGATCTTCTGACCAATTGGAGCCATTTCAGACTCAAAGAAATAATAATTAAATTTTGTACCAAGAAGAGAATATATTTCTTCAAATGCATCGAGGGTGACTTGTCTGCCCCAATCATATATTGTATTTATATCCTCATCACTTCTATCATAGACTTTTTTATTTATAACATCGATTTCTTTCTTTATATTTTCATCCTCATCTGCTTTTGTGCTTGCTTTGGCATACTGCTCGCCGATCCATAAAGCTCCCTTTCCTTCGTACGATTCACCAGAGTTAATAATGCCATAGATAGCTTTAGCGACATGAGGTCCGACATCACCTTGATAGTTTGCGCGGATAGTATGAGCCCCAGAGTATTCCATGATGCGAGCGATGGATTCCCCTATAGCATTTGTCATCAAGTGGCCGATATGAAACGGCTTGAAAGGATTGGGATCAGTGTATTCCACCATAATTTTCTTACATTTTACACGCTCATTTTTACCCCAATCTTCTTTTTGCTTTAAAATATCTTTTACTGCATCAGCAAAAAATTCTCGAGAGAGATAGAAATTGATAAATCCTGGTCCAGCGATTTCGATCTTAGCGATTTCCTTCGGTAAATTACTTTCAAGTTCACTTTTGATCTTTTCAGCAAGCTCGCGCGGATTACTCCCTGCAACTTTAGCGTAAGCAAGCGCAACATTCGTAGAATAATCTCCATTGATAATTTCAGCTGGATGTTCAAGAATTATATCTTCGGCATCAATTCCAAGATTTTTCAGCGCTATCTTAATTTGTTCTTTTAATTTTTCCTGCATTTTCTACTTTCTACTAGCTACTTCTTCCCCGTACTTCCAAACATTCCTTCTCCACGAGCTGAGTCACTGAGCGTATCAGTCTCTTCAAGTTCGCATATAGCCACAGGCACGATAACAAGCTGGGATACTTTGTCTCCTTTTTCAAAAGCATAAGGCTTGTCAGAAAGATTTACTAAAAGGGTGTTATATTCACCTCGATATCCTGCATCAAAGACTCCTCCCATATGATGCAGCCCTGCCTTGGACATGCTACTCTTGTCCATAATTATACCACCGTAGCCGTCGGGAAATTCGAGAGCAAACCCATGCCAGAATCTATAATGCTCCATTGGCTGGATAATCTTATCCTCCATCGCATACATATCCATGCCAATATCTCCCGGATGAGCGTATCTTGGCAACTTCGCATTCTCTTTTAATTTTTTAACTTTGATTTTCATTTTTATATTTTAATTATCTCTTTGACTTTCTTTACAACTTGCTTTGGTGACAAGCGAGTATTATCTATCTCTATATTATACTTCACCGGGGCAGGAGTATTCCAATCTTTTTCTTTCTTCATTATTTGCCTCATTATCTTAGGATCAGCAAGTTTGTTCAATTTCTTCCTTGATTTCCCTGATACACGCTTGATAAGAGCATTTCGATCAGCAGTCAGGTGAACGAAATACGCTTTCCCACCGGCCTTCTCAATAAATGATTGAATTTTCTTCACAAACATAGGATCACTTAAACCTGTCAATGAAACATAATCTGCCGAATACGCATGAGTAGTTACAGTATTCAAATGGCCTTTTGAGATTTCTTCAAATATAGACAATCTCAATGTTTCAACTAAACGATTGAGGTTTAGGGTGTCTCTCTCAAAAAGTTCTCTGGCAATATCGTAAGTATGGTGATTATGGAAAAATTTATATCCAGTCTGTTTTTGGAATTCTTTAGCTACTGTATATTTACCTACAGCAAACGGGCCATAGAATGTGACAACATTGAATTTGGGTTTTTTAGTTTTCATTTAAAATTTACTGAACATTTCTAATATAGGAGGGAAAAATAGAGAAGTGACAAATTTACTTTTTTCTTGCTCAGAAAGATTTTTAATACTTTCTATAGAATACTCTTCAAATCCAGCTCCATCTTCAGGTTCGATTTTTAAATCGAAAATTGTACCAGAAAAATTATAGCCAAAAAAATATCGAAGTGCATTATTTATAGTTTTTGTTTCAGGATCTTCATTTCGAAAAAGAACCCTACCAAGATATTTAAGATTATCAATACTTTCCTCAATACCAGTTTCTTCTCTTAATTCGTTAATCGCTGCTTGTTCAATAGTTTGATCAAGTTCAACATGGCCACTTACGGAAAAGGTTAGTTTGCCAGGATGCGTTTCTTTAGTAATTGAACGTTTCTGGAAAACAAATTTATCATTAGGTAACTTTATAAGAACAAATACCTCTGGGTGCAGTAGCCCTTTTTGGTGAACAACGGATCTTTCTTCAGAACCTATTACATCTCCACGCTCATTAATAAGAGGTATTTTCATAACTACCCCAGTATAACAAAATAAACCAATCCCATGAAGAGATTGGTTTATCAATGTTTTGTTATAAATTATTTTACTCGTCACGAAAGTCGAGCCAAAAAGGACAATAATTACCAACTGGTTGTCCGTCAATATTTATGGGCATAGTGCCGCTGCCAATATTGAAGATTTTTTTCGCAGGATTGCCATCATTCTCATTACAAGCAAGATGACAATCTCCTTTACCAGTAGCATACACTGAGCCCATTTCTCCCCGGTAGAAACAATTTCTACATGTTCTTTGTACAACCCCATCTGTTGGAGTATATAATACTTCCGTAGGTGTTAATTCTTTTTTTGGATCATCTTTCGTTTCTGCAGCGATGAATGGCTGCCCGTTAAGGAGACGCAAGCCTCCTTTTTTAACAGTAAGACCTTTTTTCATAACAATAAGTTTATTTTTTGATTTTGAATATTCAGTTACATTATAGCACGCGAAATCCCATGTTGTCAATATTTACTATTTAAGTAATTTTCGAACTTTTCCATAAACCTCCTCATGTATATCTTCGCGAGTGCGGAGAATATTCTTTTGGGCACATTCTATCTGCTTGAATTCGGGCTGCGTCTTGGCGAGCCAAAGAGCGCTCTTGCGAGAATTTGTAAGGTATTCAACATTTCCTTCTACTATATCTTTCTTCTTGCCTAGATATGTGCGTTTAGATTTCTTGTTGCGTTCTTTAATAAGATTCAAGATAACAGACATCGGAAGGTTAAGATAAAAAACCACATCGGGTCGAGGAATTTTGAAAACTTTATATTCCATCTCATCTAGCCACTTTATAAATGCTGCACGCTTAGCCGCATTCTTGATCTTGCCTCCTTGGTGGATCTGATTGGCGCTCACATAGCGATTCGCAAGGACTATGTAGCCCCGCTTGAGCCAGCCTTCGATCTCTGCTTTTGATTCAAACCGGTCACCTGCATAGAGTACCGAGGCGATCTTTGGATGAACTTTGACGAAATTATAATATTGTTCAGAAAGGCAGTGACCGATAAATTTACCGAAAAAGTTCTTGTAGTATTCTGGAAAGTCTACATTCTTAACTATATACCCTTCTTTCTTTAATCTTTTAGTCAACAAATCCACCTGGGTTGCTTTTCCGCTACCATCCGTACCGTCTATTACTATGAGTTTACCTTTTCTTTTCATTGTTCTACTTTATCGCATCGTAGTAATTCTTGCCAGTTTTGTATGATTCAATAGCAAGACCTGTCTGTATAAATACAGGATCAGGTAACTTACCAAGATCATACCATCCCCAATCTTCAAGTTTTTCAGGTTCGAGTACCTGCGGTTCTCCGCTTTCCCAATCAGCAAGTAAGACTATATTTACATAATGCTTTGGAGCATAGTGAAAAATATTTCCTACATGCAAGAATCGAATATTTTTAATCTGAATTCCTGTTTCCTCTAATGTTTCACGTCGAGCACAATCTTCAAATGACTCCATGTACTCTAGATGTCCACCTGGAAATGCATATTCACCTATGCCATGGGAACTTTTCCGCTTACCCATCAAGACCTTGCCATCTTTCAAGATCATGATCCCCATACCAACTCTTGGTCTTTGATTTTCTGTATCCATATTATTTTAAAAACTTATTTAGAATTATTTTTACATCATTCAAATCTTTATACTCTTCTACTTGGAATGCACTGTTGCCACTCACCATAGCAGAAAGTGATTTATCTGGGACATGTCTGTAGAGACAGAGTACTTTTTTATGTAGATTCTCGGCAATCCCGAGCTCATAGCCTACGCCAAGCGATGGAGTCGTAACTTCGGCCACTATCATGTCGGAATTTTTGAGCCATTTCATATCTCTATTGTATATAAACTCTGCAGCCTTTTGTTCCCCTTTTTCAGATATGCTAGCATCACCAATATGCTCAGTCAGAATTTCTCCGTAACTTTTCAATATCTCTATAATCTGAACATACAACTCTCTATCATCTCGCCCTCCCCGTATTGAACCTGCAAAGTATATTTTCATAATTACTATTCTAAATTAAATTTGTTTAAAAATAAATCGATCTCCTTATGGAAAGCTTCCAAGTCAGAATTATTCAGAATAGAATAATCTGCAAGTTTCAGACATTCAAAAACTCGCGGTAAATTTGGCAGAGAATTCTCAGTTTTTTCATTTTGAATAAATTCTTCTAATGTTGTTGCTTCTCCTAATTTATTGCGATTTACGCTTCTTTCAAATCGAACTTTTGTATCAGCTTCAATTACAAGCAATGCAAGGTTTGAATTCGCACGCATATATTCTATTGTGCCCAAAATTCGCATGCCAGTTATTATCCCTCTATCACCAGTGATTCTATTTAGAGCAAGTCTGGCAAAATGATCAGGACCCTTTTCCTTAACAAGACTATTGCCTATCTTGATGAGATTTTCTCTCGTTGGTTCGATATTGTCTTCCTTTGCTAGATCTCTCAATATCTCGCTTATTGGGGAAGAAGGTATTTTTAATTTTTTCGAAATATATTCTGCTGCCGTATCTTTACCAGAACTAATAGTACCAATAATACCAATTATAGTTTTTCTTCCTTGGTTCATATCATTTCGTTCCTAACTCTTTTAAAGCTTCGGTTGCGAGGTGCAAAACATTAGGACGAAGGTTCATATTGTTAAGCTCCTCCTTGCTGACCCAACGTGTTTCAGTAAGCTCGTGCTCGCTTTCCGAATTTAAAACCTTATCGGAATCCGTTGTAGCAAAATATACAAGAACAATATGTTCGTGTGTTTCATTTACCAAATGTTTTCCTAAGTATCGAGGAGACGGCAGATAAGAATAATCGTCGTCATCAAAAATAGGAACTTCGCTTTGTATCTTAATATCTAATCCGACCTCTTCTTTCACTTCACGATACGCTGCCTCGATGGGATCCTCATCAAGTTCTATATGCCCGCCAACAGAAAGCCAAATTTTATACTTGTCATGCATCCGAAGAAGCACCTTGTCCTTGTAAACAATGAATACTTCTACTGTATAGTCGACTTTTTCGTGAAGGTGGGGCATGTTAATTAATCATACCAATAATCTCGCTAATATACTTATCTAAATTCTCTAGTGTTTTTAATTCTTCAGCCAAGAACCACTCATATTTATCATGCTCATCGCTAAGCTTTACTTTCCCTTTAGCCTGTCCTACATATGTAAGCCGGACGACATGCTTATCTTCCTTTAATATATCTTGAGCAGAGAGGAGCTTTGGTTCCCCAACAAGTTCAAGCCCTGTTTCTTCAAGAACTTCTCTTTTAAGATTCTCTAAAAGAGAGACTCCTATATCTATTCGTCCTCCTGGAATATCCCAGATATCACGATCTTTTATTTCCGGATATTTCTCTTTAGAACGCTGAAGCAGGAGATAGTTCCCTTCTTCATTTCTCAATAAAATTTTTACGCCAACTTGGAGATTCATATAAATAGAATATAACAAAAACAACATCAGAAATCCACCAGATCCAAAAGTGACACAAATTAGGCCATGGCGTAATTTGTGTCAGTGTTGCTACAATGATAGAATAAGTTATATGTCTATAGTTGGGGAAATTTTGAAAGAATTGTGGGAAACTGAACATACCTATAAAGGTACTAAGGTAAACATCTTCGGTATCCCTCGTTTTAAAAAGTACTCCAAACGAACTTTGCGCTCTACTATCGACAGGCTTGCCAAAAAAGAAATAATTCAAAAAGAGATAGCTGGCATCGTCCTTTCAAAAAATGGTAGGCGTTATGTCAAAAGGAAGATGGACTCGCTTCACTCATTTGAAAAACCTGACTATGCTTCTCTGTCAAAGAATCTCGTCGTTATGTTTGATATTCCTACGGAAAGAAAAGCGGAGCGAGAATGGCTGCGTTTCCATTTAAAAAAGTTTGGTTACATTATGATACAAAAAAGTGTGTGGGTTGGGCCTTCTCCTCTACCGAAAGAATTTAAAGATTATATTAAGAGCATTAAACTTCATAATTGCATAAAAACATTTAAGCTGGCTAAACCATACAAAACATAATTATATAAGTAAAATCATGGTGACACATTTTCTGCCATGGCAGAAAATGTGTCAAACGTAAAAGTTATAATATATAGTAGATGCTTAATCTAAAATATTTATAGATATTCTATTAATTGCTCATAGACTTCTGGTCTGTTCACTCGCAATGTTTCCCCTGTTTTGGTTGGAAGCTTAGCCATAGAAAGACCATATTGGTTGGCAAATGCAATAATTTTGTCCTCGGCAGCTTTGATCTCTGATTCATCGTTAACCAAAAGTTCTATTTCGCACGCTTTGAGTCCTGTTTCTATCTCGTCAATATCAATTAAAAATCCTTCTTTCTTATACTTCGTACGGTGAGTAGTAAAGCTTACAAGTTCTTCTAAATTTTTCTTTACTTCAGTTTCTAAATAACTATCTGTATCAAATCCTAGTTTCTCGAGAATTTCTTTCTCATTTGTAATTTCTATAGCATGCTTAGCTTTTTCGTTAGTGTCAGTTCCTATCTGAATCTTGAGTTCATAACTGCCATCTCGTTTACGCAATTTTATTTTCGCTTCACTTTTAAAATAATCAAATGTGGGAGTATCGTAATAAATATCTCGAATTGATTTGTCTTCAACAAATTCTGCTCCTTCAAGCAAAGCTTTGAGCTGTTCATATGTTGGTTGAAATTTCTTTTCTATCTCAATCATACAAAACTCTTTGGTATCGGGTGCTTATGGGCTAGGGCTTTTACTTTCTCTTTTATTTCGGCTTTTTTGTCTGCATTATCTTTGTTCTTGAGGGTCTCAATAAGGAGCTTGGCAACTTCGGCACAATCTTCTTCTTTGAATCCACGAGTAGTGATGGCTGGCGTGCCGAAACGAATACCGGATGGATCAAGTGGCTTACGGGTATCATTTGCGATCGAGTTCATATTAAGGGTAATACCAACTTCATCAAGTACCGTCTGAGCTTCCTTTCCTGTAACCCCAAGGGAGCCAAATACATCAGCAAGGATGAGGTGGTTATCTGTTCCCCCGCCGATCATGCGGACACCTTCATCTTTCAGAACTTTCTCCATTGCTTTGGCATTTTTTAATATCTGAGCTGCATATACTTTAAATTCTGGTCGGAGAGCTTCACCGAAGGCGATAGCTTTCGCAGCAATCGTGTGCATATGCGGGCCGCCTTGAATGCCTGGAAAGATAGATTTATCTATCTTTTTTGCGATCTCTTCATTCTCTCTAGTGAGGATCATACCACCACGCGGACCGCGAAGAGTTTTATGAGTAGTGGTTGTGATGATATCAAATCCGAAATCAAATGGATTTGGCAAAACTTTTGCAGCTATGAGTCCTGCGATGTGCGCCATATCAGCCATTGTGATCGCACCGACTTCTTTTGCAATGTCAACAAACTTCTGATAATTAAGATTGCGGGAATAAGCAGAGAATCCGGCAAGAATTATTTTAGGTTTCTTCTCGATTGCTACCTGGCGAAGGGCTTCATAGTCGATCTCGCCTGTCTCCGGATCTTTCATCTTGTAAGTCACGAAATTATAGATCTTTGCAGGAAGGGTCATCGGGTGGCCGTGTGTAAGATGCCCGCCATGAGAGAGATCCATGCCGAGCACGGTATCGCCGGGTTCAAGAAGAGCAGAGTAAACAGCAAGGTTGGCAGGGGCGCCGGAGTGTGGCTGAACATTCGCGAATTTGCAATCAAAAAGCTTGCACGCCCTTTCAATTGCCAATCGCTCGACTTGATCGGTAAATTCCTGCCCTCCGTAATAACGACGTCCAGGATAGCCTTCAGAGTATTTGTTGGTAAGAACTGAGCCGTTGGCTTCCCGAACCGCCATAGAGACATAATTCTCGGAAGGTATTAGCTCAAGACCATCTTCTTCCCGTAATGTTTCCCCTTCTATCGCTTGTAGTATTTCCTTGTCTTGTTCTTCTATATACATCCCGATAGTGAAAAATGGCATTATGTGTTGGCCGTTTTCAATTTTAATTAAGTAATAGTATAAAGCTAGGTTTTAAAACTAACTCCAGTGGTATCCCCGCACATGATAGGCTATGCCATTTTCTACTACGGGATACATACACCGATTTTAGCATGTTGAACAAGAAATCAAAAACTGTATAATGAGACTATGCAATCTGGTAATATTGAAGAGCTCAAACACACAAAAGTGTCAATCAATGGCGGAGGAGTGGTCATCATCCTAGATACTGGATCAGTGATAGGACCTGAATCTTCGGCGATGCTACAAGCTCTTCACTCAAGATCAACAAGTGGGCTTGAAGGTCATCTTGAAATTCTAGCTAAAAGAGGTTCTGAGAATTTCATGAAGAATTTCTATGTCGGATACGGACACAAATCTATCGGTGACTGTGGTACTGCATCTATTTTTATCGAAGGAGTATCTCTGCTTGTTGCAAAAGCTATACAAGACTGGCCTCTATATTCCGGACAAGAATCTTCTACAAGATATGTGGATTTCAGAGTACAACCTTTCAAAAATCCCATGGGTTTTGATGAGGGAAATAAAATACTAGAAACTTGGAGACAATTTTACATAGATTCATTTGATAAGACGGTGGAATATTTAAAAACTCAATTCCCGATCGGCGAAGGAGAATCAGAATCTATTTATATAAAAGCAATAAATGCTCGGGCTTTTGATACCTTACGTGGATTCCTACCAGCAGGTGCAGTTACAAACCTCGCTTGGTCTACCAACCTACGCCAAGCGGCGGATAAATTACTTGTTCTGCGACATCATCCACTTTTGGAAGTCCGAGAAACAGCCGAAGCAATAGAGAAAGCTTTGATTGGAGCATACCCAAATTCGTTCGGCCACAAGAGATACGAAGCCACAGAAGAATACAATAAATATTGTATGGAGAATGATTACTATTATCACAATCCTAAATGTCCAGATTTCGAGATGACTTCAAATTCTATTGATGTAAAACTTCTACCGAGAGAAACACTCGAAAAACGTCCAGCAAAAACAGAACTGCCAAAACATTTGGGCGAATCTGGCACTATCCAATTTGAATTCCTACTTGATTTCGGATCATTCCGAGATATACAGAGACATCGTGCCATAATCCAGCGAATGCCATTACTGACAACAGAGCTCGGATTTGAAGAATGGTATATATATGAACTTCCAGAATCTATACGAGAAAAAGCAAAAGCACTTTTAAAATCACAGGAGGAGAAAATTGCGTCACTCTCTATTTCGAAAGAAGAGAAGCAATATTATATAGCAATGGGTTACAAAATTTCTAATCGCATAACCGGTAATCTACCTTCACTAGTATATTTGGCAGAGCTCCGCGCAACACGATTCGTCCACCCTACTCTTCGCAAGAGAGCGAAACAACTTGCAGACAAATTATCGGAGATATTTGGGAAGGATGGCTTGATAATTCACTTAGACGAAGAACCCGACCGATTTGACATAAAGCGTGGTGAGCACGATATTGTGCTAAAATAATACTATGATTCTCTCTGATACGAAGATACTTGAGCATGTAGAAAAGGGCGATATAGTTATAACGCCATTTGATGTCGCCAACATGGGTGGCAATTCGTATGATGTGCATTTGAGTAAATATTTTGCTCAATATATTGATAGTGAAATTGACGCAAAAAAGCATAATCAAATAAAACATTTTGAAATACGAGAAGAAGGATTCGTACTCATGCCCGGTGAGCTATACCTTGCCTCTACCCTAGAATACACAGAGTCGCATATCCACGTGCCATTCCTAGAAGGAAAATCTTCTACTGGCAGACTTGGCGTAGATATACATGCGACAGCAGGCAAAGGCGATGTCGGGTTCTGCGGATATTGGACTCTTGAAATCTCAACATCAAAACCGGTGCGCATTTATCCTGGTATGCCGATTGGACAGCTCATTTACTATGTCGTAGAAGGTCCAGTCGAGCGTCTCTATCATAAAAAAGCGACAGCCAAGTATTCTCATCAAGAGAACTTACCAAAGGAGTCAATGATGTGGAAAAATTTTAAATAAGAAATGGCTGGTTCCTTAATAAAGGAACCAGCCATTTGAATAAAATGAAAAATTCTTAAAGAGCTTTAATCACTGACGACAGGTAACTACCAAGCTGTCCCGAGAATTGCTTGGCCTTTTTTATATTATCTTCATGCGAATGAATTCCAACAGCGTCGTTTGTAATAAACGCAAGTGAGAGAACTCTCGTTTTGTAGAGGGCTGCAACAGCAACTTCTGGTATTGTACTCATGCCTACTGCTTTGGCACCTGTATATGATAAGGCTAATTTGTCATATTTGCGACCTTCGAAGTTAGGGCCGAGCACCATAACATAGCCACCGGTGACAATCTTTCCGTTATACGCTTTCCGATTTTGGAGAGCGAGTTTCATTAGATCCTTGGACAATACATCGTCCGGTGAAGCGAATTCACTCACCCATAGAGGAAGTGGTACGTACAGACTGACAAAGCCATCAATAACAACTAGGCACCCAGGCTCCAGTTTACTCTTTGGTAGTGCTCCTGCTGCACAGGTTGTAATCAACGTCTTAACACCTAATTTCATTAAAATTTCAGTTTGCAACCTAACCATCAAATAAATTGCTAGGCTACAAGGCTCTTCGTTCAGATGGATCCGTCCCTGTAGAACAATCACTTCTTTTCCTGCAACAGTACCATGGACAAACCTTCTGTTGTGGCCCTCTAACTTTCCCAATCTTGAAAAGCCAGGAACCTTTTCAAAGTTGATATACTGTGGATTTTCAATCTTCAACTTATCCCCCCAACCTGTTCCCAAAATGATGCCAAGCCGAATGGGTTTTTTAATTTTAAATTTTTTACGTAAAAAATCAGCAGCTTTTGTCGCGGCAATTTCGCGGTTTCTATTTCTTTTCATAGTAGAAATGTTTTAAATGATGAATGATGATTCCCACGAAAATTACCATTTATCTACATAAATGTCAAAGAAATGCTTATGAGGAATTCTGAGTTATTTTTATTCTTTACATGCCATCAGGTGCGACTTCAAGCCTGATGGACAAGAACTTTTGACTATCTTTAGAAAGGACTTTGACGTTGATGCTATCACCTACCTTTTTGGCACGAATGATTGACGAGAAATCTTGTTCTTGATCCATCTTCTCTCCATCAACTTCAAGAATAATATCATTCTCTACAATTCCAGCTTTGTCTGCTGGAGAACCTGGCACAACTGCTATATCTGCGGCTGTCGCGCCTCTCTGCACTAAGATGCCGTAATCCACACTAAGATTATTCTTTGCTTTCAATTCGGCAGTCACAGGAAGGTACCTTATGCCAACATATGGCCTGATAATCTTACCTGTGGCTTTGACAGAGGCAATGGCGCTCTTGACACTATTGATAGGGAGAGCAAAACCGACGTTGGAAGAACCTTGGACCACAGCAACGTTTATACCGATAACGTCGCCTCTCAGATTTAGAAGTGGTCCACCAGAATTGCCTGGATTTATGGCAGCGTCTGTTTGGATAACTTTATCCAGCCTCTCTGACTGCCCCGCACTGTCCCCTGCTATAACTGAGCGGGAAAGGCCAGAGACTACCCCGACGGAAACACTATTTTTAAATTCACCGAGTGCATTGCCGATAGCAATAACACTTTGGCCGACTTGTAATGCGTCGGAGTCTCCTAATTGTAGATATGCTTGGTTTGAGACACCAATTTTTAGAAGTGCGACGTCGAGTACACCATCACGAGCAAGGACTGTAGCGCTATACATCTTGCCGTTATTGAGAAGGACATCGTAAGTAGCAGTCTTATCTTCAACAACATGACGATTCGTAACAATCATACCGTCGGAAGATATGAGGAATCCAGAACCACTACCGATCTTTTTCTTTTCTGTACCATTTTCTTTGTATATAGGTGTCTGGAAAAATCCAGGGAACATGCCTCCGAATGAATCATTGTTTGAATCATAAGAAATATCATATTTAGGAACTATCTTACTAACAACAATGGATACTACTGCAGGTTTAGCTGTTTTGACAGCATTGATAACACTATCCTGCCGCGCCACATCAGAAGATACAGGAGGAATTTGTGTCTGACTGTTCTCTGATGGAGTTGTAGAATCATAGATGAGGTTTGAATCGCTTGATTTTACATCTGTAGTGGAATTTATTCCAAGAACTTTAAAAACCTGTGTGCGATACTGCCATGCGATAAAAGTTATAAGAGTAATTGTAACGATCACAGTTGCGAAACTTATAAGAATAGTTCTAACGATTGGATCTCTAAACATGTCTTTAATTTTTTGTAAATTTGAATCTTTCATATTTATAATTTTATAAGAATGAGTATCGTTGTCAACATTTGGAGTATCTATCTCTGTACTATACTATATATACATGAGAAAACTCAAATATATTTTATTTTTCATTCTATCTTTCTATGCCATTAACAACGCGGAGGCGCTTCAAGTAGAGTACAGTACGACGCTCGGTGTGAAGGGGTCAGATATCTTGATACAATACGCGGATATTGGCAAGAAGCAAAATTACATCTGTAATACTGTCACAAGCAAATGCTCTTCAACAAAAAAGACAACGCTTGGTGTCACTCCGAATCTCGCGCTCAAGCCCGAACTTAAAAATGAACTCAGAGAAAAGGGTGCAAGTCATATCACACTCTCGCCTTCCAAGAATTTCCTGGCATACTATATTGATGGCACAGATAGTGCTCCGAATCGCATGTATACCCTCAGAGATATGAATACCGGAAAAGAATATACTATCTCAAGTAGTGTGTCGTATTGGGATCTCGTCGCTGATCAGGCTCGTGTGTTTGATTTCTCGCCAGATGATAAGAAACTTATATACCTCGATGATCGAGAAGGTACACTTGCGCTCTACATGGTAGATACAACTATCCTTTCAGATTCTGAAATCACAAGCACGAAACTTGCAACAAGCGCGTATCAAGCTGACGATTTTATTTTCACTGATAACCAGACCTTGTATTATATCGGCAACAGTAAAGACAATAAATATATCTGGTCACTTTATCGCTTTAATCTAACAACAGGAAAAGATGTTGCCCTTCAAACTGGAGTATCATACGTGGATCCACTCAAGAAAGTCGGTAAGATGCTGGTATTTAACCGTCTCTTCTCGAGAGGCTACAGTCCGGAGATGTATAATACCAGCACCAAGAAAATCGTAGAGTTCAAGATCCCAAATAAAAGTACAAAGAAAAACCTGACAACAGAGGAAATCATAACATCAGGCACTGCGACCGGAGTTCTCATGAAGCCAACATCGAAAGACACGACAAAGTCATTCCCGCTCGTCATCTGGCTACACGGTGGACCATATCGACAAACAAGTTACGGATATCATCCGTATCATAGTTATGGTATATATGATTCAATTCTGGAATTACTTCGGAAAGATAATGTCATTGTGCTCAAGCTCGACTATCGGGGCAGCTTCGGCTTCGGCCGAAGCTTTGCTGAAGACATCAAAGGCTCAGTTGGTAAGGGTGACGTACAGGATGTAATGGATGCTATCGCATATGCAAAGAATCGTTATCATGTAAGCAATGTTTATCTAGCAGGCAATAGTTATGGAGGATACCTAGCACTCAGTACACTTGTCCAACATCCAGAACCTCTCACCGGAGTGATATCTATAAACGGAGTGACCGACTGGGAAAGTTTGCTTGTAAAAATGCAAACATCGATATTCAATACCGAATTCAATGGTTTACCCATCGAGGGTAATCGCGTTTTATACGATCAAGCTTCTATATACAACAAGATAAACAATATAGGTAATCAGAAAATATCCATCGTAGCAGGAGTATCTGATAGGACGATCCCCTATTGGCAAGCGACCGACCTTAACGACAAATTAAAAGCTGCTGGAAAAAATGTAACACTCATCTCATACGAGAATGAGGATCATGTATATAAAGAAAAGAAAACTATTCAAAACTTGTGCAAACAGATGTTTGCCTTTGTTGAAATACCAGTAGACAAAGAATGTAATAAATAAAACTATTTCAAAAGAGATTTCACGTTCTCAATATCAAGCCCTATCTGCAGAGCCAGATCCTCGACGTTCGTGAACTTTTTTATACCCCGCAGTCGAGATACGATATTAATTTCTATAGGAATATCTTGAGTATTGGGAACATTATCATCGGTAAAATCAAGAAGGTGAACTTCCATAGTTTTCTCTTTCTGATCGAATGTCGGTATAGCTCCGAAGTGGAGTGCGCCTTTGTATGTGGCATCACCGATCGTGATCCACGCTGCGTAAATACCCTGCTCGAGAGCAAGATCTATGGGAACGACCAAATTGATCGTCGGAAACCCGATCTTGTGCCCGCGGCCTTCGCCTCTAATTTGCCGAGACGTGAACTGCATCAGATTGCAAGTGAGCTATTTTATATATTGCGAATGATAATATAAAAGCAGCAAAAAACTGAGACGCTGCAAGTGTCGTGTGATAAAGCGTCATATCAATGAAAATAGCGATAAACGGAAATGTGAGCTCGAGCATAGTTGAAATGTGCACGGGGGTTTTCTTGAGGCCTTTATAGTAAATGAGAAGAGCAACCATACCCGTCGAGACTGCGATAAGCGCAAAGAGTCCAAACTGGGGCGGGGTCGGTAGAGAAAGTGAAGAGCCGTAGCCAAATATAATAATCACTATAAATGCGATAATGCTCGTTATGAGGAATCGGTAAAAGGTACTTGTCTTCGATGAGACGTTGGTAAGAATCATTTTAGAAAATGTAGTCGATGTACCCCACGCAAAAGCTGCACCGAGAGCATAGAGTGCAGCTATAACTGTATCTGTGCCGGTAGTCAGATTCACTACTCCATTCTTGAATGTCACAAAGTAAGCAGCCAAGATTGCAAGGAGAGCCCATCTTATATATCTCCTATCTGGCTTTTCTTTTAGAAAGATGGAGGCCGAACTGATAGCAAACACAGGTTGTAATTTCTGAAGCAAAAAGACAACAGAGAAAGAAATAAAGTGAACCTTGAGTAGTGCCGTCGTAAACCAAAGCGTCCCGAGCAAACCGCTCAAAACTGCTACAAGCAAGAGTAGCCAGGCCTCTCTCTTGCCAATCCTCTCCTTGAGTACACTGCCAAGGAAAAAGGGAGTCATGATCAAAAGCCCGATAGCGTGTTCAAAGAATATGATTGTGATAGGAGGCAGACTGTAGAGATACCTACGTATAACACCGTCAAATGCCCAAAGCAGAGCTGCTATTATAATCAGTAGCGGACCGCTTGCACCTATCCTTTGTAATCTTGCCATATGACCAATAGTATACTAGGTTTTATGCTTTAAAGAAACCTAGATAGGAATAAAGCTCATATTTGATATAATGTATAAACAATTAATAATAAATATAAACAAAAAAATGGGATTTGAAAATTTTAAAAAAATGTTTGGTATTACCGCAGCAATATCAACAGGAATTGCTGCTAACGCTGACGATAATAATAAAAAGGCTGACGCGATTTTCGCTAATCCAGATGCTAAAAAAATAGAGATATCAGTTGATAGTCCGAAGGATTCGACAAAAAATACAGGTGAAGAAGACCCTATAAACACTTTAAAGCCTGGAGAAAAGTTTAGACAAGTACCCGTCAATATGGAGCTCGGTGGGATCAAAGCTGAAGGAATGATACTTATCCCTATGCCAGGTGACACAACTAAAAACTATTACTTGATCAAATTCTCTGGAGAAGGTGAAAACTTAATAGGAAAGATACTGGCAGCACTCAAAGCTTTAAATCTTAAACCTGGTTCTGGTGAATTACTTAAATATATAAATGATGAAGCCTTTAGAAAGGCTGGGAAGAGTGTTATGGCTATAGATAAGATTTATACGGAAGCAGAGAATCTAGGACAAAATCAATTTGTCCTAGTTAACGAAAACAGAACCGTAATGATCCTAAATGCCCTTAAAAATATACAAACTACAGAAATTAGATCTATGACGCAATATGGAACAACAATAGATTATGCAATTTTTGTAACTGGTGAAAAAAATAAAAGTAGTAGCCCAAATAACGGAGACTATGTAAGTACGAATAAATAAATATTGTCAGTTAAAAACACCCTAAATCCATTGGGGTGTTTTCGTTTTAAACCATGGAATACTTGACTTTTTAGACAAAAAGTTTTAAGGTGGCGTAAGTTTTAGCTCTTTAAAACAATTGGTTTTACATATTAGGTAAAGAACTTTGCACTTCTATAAGTACAGGAGCGTATAGCTTTTTACCTAACAATTTAAAAAAACCAAACAATGAAAAAGATTATTAGTATAATCGCAGCTTCAATAATAGGAGTAAGCGCTGTTTCTGGACAAAATTTTGAGAACTATTTTACAAACGGTGAATTAAAAGCCGCTTATGCCGAGAAAGAGCAGGGATCCGGCAGCACAAGTATTGATCTGACATGGAAAACCCTTTACGGTCCTATTTCCTTCCAGGTAATGGCAACCAGTGGCCCGAGCATGTCTGTGTCCCATTTAGGATGTACGAGTATCCGCGGCTACAGTACTACGAACGGACAGCCGTGTACAAATTACCGTCCCTACCCTCAATTCATTTCTGTAAGTTTGGGCGGCGGAGGTATGAAACATTTCAAAAACAAAAAGGTAGTTATCTGGCAGGTTGGTGCCACCGGGTTATTATCCCCTAAGAAAACATCTCCTTCCAAAAATACTGAGTGGTTCTGGGGAGGAAATGCAGGAGCAACATTCAGGAACGAAAAAGAAAAAAGGAATTATGAATTAGGTGTAAGTGTTATGCATGTCACTCAGCCGAAAGATTCGGTCGGTGCAACAAAGCGTAGCATAACCGTAGCAAACGCAGATGGAGTAAAATATCTGGGTGATATATTTGGCATAGGGATATCTTCCAGAGTGGAAATATTTTATGCAAAAAAAATGTCATTCAAGGACATACAGATCCGGACAGATATAAACCCCTTTATCGCCTTGAAGCTTAAATCCAAACCCTGGGCATTCAGAGCCGGCGTTGAAATCAGGCGCATAAATAACATAGCCACTGGTTTCTCATCAAGAGGCCGCTATGAGAAGCCAGCCGGAACAGTAAGTGTACTACTTACTATTCAATCAAAAACAAAAAAACGTTAAAAACAAATAGGGATTCTGCTCATTAGTGGAATCCCTATTTTTTGGGATAATAATTGAGATTATTTATTCTTTTTCCTTAAACTCTACAGTTCGAATATTCTCTACTGTTTTGTTTACTACTTTCTTGGTTGTTCGGCTTAATGCTTTGGTGAGTTTGTATATGACAAGTCCGATGAAGTAGGAACCGAGGAGTCCTACAAAGAAAATAATTTTGAAGAACAGATATGGACCGCCCAAAAAGTTTGTAAATGCGAGCATAAACAAGAAAGCAAGCCCGAGGATAATAAATATGAGGGGTAAGATTATTGTTCCTACAACTAGGTCGCGAAGCTGTGATCCAGCAAAACCTCCTGGGTTTTCTTTGGCTTCCTTAATATTGTTTCTAATTTGGAATATTTTAAAAATCATAGGTGTATTATATCAGACTTAAGAGCACTTCATAAATCGGCATTAAAGAGTATAATTAAATGTATGAGAACAATACATTCATCACAAAAAAATAGAGGTGTGTCAGGTATAGATATTACAATTGTTTTAGGTATTATAGCTATATTAATTACACTCTCGTTTAGTTCTAGTCGGTCAATGGGTTATAAAACCTGGATAAATAAGGAGTCAAATTACAAGCAAGCGGATACAATAAACCAAGGCTATATACCTCCACCGCCATATAGTCCCCCTACTACTAACACAACACCGGTTATCACACTTTATGGCGATAACCCCTATCAAATTTTTCATCCTGGAACCATACCAACTTGTGATCCGCCAGATAGCTGTCCTCCTCCTCGTACCGATATATACAAAGAACCCGGTTACAAAGCATACGACAAAGAAGATGGCGATATAACTAGAAATGTTGTTGTTGAAGATGAGATCATGGATACTGCAGTTATGAACCCATGTCACCAGTGGAACAAAAAGTATACAGTGAGAGACTCTAAAAACAACACTGTAGCCGTTCGTCGATCTATCAATGAATGCAATGGCATGTAAATACAAATTAAAAACTCTCCGACCTGGGTCGGAGAGTTTTTAATTTAAGCAATATTAAGGCTTAACCAAGAACCACATTCCACCAAAGTTTTGACCTTTTGTATCCCCTTCCAAAGTGTCATTTTTGTAGGTGTATAGAGGCATACCATTGTATGTGAGATGTTTAGTACCATCAGAGCGACTAATCACTGAGAAGTCCCCTGTAGCACCCGCACCCGCTATGAGCGATGTACCAGCTGTCGTAGTATGAGGTATCCAAGTCGCCGCACAAGTACCAGAACAATTACTTACGCCTTTTGTGTCTTTGGAGTAAGTATACAAAGTCATCTTATTTTTTCCGACCAAATAGTTACCAAGAGTGGCACTGGAACTGACGCTAATAAGCGGTATAACTCCAGACCCAGGCTTTACAATATTTGGCTCTACATCCCCTGATGGTCCAGTTGCTTTTGTTCCTGTCTCTGTTGTAGGAGGCGTAGTTGTAACGACCGGCTCCTTTTTCTTTGAAGACATCATGTACCAAATACCCAAGATAACGAGAATGACTACAATCCAAATCCAAGTTGATTTTGACATAATATTAATGAATCATGATCTAACATGATTTAAATTAGGCTGATAATAACACTCTTGTATTATACCACTATTGGGTTTGACATGTGTATACCCATTAGAAATACTTAAAACAAAGTTGCTACTTATCAAGCTCTAATGTCTCGTCAATGCGAATCTGAGAGACAAATTCAGGTACGTGTGAGACGAGAATCATCGCACCCTGGTATTGATCAAGGGCTTTGGCGATAACGGGTAAATGACGGAAGTTAATGTGATTCGTTGGTTCATCGAGAATAAGGAGTCCGGGCGCTTCTATTACAAGCCGAGCAAAAGCAACCAATCCCTTCTGCCCCTCAGATAGAGCGCCTATCTTGGTATGAACCATATCGCCTACTATCAAGAATCCTGCGGCGATAGCGCGGATCTTTTCTTCATCAACACGCCCTGTGATGGAGCGCGAGACATCTGCAAGAGATTCATAGACAGTATCACTAAAATTAAGCGTCGAGAAATCTTGACGATAATATCCTACGCGTACATCTTTAGTGATAACAGCGCCTTCTGCAGTACCATTCGCAAGCGATTCTAAAAGCGTACTCTTGCCGATACCATTCGGACCAGAGAGTAATAGGTGTTTATTCTTACGGAGTTTAATATTTACTTTTATTTTCTTCAGTTTGCCATTTTTGAAAATCGACAAAGAAGATATTGTCAGGATATCCCCTATCTGGTCAGGTTGATTAGGAATCGTAAAAGGGCGAATCGTCTTGTCTTCTTTTCGGACATCTACTTTCTCTTCTTCTAATTCTTCTGCCAAGTCACGCATGCGCTTGGCTACCGCGCGCAAATTGCCTCCTTTCATCGCAAAAGCATTTGCTTGATCTTTCTTTGCTTGAATTTCCTTTGAGAGAAGAGCGTTCTTGCGATTCTCACGCTCCATACGAGCGGCAATCTGATCACGCACATCAGTATAGTTTCCTACGTATTGTTCGATCTTTTTTGTATATACATCAAGATATAGCACCGCATCTGTAAAAGCATTTAGAAAGTGCGCATCATGCGAAATGACGATGACTGTCTTCTTGTATTTGACAAGAAAATCAGTCAGGTGAGAAATCCCCGCTTTATCTAGATTGTTCGTCGGCTCATCTAAAAGTAAAATGTCTGGTTCTTGGATTAGAGCAGAGGCAAGTAAAAGACGCGCTTGCTGGCCACCAGAGAATGATTTGATTATCCTATCGTGAACTTGGACATGACCTTTCAGATTAACTATTTCTAGGACTTCGTCTATTTTCGGATCAATATCATAAACTTTCTTTTTGAAGCATTTCTCGAAGAATGCACGCACAGAAAGATCGAGTTCGTCGCGAGGTATAACTTGTCGCGAAAGAGCGATGGTTGTGCGTTGCGCAAGGTGTACTTGGCCATCTTCGGGCTGGTTTGCTCCAGTAATAAGTGAGAAGATCGTACTTTTGCCTGCACCATTCTGCCCCATGATTGTGACTTTCATCCCTCGGCGAATAGAAAAATCCACATTATCTAAAATGTGCTTGTTGTGCCCGTATTCAAATGAGACATGCTCAAAACGTATAACTACTTCTTTGTGTGAATTTGCATCTGCCATACAGACATCTACTTTACCTTGTTTTTGCTTAAATGAAAAGGGTGAGTCAGAAAACTCTGTTAATCCCTCTCTAAAATTTTTGATTGTCTCTTATGCTTCTTCAAATCTTTTTCTTTCAATTTCATTTCTGTCTTCAAGTAAATAGCTGCTTCTTTAGCTGAACTTTCAGAGTCAAGTAGCGTCTTATACGCTTCACTTAAATCTTCACTTTGGTCTTCTTTATCGGCTTCGTCTAGATATCTCCTTGCTTGATCAAGTGTCTTATGAGCATTATCTATGACCGCTTGTTGTACTTTGTATTCACTGTTTTGTGTATGATCTAGATCTATCGATGTCGAATTTATTATTGACTGGATGGCATCCTTTTTCTTTATATATGATCTAGCGCGATCTTCCGTAGTATCTTTACTATCAGCCCTTTTTTCTTTCTTGAATGTATTCCTGACTTTACTTCCTTTCGATCGAGCATTCTTTGAAATCTTGTTTTTTCCGGAATATTCCGGCATGTCTTTTGACGAATTGATAAGATCAAGAACTCCGGCATGTGCATTCATACCAGCTTCAAAATTTGTAACAATATCATCGACCTCATCGGCTGATGTGGTTTTATCAATTTTCTCGAGCGCTTTATCGAGGGAGAGCGTGTGCCGGTCTAATAGATCGTTTAGCTTCTTTTCTTTAGATTGATCCAACTTATTTTCTCTAGCTAGCGCCTGAGCTTCCACTAGGCGGCGAGTAGCGAGATTGCTTTCATACTCTGCTTTTGCTTTCGAAGAAAATGTGAGTGCAGCATGAATGGGCTCAATAACACTAACTTTGATCGGGTAAAGTGTATCACCAGGGAGACTTTCCTCTGAAGCAGAAACGATCCCCGTCCCCGAAAGAGCGATAATCAGAAAGAGTGCAATAATGTATGAAGCCCATCGATTCTTGCGTATTCCTAATACAAACACATACATGGCCCACGGACTTCTAATAGACTGTTTTGGCAAGACAGACGAAGTTATGTTTTCATATATGCGCTTTTTCTCAGCACTAGTCATCTTGATCATAGCAATCTCTTCCCATCCATTATTTAGTTTTGTATTTTTAATTTCATTCATTTGGTTGATTCATTATTATCATAACCTGTCCGTTTCCGTAGCTCCTCAAGTCCTCGATTGATTCGAACCGAAGCGGCATTGGCTGATATCCCCAATATGTCTCCTATCTCACCCGGTGACAGGCCTTCTACAAATCGTAGATACACTGGATTCCTATGTGTAGGTGCAAGCTCATCAAGTTTGCACAGAAGATATCTCCCTTCTGGTCCAAGGCTCATATTCTCGAGTGTTGTCTCATCGGGTGGATCGTAGGGTGCTTCTTCATCTTCATACAAGATATTGTCGAGAGGTATGCTTTTTTTCTTGCGATACCAGTCGATGATGCGTCGGCGAGCGATCGTAAAGAGAAATGCTCTTTCATTATCGATTTTGGTATTTTCTGCCAAAGTCTGCCAAAGGCGCAAAAATGTGTCTTGGGTAATATCGAGGGCTTGCTCCCGATCAGAAACTCTGATCAAGCAGAACCTGAAAATGGCATCTGATTCTTTTTCATATATTTCCTCAAATTCGTGGATATGATCGGGTTTCATATTTAAGAGTCGTATCAAGCGCTTATTTCTTACAGCCTTCCTCTTAATTTAAAATACAACAAAATAGAATCCGTGTCCATGTAAGAATACCTAGTGCGAGTCGTCTACCCTTATGGAGGTCGCGTATTCGGGTCATAAGACTTGTAATATGAATTATCAGATGTAACTAGATAAAATAAAACAAATATGAAAAAGTTTAAACCATTATTAGTAAGTTCTCTTATTATAACCGCTCTTGTCCTTGCTCCATTTGTGAGTTACGCAAAGAACGATGATAAATACAGAAATAAAGAGAATAAGAGTGCACGTGCTGCAATAAATACAAAAGTAAAACCATCTATCTCGGGCATTACTGCTCCGACAGTCTTAAAAGTTGGAGAGATGGGGACCTGGACAGTCAATGCTTCGGATCCGCAAAATGGGTCATTGAGCTATGCTGTTAATTGGGGAGACGCTAAAGATTCACTATTCTCAAAGATGGCACAGCCGGAGATATTCGTTCAGTCATCAACATTTACTCATGCATACGCGAGTGCTGGTAAATATAAAGTAATGTTTCGAGTGAGTAACAGTGCCGGTCTTGATACCACATCAAGCGTAACCGTCCATGTTACAGGATCCCAAGCGAATGCGCCTATTATCAGCAATGTGACGGCTACGTCAACCAAATGGCATCAAGCTACGATACACTGGACAACCGATGTCCGCGCCTCAAGCCTCGTTTGGTACAGCAAGACATCTCCAGTTAATACAACAGTCCGACCAAGAGTATACCGTACTGCGAAAGTTTTTGATCACAAGATCAACTTGAACAAACTACAACCAAACACGACATATTATGTCGTAGTCGGATCTGGGAATGGTGTTCGGACACTCGGAACTGAAATTTCATTCACAACTCCCGCGAAAGATGCCATCGCGAGTACTCCGGTCATCACAAGTCTTTCCGGCCCTACTACAATAGCTGTCGGACAGACGGAGACAGTGACAATCAATGCATATGACCCACAGAATGAATCTATATCGTATTCCGCCGATTGGGGCGATAGTGCATCAGTGATATCAATTTCACGTTCATCGAACCCTGTATTCGTGCAAACTGCCACATTCGAGCATGTCTATAGCACGCCTGGAACATACACTGCTACATTTACCGCAAAAAACAGTTCAGGTAAGAGTACATCTTCATCAATGAAGATCACCGTAACGGCAACCACTCTTTAAGGACTTTCAGCAAGCACTCTCTTCACTTTGTCATAGTATCTGCTAATAGTTCAAACAACGTGAGAATCTCAAATGAATTGATATTTGCCACAACATTCTAGACAGGAATGAAATAAAAAATAAATCACCCGCCACTGAAAGGTGGCGGGTGATTTATTTTTCTAAGAGAGAACTACTCTGTTTTCCTCCGTATCTTCCAAAAGTATAACCGCTTCTTTCTTATATATCATCTGTGTAAATTGCTCGATATCATGATTCTGTATTGCTTCGATAAACTTTTGATTAAGCGTGAGTCCACCAACTCCTGATTCTGGATATTCTATTGCATTATTCGGCCAAGGCAAGATCGGCTTTTTGCTTTCATCTTTTGAATCAAAGATTGATTGATAATACTCATGAGAATTTTTCAAATATCGATATCGTATGAAAAGATCCTCGGGATTTATCTTTGTAAACAAATGGAAGAGGAACTGTAATTGAAAATCATATCGATGCTGATGATCTCGAGTATGCGTCTGTTCATCTTTGTGATCACGATTTTCCCAGCGCTTCAGCGTATCGAAGATTTTCTCCGAGATCAGCTCATTCGGAGTAAACTGCAATTCTTTATACGCTTCGGGTGCTAGGGTAACCTGTTCGATAAATTTGACCGAACCGTCTTCTTGAGCTATCACATTATGCCCCTTCCAAAATACCGCATCCTTGAGATATACATCGTTGCTCGCCAAAGTGTAGAGGGCGAGAGCGGATTCTTTGGCATATGCAGCTCTGAATGAATCATCTTTCAACTTCTCATCCATGCCAAGTTCGATGCCGTGAAGACGCTCCATGATCACCCACCCATCTTCTACGCCATACAAAAGAGGCAGATATTTTTTAATGACAGGTTTTTTCTCAACAGCTTTTTTATAATCTTCCGCATCCGACGGCTCATTTCTGAGGACACATTCGAATTTTTGACCGTCTTTTTCCAGATCCAAAAAATATACCCGAGCATGCTTGCCCAGCCGTTCAGATGGATTCGAGAGCTTTATGCCATTTTCATCTATAAACACATGATTTGTAGGTCCACGGGGAAAATCTTCAGGTTTGCCATTTATCTTCTGTATGACAGACCGGATATCTTCTTCAAAAAGCTCAAAAAGCTTTCTCTTTGATTCTTGTTCTGATCCGGGTAATGCGTTTACTTCGAAATTTTTCATACAATTTTATTTTTAATAATAAATATGCATAGATTGATTATATCAAATTGTTAAAAACCCTTGGATTTTCGAAAGTGGCAATGGAAATGCGACGGCCCCCAAAACCCCCGGTCCGATTTCATACTTATCAAAGTATAGAATAAGATTGCGATCATTGTATGACCAATTCCTAAATGATGAAAATGTAAGAGTATTGACGTCTTCTGGAAAGACAGCAATTTCTGTACTTCCTTCGGGACGCCATTCATTCAGTTCTTTTTTAACAAGCGCAGTGAATGCTTCTTGTTTTGATGGAATAATGACATTACCAAGAGACAAGAGCTTCCCTGTCGCACGCGAAGCGGTAAAAACCTTAAATGAACTACTACCGTTTGCTCCACCAGTATAGACATATTGGTCTATGATAATCGATTCAGTTTTCTGGCCTCTTACATATTTAGCATTAAGCTCAATCTCGTAATTTGCTGAAGGGCTGTCTGCGCCAAACTCAGAGCGCATCGGTGGCACTTCGGCATCAGCAGATTGTTTAAATAATTCTATGGTTTCATTTATATACATCCGAGCCGCATCAGCCATCGCTCCCGAACCTAGGATAACGGCTTTGCTGCCTGTAAAATTAACTTCTTTAATATTATTTTTTGTAATGGTAATAGGTGTTAGGGTATTTGGGGTTTGCCCTTTTGGATCGGTATCGACGGAAGATTGAGGTTTTTTAATAAAAATGACACCAAGAACAATAATCACAAGTCCAATAAGGACTATAAGGGTTTCAGATTTTTGTTTTCTTTTTTTCGCCATACAGAAAGTATATCAGATTAAAGGGCTACATGCTTGTCGTGTCATATCCAAGTTCTTTGGCGCGACTGATTTGAGAGATTCAGAAAAAATATCCAATAGTCACAGTGTTACTTTTTTATGAGTTCAATTTTCTGCATTCTTGTTAATCTTTTTAATTCTCCTTCTCTTTTTCTCATGTGGGCAAAAGTTTTGTACTTCTTGGAGTATTTTAGAGTGACTGGTCGTCTGATCTTTGTATAATGTGCACCGGATTTATAGTTGTTATGCTGATGTACTCTTTTTTCAAGGTCGTTGGTAGAGCCTACATAGAAAGTTTTATCGGCACACTCGAGAATATAGACATAAAACGGCATACATCCATTATACCACCCATAAATGTTATACTGGAAAGGTGAATAAATGCCGTACTCGTATCCATACATGGCTCGAGCGCCACAACAGGGCGCGGGCGATAACCATTATTATACTTTTAATGCTCTGTGTTGTTGAAGTGCGAGCGATCGCGATGGATTTTTACGAAACACATCAGATAAAAATATATGAACGTGAGTATCTCAAAGAACAAGCAAAACATCCTGGAAAAGTTATGACAATAGACGACATAAAATCTTGGATGACATTTTCGTATATTAACTTTGTGTTTAAGTTGCCGACAAACTATCTATTACAGAAACTTTCTATTTTTGATTTCCGTTACCCTAACATTCATATCGAACGCTATGCCAAAATGCACAATCTAGACCAGGCAGAATTCCTTTTACAAGTAAAACAGGCAGTGAGCGCGTACAAGTTGTAACTCGATTATGAATTTCTTCCTCGACATTGCGCTGCCATACATTCTTTTATACAAATATTGGGCAATATTCGGCGTTACCTTGATAGCAGCGCTTGCGTGCCCCGTACCGCCCGGTACGCTTCTGATGGCATCTGCCGCGTTTGCAAGCCAAGGGTATTTCTCACTCTTTTGGGTAATAATTGTCGGCAGCCTTGGCAACATAGTTGGTGACAATTTGGGTTACTTCCTCGCTAGACGTTACGGTCGAAAAATCCTCTATACAATAGGTCTTCGTAAAGTACTTGAGTCTGAAAAGTACAAAAATATTGAAAAAAGGCTAGAGCGACGACCTGGATTCCTGATTTTCATCACACGATTCGAAGTCTTCGCTAATTTGGCGGTGAATCTGATGTGCGGATTAAGTAAAGTACCCTACAGAAAGTATCTGCCGTTTGAAATTGCTGGCGAAATAGCGCAAGTTACACTCTATGCTTGCATTGGATATCTTGTCGGAGACAATTGGCACGTCATCAGTAATATCATCAGTAAGTCCTTATTGTTCCTAATCCTTCTAGCAGTGCTTATTATTGCCATATTTTGGAAAAAGATTTGGAGAAAATAAGTGAATAAAAATAAAATAATCCTATTTTTTCATCTTAAGAAAAGCTTGATTAACGATGACTGCAACCAGCCCAGCAACAAGGACGGCGCATTCCGCCATTTAGCTTCGAGAGCGCCTTCTCGATTCGTATATTTCTAGTCTCTACTTTTTTGCCCGATGTAATCCAGCAGATCCATTCATTGCGAGCAAGTGGGGTAATATCACCCCATACTGCTTGTGCTACCGTAGTAGAAGCAAGAGCTCTCCCAAAGTCTGCTGGCATTTTATGTACTACACCACTCGCAATTGCTTTATTGGTCATAAGATTATTAGATTAAAATGTATAGTCAATTGATAGTCGAAAGTCAATACCTCATAAGCTTTTCTAACGATTTTTATTATAGCATTTTGATGCTCCTCTGACAGGTTAATTTAAGCCAAAACCTTTTCTGCTTTCCCTAAAGCAGTTGGAGCAAAAAGATTAATAAAATAATGAGCGATAACTGCGATCCACAAAGTTCCCGTATATATAGTAACAATTGCCATGATTGGACCTAATACGACTGCAGTGCAAAGCATCTGCACGGCAAGTTCTCGTTTCGAATAAACAAAGATATTCTTGAGATGCCAAAGACTGAACAATAACGAAGATATAATGATCGCGATGGGTATTGAATACAGAATAAGCAAGGCAGACAAAATGAACCCTCGGAAAATAACTTCTTCATATATCGGACAGAAGAAAAAGAACATCGGAGATTGAAAACGCCCCCGTAGAGTTTTCCCTGTTTTCTTAGATTCCCTATACTGAAGAAAAACGGTCGCGGAAAATAATACACCGATAAGGAGTATTTGAAGTCCGGGACTTAAAAAGCCGACATTCTGTAAATTGAAAAATCCGTAATTCATATAAATATAGTATACAATACTATCAGTCTTAATGATTCGTTAATCCAAGGCGACGGAGAATTCCGATTGCATCGTTGGATGCTCAAGATGCATAACTCTTCGAGCAGTCATCGTCTTTAACTAATTTAAATTATTTAAGATTAGTTGGATCTCTTCGGACATGCAAATTTACATTCATAGTATTTAATGCATTCATATCTTCTTCATCAAGTTTAAAATCAAAAACATTGATATTTTCCTCTATGCGATCTTTATGAATAGATTTTGGTATTGGAATAACTCCTTGTTCTATACTCCAACGAATTAATACTTGGGCTTTGCTCTTACCATATTTTTCAGCAATCTTATCTATTCCTTCATTCTTATGTTCCACAGCCTTAACATCAGCTATTGGGGCAAGTGGCGAGTGTGCTTCAACGACAATAGTATGTTCTTTGCAATACTCGACTAATTCTTTTTGATATAGGAATGGATGAAATTCAAATTGATTAACGCTTGGTTGAATTTGGGCATATTTTTTCATTTGTTCTAAATGAGTAATTGTATAGTTTGAAACACCAATAGCTTTCGCTTTACCAGCTTTATATATTTCTTCCATAGCTTTCCACGTCTCTTCTCTTTTATCTAGACTTTCATTTAAATCTTCACTTGCCGTAGGCCAATGAATTAAATACAAATCTACATATGACAAACCTAATTTGTCCAAAGAAACATCTATTGCCTTAAGAGCATTTTCATAACCTTGGTCTGTATTCCATAGTTTAGTTGTTATAAAGATTTCTTCTCTTGGAATGCCAGAGTTTTTTATAGCTATACCAACGCCTTCTTCATTTTTATATATCATTGCAGCATCAATTAAACGATATCCTGCATCTAATGCCCACTTAATAGAATTTTCCACTTCTTCACCATCTTGTATTCTAAAGACACCAAATCCAATATTAGGGATTTTTATACCATTATTTAAAGTTATTTTATCCATGTTTTGATTATACCAGTTGAATAACTAAAACTATAAGATTAGACTTTTAGAAAAATTCGAGCGTCCTAAGAGAGTAAATTTTTGAGAGCTAAGATATCTCGTAAAATTAAGCTCTTGGGGCTAGCTCAAGCTGGCTGCCGACCAGGGAATTTCGATCCTTACAGGATCAGTATACCTTTTCCATTCACAAGTTCATATGGAAAAGGTTTTCGAATCCCTGACGCAAGACATATTGATGTCTTGCTATCGGCAGCTTTTGGCGAACAAAAGCTTTTGCTGCCGACCAGGGATTCGAACCCCAATACCATCCTCCAGAGGGATGTGTCCTACCATTAGACGAGTCGGCAATAACTCAAACATAGTACCATAAAAATAAAGAAAACCAACCGAATCAGGGTTTGAAAAGGAGCCATGATTGATGTACAATCAGGTCTATGGATCAAGATAAAATAAAATACCGACCAAAGCATTTAACAATTGATGACATCAGAAGCGGATGTGTGACCCTATCTGGCGACAATGATCAAGAGACGAAACTCTGTATGATTCAAGAAGAGTTCCGACAAGGAATTGATATTATCAGCGAACTCACACCATCAGTCACATTCTACGGTTCAGCACGCTTGGAAGAAACCCACACCTCATACATACAAGCGCGAAACCTTGCTTTTAAAATTTCCAAAGAATTAGGATATACCATCCTCTCTGGTGGCGGTGGAGGCATAATGGAGGCAGCAAACAGAGGCGCGTTTGAGGCGGGAGGCAAGTCTATTGGGCTCACCATCAGACTGCCACATGAACAAACAACAAATAGATACGTCACCGAAGAGATCCCTTTTTATTTCTTCTTTACAAGGCAAGTATCTCTTTCATACACTACCGAAGTATGCATTTTTTGCGCAGGAGGTTTCGGCACATTCAACGAGCTTTTTGAAATGTTAACGCTTCAGCAAACTGGAAAAATTGGCAGGATCCCGGTTATATTGCTCGGTAAAGAGTTTTGGGCACCGCTTGAGAATCTGATAAATGAAAACCTAAAAGATAAATACGAAGTGGTAGCACCTGAGGACACGAAATTGTACGTTATTACTGACGACGAAGATGAGATAATTAAAATAATTTCAGAGAGTCGTATGCGCGATGCTCAGGATGCTTTGAAATAGTGATTAGATTATAGTAATTAGTATGTAGCAACAATAAAATAAAGTGACACATATTTCGCCATGGCAGAATATGTGTCACTTTATTTTTATTTATTTCTTCTTTTTCTTTATACAGGCCTTTATAAATGAAGTGAACAGAGGATGAGGAGAAAGCGGACGGGCTTTTAACTCGGGATGAAACTGAGTTCCAAGAAAGAATGGGTGCGCCTTGAAAGGAAGCTCTGCAATTTCAGCCAAATTGCCATCTGGTGAAAGCCCCGAGAAGACAAGCCCGGCTTTTTCCAGTGCATCTCTATATGCATTATTGACCTCATATCTATGGCGATGCCTCTCGGATATCTTGGTGACCCCATATGCCACAGCTGCGACACTTCCCTTCTTTAGATTAGCCGGATATGCTCCTAGGCGCATACTACCGCCCAATTTTTTAGTAGCAATCTTTTCTTTCTGATCTTCCATGACATCTATGATAAGATTCTTGGAATTAGGGTTGATCTCGCTCGTATTGGCATCCTTGAGGCCCAAGACGTGGCGGGCGTATTCGATGACCATAAGCTGCATACCGTAGCAGAGACCGAAGTACGGAATTTTTTTCTCGCGAGCAAAGCGAATAGCCTTGATCTTCCCTTCGATTCCCGTTTCACCAAATCCTCCCGGTACGATGATCCCATCATAGCTTGCAAGCTCAAATACTTTCTTCGGATATGCTTCATAATCCTTGGCATTGAGCCAGGAGATCACGGGCTTCACGCCCAAGTGATATGCAGAGAATTTAATAGCTTCGATAACTGAGAGATACGCGTCCGAAAGAAGGAAGTCGCCAGTATCAAAATATTTGCCGACAATCCCGATTTTTACGCTTTGCTTTCCATTGTGGGCATGGCGGGCGAACTCCTGCCATTTTTTAAGATTAGGCTTTTTCTTTGATAGAATGCCGAGATTCTTTAAAATGACTTCCGAGAGTTTGTCGCGCTCGAAGTTTAGCGGCACGTCATAAATCGACCTGACATCAGGAGCCGAGACGATATTTTCAGGAATGACGTTGCACCAAATTGCGAGCTTCTCTTTTCGCTTTTTGTCGAGAGGATGCGTCGAGCGGGCAATGACGATGTCAGCCTGGACTCCATAGGAGTTAAGCTCGCGAATAGCATGCTGGGTCGGACGGGTTTTCATTTCTCCGATAGTCGAAGGAACAGGAAGATACGATACCATGACAAAAAGAACACTGCCGGGATTCCTGATCTTTAGCAAACGGGCCGCTTCGATATAAAGAGCATTTTGGAAGTCGCCGATCGTACCGCCGATCTCGACAACAGAAACGTCAGACTTGGAAACAGTAGCTGCCTTTACGATTCGTTCGACAATTTCATCGCGGACATGAGGAATAGCCTCCACGAACTTGCCGCCATATCCTAGATTTCGCTCCCGCTCGATAACAGCCCGATACACCATGCCACTCGTCATGTAGTCCTCCGGACCTAAATCACGGTTCAAAAATCGCTCATAATTTCCCATGTCTTGATCGGTTTCAAGACCACAATCAAGTACAAATACCTCTCCGTGCTCGGTCGGATTCATAGTACCAGCATCAACATTGAGATACGGATCGATTTTTAGGAGATTTACCTTAAGTCCGCGTGCAGACAGAATTTTACCCAAAGAGGCAGCCGCTATTCCCTTGCCGACTCCTGACATGACTCCACCGATGACGAAAATATACTTGCTACTGTTTTTTTCTTTCTTGTTCTGTTTCTTTTCTTGCACCTTTCTAGATATTTTCTTTTTCGGGGTCATGTTCTATTTTTTTAGATATCTTGTAATAGCAAAGGCGCTTGATATTCCACCAAGAAGAACACCAGTACCAAGCATAATAATAAATAATTGGAGGAAATTAGATTTGAAGTATGAAAAAAGATTAATACCGATAAAGTCTGTCAGCTGGTTGCCAAGCCAAATGGATATAGGCAAGAACAAGAGCATGGTAAGCAAACTTGCAGTTACGCCTACAAGTACACCTGATACCACAAATGGACCTTGGATATATTTTGGCCCCGCACCAACCAAGCGCATGACGCTTATCTCTTCGCGCGACATATATATTATAAGGCGAATAGTAGAGAACGTAATAATTATAGATATAAGAACAAGAACGAGAGATACAGCAAGGCCTAGCTTTTGTGCGCCTGAGATTATAGAAGACAACCTGTCTATTACGATTTTGTTCTGATGATAATCGACTTTGTCTACGACATTGAGAGTACCTCGGCCTAATGCATTATCGGAGTCAAAATATTTAGCGACAGACTCATATTGAGATGGATCTTTGGCTTTGATATTGAGCGAGGCGCCAAGAGGATTAGTACCAAGCTCGTCGAGAGCTTGCAAGGTAAGATAATCATCAGCATGTTTGTCCCTAAAGTCTGCTAGGGCTTGTTCTTGTGATATATAGGTTACTTCTCGGACTTCAGGCAGTTTTTCCAAAGCCTGTTTTATATTCATGATTGTATCCGTGTCTGCATCAGAAACGAAATATGCGGTCACATCAACTTTTTCTTTTATATCGTTGAGCGATGTAGTTAAAGCAGTTTGGACAAAAATAAGACTGGTGATAACAAAGAGTGTTATCACCATCATGAGTATGGAAGCTAGGGATGTGAAACCGCTACGCATAAAATTGCGATATCCGGAACGTATGATTCTTTTAGCGTGGATCATAAGCATGGGGGCATTATATCATATACTTACCATCTTTATCATCTCGAACTACGCGTCCATTTTCAAGAGTAATGACGCGCTTCTTTATCTGGTCAATGACATTTCTGTTATGAGTAGTAAGAATGATTGTCGTGCCCAGATCATTGATTTTCCTCAAAATATTGACTACTTCGGTCGCATTCACAGGGTCTAGATTGCCAGTCGGCTCGTCAGCGATAATGAGCTCTGGCTGGGTGATTATAGCGCGAGCTATAGCTAGGCGTTGCTTCTCACCCCCAGAGAGCTGGTGAGGAAAATGAAGTGCCCTGTTGGTAAGATCGACGAGCTCAAGGACATGAGGAACATCTTCTAATATTTCTTCATCATTCTTGCCTGTAGCTTCCATAGCAAAAGCGATATTTTCATAGGCAGTTTTGCCAGATAGGAGACGGAAATCCTGAAAAACAACCCCGACTTTACGGCGGAATTTAGTAAGTTCTTTACTTGATAGTTTGTGTATATCAGTAGATTCAAAAAAGATAGTCCCTTCAGTCGGCCTCTCTTCTGCAAGGATAAGCTTGGTAAGCGTAGTCTTGCCAGCGCCAGAGTGTCCCACAACGGAAACAAATTCACCAGGAGCAATAGAGAGAGTCACATCATCGAGTGACATGTTGTCTTTGTATTGTTTTGTAACATTATTGAAATAGATCATTAATTATTGAGAAGCGTATAATCAAAAGGAAGTGGCCAGAATCAGACTCTGTTCGCTTTAATCTTGCCACTTCTCACTGGAACATTATAACTTTTTTTCGGCCTCAATGAAAGGCTCTAGCTCACCGTCCTCCAAAACTTTATCTACATCATGAACCTCTACCCCTGTCCTGTGATCTTTGATTTGCTTGTAGGGATGAAGGACATACGACCGTATTTGGCTTCCCCATTCGATCTCAGTCGTTTTTGTCGCTGACATGCCGAGTTTTTGTCTTTTTTCATCCTCTTCACGCTTTTTAAATAGCTTACCTTTGAGCATATCGATAGCCTTCTCGCGATTCTGTTCCTGAGAACGCTCGCTAGTGACGTGTACTGCTATATTGGTCGGCAGATGAATGATGCGTACCGCCGTTTCACGCTTGTTCACATTTTGGCCGCCCGGACCGCCGGACTTTGAGAACTCAATTTTCATATCTTCGGGTGGAATTTCTATTGCATCGTTATTTTTTTCAAATTTTGGAACCACTTCTACGAGCGAGAATGACGTGTGACGAAGAGACTTCGCATTAAACGGCGAGATTCGAACCAGGCGATGCACGCCAGATTCATTTTTTAAAGTGCCATAGGCCAAAGATCCAATTACTTCAAGAGAAATATTACGATAGCCACCGTGATCATTTATATTTTCATGAATGAGATTCACTTCCCAACCTTTGCTTTCTATATATTTCATATACATGCGCAAAAGCATTGCTGAAAAATCTTCGGCATCATCCCCTCCTGCGCCAGATAGGATGGAGAGAATGGCATTCCCCTTGTCATATTTCAGAGATCCAAGAAGCTCATCCTTAAGCTCATTTAGCTTCCTAATTGTCAATTGCGCTTTGACTTTATCAGTCCAGAAATCTGCCCCAGCCATCTCGTTCTCGATCCCTTCTATTTCCTTTTTTATCTCTTCTGTATCAAATTCTCGCATAAGTTATAGTATAACAAAATCTTTGAGCCGAGAGTGGGAATCGGACCCACGTTCCTGCTTTACGAAAGCAGTGTCCCGCCTGCCTACGCTTGAGCCCACGAGGAGAATTGCACTCCTAACCTTCGATTTACGATACCGATGCTCTACTAATTGAGCTACATGGGCTTAGGTGATGGCGGGCAGGTCTGCCACTGAACTATATCGGCATATTTCGGGAGCCGTTAAACAGACTTGCACTGTTGACCTCGTTCTTACCAAGAACGTGCTCTACTGCCTGAGCTATAACGGCGTACATTTCACAGCGCTTATAGTACTATAATTACCCTCTATTTTCAATGAAAGATTGCAAAATTCTCAATTTTAAGTACAATAGCACAATAGCGGGGTAGAGAAATGGTATCTCGTAAGGCTCATAACCTTAAGACCCTGGTTCGATTCCAGGCCCCGCAACAAGGTCGGCAGGTGACATGCCAGTGAGATATATGTCACTCCTGTCGATAACGCCGGTGTAGTTCAATGGTAGAACGAAGGACTCATAAGCCTTAGAAAGTGGTCCGATTCCACTCATCGGCACAGTCGGGAATAGCCCGAAAAATATACTGCAGTCGTAGCTCAACTCAATTTAGAATATAGCGAGCACCCGCCTGGGCGAACGTTGTAATCTGATAGAGATTAGTTACAATAGCAAAATATGCAGTCGTAGCTCAACTGGTTAGAGCACCCGCCTGTCACGTGGGAGGTTGAGGGTTCAAGTCCCTTCGACTGCGCAAGTAAAAAGAGAGGCGAAAGCCTCTCTTTTTCGCGCAGGAGAAGCAAGCAAACTGCTTTGCTTGCGGAGGGACTTGAAAGGCTTTTCGTTCTCCGATTATTCGGAGCGAAAAGCACCCGCGCCGGTAAGGCGAAAGACTCCCTTCGACTGCGCAAAGGAAAACCACCCATTCTATATGGGTAGTTTTCTGTATACTGATTCGACAGACAACTGCTATAATAAAATCAATGGTAAAATTAATTCTTGTCGTCGTCGCTTCCCTGCTTGCGTTAGTGGGCAACATTCCTTACTTGCTTGATGTTATAAAAGGAAAAATAAAACCGCATCCTTACACTTGGTTTATATGGACGCTGGTTTCTTGTGTGGTCTTTTTTGGACAGGTAGCAAAAGGTGCAGGCATAGGAGCAATACCTACAGCCATTTCAGAGATGTTTACAGTAATTATATTTTTGTTTTCCATAAAATATGGTTTTAAGAACCCTCCCAAAACAGATAAGTATTTTTTAGCTCTGGCTCTGCTTGGTCTTATTCCGTGGATTTTGACCAAAGACCCGACTCTTTCAGTTATTACTGTTGTTTCTATAGATTTGATTGCATTCATACCGACTTTTCGTAAAACATATTGTCATCCTAAAAGTGAAACACCGCTCCTCTACGGCACAAATGTCTTACGGCATGCTCTTGCTCTAGGCGCTTTGGGTTCATACAACATAGCTACCATGCTTCACTCCATAGTGATGATAATAACAAATTCAATAATGGTGATTTTTATAAAAACTTGCAAGGAAAAGTGATATACTTAAAATATGAATATACAAAAATTAGTGTGGCTTAAGTTGCGTTTTGTAATGTCTTTTATTTTTCTCTGGGCTTTCTTTGATAAATTGTTTGGTCTTGGCTTTGCAACAACGAGTGATAAGGCGTGGATTCACGGAGGTTCTCCAACTACGGGGTTTTTAATGGGAGGTGTTCAGGGGCCGTTTGCTCCACTATTTCATAGCTTGGCAGGAGTGGCCCTTGTGGATTGGTTGTTTATGCTCGGGCTTCTTCTAATAGGGCTCACTTTGCTTTTGAATAGATATGTCGTGTGGGGTGCTGTAGCAGGGATAATAATGATGGTTTTGATGTGGCTCGCACTCCTTTTCCCTGCAAACAACCCAATCATTGATGAGCACATCGTGTATGCTCTAGTTTTGGCTCTACTTGCCATGCAAAGCAAGAAAGGCGAACCCTCCTCTACCTAGTTAAGCTAGTTGCTTCTCTCGCTTTTCATCCACTAAATTGCGCAATAAATTTCTATATTGCTTTCAATTCTTCAAAAAAGTTTTGATACATTCGTATAACTCTGCGACCTTCCACCTGCGAGAGAGAGAATTCAGAGCCGGCATGGGCTATCTGATTGCGGACTAAGTGCGCATCCCAGGCGTTCTGGATGTTTGCATATCCACTGGACCGTGCAGCCTCCAAGAGTTCACTGACAGTTTCGCCCGTAAAGCTTTTCCCGCGAAGTATTTCATCGAGCATGGTGTCAGCTTCGATAATCGCTACGCGCCAATCAGATTCATTTGAACTTTCAATAAGAGTGAGGATGTAATGCCATCTTGGATTCTCTGCTTTTATCGCTTCTTGATCACGACTTAGAGCTTCGTGAATTTCATGGTCAAGTTCCATTTTTTCATGAAGTTGAATTTCTCGCATGCGCACTAGTGAGAATATAATAATTGCAATAAAAAGTATCGAAAGGCTGGAAGATATAAAACCTATCACGATCCACGTATGCGAGCTGGTAAAAAAAGCCACGATCGGACTGAAAACAGCAAGTATCTTGGCAAAGATATATTCAATATTGAGATAGGTAGGATTAAAAAGTGGTTTGTCTATAAAAGGCTGTACAATTCCTTGTTGATCCATATTCGTCTATTATACTAGTTTTTGAGTGTATTCTCAAAGTCTTTCCCGACAGAAAAGAGAATATCTTCACGCAAAGAAGGAGCCATAATGTGTAGACCTAGCGGCAGTCCACCCTCTGTTATACCAGAAGGGACTGATATGGCTGGAATGCCGACGATATTAGCAGGTACGGTAAATAAATCTGACATATACATAGAAATAGGATCTTTCGATTTCTCGCCGAATTTGAATGCCGGGAACGGCACTGTCGGAGTGATAATAGCATCCACTTCCAAAAACACATTAGCAAGCTCTTTAGAGATGGCGTTACGAACTTTTACTGCCTTGTTGTAGTAGGCATCGTAGTAGCCGTGAGAGAGTATATATGTGCCGAGAAGTATGCGGCGGCGAACTTCCTTGCCAAAGCCTTTCCCGCGCGTTTTTGTATATACATCAAAAAGTTTTGAGGCCTGCTCAGAGAGTCCATAACGCATACCATCATAGCGTGCCAAATTACTTGAGACTTCGGCTGGCATCAAAATATAGTAGACCGGGAGTGAGTACTTAATGAGTGAAAGCGACACATCGATAAGTTCATATCCGGCGCTCTCGAGTTTCTTGCAACTTTCTTCGAAGTTCGCAAGAACTTCTTTGTCTATCCCCTCACCCAAGAGGAATGATCGTGGAATACCGATCTTCTTCTTAAGAGGCGAAGAGGTGAGTCGCTTCTCCTTCGGAATCGAGGTGCTATCATTTTTATCATATCCATTTATGGCTTCAAATAAGATCTCAACATCTCTGACCGTTTTGCCCATCGGACCAACTTGATCAAGAGAACTTCCCATGGCAATGATACCCGAACGTGAGACGGTGCCATAGGTTGATTTCATCCCGACTACTCCGCAGAATGATGCTGGCTGGCGCACTGAGCCTCCTGTATCGGATCCAAGAGAGACAAGCGCTCCATCCATAGCGACAGCAGCTGCAGAACCACCTGATGTGCCACCTGGCACACGCGATGTATCAAGAGGATTCTTGGTTATGCCGAAAGCACTCGTCTCAGTAGACGAACCCATAGCGAATTCATCCATATTTACCCGGCCAAGCAATACCGCCCCTTGTGCTTTTAGCTGGGTGATAATTCCTGCATCGTATGTTGCTTTGTATCCTTCGAGAATTTTTGATCCGGCCGAGGCAACATGCCCTTCCACAAGCATATTATCCTTGAGCGCAAGCGGTATACCGGTCATGAGAGTGGCAGTTCCTTGCGCAAACATATCTTCAGCATGCTTTGCTTGTGCCACAACATCATCATACACTTCTAGATATGCATTTATATCTGTATTTTTTTCTTTTATAATCTCAAGATATTTATTTACTAAATCAGTAACAGTAAAATCGCCATTTTTAAAATGCCCATGGGCCTTTTCAATTGTGAGAGTTTTTAAATCAATCATAAAATCTGCTTTACCTTAAGGAATCCATCTTGTGTATCTGGCATCTCTCTAAGAATTTTATCTGTATATGAACCTGCTACATTTATGACTATATCATCGCGCATTATATTCTCTAGTATATAGTCGGGTTCGGTATCGGAGAGTTCGGAGAGTTCCTGAACCTGACCTACATACGCCAAAATAGAGTCAAAGTCTTTGGCTATGTCTGCAAGTTCATCTTGCTTCATATCAATACGGGCCCTCTCGGCAAGTTTTTTAATATCATCCAATTGCATTCCCTTACAATAGCATATTTTACGTACTATTTAAAAGTACTTCTAGGAATTCTTTTTCAGAGAGAATTTTAACGCCTAGTTTTTGTGCATCCACATATTTTGACCCTGGTTCATCCCCGGCTACGACGTAGGAAGTGTTTTTCGAGACAGAACCAGAAACTTTGCCGCCAAGGGAAGTAATTTTTGCTTTGGCTTCATCACGCGACATAGACGATAGTGTACCAGTCAAAACAAATGTCATATTAGTAAATTTGCTTCCTTTTTGTATTTTTACTTTCTCAATCGTGACTCCGTTTTTCAGCAATTTCTTGATCAGCGTAATATTTTCCTTATGAGTGAAGAAGTCAGAGGGACTCTGCGCTACTACTGGGCCGATATTTTCAATTTGACTGATCTCTTCTTCTTTGGCTGTCATGATTTTTTCAAGTGTTCCAAAATGATTTGCAATATCTTGGGCAGTCTGTTCTCCTACATGCAGGATTCCAAGCGCATAGATGAATCGCCAGAGCGGGATTTTTTTATGAGAATCAACAGATGTGATTATATTTTGCGCTGATTTTACTCCGAAGCGCTCAAGCCCTGAGAGATCGCTTTCTTCGAGTGTAAACAAGTCCGCAACATCGCTGATTAATCCTTCATCTTTCAAACGATCAAGGATTTTGGGTCCTATAGTATAAATCTCAAAAATATTCACGAAGTGCTGCATGCCCCTTCTGTTTTTTGCCGGACAATTCTTATTCGTACAATAATACGCTACGCTGCTTGAATCAGCTCCTGTTTCTCTTTTATCCACGGCGCTTCCACAGACTGGACATTTAGCCGGCATTTTGAATTTCTTTTCTTTGCCTGTGCGCATTTTTAACAAAACTTCGACAACTTCAGGAATGACATCACCCGCTTTCTGGATAACGACAGTATCACCAATACGAATATCCAGTCGTTCTATCTGATCCATGTTGTGCAGAGTCGATTTCGATACTGTAGATCCGGCAACAAGCGTCGGCTCAAAATGAGCAAGAGGAGTAAGCACTCCAGTGCGCCCCACATTGACTGTGATATCGGTTACCGTCGTGGTGGCTCGCTCGGCAGGATACTTATAAGCAATAACTCCACGAGGATCTTTACCGGCTACACCAAGACTTTTATATATTTCTGTATTATTTACACTAATAACAATTCCATCAATTCCAAATGGCAAAGTATCGCGAACCTTTGAAATTTTCTCGACAAAATTTATTACACCGTCCAGATCTCTAGACATAAGAGTACTTTTATCAGTCATGAAACCGAGAATATTGAGTAAATCGTGTTTTAAGGAATGTTTTGAAATTTTATCTTGCCAACCACTCTCTATCTGACTGATTTCATAAGCAAAAAAGTCTAGCCTGCGGGATTGGGTTAGCTTAGGATCAAGCTGTCGCAGGGAGCCAGCAGCAACATTTCGAGAATTTGCAAACAGCGGCCTGCCTTCTTTTTGATTTAACTTATTTATTTCTTCCAGTATTTTTTTTGTCATTATCGCCTCGCCACGAACTTCAATCTTCTTAGGATACGGAGCTTCAAGTACAAGTGGAATGGACTCGATAGTTTTTAAATTCTCGGTTATGTCTTCCCCTGTATCTCCATCCCCTCTTGTCGCACCCCGAATAAACTTACCATTCTCATAGATCAGAGAAATGGCTAGACCATCGAACTTGAGTTCGCAGAAATATTCCAATTGTTCATCAGTTTCCAGTAATTTTAGATTGCGTTTCTCCCATGCAAAAAGTTCCTCATCGGAGAAAACATTCCCCAATGACAGCAATCGCACTTCATGCTTCACTTTTTTAAATTTATCCAGCGCCTTACCCGCGACACGATTCAGACTAGAATTGGCATCTTTAAACCGAGGATACTGTTCGAGAATTTTATTGAGTTCTTTGGTAAGTGAATCGTATACATCGTCAGTGACGCTAGGGTCATTTTTTACGTGGTATTCTTCTCGGAGTCTCTCAATTTCCCCCCGAAGTTTTTGTATTCGGTTTTTGATGGCAGCATCATTCATGGCACTTATCAATACGTAATTTGGATCTCACGCTCCACAGTACGCATATTATTCTTATCGCAATTGTTATATCCTCGAGCTCTCATCGTTGTAACGGGTGGGGCAGATACTGTATCGTTTGTAACAACAATATCGAAACATGGAGCAGTGCCGGGGTTGATGGGAGTTAAGGTATATCCTGGTATACCGGTGGAAGTTTCATCTATCATAAATGTAGTATTGTCTTGATTGACAGTGACTCCACATAGCCAAGGGGAAATACTCGCTTCGTTTAAATGTTCTACCATATCCGCATAGAGTCCGCATTCTGAGCCAGTATCTGCTTGAAAGAATGCCACTTGTGAATCAGAAGCAAGTGAAGAGAGAATCAATTGTTTATACGTGCTTGATGATAAGCCAAAAGCAATCACTGAAATGACACTTATAATAACAACGGCAAATAATATCGCATATCCTTTTTCTTTTGTTTTAATTATATGTATCATATTATTTTTGCCAATTAAGAAGACTGACAACGAGTGATCGGGAACGAACCAACTTTCCATTTAGCCACTCAACAGTGACTTTCACATCTATCTCATCCGCTCTGTTCGGATTGACTGACATGATCACCTGCCTTTTAAAATTGACAGGAGTGCCGGAATTATATGTATAAAAGCTGTCATTTAGGGCATCTGGATCATATAGAAAGACCGGGCAATGTGAAACTCCAAAGCTAGGCAAAGTCGCGCAGGGTCGTATCGAGGTTGGATCAGCCGGCTCAACATAACACCCCTGGTCTGTATCGGAAAAATTGGCAAAGCACTCTCCCGCTACATACTTCGCTATAAAATTATCCCATCCATCATTGATACTTGGGTCATTGTTCTGAAAAGCTATCGTGTCGCGATCATTCCTTATAAAATCAACAGCTTCTTGTAGCATATAATTCGCAGTAAGTTCATTCTGAGAATAGCGGGCAGAAAAGAGACTACTGGAAGCGAGACCAAAGAAAGCATCGAGCGCTACTGCCAATATAAAGATAGCGACCATTGTCTCAACAAGAGTGAAACCGCGATTATTCTTTTTTTGAGTAGAAAATTTCATATTATTCTGTATTTCTTTGTGAGACATTTGTTTGAATTGCAAAAGTGGTTGCTCGCCCCTTGATAGTAACAACACCCTTGATGATAATATAAACACTCGGCTGTATTCTGTCATCTGTACGTGAACCATTGACGAAGAAGGTCAATTTTTGGATATCGATATTAGAAGCCACTAGATCAAGACAACTGCTTGGATCGCAACTCTGGAGTACATACGTATTTGTTGCATCACCTCGGGCAGTGAGAGTAAAAGCTGCATCTCGAGGTTGAGCATGGCCGGCTGGGGTAAAAATTATTGCCCCTCCACCTCCGCTACCTAAAGGACAGTCATTGTTCGCTCCGGCCGGTAATGATACAGAGCCTCCGGTGACACAGGTGTAATCAGTCCCCATGCGAAGCGATCGTGTCATGCTCTCTAGAGCAAAATTCACATTATCCATTGCGGTTCGAAGTGCTTGGGCTTTTTTAGCAGCGTCTGAGGTCGTAATAAGCGCACCCATGGCCATAAGCATGATGATCATAAAGATAGAGGTTGCAACCATAATCTCTATGAGAGTGAATCCGCCTGAAACTTTCTTTGAAAAGTTTTGGTGGATAAAGCCGGTATTTTTTTGTTTATTAAAAATTTTTTTCATCGGATTTACAAAATCATACATGACATTATTGTATGCTAATCTGACCCACATTTGAAACGGTAATAGTTTTTATTTCTTTACTAAGTGTGTTTTCTACCTTAATATCTATACTTGTAAGCGATTGACTACAAGTACCGCCACCTTCCTCATAAAGGCATATATAGGCATTGGGGTTGGGGCGAAGGAACGTGATATCCACAGAAGCATTAGTGCTACATGTCTCTGGATCACTATTTGGACAGAGAGAGGCAATTGTATCGTTACTTGTTATCGTAAGAAAATTGAAACATTCACTGCCTGCTTCCAACGTTGTTACGTTGCAGACTGTTGAACTCGCGCCGCCCTGATCGTAGTCGTAGAATTTATTCTGAATCCCATTAATGTCAGGGATGTCCGCAAAGATAACGAATGATTTATTGGAACCTGCAATTGCAGGCTGATCCTTGATTGTAGTGAGATGAATTCCGTATCCATTCGAGAAAGTATTTATTGCATTTTCGACTCCTATGGCATAACTCTGGGCTAGGCGAACTGATAATGCGATATCATCTGCCAAATTCTGTAAAGAAACAGCAGAACGGAAACGGCCATAATCAAAGACTGTGAGTCCAGCAACTATCAAAAATATTGCAAGAACGACCATGAGTTCCACAAGGGTCATACCCCTTTCCTTTAATACAGAACTTCGGTTATATTTTATTTTAAGTAAGTTTTTTAACATACACAAAGGAGTTATTTACAGACGAAATAACGATGTCAATGTAAATATATCGAGATTGAATAAAAATACAACAAGCGTACTTATGATAAGAAATGGAGCAAATGGTATCTCGGTCTTCAAGCTCATGCGTGTGCGGGAAAAGAACATAATAAAAAGACTCACAACCGCCCCCATCCAAAATGAAAGCGTAATAGCGGCGAGACCGAGGACTGGTCCCAGCATCCACCCAATGCCAAGCACAAGCTTGGCATCCCCTAAGCCCATCCATCTACCACGCGAGATGAGCCACAAAAGTCCGAACGGCAAGGCAAAAAGAGGACCTGAAACAACATCAAGAAGTGAAGCTTTTATAAAAAGAGGTCCAATACCTGTGTGATTGATAAAAATTGAAAGAAAAGAGAAAAATGCATATACATAGACTAGCTTATCGGGGATAATCTTGTGCCTGATATCATACACAGAGATCACTATAAGTAGAGAAAATATAAAAGAAAATAAAATGACAAGGAATATATATGAACTTTGCGAGAATGAAAGAACATTCAAGAAATGAAAAGCCAAGAGGGTAAAAATCAAACCAGTCCCGAATTCAACAAGCGGATATTGATGCGAGATACTGCTTGCGCAACTGCGGCAGCGGCCAGACTGAATCAAGAAAGAAAAGATAGGGATGAGTTCGTACCAAGCAAGTTTGTGATTGCAAGTCATACAGATTGATCTCCCACGTATAATTGATTTGCTAGTATTAAATCTATAGATAACGACATTGAGAAAACTGCCGATGATAGTACCGAGAAGGAAAATGAAGATAAAGGCAAGGACGTACATGCGTATAGTATATCATTTGCACAACAAAAAACCACCGGATAGAGTGGTTTTTTGAGAGAACAGAACACAATAATCAAACATTAGTTACACAAGTAGCTCGTAGAGTTTGCGTTTGTGTATCCACCTTGACCAGCACCAACTGTTGTCCAGTTAGCAAGTACTGTTGGAGCAGTGATAACGATAGTTCCAGTCTTTGTTGTACCTGTGTAATCAACACAGAATGTACCTGTCGAAGTCTCAGTGATGAAGAACCATTTTCCGCCATTACCAGCAGTAGTTGATTCTGAACCAGCATAGAAATCAGTACCCACATTTAATCCTCCGACCAAAGTTGTTAGACTATTGCTGGCTGCTGTATCGGCGAACAAGCTAACTGCTGATGTAATAGGGTTAGTACCCGCTGTTACAATAACACCGACAGCAGGAGCATGAGCGACAGCTGTACCGGACGGTACCCAAAGCTGAGCCTGAGCGCGCATTGAAGAGACTTGTGACACGTTTTTTGCGTCTAGACCTTTAGCACGAGCGCTTGAAAGCGCCGCGAGCACGACTGATGCCAAGATACCAATGATCGCGATAACGACCAAGAGTTCGATAAGCGTGAAACCTTTATTTTTATTCATACTAAATTTAATTCTATTAATTGTGTGTCTTTATATAAAAGACGCGACCTTATTTTTAATACGCTCATTATATCACGGAACAGCTCAAAAAGTGCAATGGAAAGCCTTCCTGTGGATATCTTTGATATCTTTTACTGTATTCCTCCTGCAATGTTGTAAATAGGCATGAGCACCGAAGTAAGGAGAAGTCCGACACCAACACCGAGACCGACGATCATAAGAGGCTCAATCAATCCAACAAGCGTGTCAACAGCATCATTAACTTCACGACTATAGAAATGTCCGAGGGTCTTTAAGATATTCCCAAGTGATCCTGTCTCTTCACCAACTCTAACCATGCCTGACATAATAGGTGGTATTTCCTTGTGGTGAGACAGAGCATCGGAAAAAGAACTGCCGCCTTTGACCTCTTCGGACACTTTGGTGAGTATATCTTGATACACACGATTTCCCACGATATCAGCAGTCAGTTCAATAGCTCGGACAATGGGAATACCTGAGGAGAGCATTGTGTCCATATTATCGGAAATTCGTGAAAGATAAAGTTTGGTGTATATATTTTTAAAAACTGGAGTTGTGATCTTGATCCTATCAAGATACATTCTGCCGGAGCGAGAACGGCTAAGCTTGTACATATACATAACAAAAAGTGCCAGTCCGATGAGAATAAAGATACCATAGTTAACGAGGAGGTCGCTAATACCCAAGACGATTTTAGTAGAGAATGGTAGTGCTTGTCCCGATTCTTCAATAATGACTGCAAGCCTCGGCACAATAAATACAAACATCAGGGTCATCACCATGATAAAAACACCGACGACAAATCCTGGATAGACAAGGGCATTTTTCGTTTTGGATGTAAGTTGGTATTGTCGATCAAGATAATCGGCCAAGTAAGCAAACGTCTGAGTGAGCTTCCCTGACTCTTCTCCCGCCTTGACCATATTCACATAGAAACTCGAGAATGCTTCTGGGTGCTTCGCAAGAGCCTGCGATATAGATGTACCTGAGGAAATGTCATCAGAGATATTCGTTAGCACTTTGATCAGAGATTTGTTTTCTGTATTCGTCGCAAGAAGATTGAAAGCTTTGAGAGCTGACACTTGCGCTTCGAAAAGTGTAGAGATCTGTCGAGACATGATAACCACGTCTTTCATAGATACTTTTTTCTCAAAGAAAGACATATTCATGATACTCTTGAAATCTTTTTTGCCGCTCCCTTCTCCTACTGACAAAACGATGAGTCCTCTACGCTGAATAGCGGCAATGGCTGAATCCTTGGAGCTCGCGTCTACGGATCCTTTTTTTCTTTCGCCTGTATTTGATATAGCTTCGTAATCAAAGAGCATAATATTTAGAGCATGCGCTCAAGAGCTTTAGGATTAATAGAATACTGATAGGCAGATTCCATGCTGATCTCCCCTTTCTGTATCAGTTCCACAAGAGATCTATTCATATCCACCATGCCTTGATCTGAAGATGTCTCGATCACGTTGGAGATCTCGTGAGTGCGTTTCTCTCGTATCAAGTTAGCGACAGCATTGTTGTTAATGAGAAGTTCGTACGCCGGTATACGTCCGCCTGAAATGCGAGGAATAAGTCTTTGCGAGAATACTCCAAGAAGGCTCGAAGAGAGTTGGAGTCGAATTTGATCCTGTTGAGATGAAGGGAACGAGTCTATAATACGATCGATTGTTTGAGCTGCATTGTTTGTATGGAGTGTCGAGAAAACCAAGTGCCCAGTCTCGGCAGCTGTTACCGCAGCAGCCATAGTATCAGGACTGCGCATTTCGCCGATGAAAATAACATTCACATCCTCACGGAAAACGGACTTTAGAGCTACAGGAAAATCTTTCGTGTCATCACCAACTTCACGCTGGTCAATAATGGATTTCTCTGGTTCGTAGATAAATTCAATGGGGTCTTCAATAGTTACAATATGACTTGCTCTTGATTTATTTATCATATTTATCATTGTTGAGAGCGTAGTTGACTTACCTTGACCAACAGGACCGACAACAAGGAAAAATCCCTGATTTTTCTGAGTGAAAGACTCAAGTATTGGCGGAAGATTAAGTTCTTGGAAAGATTTCGCTTTCGGAATGAGACGGAGAGTCATTGCTATAAGACCTCTTTGGAAGAAAGCGTTACCGCGCAGATGCGTTGTTTCTTTAAATGAATAAGAGAAATCTACTTCTTTCTCTTCGGTAAATTTCTTGGTTCGTTCTTTGCCGATAATCACTTCAAGAACTCCTATCATATCCTCTTTCGTAGTCACTTCTTGGTTAACAAGAAAGAGAAGTTCTCCATTGATACGCATTGCTGGCTTGCGACCTGCTCCCAAATGCAAGTCTGATCCGTCTTCATGCATCAAACTCGTTAATAGCTCATCTATGTATTTCTCGTAGTTCATATCGCTGATTTTTTGCTGTTAATAATGCTCGATACTTTCTCGATAACTTCGGTCGGCGTACTTGAAGCTTTGACAATATATCCAGAAGCTCCGAGTGATTCCCCGCGAGCAATATCTGAAGGTTGACCTCTGTTTGAGAGAATGATGAAAATAGTTTTTTCTGCAAGGTGATCTTCTTTCATTTTCTCCATAAGTTCAAATCCATCCATCACTGGCATTACGATATCCAAAAGCATAACATCGGGGACGAATCCTTGGTGAAGTTTTTCAAGAGCTGGCTCGGGGCCGAGTGCAGTCGTCACTGCAAAATTCGACTGGTTGAACTTAAGGGCATACATATCCAAAAGAAAGCTATCGTCGTCAACAATAAAGATTTTTTTCTTAGGTTCCATGTATACGTATTATATTATAGTTATAATCCTTTTCCTATAGGACTAGTAGTTGTAAATCTCCTTGAACGGTATATCACCATGAAGGGCTTTGACTATAGCATCCTCGCGTATAGAGAGCATGCCGCGAGTCCGAGCCAATTTATAGATTTCCTGCTCTTGAGGCTTCTTCAAGATTATATCTTGCATTTCCTTATCAACACTAAACATCTCAAATAGCGCCATGCGTCCGCGGAGTCCTGAGGGGCATTCAGATGATGGCACGGCTTCATATATAGTATTGCCGATATTCAATTTTGATTTAAACTCTTCCGGCAAATCTGAAAACTGCTTATCGAGCATGACTCTGGTTGCCTCATCAATCGGAATTTCATGTTTTGAGGCCGGATAAATACGGTGCGCCAAGCGTTGGGCGATGCAAAGTACAAGTGTCGGAGCTATCAGATATGGATCAATACCCATATTGATTAAACGCGGGATGGCGCCAATAGAAGAATTTGTATGGAGAGTTGAAAAGACAAGGTGTCCGGTAAGAGCCGCTTGGATAGCAAGCTCGGCTGTTTCTTTATCGCGGATCTCTCCCACATAGATAATATCGGGGTCCTGACGAAGAATGGAACGCAGACCCGAGGCAAATGTATACCCGATTTCCGGCATGACTTGGGATTGATTAATACCCTCTATATGATATTCAACCGGATCTTCAAGCGAGATGATATTTTGCGCTTCGTGATCAAGTTCATTGATCATCGAGTAAAGAGTCGTAGTCTTACCTGAACCAGTCGGACCAGTAATAAGAATAAGTCCGTAGGGTTTGTCCAAGGCATCACGTACAAGCGCCAAATTTTCAGGCGACATATCGAGTTTATCAAGCGGCTGCACGCCTTTCTGTGAATCGAGGATTCTCATTTCTATTTTCTCTCCATAATACGATGGCATCGTAGAGACACGAAAATCAATCTTGCGGCCATCAATTTTAGCAGAAAATCCTCCGTCCTGAGGTTTGCGCTTTTCATCAAGACGAAGCTTGGCTAATATTTTTATACGGGCAACAACTCCGTTATATACACTGATCGGAAGAACTAGTGATGTGTGGAGAGTTCCATCGACACGAAATCGAACACGTATCTTATCTCCTAAGTTTTCTATATGGATATCAGAGGCTGAACCTTCAGTCGCATGACGAAGTATTACTGCTACAATCTTTATGATCGGAGCATCTTCGACAATCTTTTCCTCTTCACCGGGTTTTAAACTGTCAGATGTTTTTACACTTGTTTCAATACTAACCTTGTCGTTCTTATTGCTCTCAATCTCTGCGTCAAGCTCAGAAAGCGCTTGATCGACTTGGCTATCGAGTCCCTCATAAGAGCTTAACAGCTTGTCATAGACCGAAGTTTTAATGAGAAAAAGTTTGAACGGTTTACTTAATTTTGCCGTGATAAATGTCAGTGCATCCATTGCCTGTACGTTTTCAGGATCTATAATACCAATCTCAAGAACAGAGTCATTTTCGCCAATAGGCACAAAGCGATAAATTTTGGCAGCGTCGACAGGAATAAGTTTCAGGATTGCAGACGGAATTGCTTTCGGGTCTACTTCCTTTGAGGGAATATTGAAGAGGGCTTCTTTTATCTTAAGAATTTTATCTTCATCGAGATTGAAATTTAGGAGAGCTTCGTCTATGCTACCATTATATTTTTCCTCGGCAATTTTTATGATTTCAAGTACCTGCTCTTCTTTTATAATATTATTTTGAACCAGGGCTTCAAGAAGTGTCATAGTTAGTTTGTATCGAAAGAGATTATCTCGCCAAAGTGAAGTGTGCCATTTATTTTTGCTACAGCACGGAAGAAATATGGAGTACGAGACGCGAGTCCATTAACAGTAGTGACAAACGTACCGATGAGAGACTGCTTGACGGGAGCTGTTGATTTACCTAAAACTTCTGTCGGTCCGTATTCAAAATAGGTAGTGGTGACTCCTGTCGCTTCATCGCTTAAGGTTCCATTTAAAACCGCAGACTTGTTGGTAATTCCTGTTACGCTGTTTGTTATGACAGGAGAGACTGGCGCAGTATCCTCGGGAATGCTTGTATTGATGGGCGCGAATGGATTAGGACGACCAGTAGGACTCGCTTGAAGCAAGACAGTGTTGTCATTGAGAGCGTTAAAAGAAGCGCGGGAAAATAACGAGGTGTCAATCTTAATCTTCGTGAGTGATGTAAGAGTTAGAAGGAAAGCAGTATCTTCTGCAATCTGCTGATCTTCACTTTGTATTACGCTGGCAGAAATATCACCCAAGGAAGAAGAAACAAGAGACGATGACGGAGTATCAGCATGCACCTTCAAATCATTTGAGAAATAGACGTAAACTCCTCCGAGGATAATGGCGATGGCTGATATTATTAAAAATTTGTGATATGTAGTATTCATTTTATTTAAGCCAGTATGTTTCTACTTTTATATTATACGTATAAATATTCGGATCAACTGTGCCGGTATTTTTAGCATCAACAAGCGGAACGATGAAGCTTACGGATTTCACATCAACGAGACGGAGATTGTGTTCCAGATCCTTAAGAAGAAGGACAAACGTATCGTAGTCACCTTTTGTTGTAAATTCAACAGGGAAGACGCCATATGATTTCGACGATGAAGACGGATCACTTGGGGCAATAATCGTTGTACCCCCTGGAGCTGCTCCACTTGTTGTCCCTTGGACTTTTTGCGGATCAAATCTTATATTCTCTACTGGCATACTGTGGATATTGGCAATGCGTTCGATCTCGAGAACGAATTTAATATTATTGACGGTGTTTGGCAAGAAATGCTCAAGTCGCTCTCGATCCTCTGGCTTTATATTTTTGTATGTGTCTACCAAGGAGTCACGCGTTTTCTGAAGGTCGGTAGAGTTGCTAAGAGCCAAATTGTATGCGGCGACATCAGTACGCAGACTCGATACATCAGCGCGCAGCGGATTAACGATAGTGAAGAATAGTGCGCCAGATATTATTATAAGTGATATGGAAAAGATAAATTTCATAATTATTGAGATGGATTATTATCTGATACAGGAATATCTGACGAAGCAGATGAATCATCCGGAACAATCGGGGCTGGTGTCACAGACGCTTGCGGCACAAATACTCCAGCGGAAGACTCGGTCTTTGTTTGTGCTTGTTCAAGAGCCATATTTCTCTCGTATGAAAGAAGTTCAGGGTCAACAGTGAATTCTATATTAAAAGCGACACGATTATTCTTATCTTTAGTCAAATTAGAAAAGACAACATTCTTGAAAGAGCGGCCCTTAGCAGTATTGAATACATCAGCTTGAAGCGCGATTGCCTTGTAATCCTCGGCAATACCAGACATCTTAACAGAGAATGCACCAGCGGCAGTATCTTGACTAAATTGTGTATATTGAACTTGGGGCAATGTTAACGTGCCAAGAAGCGCAAACATCGGCGAAAACACGATATGGTTACCTAATATTTGCTTGGATGCAGAAACACGCTTGTCGTATAACTCAAGTTCGTCAATGGTATCCTTCTCAAAGCTATTCCGCACCTTTCCCAATGAAGTCGAGAGGACTTCTTTTTGGTTAATTAAATAGTTTTTATATAAAAATAATCCGCCGGATGCAACACCCATAATAACAAGAAGGAGAAAGGCTATCACAGTAAAGAGACTAGTCGGAGGACGATTAATCCTACCATTTGTAGCGTTCACTGGCTTTTTTGGTATGAATGATGTTTGGAATGAATTTTCCATAAGTTATATTAAGCAAGTTCACGAAGCGCAAGTCCTACAGCTACAGCGAATTCCGGACCGCTCATCTCGAGCACTGGCTTCAAGAACGCCGGCGCTTCTGTTTTCGAAAACGGATCACCGTAAGCTACATCTCTACGAAGTCTGTCGCGAGCTTGCTCCAAGAGGCCTTTCAAAAGCGAACCGCCGCCAACCATGATGACTTTGCTTATGCTTTTATTATACTTCTTCTCATAGGCAAGTACAATACTATTAGTATCTGAGAATATATAATCTGTGGATAGACGGGCAATGTCGGCAGCTTGAGCATTCTCTAACACATCGAGCCCGACCGAGCGCTTCAACTTTTCCGCCGCTTCAAATGGCAGAGAGAGCGAAGCGGATATATTTTTGGTTATGTCCTGGGAACCACGATTCACTACATGAAATACTCGAACGACACCGGCTTCCACGATAGAGAGTTTGGTTTTTGAAGCCCCAAAATCCATAAAAAGCACTGGAGTAAGATCATAGTTGAATGATGAACGAATATTGGAAAATATTTCCATCTCAAAGGAATCAGAGCGCAGGTCGGTCTTGGTGAGTATCTCTTGATATCGAGAGAGAATGTCATTATGGATCGCAACTACGAGAACTTCGACAGGTGGCAGAGGCGTGGATTTATCCGTCGGTTCATCGTCAGTCCGGCTATTTTGGAATTCCTGTAGTTCTGGCGGAACCATGAACCAGTCGAGGCTGACCTCGGTAATCGGAACAGGGATATATTTGCGTGCTTCGTTAGGCACAATATTTGCAAGTTGGTCTTCCGTCACATTGGCAGGCAGCGAGAGCGTAAAGATAAGGCTTGATGATGAAGGAATAGCGACTACTCCGGAAGATGTAGTGATATTGGATTCTTTCATGACATCTTTGAGTGCGCGGGCGATATCATCAGTGCCCAAATTAGTTACAGCGCCGACATCAGTTGCTCCATATGGACCAAGCGCAAGGGCGCCATACGTTTCGAGGATTGCTTTGCCTCCTTTCTTTTTTATTTGCACTACTTTGATTGAAGAAGAGCCGATATCAATACCGAGTGCGCTTTTCGATGACTTGCTTGAAGTAAAAATACTCGATAGGTTTGAAAGTCCGGAGGATATGATTTTCTTTAGTGAATTATCCATATATGCACTACACAGTATACCATAGCTGTAGTAAAATAGAGTGTGGAGCGAACTTCATATTATATGAATTTTTTAGCAAAATGGTTCTTGGATATACTCTTGCCGGAGAAATGCCTCGGGTGCAATATGCACGGTGAAATTATGTGCGATGTATGTATTTCAAAAATCCGTAAAGCGGAGCGTGAGACCGAACATGACATGTATGCATGTTTTGATTACAGAGATCCCCTTGCTAAAAAAGCGATTTGGAATTTGAAATATTACAATAGAAGAGGCTTGGGTCAAAAACTGGGGAATTTACTCTACGATACCCTTCTTGAAGAAATCGCCGATATGAAAATGTATAAAGGAGAAGGGCCTTTTTGTGTCATCCCTGTACCGCTTTCCCCAAAGAGAAGCCGAGCTCGCGGATACAATCAAGCTGCAATCATCGCCCGTCATTTTTGTTCGTCAGGCGAGAAAAATATGTTCCGGCAGAGAAATAATGTCGTAATAAAAAGATCCGATACGCTTCCCCAGGCACGGATTCTAAATCGAACCAAGCGACTCGCTAATATCCGCAATGCATTTGAAGTAAAAAATCCGCACTTGGTCAGGGGACAGACATGCATCGTGATAGACGATGTCACCACAACTGGTGGCACGATACTAGAGATAATGAAGACCTTAAAGAAAGCAGGCGCCAAAAAAGTTGTCGGTTTTGCCATAGCGCATTAGATTATCCCCATAGATCCCAGATCATACCGGCAATATTGCGTGGTGTACCTTTGAGAGCATAATAGTGCATATTGATAAACGGAAGTGTATTGCATTCTATTATTCCCCATCTCTGAGAACTTTGATCTTTTGTAGGGTCTGGAATAATACAATCAAATCCGAGCACCGAGAGGCCAGTAATCCGAGCAGCTTTTTCAAGAATTGGGATAAAGCTCGGATGAAGTTCGTCTATCATTTCCTCTGTCATTCCCCCAAATAACTGACCTGTGCGGTGGGAAAGAGGTAGAGATGTTCCTTTTAGTAAAATATCATCGATACTAAAACCCGATCGAGATATATGACTGTGTAGTTCATTAGTAATACGGAAATGGTAACGTTCAATTCTTTGCGCGTCTTTCTCTTCAATCAATTCTTTAATTGTTTTTTCCCCATCACCAATAATAAATGGTAGCTCGCCTTTATAAAATCCTGCTAGTACTCCACCGATAAGAGTCGCCCTACACACATGACCATATAGATGCTCTTCTACTACGAGATATGGTGAAATTTGCCTTACGATTCGAATTCCCTCTTTAAAATGTTCAAAACTATGAATATTTGTCACGGTATGTCTAGCGCGTGAACCAGCTTTAGGCTTTACAATCACAGGCGTTTTAAATTGCGAGTATAAATGCTTGAGGCTATTCCAACTAAAAGGCGAGAGTTTCTTATACATAGGAACGGGGATACCTTCCTTTGATAATTCCCTCTTCAGTATAATTTTGTCATCCCAATCTTTTTTAAAATCAAGAAACTCAGATTGGATCGGAATGCTTTCAAAATAAATAGTATTGCCGTTAATTTTAGCGCGATACCAATCAATCGGTTTCTTCCCTAGGATGACCTGTTGCATATCTATTCCTCGCCTCTGTGCTTCTTCCCATATGACACGAGAGCGGAAAGAGTTTGTTTTTTCAATATCAGAGGAAAAGTGTGCAAGCTTAAATAGCCTTAGAGTATTAAAAAGAATTATCGGGATCCAGTTCGCAAGATCTTTCATAAACATTGGCGCATGGTTAGTTACCCATACCATATGTGAATCAAAATGAGCTGCAATCAGATTCTCTACGTATTTGAGCTTGTGATTAATATGCGCATCTCCACAATAGGAGCATGCGCCTTGTTTTGTTTTTGATTCAAGCGTAGATTCCATATCCTATATTATACACAAAGAGACAGCGTACGCTGTCTCTTTGTTAGTAAAAACTATTTTCTAATGATCTGCTCCTTTTAACATAGATAAATCTTCATAGGGTTGATAAACGACCCACGGTACAAGTATACCACTTTTCTAAATTGCAACAACCTCCTAGAGGCCATTCTTACCTTGGAGCTCAATAGTATAATCAGTAACAAAACTCTCCAAATGATTGGAAAAGAAGGAGAATATTGCGATATTAGCTATTACAATAAGCGCAACCAGAATCCAATAATTTTTTATTTTTGCTTTCATGTCTATTTTCGTGATAACGGATGCAAATGCGCAGCGATGACAATTGCAGCTGCAATCAAGACTAGATTCTTTATTATATACTGTCCTTCCATGGTTGGCACCAGGAATCCAGACCATGTAATTTCTGGTAGCATAAAGAGCGGCATAAATGTCGTGATCATGTGGAGGAAAAGAAGCGGAATGACAGCGCGCTCGGCTCCTCGGATAAGGAAGAGTACACCTATCAACATTTCAAATAGCCCAAAGAGGATAAGGAAGGTTGAGAACGGCATGAAATGAATTGTATTTTCAAATAAATGCTGTACTAGCCCGCTTGCTGGACTTTGACCTACAACCTTGAGAACGCCAAACCAAAAAAACACAACAAATAATCCAAATCGAGCAAAAGGTATAGATATTCGACGAAAAAAATGGATGAGCGAAGCATCAGTTCTACTGATATTCATATAATTTCATTATACCATCATAATAACTTTACTTGTATTTAATACTCCCCAGTATATATGTTTGGACTATATGTCGGATACCAGGCTGTTTGGATTGCACGTTGTATCCAACCCTTGAGCTGAGCTCTCTGAGGATTAGAACTACTCTCAAATTGAGTGACGAGGTCATATGTATTGCCTGCAAGTGGATATGAAACTGGATCGTATCCATATGCATATGTAAAGTGACCAGTAACCCAAGGATCTGTCGCATTGTTTGTAGGATCTTTTGGTAACTTAGGCATATATGGAGAAAGAGCAGTTTGGAGCGCATTCCAACTTGCATCACTACTATTTATATAGTAGGAGATATAAGGATAGTAACCATTTGTATTCCTATACAACTCAAGAGCAATCCTTATTTGCCTTATATCAGAAATTCGTTGTGTATCGCGAGCTTGAATTCTTGCGTTATTTAAAGCTGTAAGCACTATGCTCGAGAGAAAACTGATGATAGATATGACAACCAAAAGTTCTATAAGAGTGAATCCTTTGGTGTGTGATTTTTTCATTTCGAGCTTCATATAAATTAATTGCTTCTTAATTGTTGCTCCATCATACTTTTCTGTCTCGAAGTTTCAGATTCTGAAGAAGTATTCTTGTTGCCAGAAAAAGCGAAGTTATATATTGAGAAAATAATCAAGAAGAGTGCAAATACAAGGAGAATGTATGATGCTTTTTGTTCACCAATCTTCCCACCTGAGATTTTAATCACTAACTGTATTGCCCACGACTTTTTCAGTGCTGCATGCTCCATAGGCACTGGTCGTGAAACTTCCTTTTCAAATTCAATGCCTTCCATTATAAATATTTAGAATCCTAAATCCAATGCGCCAAGTAGGCGATAAATATGAGCGCCCCGAGCAAGCCCAAAAGGGGTTGAGCTCTGGATAGAAGCGCGATAATAACCACAGCGATCACGACCTTGACCCAACCCAAAACTAGAATCGATGCCCAGATAGTTTGTAGAAGTGTTTGAATGAATACCATATATTTTTATTATATAACTATTATGATGTTATGCCTAGAGGACCAGACTTGATCTTATAATAATTTACATAGGAGATTGCCAAGATTACAAAGGCTGCGATTGGCAATAACAAGCCAACATTTATCCCATCTACAATCCAGATGCTTATAAATGCAAAAATGAAATCAAACCCAAAGCCTGCATATGCCCATTCCTTTATTTGAGCTGGAAATTTGGGGATTATAAGCACAATAGCTCCGAGCACTTTAAATACAGTGAGTATAGTGACGAAGTACACAGGATAGCCTAAATGTGTAATCCCTTGTATCGCCATTTCTGAATGCCCAGTCAGCGCTGGCATAACTCCCTCTCCTAAGAAAATAATAATAGTTGTAATCCAAAACAGTATCTTTGCTTTTTTCATATATGTATAATTTATCATGTTTTAATTATTAAGGAAAGAAAAAACCCAGCATGCGCTAGGCTTTTTTACGTTACGAAAAGAATTTGAAAGAATTTAGTTTAGATGGCATCAGTTGAGATGTTTTCGATTGATCTATCAATTTCCAGCTGGCGGGCCAGCATAGAAATATAGAACTCTAAGTTATCCTTCATCTCATCTGACATATCTTTAAGATACTTAGCCCTTAATTCAAGAATACCACTGTACAAATTCTTGGTGTCCTTATCACTGTTCCATTTTTTTATGAGATTACTTTGTTCACTTATAACAAAGTAATCTTTCTTATGTGTATGGACTAAAAGGCGAATATCTCGTCTTACGACGAATATAAATCCAATTAACAAAAGTGCCATTAGGGCACAAAAGATTACTGAAAGAGTGAGTGGGTTCATAGCTAAAAAAATTTTTGATGAATAAATATACGATACTCGTTTGGAATATAGCATGCTTTATCAAACATGTCAAATATATTAACTTTTTTGTACTAGCTCTTACTTACTCCACTTTATTTGAAACTCAAGCTCTTCCTCTTTTTTTGTTGATTCATGTTCAATGTTTACCATTGCATCTTTGGGGATATCTATCGTCTCGCCTTTCACTTGAATGCGAAATTTCTTGCCACTCTCGAGTGAATCAGCAAAACGGCGAAGCTTTTTGATAAACTCACTTTTTGTATACTCTTTTTCAATATCACGTGATTTTTTTCTTTTCATATAAATTATTTTTTGCATGGGCAATAGCGGGCCGTGTGGTACGCAGTTGGAACTGCTTTGTTGATAAATAAGGGTTAAATACCCTCCAGTATATTTATAGCCCCTAATATCCACTCACTTCTAAGTTTATCTTTCATCCCTTTTATTTCTTCAAATGTAAACCATCTGGCATCTAAGAGTTCATCTTCTGGAAACTTTAATTCTCCGCCAGTTATTTTGGCTTCAAAGGCATGCTTTACAGCAGCAGTCGGTGTTTCGTGAAAAGCATCTATTTCTCTTATTAATTCGACGTCATAACCCGATTCCTCTTTTGCTTCTCGAATCGCTGCTTGCTCAAAGGATTCTCCTTCATCTACTCTGCCTGCAGGAAAATTCCAAAAACCACGAGCCTTATTTTTCTCTTGAACTAAAAGATATTTGCCATCTTGTTTGATAACGACACCTGCTACTACATCTACTTTTATAACTTCTGACATGTTTATTATTATATCAAATTCTTTTGCAGACAGCATGATACCCAATTGGAACCAGCTTGTTGGGAAATAAGAACTAAAGAGGAAGTTGTTTTAAAAACATCCCTTTCACCTTTCTATACTCATCCATACTTGAGACTAAACTGGGACATGTGGGTCGCGGAGGTATTCTTCAGCAAGCTGAGTAATTTTCACCGATCCGTTCTCTCCTGTGACATTTGAAAGGAAGACAAAGGTCATTCTTTCAGGAAGAGCGTAATAGATGCCGATTTCAAAGCCTATGGTACTTCCGCCATGATATGCGACGAACTTCCCATTTTTCTCTTTCAAAAAGATACCGAACCCATAATAAATTTCCGGACCTTCATCAGTCAGGACATGTTTCGTGAGCATCAGCGCTTTCATTTCCGGAAAGAGTATCTTGTCGCTTTGTATAATTTCGCTCCACAGCGCAAGATCGTGTATAGAAGAATAAATGCCGCCGTCGCCTATTGTTGTGCTTGTTTGGCGTTGGTCCGTTCGTAGCCACTCGCCGTCTTTTTTTGAATATCCATACCCGCGGTTCGGGATGATGGTAACGGCTTCCAGGTTTGGTAGCGTAGTTTTCATGCTTAAGGGTTCAAATATATTTTCTTGGAGGAAGTCTCTAAAATCTTGTTTGGAAATTTTCTCCACGATGAGTTTCAAAAGGCAAAATCCGCCATTGTTATAAAAATATTTTTCTCCTGGAGTCGAATCCAGCATTTTTTTCCTACTTAGTATCGCAACGACATCGCTGTCATATAGCTGCTTTCCTTCATATTCAGGAATAGGTTCGACATCATACTCTCCCAGACCGGATGTGTGAGTGAGAAGATGCTGTATAGTGACGTCTTTGGCATGGATTGGGAATTCAGAAAAGAAATCTCTGAGCTTCGCATCAAGACTCAAAAGACCTTTTTGAACGAGAACAAGGATTGCTACCGCAGTAAAGTGTTTTGAGACGGATGCTAGACGGAAATTCGTATCAATAGAAATCAGAGTATGTTTGTCAAGATCGGAATATCCAGCTAGGGCAACGTGAACGATTTTACCGTCTTTTATAATGCCGATCGCGCAACCTGGCGTAATTCCATTGCGATAAGGGGCCAAGAAATTATTTTCCATTTTTTAATTTTACCTTAAGTCTCGGCATTAGTGTACCTGAGTCTGCCGATACTATTTTTTACTGCGGAGGCAGTGTGAATTCAGTACCCACGCTCTCAACCCTTGTAAGGGTATTCTAGTATCTTTGAGAGTGTTTCGTTGAGGCATGTGAGTCATAGTAAAACTTAAATAGAACTATCTTTTAATAACTGTAAGAGCTCTTTATGAGTTTTTTTATTTCCTGCAATAAAAATTCTATCTCCTTCAGAAAATTCAACATCTCCTTTTCCGTTCGTAAACATACCACCTGCTTCTCTTATTAAAAGACTCCCTGCAAACTCAGGAAATGAATCTTTGGTTAATGATATAACTCCATCTAATCTTCCACATGCTACAGAGCAATAATTAAAAGAATAAGAATAAAAACTACGTTCCATTTTATATGAAGATAATTTTTCAAGTAAATTATCAACTAATTCTCTATCAGGGTAATGCATAACACCTCGAAAAATTATGTCGCTAATGATATTAATGTCAGAAATTTTCTGTCCTTCTTTGTTTGAGTCTTCTCTAACTACTTTAGTGCCGGCAGAAGTAGCTTGATGTTTCCCTTCGACAAGTTTATTAAAAATTGCTTCTGCTAATTGACTTCTGCCATTGTTAGCTTTGCAGACGAATAATATTTTCATACTTATAGATTATAACTTAAAACCTGCGGAGACGAAGAAAATTTCGATCCTTACAGGATCAGTATACCTTTCCCATTCATTCTTCATATGGAAAAGGTTTTCGAATCTCTCACGCAAGCAAAAAACGTTGCTTGGTCGTCTCCGCTTTCGCGGGGCTCAAGCGGAGAGCGTCGAGTTGGAACTTTTTATAGGCAAGACCTGTAAGGTTATTTTAGCACTTTTTGAGAATCTTAATCGACGTATCTCGTGCGCTTCAAAAAATGACATGGTATTGAGTATAAAAGGTGCACTCATCTGTCACTTTTTGGCTATATTTTAGTGCCATATTGTGCTATAATAATGACATGAAAATAGGTGGAAAAACACAAACCAATAGCCGAACAACCTTCTCTATAAAGGCTCTAAACAAGGATCAAGTCAAGTCTCGATCCTTCGATACCATGCGCACATCCTTTGCCATCGAGGGCATTCGTTTTAGCGAGTCGCAATTCGCAGCCCTAAAGTCCGGGCGACATCTCAAGAAATAGTCTTTCCATCAGACTATACTCTTTTTGGCCAGCTTGCTGCACAGCCGCAATATATTCCTCAATATTATTTTCCAGAATTTTGAAATCCAATTCCTTGCCTGTCTTTGACATATAGACCATATTGGTGAACATTCGGATCGTTCTTCCATTGCCTTCACGGAAGGGGTGAATGAACAATAGCTCGGCATGCATTCGCGCCAAATCGGTCAACAGTACTTCTTCGTCATTCGGAATACCTTTTAGTTGATTCAAGAACTCGTTTTCAAAATCACTCATTACTTGTGCTAGAAAACTAGCGGGAGGAAAGGTAAAGTTCCCCTTTGACATGTTCACTGTTCTCAGTTTCCCTGCAAAACTATACAAATGACCCAAGGCACTCTTGTGTAGTTTATAAAGATAGAACAAATCAAAAATAGTATCATCAGATAGTTCGTCAATGGCCTTTTGCTGGGCATGAACAAAACCAAGAAATTCTGATTCGGCAATTTCCTCAGTCAGTGTGAAATTCGAGAGGTTTGGCAAGACCTCGCCTTCCACCTCATTGTCAGGAACAGTATATTTATCAATATTGATACTCATACACCTATTTTATCACAAAGAGTGAGACAGACTAAGACACAAAAAAGAGGCACTGAAACAGTTTGAAGAATTAATAGACAAAATCAATCTTAATGAGATCGAGGTTAAGTGAATTACCAAAACTAACAGGTTCTCAATGCAGGCAGTTTGGTACGCAGTAGGAACTACTTTGTTGATAAATAAGGGTTAAATACCCTCCAGTATATTTATAGACCCATCTAGAAGATTTTTGTATGAGGTTTTCGTTTCATCGTATTCTATCTCCACAGCCTCAGCATGGCCTGGATGATTTTCGTATGTAGGAGTTGCATTTGTTCCTCCAGTATATCCAACGAGAGTATTAATAACCCCAACCTGAGTCCTTGTGAGGTCTTCAAGTCCCAGAAACATCCACCCGCTGTACAATTTTCTTATTCATTAGATTTACCAGGAATAAACTTCATTGATATTGAATTTACACAATGACGGATATCTTTTTCTGTTAACCCTTCACCTGTAAATAAATGTCCTAGATGCCCACCACATTTTTCACATGTTATCTCTGTACGCATTCCATCTTTATCTATACTTTTGTGTATTGCACCAGATATCTCATCATCAAAACTAGGCCAACCACAAGTAGATTCGAATTTACTATGTGAGTCATATAAAGGTGCGTCACATTGCTTGCAAACATAGACCCCATTCCCCTCGTTATTTACATACTCACCTGTAAATCGAGCCTCTGTTCCTTTGTCTAAAATAACTCTTTTTTCCTCTTCGTTTAGTGTATTCATATTTAATTAAATTAAAAAATAATAATCTTTATCCAAAGGTAAATGTAAATGCTTGTAATCCTGCTTTTGGTAATACAATACGAAGTATGTGTTTTTCGTAATCGGCATCACTAATGAGCTGATAGAGAGTTTCATTTTTTATTGCTACTTTTTTTACAAACACATCGTCTTTATAAATCTCAACTTCCACACCTTCAGTTGATCCGGCAGTAATATATACATTCTTTGCTTCATACTTAAAGACAATACTCCCTGCACTTTTATTTTCTGCATATTCAGAAGTTATGTTCCATGTGCCACCAAGATATAGTTTGCTTGAAATAATGTTTGTAGGAACAGAGAGTAATTGCTCTCCACTTATACCACTCTTTCCATTAGCAAGAAGACTATTTCTCGCCGATCCAAAATATGTTTCAGGACTATTCACCTTTGATGAATCTACTGAAGTAACATTAGTTGGTTTTGATATGTCATTACTTATTTCTGTATCTTTATTCAGACGATAATTGAGTTCATTTAATGCTTTCTGAATTTGCTTTTCTGTTTCTGTATATTGACCTTCTCCTGCATGGTCATACACGATGTAACCATCAATATCTATAAGGTACTTTCTTGGCCAGTATTGATTTTCATATGCTCTCCATGTTGAGAAGTCATTGTCTAATACTACAGGATATTTTATGCCAAAATCTTGTACTGCTTTTTCTACATTTTTCTGTATTTTCTCAAAAGCAAATTCAGGGGCATGTAATCCGATTATCACCAGTCCAGCGTCCTCATATTTTTTATACCATTCGTTTAAGTATGGAATAGTCCGCTGGCAATTAATACAGCTATACGTCCAAATATCTAGCAATACAACTTTCTTGCCTTTATACTGAGAGATTGTAACCGGCAAGCTGTTTGTATTTATATAGCCATCGATAGAACTTAGGTCAGGTGCAAGTGTATATTTTCTTTGTTTTTGCGCAAGACTTAAAAATGATATTTCTTTTTCTTTCAGTGTATCTTCAGTAGGTACTTCTGAGTTTTCATTTTTACTTTCGTCCTTAGTTTTATTTTCAGTATCTAATAATTTTTGTTCAATTTTTGTAACATCAAGGAATCCTGAGTTCAGTAGACTAATTTGTATTTTTTTATCATATCCAGAGATTATAGCGAGTGCTACTAAAATAAAAATAATTCCGAATATCTTTTTAAACCATCCTCTTGGATCTGAAACTTTTCCAACTTTAGCCATAATTCGTTCACCTAGTAGGGCTACAATGATAAGGGCAAGTGATAAACCTAGCACATATGCCATAAGATATATCATTCCCAATATCGGTGACACTGGTAAAATTGTAGCCAAGATCACAAAGTAAGTTGGGCTACAAGCAGAAAATATGGGACCAAGAGATGCACCTATAATGACATCGCCCCAGATGCTATCTTTTTTATATCCCTCCGAAAGAACTCTGTTTGATTTTAAAGATAGCGTATTTGCGAAAGAGAATTTCTCCCAAATACTTGGGAAAATCATAGTGATACCAAAGAAGAATATAATTCCACCAGAGATCCATTTCCAAAAATCTTGAGGGATGTCTATTAGTAAGGAGCTCGCTTTCAGAAGTAGGGTGAAAAGTATCACAGATACTGCGAGAGAAGCTACCACAACAAACAGCCTCCTTCTGCTTGGGGTAGTATCCGTAATAGAGTGCCCAACAATTACGGGTAATAGTGGCAAGATACACGGAGCAAGTATTGTAAGTACACCACTTACAAATGAGATCAGGAGGAGCAACATGTTATTTTACTTCGGATACAAGCTTCGAGAGAGTTGGACTACCACTCCATTTCTTGATCATATTTCCATCTTTATCAACTTGCACAAATGTGTGTTGGTAAGTGACACCATACTTTTTCTTTAGGTCGCTTGAGTTGTCATAATTAACATATAAAATAGAGAGACTCGCTGGAATCTTCCCAAGATTTGCTTTTATGTCTTTGTCCACTGCAATACATGTAGGACACCAACTAGCTCTAAAAAACAAAACTACATCATGTGTCGCAGAAGCCAAAATAACTTTCTCTGATGAATAAGCTTCATATGAACCAGCTTTCATCATGGTGTCTGCTTTCTCCATCATACTTGTTTCGTCTTTCTTCATCATGCTGTCAGTCTTTGTAGTATCCGCTTTCATCATTACATCTTTTTCTTCCATAGCCTTTTTCTCCATCATTGCTTTTTCCTCAGCCATTTTTTTATCTTCCATGGCTTGTTGTTCCATCTTTTCTTTAGCCATCATTACATCTTTTTTACTATTTGTTGATGCATATATTCCTCCCACTATTACGACTAGTGCAATAACCCCTATAATAATTCCTGTGTTTTTATTCATAAATATGTACATTATTAATTAATAATTATAATAGATAAAGTATATACAATACTAAAACAGATGTAAAGTACGCTTTACATCTGTTTTAGTGGATAACTTTATATTAGAGGTTCTTGTCGCTCCACATCCGAGTAGCAATTTTAACTAAAATCATTACTATCAAAGCAATAACTAGCCATGGATCTACGGCGTGTGAGTATCCTTGTATTACTATACCAATCATCAGAATTGATGACCCAGCAAGGAATGCATTTCTTCCTGCAAGTGTACGGTGAGCATCATCTCGTTCATCTACTGTTTGCTCCCGAAGTATGAAGCTTGCAAATATGCCAAAGAGAACCAATGCTACTGCAAGCATAGCCATAACCATCATATCTGGCATCCAAAAATGGAAGGGGTTCAGTAAAAGAATTGCTATCGCAATCAAACACACAGTTATGATTGTTTCTTTGATGTTATTTTTCATATGATATTTTAAATACTTTCTCTACTGGCATCTTGAAGTAGCCAGCAATCTTTAATGCTAATAATATAGACGGGGTGTAGTTGCCCTTCTCAAGAGCAATAATGGTTTGACGGCTCACGCTGACCTTGCTAGCAAGATCTTCTTGAGTAGCCCCTACTTGCGTCCGTAATTTTCCGACTTCATTTTTTATGCATTCTTTCATATATTTTCGTATTTTGAGTATACATATTTATTTCGATGATGTAAAGCCGTCTTTACTTTTTTATTAGAGAAAATAGTTAGAAAATGTTAACATTAGATCATGGTTAAAAAGTTATTAATCGCAATAGTAATAATCGCAGTAATTGGAATTGGATACTATCTTATCTCTCCACTTTTCATAAACATAAAAGCTAACGAAGCTGTACCTGTTTCAAATACAAAAGATATACCAAAAGAAGTAGAGATTAAATCTGCTCAAATAGTAGGTACTTCAGGACACGAAGCTAGCGGATCGGTTCGGGTGATTTCTGACGGTATTGATACATATATTAGATACGAGAATTTTAAGACAATCAATGGACCAGATATTTACATATACCTTGCAAAAGATTTAGATGCAAAAGAATATGTAAGCCTTGGCAAAGTAAAAGCCACTGAAGGAAATGTAAACTACAAAATACCTACAGGTGTAAACATCAAAGATTACAAATATGTGATGGTTTGGTGCAAAGCATTTGGGGTATTGTTTAACCACGCTGATATTTCAAGTTTGTGAATTTTTAATTAAAAGAGTAGTGAAGGAAAAGTAAGTGAAGAAGATATATAAAATCAAATCAAGTGTCTGGCTCTATCCTGGTATGGCAGGATGGCATTTCGCAGGTATTCCAAAGAAAGAATCTGAAGAAATAAGAAGCAAGATAAAAATAAAAGCTGGTTTTGGTTCTGTTCCAGTTATGGTGACTATAGGTAAAACAAAATGGGAGACTTCTATATTCCCAGACAAGAGATCTGGCACATATTTACTACCACTAAAAGCCCAAGTTCGCAAAAAAGAAGGGATATTTTCTGAAGATACAATTTCTTTTAGTTTGGAATTAATATAAAAAGTCTTATAATATAATTAATTATTAATAAGTTTTTAATACTATGAAAACATTAAAATGTGATTTATGTGAAGTAACAGCACAAGGTGATACTTTTGAACAATGGATGCAAGCACTAATGCCTCATTATATGGAAGCTCATGCTGATGTAATGAATGATCCATCAAAGACAAAAGAAGATCAAGAGAAGTGGATGGTTGAAAATAAGGCAAGATTTGAGACTGCCTAAAATATTTTATATCAACAAAAAAGAACGATACTCATCGTTCTTTTTTGTAACATGAAGCTTTGTGGGTCGCACCTCAAGCTAGAGCATGTGGGTCATCAAAACTAACAGATTGTCAATGCGGAGACGGTGGGATTTGAACCCACGAGGGCGATTAAACCCTGCCTCCTTAGCAAGGAGGTACGTTAGACCACTCCGACACGTCTCCGTATAACGCTTTTATACCTTATCATATTTAGCATTTTTACTCAAAAAGTAATTATGCTAGTATGAGAGAATTAGGAAGCGTGGATATGAAATATGAACTGCTTCATATTTCATCCGTTCGGCAACAAGTCGACAAACTAATGTGCGTCGCACAGGTTTGAGGGAAGGGCCCGGGAGGGCACGAAGACACGCTGACTGAGCAAAGCGAAGGAAGCGTGGATGAGTGGTTTAAATCAACGGTTTACTAAACCGTCGTCCCTTTAAAGGACCGTGAGTTCGAATCTCACCGCTTCCGCATAGTAATACTTTCAGGCATGAAAGAAACATTCTGCCTTGATACATAAGTACCTTTATCGGTTCGAACTTGAATCAATTCTTGTTCGGCCTTTTTTAGATTCTCGAATATGAATTTGAACGGCATATGCAAATCTATAACGAGTTTCTGGTCTTTTATGAGGAGGTTCGAACCAAGACATGAAAAAATGGCTCGCTTAGTTTGCAAGTCTCCCTTTTGGAACCAGATTTGCGCATAGCGTGCGAAATTAAATGTTCTCTCGCTTAGTTCCATCCATTGTTCCTTAGCCTTGCCGTAGGCCTCTAATTCGGTCTCTAGGGCGTGTTTCTCCTTCACTAGGCCATTCTTGAGCATCTTGTAATCCTCATTGGTTATAAGCTCATTTTGGGTATTCTCTGCGGAAGTGTATTTAAGCAACAAGCTATTTAACTGCGTATCAATTTCAGAAAGCCGCTTCTGCTTGTTAAGCAAAACTTGATGGTATGATTGAGCCTCATTTGAGCGTACTTCATGCAAATACTTTATTGCCCATTGCTGAAATCTTTCAGAAATAGTTATTCCGGAAATCAAAGTGTCAATTTGAGCGGTTAAAGATTCTAGTCTGACACTTCTCTCCGCACAGTTCTTGTCTATTCTTTTCGTGCAGTGATAAAAAATATAAGTGTGGGTGTTACCATTCTTTTGTCTTTTTGTTTTTATCTCCGCAGTTATCATTGCTCCGCAACTTCCACACTTCATTAATCCTGTGAATGCGAAGCTGTGTTTCTTAGGTTTCGGTTTTCCTTTCTTACCGAGAATCACTTGAGCGCGTTCATACTCCTCATCACTTATCATTGCTTCATGATTACCTTTTTTATTTTCTTCGTTATCAGAATATCCTGCATAAAATCTATTAGAGAATAGCCTGTATACCCCTGCCTTCCCTAAAGACTTACCTTTATATTTTTTTGTCGTGCGAGTTCTTAAATGAAATTCATTATTGGCAATATCGAGAATTTGCATCACCGTATAATTTCCGGACAAGAGCATTTGCCACATCCGCTTTACAATATCGAAACGCTCAGGGTCATTAACTATGATGTTGTCTCCTTTATCGCGGATAATAGTGTTTAAGTATCCCAGCGGCGCCCGACCAGGACGCCAGCCCATCTCTATCTTTGTTTTTAATCCTCGTTTTACATTTACACTCAAGTCTCGAATGTATTGATTTGCAATACCGAATTCCAGATATGAAAGCAAAGAATTGTCTTCTGGATAATAATCTTTCTCTGGAGTTTTAATGTGCTTTATTTCACCTCGTTGAAGCATGCCTATAATTATTCCAGCCTCATCTGGGTTTCGAGCTAGCCTATCTAACTTCCAACATAAAATACCACTGGCTTCACCTTTCTTTATTCGACTAATCATTTCATTAAAGACCGGACGATTAGCTGGAGTCTTTGCAGATTTCGATTCTCTTAATTTGCTTACAATCTTAAAAGAAAGTCGCGTTCCTAAATCTTCAAGTGCTTTCTCTTGGGAATCAAGACTGAGAATCTGCCGGTCATCATCTTCTGTGGACTTTCGGCAGTAAATAAAATAATTATTTTGGTTATGTTTTGTGTTCATACTATCTAAGGATGTAATAAATAATGGTTGGTATCATTAAAAAAATCATTAAGTGATAAAACTCAATCTTCTTTTTTAATTTACCTTCTTTGATAACTAAATGAATTAGTAATTCGTGAGGAGTTAATTGAAATCTTCTGCAATCTTGCTCAATTTTTTCCTCAGCTCGCATCTCCTCTACTTTCTCTTTTGTGGTTTTTTGATTACCCATAAAATAATCTAAATTATTTTTAATAGGATAATCGCCAAGAACGCAAAAAGGGACGACTAGAGCCTGCGTCCCACAAGATTGAATTGCACAAGGCAACCAATTGTGGAGGATAGTCGCCCCTTTCAGCCCGCAATTGGGCTTCCAAGAAGCAAAATACCCTGTGCACTTATTCAAACTTGTAGGACGCAAGTTAATTATACCACCCCGGCAAGATATGTTAAATGGTTAACTGAACTCATAGTAATAACTATAATTAACTAATATAGTTAACAATATAGAATAACTTACTGTATAGGTAACTATTAGCTATATAATAGATTTCCTATTAAGTGAAAGAGTTATCTATACCTTTGCCAGGATTAGAATACTTGGTTAGCTTCCTCGTCATTGAGCTTATAAATCTTCTTATAATGCTCTTTATTCGCGGCGTCGTAAGTGTCCCATATTTTAGTTTCCAGTTTATCCCAAATTTCTTTGTCGGGAGCAAAAAATATAGGATGATACCTCCCGCCTCCGAGATACGCCGGTGGGGTTAGCCAGAGTTTTTGGCCTCTAGGGTTTTCGTATTGAGATTCCTGAATTCGGAATCCCTTCACCAGGAAATCACCAAAATCCACACCAACAATTGCCTTAACTTTACCTTCGGTGATTTTGACCTTAATTTTTACTTCATCGAAATCAATTTTCATTTTTCATAATGGTTACTCCATTCACTTTTAATAGGCTTGTATGTCGCATCAAAAAGCACCAGCAAGTTTATTGCTTGTTCTGTGGCAATTTCATTAGAGATTTGTTCCCCAAATTCCTCGCCCCAAATATTCTTAAATTCTAAGAGTGCTTTTTCTGACAACATAAAAGTCCGCTCTTGACCTTATAGGTTTCCACTGGGATGGCGACCTATAAAGTCAGCAACGGACTTCATATATTCCCCCAGTGGAATTACCGCAATCAAAACAAAAACCGCATTTATCTTGCGGTTCTTGCTGAAACTTCCATAGCAAAACCCACTAAGATAAATGGATTCGGCATTGGAAGTTTCTCTTGCTAATTAAATTAGGGAGAAACAACTGCTCGAGATTATTTAAGAAATATCACTGGCCTCCTCATGAAGAACCACCAATGACTTGTACCGAAAATAATCTGTTGCGATGTTTTGATTTTTCAAGAACTAATTTAAGTATACCAACCATGTCAATAAATTTCATCCACGAAAAATACCCTTTGTTTATTAGGTATTTTACGAGAAAGTATTAGAATGATTATATGGCAGACTCAAATACCCAAAACCCACAAATTTACGAAATGTATAAACCTCTGAGAAACAGAATGCGTGAATTAAATATCATAGAATCCTTATATGTTATTTGGGCTTATTGTAATCACATGCAGTTTACCAACTCAAAAATACCTTCGGATATTCAAGTTGATAATTCCTTTCTTAACCCTACACATTGGGCTAAGCGTAATATATACGAATGGGAACTTGAGGTCTTAACGCGAGAAGTAATTTTGCACGGCGAGGATGCTGGAAGCAGAAAAACACTAAAGAGGTGGGACACTCTAGTCAACGCAGTTAATACATTAAAATCTATTGAGAATAACATTGGTGGAATTTTTGTAAATAAAAATAATATCCTCTCCGAGTTATTTAGAATCACCCATCGGCAGTTTCCGTGGCAACAACTTAGACCCACGCATGAGCATATTATCCGTTACTATAAAATTTTTAACTTTCCACCGGTGAGTACTATCGTAGAACAAACTACGGGACTTACCACAAGACAAATATATTTTCTTCATATGGCATTATTAGGTGCATTTACTAAAAGCGCAAAATTAAACTTGCCCTTGGAAATTTCTTTACACGGTTTTACTAAAGAACAAGCAAACAGTTTTGCGAAATCTTTTGCTAAACCAATCGATGATATTAGAGAAATGGTAAAAAATTCTCAACAGTATAATGATAAGTTTGCATATAACAACCAGAGTATTCACGAATATCCCTTAATTACTTTCCAAGAGAACGGCAGAGAAATAGCTATGTGCCCAATGCCAACTTTGCTATTTTGGCGTGCTAGTAGTGGTTTATATTACAAATTGATAAATCAACCAGGTTTCGATAAAGCATTTGGAGAGTCTTTCGAAAAATATACAGGTGAAGTTTTACAAAAAGCAGTACAATCCAAAAACATTTCTGTAATACCCTCTGTAAAATACAACACCGGAAAAGGTAGAGACGAAGAGACCACAGACTGGATATTAAAAGATACAAATGGATTATTGTTTATAGAATGTAAAACCAAAAGAGTTCCTTATACGGCAAAATTTGAATTAGACGCAACACTTGTAGCTACCGAATTTGAGAAGATGGCAAAAATTATTGTACAGACCTATAAATCAATTAAAGATTACCAAGATGGTCATTACCCAAACTTGCCTTTTGAAAAAGGAAAATCCGTCTACCCACTGGTCGTTACTTTAGAGGAGTGGTATGTTTTTCAAGGAGATTTTATAAAACCGATAAAGGAAGCTGTACTGAGGTTGTTTAACAAGGAATCACTTCCAGAATCATGGCTAGAAGAAATGCCATATCAAATTTGCTCAATACAAGAATTTGAGGTTGCAATTCAAACTATTAATCATACTGGAATTAAAGAGTTCATGGAGAAAAAAGTTATGGATAAAGAGAAAAAAACTTGGTCTATTAATACTTTTGCATCGTCAGAATTCCCAGAGATTTCAAAAAACTATAAACCACTTTTTGTTGATGAGTTTGATGCCCTGTTCTCATCTTTTCTCTAGAATAAATTAACCTCTAACAGAGGTCATCCCTTCCATAGATTATTTTGTTGTTTTAGGAACTGGTACCACCTAAATTTCTTTTTTCGAAACAGAGAGAGGAAGACTTTATACCTCTTTGAGTTAATAACTTTATATATAAATGTATACTCAAATATAATAACGGATAGAAAGATACCCCCTTCTATATTAGCTAATAAGTAAGTGCTATAATTCCCTTATGAGCTCACAAACCCTGGTTTGTCAAAACTGCAAGAAAGACTTTGTAATAGAGTCAGAAGATTTTAGTTACTACGAAAGAATCAAGGTTCCAGCTCCAACTTGGTGCGCTGATTGTCGTTTAGTAAGACGCATGTCTTACAGGAATGAAAGAAATTTGTATAAAAGAAAATGCCAAGCTCAAGGGCACGGAGAAGAAATGATTTCAACTTTCTCTCCTGATAAACCAGATACAATCTATTGTCATACTGCTTGGAATGGAGATAGTTGGGATGCAATGAATTACGGACGAGAATATGACTTTTCAAAATCATTTTTTGAACAAATGAGGGAGCTTTGGAAAAGTGTTCCTGATGTGGGGCTATTTAATATAAACCCAGTAAATAGTGATTATTGTAGCATCACTCAAGACAACAAAAATTGCTATCTAGTTATTGGAGGAGATTTCAACGAAGACTCTTTATATTCTTCCTTCATATTCCACTCCAAAGAATGCATGGATTGTCATTTAGGCTCAAAAATTGAGAAAAATTACGAAACCACAGACTGCATTTCTTGTTTTAATTTGAAATATAGTCGCTACTGTGAAACTTGCTATGATAGCGCTTTCCTCTTCAACTGTCGCAATTGTCATGATTGTTTCGGGTGCGTAAATTTAGTAAACAAAGAATATTGTATTTTCAACAAACAATACACCAAAGAAGAGTACAAAGAAAAAATGAAGGCGATAGATTTTGGCTCTTTCCAGGATATTCAAAAAACAAAAAAAGAATTTGAGGAGTTTAGTTTGAAGTTTCCAAGGCGCTTCGCAAAAATAGTAAAATCAGTTGATGTCTCAGGAGATTTTATAGAAAACTCTAAAAAATGTACTTACTGCTTTTCTGTGTTTGGTGGAGCCGAAGAGAGTAAAAATTTATGGCTCATTTATTCTCAAGTAAAGGATTCTTATGACATAGACCACTCTGGGCTCAACTCCATGGAATGTTATGAATCTTCAAGCGTATACCCAGGAAACCAAGTAATGTTTTCTAGGTTTATTTGGGATAGCCATCATATTGAATATTCGTATAACTGTAATAACTCTTCATACTTATTTGGCTGTGTAGGGGTAAAGAATAAAAAATATTGCATATTTAATAAACAATACGAGCCAGAGGAATGGAAAGTTATGCGAGAAAAAATTATTAGCCACATGAAAGAAATGCCATATAAAGATAGAGGGGGTAGAGTATATTCTTATGGAGAGTTTTTTCCTATTGAACTTTCTCCTTTCGCATACAACGAAACAGTAGCTCAGGAGTTAAAACCGCTTGATAAAAAAGAAATAGAAGGTTCTGGATATAACTACGCCGAAAATACTGATAGAAATTACAAAATCGAAAGAGAATACAAAGATTTGCCTGACAATATAGACCAGGTAGATAAAAACATCTTAAACAAAACAATTAGTTGTGCGCATGGTGGAAATTGTAAGGATGGTTGTACTCAGGCATTCAAAATTACCGAACCGGAACTTTCTTTTTACAATAATTACAGAATACCCCTCCCTAGAATGTGTCCAAACTGTAGGTACGCGGACAGGTTAAAACAGAAAAATCCTCTCCATCTCTGGCGCAGGACTTGTATGTGCGACAAAAAGCATTCTAATCACACAGGAAATTGCGATATTGAATTTGAAACTTCTTATTCCCCTGACCGGCCGGAGATAGTGTATTGTGAAAAATGCTATCAGCAAGAAGTTTACTAGCTCAGAACAGCTTCTGTTTCAGATAGTTTGGGTATGAAAAAGTATGTATTTGGATTGCTATAATAGGTTCTAATGTCGTATACTAACCTCCGCAGACAATTTATATCGGAGCGACCTGAGTACCAAAAATAGCATATTTGAGTTAAAATAGCTGTATATGGAAAAACAAAATTTAGGTTTAAAAAACGATACTGTAGATATGGAGAAACCTGAAGTTCAGAATAATTTGGGCTCTTTATTGAAAGAAAAAGGCATTGAAAATGTGCCTAGGATTAAAACCAACTTCTTCTTTAATAAGCATGCAACCACAGAGGATGGAGAGGCCATCAGTGAACGATTAAAAAATACCGACATCTTACTTCAAGAAAATGCAGGTTGGGATCCTGCTCGCCTCGATATTTTCAATAATGTATCAAACGGCATCCTAACGCCCGAACAGGCAATGGACATGGAGAAACAGAGAGGAAAACCATTCTTCCATGAAGATTTTTATAACGCACTATTAAAAGGTTTGTATAAATCAGAAAAGAAAGTAATGCTAGTTGATGTTCCAGACGATAATGTAGTCTTCAAAAACCTCATGGGTCTGTTTTCAGGTAACGGCACTTATAATAATCTCATAGACAAGTCCTTGCCTTATGAAGAAATGTTACGGAGGGTCGGTAATGTATCAAAATTTGAATCTGACATGCAAAAGGCTCGCGAAGATTATATTTTGGAAAATCTTCCAGAAGCTCTGGTCAAAATATTGAAGCAAAATCCTGAGTTCCAGAAAAAAGAAGATTTGAAGATACTTTTCTCGATGGGAGGTTTTCACACTCGGCTGTATCACGAGATGAAAAAATCAGGAAATGATGTAAATCGAGAATTTTCAAGTATGCCGTATAAGTTTGATCCTCGGATGGCCGCTGAACGCAATATCCACTTCAGGGGTATGGAGAAGTCAAAATATTTATTGCCTAAGATTACCCTCTATCTTCTTCTAAAAAAAGAACTGCCGAATTTAAATATATCAAATAATATTATGTCTGCTTTTTCTGATGAAAAAATTAAGAATCTCTATGAAAAATACCAAGCAGTTTCTTCCAAAGAGTTCAAAGAATACCTCGAATCGATATTATCAGTATCCGACCCATATGTCCCAGTTTAGCTCTCAAAAATCTCCCGAACCAGTCTTATAGGACCTCGTGAATTCGGTACTGAACCCACAATGCCCACATTCATCACGACGTAGCTTTAGCGAAGTCGGATTCGCCAAATCTATATCACGATTTTAAGCTAAAATACAATATATGAGCGAAAAACCTCGACACAAACGTAGATTCAAAAATCCTGAGAAATGTTTTCAGACTAAAGGATTCCATTTTGCATCGGTTCGATGGATCCTCACTCGAATATTTAAAAATTCTTACAAATTGGGAATAGACTTGCCAGAGACACATGTGGTTTCTAAGAAAGAAGCCCTTTCTTTAAAAGAAAAATATCATAATGTTCCATCTATAACTTGGCTTGGTCATGCTTCATTTCTCTTAAAAATTGGAGATGTACAAATATTAACTGACCCGATTTTATTTGGTACCCCTGCAACACCATTACTAAAAAGTTTAAAAAGGTTACCGAGCCCACTTCAAGCAATGGAATTAACTGGGGTAAACATACTACTCCTTTCCCATGAGCATGCTGATCATGTACATCATCCCTCTTTGGCAAGTCTCTTAAAAAAAGAAGATATCCAACCTATTGTTTCACTTGGCATAGGCAAAAAGATACTTAAGCATAAATTCAAAGAATCTATTGAGCTTGATTGGTTTGAAATATACAAAGTAGGTAATACGATAACGATTACCGCTGTACCCGCAGTTCATTATTCTGATTTCACTAATAGCACATTGTGGTCTGGATTTATTATTTCTTTTACAGATCAAGAGGGAAAGATAAAGAAAATATATTTTGGCGGAGATACTGGCTATGGTCCATTCATAACAAGAGATATAGCTCCATACGGTCCATTTGATATTGCCCTTATTGGAGTGGGCGCCTTCGAACTTCCCTATCAATCTCGCGCGCCAGTTGTGCATACGAACCCAGAACAAGCTGTTAATATTGCCAAAGAAATACAAGCTCAAAAAATTATTGGGATGCATTGGGGAACAATGAGAATGGCAGATGAAGTTCCACACACATTATTCCCTCGTATGATTCAGCATGCAAATGAGATCGGATATCAAGGAGAAATAAACATGCTTCGTATCGGGGAAACCATTGCAATGTAATTTATCTACTGTGACTCACATACCTCAATAACTACTCAAGAAAAGTGATAAAATACCCTTACAAGGGTCGAGAGCGTGGGTACTGAACTAACATGGCCACACAACAAAAATAATTTAGGAAAATCTGATATACTATTCTTATGGATGACCTTGAGAAATTAAAAGTTGAGAATGAGGAACTAAAAAAGGTAAACGCGGTCAGATCGGATTTGATTTCTATTTCTGCCCATCAGCTCCGCACTTCACTCTCGGCGCTCAAATGGATTCTTAGGATGTTTGCAGATAAAGACCTCGGCAAGATTACCCAAGAGCAGGAAGGATTTATCGAGAAAGCACTAGAAAGCAATGAACGCATGATAGTGCTCGTCAACGATCTGCTGACGCTCAATCATTCTGATGATGCGAGTATTCCATTTAACTTTAAACAGGTAAATATCATAGGACTGCTTGAAGAGACATTGTTTGAATTCTATGGCGAGACTCACAAGAAAAATATCGAGCTTATATTCATAAAACCCACTACCGATATTCCCCTTGTTCGCTGTGATAGTGAAATGATTCGAGTGGTCATGCAAAACCTGATCGAGAACTCCATAAAATATAGCGATCAGAACGACAAAGTTTTCGTATCACTCAAATACAAGGCGGAAACAAATACAATCGACATATCAATTCACGACACCGGTATCGGAATCAAGCAGGAAGACCAAGACAAGATTTTTAATAAATTCTTCCGCACTAGAAATGCAATCGAGAAGGATAATATCGGCTCAGGCTTAGGATTGTATACCACAAAGAACATAATTCTGCGTCATAAAGGGAAAATCTGGTTCGAAAGTGCTCCCGATTCAGGAACGACCTTTTATGTTACATTACCTATAAATTAGAGCCTGTGATATAATTATGCACATGAAAAAGGTACTCATAGTAGAAGATGACGCGTTCTTGCAAGGTTTGGAGGCAGGCAAATTAAAGAAGGACAATTATGAAGTGGTTGTGGCATCGACCGGCGAGGAAGGAATGGAGAAAATCCATGAACCAGGAATTGACCTCGTTCTTCTTGACCTGATACTACCGAAGTTTGATGGTTTTGAAATTTTACGTAAAATAAAAGAGACAGAAAATCTCAAACATATTCCTGTCATCGTATTTTCGAACTTATCCGAGGAGAAAGATATCAAAAGAGCTGAAAGCCTGGGTGCGGCAGACTTCATGGTCAAATCCAATTTTACGCTCGATGAGCTCGTAGACCATATCAATAAGATCTTGAAATAAAGCCGTGAAGAAAGCGGAGCATACACGCGCCATAATCTTACTCCTTATCCTTATCGCTATCGGCGGTGTTGTTCTTTACGGCAAAGAAAAGGTTCCTTACAATGCCAAGGCCCCTCGTTATGAATCTCCACGATAAAATTGAAAATAGTTTCCGGATTGATCCGCTTCAAAAGAAAGCACTGGACCGCCTTGGGATCCATACAATTCACGATTTACTATACTATTTTCCTACTCGCTATACCGATATATCGGAAGTCCGCCATATCAATACTCTCTCCAATGGTGAGACGGTCACGATACTTGGCACCATTTCAAAACTAAAAACTAAGAAAGGGTTTAAGAGTAAAATTCCTATGGGCCAAGCAGTGCTCACAGACCTGACAGGTACAATAAATATCATCTGGTTTCATCAACCATACTTGGCCAAGATGCTTAAGGAAAGTTCAACGGTCCGAGTCACAGGTAAAATTTCCGAGAACAAGACGTATGGACTGACACTGACCAATCCAGAAATAAAACCGGAAGATGTGTTACCTATTGATTTGCACGATACACTTTTCGAGAAACCAAACGGTGAAGGGCAACAAAAGCAATTTGGTTACCCCATATACCCTGAATCAAAAGGAGTTACTTCAAAGTGGATCTACCACACAATCCAAAAGATATTGAAACAAGATTTCGTTAAAAACACTGTCGATTATCTGCCAAAGGAAATCGTAAAAGAATACAAACTTCCGGCACTGCACACCGCGCTCGTCTGGATCCATATGCCGCAAAAAAAGGAGCATGCCGAGATCGCCCGCAAGCGCTTTGCCTTTGAAGAAGTTTTTTTCATTCAGCTTGCTCGCCAGCAAGAGCGAAAAGCATACGAAGAATTATTCTCATATAAACTTATCATTCCAGAGGAAGACATCGAGGATTTCATCTCACGCTTCCCTTTCATGCCAACTAAAGCTCAAAGTAATACCATAAGAACTATTTTAGATGATTTGAAGCGTGACAAACCAATGTCTCGATTAATAGAGGGTGATGTAGGAAGCGGTAAGACATTCGTTGCTGCGACGATCGCCTATGCAGTTATTAAAAACAGACCTGCGGGGCAGAATTTCGGCAATTTGCAGGTAGCGTACATGGCACCGACGGAAGTTCTGGCTACCCAGCTTTATGAGAGCTTTATAGAGTATTTTGATCATACTGGTATTTCAATAGGGTTGGTGACCGGCTCTGGCTGTCGTAAATTCCCAAGTAAAAGCGCCCACTGGGAAAACGGTTCACAAGTAAAAACTTGGACTCCGATATCGCGCAATCAGCTTTTGAAGTGGGTCAAGAATGGCGAGATACCGATTGTCATTGGTACACATGCACTTATATCGAAAAGCGTAGAATTCCAAGACTTGGGCTTAGTTATTATTGATGAACAACATCGCTTCGGAACCAACCAGCGAATGAAGCTTGCGAAAAAACCCGTCCGAACGGGTCATCCGGGCGGAGAAGGTCATGCACCACACTATCTCTCTATGACTGCAACTCCAATCCCCCGCACACTTGCACTCACTATCTATGGAGATCTTGATTTATCTATCATTGACCAGATGCCAGCTGGAAGAAAAGAAGTCATTACAAAAATTGTAAGTCCAGACAAGCGTAGAGATGCATATGAAGATATTCGCAAAGAATTGGAACAAGGTCGACAAGCGTATGTCATTTGTCCGCGTATTAACGAGCCCGATCCCGATAAAGAGCAAGCGGTTATCGCCAAATCAGTCCTTGCCGAAGCTAAACTTTTGGCGAAGGAAGTTTTCCCGAACTATCGCATCGGAGTTATGCATTCGAAGATGGCGAAACAGAAAAAGGAAGACATCATGCAGGAATTCAAGGATCACGAGATAGATATCCTTGTTTCAACATCTGTCATCGAAGTCGGTGTCAATGTTCCCAACGCAACTTCGATCATCATAGAGGGTGCCGAGCGCTTTGGGCTTGCTCAGCTCCATCAGCTCCGTGGACGTGTTATCCGTAGTACTCATCAATCATATTGCTATTTATTTGCCGATGCCAAGACTGACAAAACGATTGATCGCTTAAAAGCTCTCGTCAAAGCATCGAATGGATTTGAACTGGCAGAACTTGATCTTACACTCCGCGGTGCAGGTTTGCTTTCTGGCGACAAGCAATGGGGTATAACCGACCTCGGCATGGAAGCAATCAAGAATATAAAAATGGTAGAAGCTGCGCGAACTGAAGCTATTAAACTAATAGAAAAAGACCAGAATCTTTCTAGATTTCCTCTCCTTGACCAAACTCTTAAAAAGAAAGACTTAAATTTACACTTTGAATAAGGCTTAATTTACAAGCTTTATTAGATTGACAAGCATTGATATTTGTGATACAATATAACTGAGGTTGCTAGCTAGACCTGATAATTAGCTAATAAACAAATTCTTTAAAAAATTAAAACCCAGAAAATGGCACAGTTAACGTTCAAAAAAAAGCCAGGCGGCTCTCTTATCGCAAGAGTTAAAGCATCCAGTAATTTCACAGTTGAAGTAACGAACCGTGGGTACTGGCTACCCTCAGCAACAGAATTAGAAGGTAAGCTTCGGCCTGAAAAAGATTTTTTTGATGCAAAAGGTGAGGAGACGGACAAAGTCAACAGACACCTATACAACAGGGTTAAAGCCCTGATCAGGTACCTTACTGAAGACCTGAGCCAGCAGCTTGACTGCAGCTTAATCAATGCAGAGAAAATATTAACCAGTGCTGGCAATGCTCTGTACCGGGCATGGTTCGGGAAGGAGAAAGAAGAGGCTTGCTACTTCTTTTTATCTCAAAACCCTAAAAAGAAATCATTTCTGTACCGTACATCAAGTGACGAAATTAATTTCGGCTCACTGATGACCCGTAAAAGCTGGGTAGGTTTAAAAGACATGATTGCTGCTGCCAAAATGCAATGCAAAGTAGTCCCTGTAATAGACAAGGATGAGAAAAAAGCAGCAATGAATGCCTTCTTTTATTCATTAGAACTCCGAAGAATTAAAAAAGAGAGTATCGATGATTATAAGAAATCTGCAGACAGGAGACAGCAGCAGCAAAAGCCGGAAGTAAAAATAACTAAGAAAACGGTACCAGTTATTAAAATTGATAAAAAAATAAAAACTGGTAAAAAAATCAAAGTTACAGCTACAAAGTAAAAGTAGCAACGGTGAATAACACCGCAATGCCTCACACGTTCTATTCATAGAAACGAGTGAGGCATTTTTTTATATTAATTCAACTTGAATAAAGGAAATTACGCAGCTTGAGTAATCCTTTTTGATGCTACTCTTCTTTTAGGAATTTTTTTAACAACAGAGGTTTTCCTTTCACTATCTTTTATGCCTTGCATCTGTTTAGCAAATTCAGCTTCTATAGCGGAAATCGAATCTTTCAAAAATGTTTCTTTGTCTTTATCCTCATTTCCAGCTATTTTTTTGTACTCTTCGTATGCACCATCAATAGTCACTTTAGTTGGACTATCATCATCTAAATTTTTATAGTCCTTCATTGCAAAATATCCATCATGCCATTTCCGATATAGTTTCATAAGTCGAGGTTCCTTAGAAAGTCGTCCCATAAATTCTCGTGTTAGTCTAGAATTTTTATTTGTTTTCTGTCGATTTGGGTTTAATGTTTTTGGTTTGTTTGCTTTTTGTTTTACTTTATCATTCGCTTTTCTTAATTCAGATATAAACTCTTTCATCGAAGGGTATCGATCTTTCGGGTCTGGACTCATACCCTTTTTGATAACATTCTTTATTTCTGTTGGTACAATGCGAGGGAATCTAATTACTCCTTGTTCATGTAATTTTTCATATTCGGCGAATTTTTCTGACGGAGATAGGCCTTTTGTTTTCTCTTCAATGTTATACGGCCATTTACCTGTAATATATCTATAAAGATTAGCTGAGGCAGCGTATACATCTACTGTTTTATCAAAACTTGGAGTATCTTTAAATAATTCAGGAGCCATAGCGAATCTATTGCCGTTTGGAAATTCTTGTCTTGAAATTCCATTTGAATCTGGGTTAATTGCAGCACCATCAAGATCAGTCAATCTTAGGCTATTTTTTGTTAAGATAATATTGCCTGGAGATATATCAACATTTATTACCCCTGCATCATTTAATGAATCAACTATTTCAGAAATACGCAACATAGATGAAACCGATTCATCTGCAGATAATTTATTAGAACCTAGGTACTGTAGAAGATCAGTATCTCCTGCTTCATAGAACCTATACGTTTTGCCGTTTTGTTCAAATGTTTTGAGAGGTAACAGAACTCCTGGATTTTTGAATCCTTTACTTGCTAAGAACGATTCAGGTGTTTCGTTACCCCAGAAACGTGATTTCTTCCAATCATTAAGATATGAAGTACTGACTTCTTTAGCTACTAAAATTTTATTGTCACCAGGCCTATACGCTAATGATACTTTGCCTGTTGCCGCATCAGAAAGAACAAAATCTTTTGCGATAATATACCCATCTATATTTTCTTTATTCTGTGAATTTAAGAGTTCATTGATATTTTGAGCTCGCCTATTTACATTAAAATTAAGTTTATTTTGATTGTTCGTATCGATCGATTTCTGAGATTTATTTCCAGTATCTTTCCCTCTAATTCTATTGAGCTTTTCAATAGCTTCAGGTTTGCCTGAGCGCGCATCACGCATGAGTTTACCTTCAATTTGATATCCTTTTAATCCTTTAATAAGCGAAGTCATACTAGTTATCAATACATCGCCCTTATAATCGAGAGTATATTTTATACCCAACCACCCTAAGGCCTTACTATAATAGGCATTGTCTTTCCCGAGTTTCTCACCTGACTCCCAAGAGTCCAAGGTTCTATTTATTATGTATTCTAGAGATTTTTTCAATTTAATTTGAGTCTCTCTGTCGTTATAATCAATGGCATCTCCTTGTTCCATAGTCAACTTCCTGACTTCATCGTCAAAAGCACTAAAGCCTTTATTCCATTGTTCAACAGGGGCTAGACCAGATTTTAATGCATCAATAGAACGACGTGATGAAGTAAAAAGACGAGTATTTACACCAGCAAACCCTAGAGCTTTTTTATTATCTCCTCGGGCTTTTATTATAGCCTGACCAATTGAAATATCCTCTCCACCTTCTAAGTTATCTATGTAACCTCCAATACCGGCAAACATACTTGACCTGAAAGCAGAGTTTGCTCCACTTGAAACCATACTATTAGTTTTATGACGACCAATTACACTTAAGTATTGGAAAAGTCTAGTACCTATATGAATAGCCGGGTATTTTTGATAGGATTCTGGATCCCAATCGAGCTGCCCTAAAAGAGCATCGACAGTTGGATTATCTTCAAATTTATTAATAAATGTTTGAATATACTTAGGATCAATTCCTTTATTATCTGCATCGTTACTTATCATTATTAGATCAGGGGCATCTTTACCTCTTTCATTCTGACGAATCAACGTAGCGTCAGATAATATCTTTCTGATTCTACCTATTTTTGCTTCCTCATTTGGTAAAATCTCATACATGATCCTGATATTGATAGTAGGATGATTCGTTTTGAATTTTTCAATTTCAGCAAGTGTTTCATCTGCGTTTAGTATGTTGCCATCTCTATCTTTTTCAGGATGATTAACATATAAAACTATCTCATACTCTTCTGGTTTAGCAGTTTGGTAAGTATAATTTTTAAGAGATTCATAGATTTGATTACCCTCTTGGTGACCAGCTACGGGAATACAAACAGAGACTTTGCATTCTTTTTCCATTTTTTCACATGTTTGTGAAAGCCTTTTTACTCTTTCTAGATAGGCTTTGTCTTGTTTCTCTAAATAATCAGCAATCTCTTTATAGTGATCTAATTTTGCATTCGGATTTTCTTTTAATGTTTTTGATCTTAGTTTTTCGAATAGAGCTAGCTTTTCTTCTGAAGTAGCTCCACCATTATAATTTAAGTAGTATTCCATTTGATTATTGAAGGAAAGAGGTTCTGGAAGTAATTTTTTTCTATATCCTATCGACTCCAGCGGTCTTCGTGGAACAATTGGAATAAAATATGGAGGATCAACTTTATGATCAAGCGGAATTTGTAATTCATTTATAATGATACTTTTTGGTCCTGGGATAGTTATCTCGCCATGATCAGGGCCTACGTATGTTGCTAGCTCTTTAACATGTAGGCGACCACTTGCATCATTTCCAAAAGTCTCAGAGACCTCAGCATATTTTCCATGGAAAACTGCGTGACCATTTGCATCAGTACTGAAGAACAATCGGCCTATTTCGCTATCTGGAGGAATAGTAGCATTCCCATATATATCAATATCAACTGGAAATGGATGAGTTTGAGTACCTCTAGTTAATGAAAGGAAAATTTTCAATCCACCGTGTTTTATTTTTTCTTGAGCATCTACCGAGAGACCATCGTGGAATGATCCACCCGATGTCATGTGAGAAACATTGAACACAAAATTACCATTGGCATCAATTCCCGTATTCCCTCCCCCTCCCCACCACAACTTCAATTCATTTTTATCAAAAATGGGTTTTGGAGTATCGTTATCATACCAGCCATCGCGAGCAACATGTGTCGTATGATCGAGATGAGAATTTACATAATCATCAGGACTTACGGTAACGGTCGCTCCACCGTCAATCATCGCGGGGGCGGTAGTATTAATAATCCCGGCTTCACCGAGTCTATCAATCGAGGCTGGATCAAGGCCACCAGAAACATCAGTTTCGAGCTTGATATGATCAGCTACAACATGATCACCGTTCACTATATTGTATGTACCATCCTCAGGATTAGGAATAATATTTACTCCTTCTGGAAGTTTAATGTGAGCATCTCCTAGAATTTGCTCATGTACATTTTCCATTGATATATGATTGGAAGGATGCCCGAGCAAGCTACGCGTAAGATGGCCAAGTGGTGTCTCCACATGGTTCGTGGTATCACCATGATGGAGTAGACCTTCGATTACACTTTGTCTATTTCCACCCCAAAGTCCGTCGACTCCTGCGACTAATTCTTGGGCGGCTGCGCCAATACCCGCTCCCATTAGCGCAGTCTTGATAGCTTTCCAGCCTGAGCGTTTAAGCTTCATGTTTCTAAACAACCTATCACGTGTATCTATTCCGGCTTCACCGCCTAGAAATGCTTTCTCTGTAGTCTCAACTTGTTTTGCTAAAAAAGTATCGAACGTATCGCCAGTTAACGATCCTTTTAGTGAACCTTCTTCCATTTGTCTACGCATTTCTACTTTTGCGCGAGCTAAGAGGATAGTGAGCTCCGTACGCTCTTTTTCTACCGCCTGAGGATTAGAATATGAGATAAGATCAATTTTCTTTTTATCTGCCAAAGCGTTACGAGCTTCAATATCTCTAATATAGCCAATAACAGTATCAAGTTCTGCTTGGGTTATTTCTTTCGGTATCTCTTTACCTTGAGCATCTCTTGTAAAGAGAGAATTTCGCAAATTATTTATGAGTACAGTTGCAGATTCTGTCTGATACGCATATTTTTCCATTCGCTCACGCTCAGGGCTATTTCCCTCAATCACAGCACCTTTGGCCATTTCACGGCCATGTTGTCTACGCTCTTGAGCGAGCCGTTGTGATTCATTGATCCCTGAAAGTGCTCCGGAGACAGCAGCAGTCGCACCGAATGTTGCAATATGAGATGCTTTGTTTCTAAGTAATCCTTTTCCTGCAATGGCACCTATAGAATACACGAGTCCAAGGGCTGTTGAGAGTGTCGCTGGATTTATAATTCTTCCAATTTTTGTCTTTTTCGCACGTGAAACTGCCTCATCTACCCAGTTATTTCTGGCTTCGGTTTTGATACTACTTTTTGCCTTACCAATAATGATATTGAGATCCAAGTCGAGCTCTTCGAGTTTCGCGCCATGCTCGATAGCAAGCTTTGCATTCTTTGCAATTTCAAGCAAATTATCAGCATATGTGCTCGCACCCTTTATTAATTCATGATTTACTTCTCCAAAGATTCTATTTTTTTCAGCTTTAAAGGTTGCTTCATCAGGTATATCACCCTGTGCGTAGTCAGAGATCAATTTTTTTATCTCTGCCTTTGTCTCCAGTGATTTACGATCATTTGCCAAAAGTGCATCTCGTCCCTCTCCTGCATTCGAATTAACAGCCTCGTCGTACTCGGACGTGAAGCGTGTCGTTATGGCTTCCATAGCGCTATCATGCGCCGCTTTATCTTTATCAACTGCAGTGTAGATATTGTCTGAGTTTATGATCTCATTGCGGATCTCATTGAGCTTTTTCTGACGATAATATTCGTCAAAGAAAGTATGCCTCCAAAGTCTTTTCCAAAAAAGCTTTTTCCAGATGGTGGCTTTTTTACCTCCTTCAGTTTTATCTTCAGTCATATACGCATCCGCCGCATCACGGGCTTCCATTTCAGCCAAGTGGCTGGCGTCGACGACGACGATCTTCTTTTTTACCGCCTCAAGAGCTTTTTCTCGTATCTCTGCTTTTTCAGTCTCGCTTAGTTCTTTTGTAGATTCTGGTGACATATTATTATCCTAGGTACATTTGTCTAAAAACAATAAGTTCAGTTGCTATCTGCTCCGCTAAGTCTGGAATAGTGGCTTCACAGAAAGCATGGATTTGTTCATCGGTTCCTTCTTCAGTTAATTTCTCAAATTCAGATATCTGATCTTCAGGAATATTGTTTATAATGACTGCGTTTATCCTATCTTCAACCCGGCCGAGAAGATCGCTTTTTATCTGATTTATGATTTCAGGTTCCAAGCCTTCAAACTCTCTTTTTTCACTGACGAGTTTGTCGATAAAGGTATGTAAATCCAAGTTTTTATGGCTCATGTTTTATGTATATGAATAGTAAAAATAACGCTTTAATTATATAACCTCTAGAGAAGATAGTCAATCAGAAATTTGAAAAATAATAGTTATACGAACACTATTATACCATAATATTTATAGAAATGTCAATAGCTGCGTTAGCAGCAACTTTACTTTAAAAAAGTCTGTAGTATAATTCAACTAGTCGTATGAACTTATAAATAAAGAAGCTAATTTTATGAAAAAAGAAGAAATGTTGGTAAAAAAAGAAGAAGGGGTGATAGAACAACCACCAGCAACTACTAATGAGGTTGCTGAAGCTACAGAAGCAAAAGATCCATTCAAGACTGGTCGTGAACGCATAGCTTCAATCACTAATTTCTTTAGCAGGATGAAAGAAAAGGCCGTGCGAGCGACAAGTAATGCCGGAGCAAAGCTTTCGCGCTTTTGGTCACGAACTAAATCATTCGGCGGTGAAGCGGCTGCGGCAGTGCTATCTGCTGATGTACTCGCTAAAAAGGGATATAATTATGTAGAAGGTAAAGTAGCAGAAGCTGACAAGTGGACAGGCGAGAAAGCAGAGCAAGCAGGAGAATATATAGGCAAAAATGTTGCACAAGCCAAAGAATACGTGGTTGAAAAAGGCACACAAGCTGCAGAATATGTCGGCGATAAAGCTGAACAATTTGCGGGATTTGTAGAATCAAACTATGACAGAGCTGCTAATTTCACCAAAGAAAAAGCTGGACAACTAAAGAAATTTGCCGAAGATAAAGTCGAGCTCGCGAAAGACTTTGCTTTTTTGGCTAAAGAAAAAACAGTTGAAGGATTTGTTAAAGCAAGAGACGGAGTAAAAGATCGATACAACCAAGTAAAGACGTATGGTGAAAATGCAATTATGTCCGCAAAGATTCGTTTTGCAGAAGTAAAAAAGAGATACCGAGAAAAGATGAATGATATACGAATGAGACGGGTTCAATCATCGATGAATAAGATGGCAAGAAATGGGCATGTTAATCCTGAACAAGTTCAGGTACTTCAACTTCAAATCAATTCACTTATCGAGAGAATGGGTCTTTTACAAAGTATCGAAACAGTAGCATAATCTATACACATAAAATTATATGAACAAACAAGAATTTATTGAGAAAATAAAAGCAAGTAGCCTAAGTGATGAGAATAAGCAGAAGATTCTCTCACTGCTAAGTGAAAAGGAGTTGGACTTTGAGACGAAAGAGCAGATTAAAGAACTTATCCAAATGGATATTGAAGCGAGTACTAAAGACCATCTTGCGGAGGAAGATCACCAAGAAATAGCGAGTGCTACAGAAGAAATGTCGCAAGAGTTGTCAGGCATAGAGAAAGATTTGACTGAAGACATGCAATTTGTTGAAAACGAAATGAATGACCTCGTAACAATGGTTAGTGATCTTGATAAAATCGCCGATCAAATGAGCATTGATCAAATTAAGGCAAGTATATAACATGTCGTCGCACCTGCGGCTTGGACATTAAAAAGAACCTGATAATCATCAGGTTCTTTTTAATGTCCACCCTCTTGGATTCGAACCAAGGACCCCAGAGGTATAAGCTCTGTGCTCTAACCATTGAGCTACGAGCGGAATGTGCCGATTATAGAACTAACGAACGACTTTGGCGACTGCTTTCGCGACGCGCTTGTCGAACATGTCAGGAACTATTCTTTCAGCGGTTGGTTTAGGAACGAGGTTTGCGATAGCACGCG
>JANOFO010000004.1:0-55700 GCA_031413715.1 Minisyncoccota bacterium
TGCTGCATCAAGAGAAAGAGAGTCAGCTATATCTGCGAAATCAATGACATCTGTATCAATTGTCATTACAGTACCAGAACCACTGACGACGATATCTCCATAGTCGGTATCTGAGAGTGCGCCGCCGCATGCTTGCCAGGCTGGCGCTGCAGAGCTTGCTTGAGTTAGACACTGGACTGCTCCAGCATTCACTGCGAGCGCTTGGACTGCTCCGGTGCCGTTGCCATAGAGAACTCCATTCGAAGCAAGTGTACCAACCCCTATACCTCCTTGCGCAACTGTGACAAGTGCATTGGTAGTGAGAATCGTTGCGTTCGCATCTGGGAACGTATAAATTCTTGCAACAGTTTGGTTGTTTGTTACTTGGAAAACGCCGTCACCAATCTCTAGCCACGGGTGTCCTGGGTTTGGAGTAGTCGCAGTAACAATATGGACGACAGAAAAAACTACTCCCATCAACAAGATTGTATAGACAAGGTAATGAACAGAAAGCCTTGGTTTGAATTTTCCGAAAATACCCTTTATAAAAAATAAAAATTTTTGATTATTGTATTTGGGCATAAGACACATATATATTGTATCATGCCATACCTAAAAAATAGATAAACTCAAAAGACCCTTAAGTATAGTTTTTTATCTTCAATTGTGGATAACCTAGGAGAATCTAGCCTGAAAATAAAGTTTATCGGACCTCGTAGCCTAAAGATGAGATTTTTTCGGTAGTTTTTGACATTATGGAGTTTACTTCTTCATCGGTCAAAGTCCGATCATACGACTGAAAAATTAGTCGAAACGCGTATGAAGTCCTACCTTCTTTTGTGAATGTATCGACGAGTTTCGGCTCCCCTTGCAAGAGTTCGGTACCAAATTCTTTATAGATTTCAGAAAGAGTTTCAGGTTTTGTTTCTTCGGGTAACCACACGGCAATATCACGCACTATGAAAGGATACGGGCTCCATATTTTAAACACTTGCTCCGGAAAATTATCCCCTGAAAAGTGCGGATATTTTTCTACTGAAAAATTCCTCGAGCTCGCGCCGTCGCGCTCCCTAGTCTCTTCAGAGAACAATTTCTCCTCTGCAAAAGAATCCAAAGACACTTCTTTAATCTCTTTTTTATTTACCCATGCGACGCGCATTTCTTCACTATCTTTACTAAACACTGTCCCGATCTCAAAAATTTTTATTTCATCAAGTCCGAGAAGGGGTGCGTTTAATTTGTTGAGCTCGTAAGATTTTTTCAATCCATCAGATAAATTAGTTCGTAAAAAATTCTTGTCGCTTGCTGAAGCTTCGACTTCCACTTCCCCTTTTTCTGTAAATACATACGTCATCACCTCTCGGTAACCTGTGTCAACCAACGCCCTGCGAGCTTCTGAAATTTTCCCATACACAGGATGATCCTGTGGGGTAAAATTAATCTTAGACAGTTTCGGCTTTACTTTATCGTACCCATACACCCGGCCGATTTCCTCAGCCATATCTTGCCTTTCCAATAGATCGAGGCGAAGAGGAGGAGTAATAAGAGAATAATTGTCTTCTTCTTTTTTGTATTCAAAATTATATCTTTTTAAGATATCCTCCATCTCATTTGCAGGAATTTCTATCCCTAGAAGATTATTTATATAGGAACTTTTGAATTCTAATTTTCTCTCTTCTTGTTTTTTTGGATAAACATCGACAATATCTTCAAATACTGCATCTGGCATGATCTCCATAATAAGTCCTGATAGTTCGATCATTCCAAATTCTGTATGTTCGGGAGATAGATCATTTTCAAATCGTTTAGCAGAATCAGAAAGAAGTCCGAGCCTGCGCGCAGTCTTGCGAACAGCAATCGGATCAAAATTCGCAACTTCTAGAACGATATCGATCGTCGTGTCACTTATTCCCGAATCAAATCCGCCTTTTACACCTGCCAGTGCCAAGGTTTTCGAGCCATCAGCAATAATCATATCGGTACTTTTAAGTTTGGCAGTAATACCTTCTCTGCCTACTACCTTTAGATCTTCTCCTTCTTTTGCATTTTTTATTTGTATTTTCGCTATTCCCTTCCCGCTATCTGCTATCTGCTTTAAATCATATGCATGAGCTGGCTGGCCAGAGTCATACATCACGATATTCGTCGCATCGACGATATTGTTTATGCTTCTCTGTCCTATCGATTCAAGGTGTTTAACTACCCACTCAGGTGACGGACCAATTTTTACATTGCGGACAATTCGCGCAGAATATCTGCGACAACTTTCTGAATTAATTTCAACTTTCAAACTCGTCGGCGTTGAGGCAGGAACTTTATACATAGGAGTTGGGTCATTGAATTTTATACCAAGCAGTCCCGCGAGTTCACGAGCAACACCATGATGCGAAAGCAAATCGTGTGCACGATTCGGCAAGATTCCTAAATCAAAAACATGATCGCCATCCAGAAGTTTTTCGACCGATTCAACTTCACATATATGATACGTAAAAAGATCTGCCAGCCGATTCGGTTCTGGAATTTCAGGAACATACCATTTAAGCCAATTGTAAGAAATTTTCATAAACTAGAATTGATTGAGCCGCAGATCGCCTTGATAAAATAATCGGACATCGGGAATATTCCAGCGGATCATGGCGATGCGATCAAGTCCGCCACCGAAGGCGAAGCCTTGGACTTTTTCCGGATCAAGTCCTGCATTTTTGAGCACATTCGGATGAATCATTCCCCCGCCCATCATCTCAAGCCATTTGCCGTTGAATTTGGCATGCACTTCCACTGACGGCTCCGTAAATGGGAAGAAGCTCGGACGAAATTCTATTTCAACATCAGGGCCGAGTGCTTTTTTGTAGAATTCTATGAGCACCGCTTTCATATTTGCCAGATTTATATTCGGGCCGATCGCACATCCATCGATCTGAAAGAATTGCATCTCATGTGTTATGTCAGTCGCTTCATTGCGAAAAACTTTACCGATCGATATCGAAGCGATTTCTTTAATATTTTCTTTTGCAGCTCTCTCGAGTGTTCGAGCAGTGACGTTGGTTGCGTGAGTGCGCAGTACCATTTCTTCCTCTGTTCCCTTTTCTCTATTCGCTATTCGCTTAATATAAAATGTATCCTGCATATCTCGAGCAGGATGATCTTTCGGCACATTTAAGGCATCGAAGTTGTACCAAGTAGTTTCAAGTTCGGGACCAGAAGCGATCTCAAATCCAAGCTTTGAGAACAGTGAATACGCCTCTTCTTGGAGGATAGTCAGCGGATGTAATGACCCTTTATGCATATACAGAATATAGCATTTTTGTGCCTTTTTTCAAAAGCCGCTTATATATAATCACTGCTCGAATATTTTTTCTTACCTAGATTTTTAATTATTTGTATCTTATTCAATTTACAAAAACTTTCCTCCAAGACATCCTTATCTTTTGCATCACCACCTTTAGCCAAGATAAATTTATAGTTACGATTACTCGTAATTGCTTTTTGTAAAGTTTTGTTAACGCTCAAATCAGTATCTATAGAAGAAAGGACTTTATCAACATATTTTATTGCTGACACTAAATCTTCCCGATACTTCTGATTCTGAAACGAGGATATACCTCTTTTAAGTTTTGCTTGTCTATCATTTTTTACAATAACCCACAATTGATTCCCTTTATTTTTTGCTTTACGAAAAAGTTCAATATGTCCTGGATGTATTGGATTAAAATAACCGCTTGTTACAACTATTTTCATAATTAATTGCTTTTATATATTTTTGCTTTTTCACAGTATTCGCATTCAGTATTCTTACCGTATGAATTGTAATTACATGGACGCCTAATCCACTCGCCGTTTTTTAGAAGTGTGTCATAGTCGGAAATATCGCGCTTTAGTAAGTCAATCTGTTCAGTTGTTATAGCCGTAGAATAAATTGCGTCTTTTTCAGAAGGATCTGCTTCGATGAATTCTAAATATGATTTGATGATTGAATGTTTCCCGCCCAAACGGCCGTCAGGTCGGGCAGGCTTTTCTGCTCCTTGTATGAGATATGTGTACATAATAAGCTGGCGAAGATAGTCGCTCGGTCTTCCCTCTTCGGTTTCTTTTTCAATCATGCTTTTTGTTTTCGCAGATCCGGTTTTAAAATCAGTGACGTGGATTTCGTCATCGGGATATCGCGCTACAAGATCGATCTTGCCATAGAGGACAAGATTAGGAAATTGAGAATCTTTATAGGAGAAGGGTTGCTCGCTGGTGCGATTTTTTGAAAATCCAGACAAGCGTGTTTTTACGAATCGCGACAAGATTGCGAATGCTTCATTCATCATCCTTCGTGTTTCATTCGGATCAATGATGTTATTCCTGAGCAAACTTGCGCTTATCATTTGCTTCAAATCCTTTTCACTGCTTTTACTTTCGTCTCCCAAAAGCTTTTCAACACATTCATGAATAACTGACCCGAATACTTGGCTTGCAGATTTTATCTCCGGAAGTTTTAATAGATTGCGGAAGTACCACTTCCAAGGACATTCAAAAAAGTTATTGAGAAGCGTGACCGATACTTTCGTCTTTTCGTATTCATCTTTTACGATTGCGGCAAGTTCCTCTGCCCCAACACGCGCTTCGACCCTCGCCTGCTTCTTCACATGCTCAGTCGGATCATCAGCGAGAATTGTTGCCTCCCCCTCACCCTCCGATTTTTTCTCGATCAATCCATCGGGAATATCAGCGAAAATATGGGTAAGTTCTTGCGGTGCGCCGTTATAATTCTCTAGAGCATATGACACATTGCAGTAGCGCTTGGCGCGTGTAATCGCTACATATACTTGCCTCTTTACCACTTCATCGTCTTTTACTTCCACTATATGCTCTATTTTCTCTGGAAGCGTAAAGGTGCTGCGCTTGCCGGAGAAGAGCGACTTCTCATCAACATGGGCAATCCAGACAAAATCGAATTCCAAGCCCTTTGAACCATGGAGTGTCATGACTTTTACTCCTTCGTTCTTGCCAAACACTGCAAGCGGGATATGTTCGCCGTATTCTTTCAATCGATCAAGATAGTCGAGGAAATTGGTCAGTGTAATAGCTTCTTTACTGCGGGTTGAGAGGGATAGAGACAGGTGAAGGAATGTTCGGATTACTTCAGCGCGAGTTGTCAGTTCATCATGCTCTTTGGAATTTTTCAAAAGAAGTTCCTCGCCAATGTATTGGATCGTCTCATACACGCTATGCGCTGAGGAAAAAGAAAGCCACTCCGAAAGCTGTTTACCAGCCACAGTGATAGGATCATTTAGAGAGAAAAGGTTGTCAGAGACACTGGTTGTGATCAAAGTCTCGATGGAAAGCTCGCGAGCTTTCGTTTTCTGAAGGAACGCGTGGGCTTGGAGCGGTGATATGCCACAATAGCGAGAAAGTATATGAAGAGCGATCGATGCCTGGTCAAATGGATCTTTCAATATACGAAGCACATTTATGAATGCGAGCGCATCACTGGATAGAAATAAATCAGTCGCTGTTCCCGCCGCAACCGGGATGCCCATATCACGGAGTATCGTCACTGCATTTCGAACTTGCGCATTCTTGGGTACAAGTATCGCGCACTCATTAGGATCAACACCTTCTTTTATATACTTTTTGATATCGATGCCCGCGCGCAAGATCTCATCGCGAGGATACGAAAGTGTGTGGAGCACGATTGGATGAGTATGTTTCGTATTGCTTTTGAGCTTTTCTTTTGTAAGGGAGCTTGAAAGGAGCGCATCGGCTACATTTAGGATATCCTGCGAGGAGCGATAATTTTCAACTAATGTAATGAGCTTGGCTTTGCCGAACGCGGTCTTGAAATTCTCAAAATACGAGAGCGATGCCCCTCCGAATCCATAGATAAGCTGGCGATCATCTCCGACGACAAAAATATTCGGCTTATCGATTTCCTTCCAGATCGCTTCAAGGAATTGGTTTTGAATTCCGCTTGAATCTTGATGCTCATCCACCAAGACATAGAGGAAATTCTCCCGCAGTTCACTTGCTACATCTTCCGATACAGTCACAAGCTCTACAAGCAGTCTGAGTGCATCGTCGTAGTCGATAAGTGAATGCTCTTTTTTATATTGCACATAGAGTTCATAGAAGCGCACCACTTCCCGCGTCCGTTCCAAAGATTCGATTTTTTTTGTAATTTCTTTTTTTAGACTTCCTTTTGATTCGCCACGCGAAGATATGTTGGCCGAATCATTAGCATGCATTTTTATATCATGTTCGATCTCTTTTAAGAATTCTTCGGGTGTTATTCGCTCGCGGGATAGAAGCGCGATTAAAGATTTAATATCATAAAAATATTGAGTGCTATTCCCGCGCGGTCGCAGATGCTCCCAATCATTTGTTTCCAAGATTTCATCAGCTATAGTGATGGCCCTCGTGTCATCGATGAGTTCGGGATCTTTCTCAAAATCAAGAATCGGATAATGCCTCTCTATCAAATCAAGAGCAAAGCTGTGAAACGTAGAGATTTTGACTTTGGAAGCATCGGAGCCGATGTAGCTCATAAGGCGTTCGCGCATAGCGCGAACGCCTGAATTGGTAAACGTCAGACACAATATTCCATCGGCGTGGGTGTCAGTCTTTTCTAGGATGTTACCGATCCGGAGCGCCAAGATCTGCGTCTTGCCGGTACCCGGACCTGCTACGACCATGACCGGGCCATCGATACTATCCACAGCATCACGCTGAGCAGTATTGAGCTTTTTGTAGGCTTCGGCAAAAACTAGAGTACTCATACATCTCATTATACTAGAGTAGGGAATAAAATGAAAAAATCCCTAAAATCCTGTATACTCTAGAAATGCAAATACTATATTCATACCTTAGGAAGTACTGGAAGCTACTCCTTCTGTCTTTGGGCCTTGCGACTATTAACCAAGTTTTCTCATTACTCGATCCACTAATCTTCCGCTATGTCATTGATGGATACGCTACGAAATTCGACCAATATACACTCTCTCAATTTATAAAAGGAGTGAGTCTACTCCTCGGTGCTGCTGTTGGAGTAGCGTTTGTATCGCGCGTCGCCAAGAATTTCCAGGACTTCTATGTGAACACCATAACCCAACGCATCGGAGCAGAAATGTATGCCGATGGTATCAAACATTCACTCGAGCTCCCCTATCAGCAATTTGAAGATGAGCGTAGTGGAGAAACATTGGGAAAAATCCAAAAAGCTCGCACTGACACACAGACACTTGTCAGCTCTCTAATTAATATAGTATTCATATCTATTGTTAGCTTTGTGTTTGTGATGATATACGCCGCCAAGCTCTACTGGCCTATCGCACCACTATACATACTGACTATCCCACTGATCGGTGGAGTGAGTTTGATATTGAGTAAAAAGATCAAAAAAGTACAAGAGAAGATCTTCGCTGAGACAGCATCACTCGCCGGCGCCACCACAGAGTCGCTTCGCAATATCGAGCTTGTGAAAAGCTTGGGTCTTTCAGATCAGGAAATCAACCGCCTTAATCAGTCAACAGAAAAGATCCTCGCTCTTGAACTCAAGAAAGTAAAATACATCAGGAGTCTTTCATTTGTCCAAGGCACAATTGTGAATTTCATTCGCACTGCAATACTCTTCATCATGCTCTACTTGATATTCACTCAAAAGATAACCTTCGGAGAATTCTTCTCGCTTTGGATTTATTCATTCTTCCTATTTGCACCGCTCCAAGAATTGGGCGCAGTTATCAACACGTATCGTGAATCCCAAGCTTCGCTTTCCAACTACAAAAAAATCCTAGAAACGCCGACAGAAGAGAAGCCGAAAAATGCCGAAACTGTCGCAACTATTGAATCTCTGGCATTCGAGGATATAGTATTCAAACACAAGCAAGCGAGCACTGAGGCTCTCGCTGGCGTATCGTTTGAAGTACATCGCGGAGAAACTATCGCCTTCGTCGGTCCGTCCGGCTCCGGCAAGACGACGCTTGTAAAGCTCCTTGTCGGCCTCTACCAGCCACTTCGCGGAATTATTTCTTATAACAAAATTCCGCATACCAAAATAGACATCGACACTGTACGAACTCAGATAGGGTTTGTCACTCAAGATACTCAGCTCTTTGCTGGTACTATTCGCGAGAATCTACTCTTCGTGAATCCTAATGCTACCGATGCTATGTGCCTAGATGCCCTCGAAAAGGCCGCTTGCCAATCCTTGCTTGAACGCGCTGATAAAGGCCTTGACACTCTCATCGGTGAGGGAGGTGTCAAAGTTTCCGGTGGTGAGAAACAGCGCCTCTCTATCGCCCGCGCCCTTCTTCGCAAGCCGAATCTATTAGTATTCGATGAAGCGACATCATCCCTCGACTCTCTAACTGAACAAGAAATCTCAAAAACAATCCAATCCATCGCCGAAGCAAAAGAACATATAACTGTCCTTATCGCCCACCGCCTCTCGACTATCATGCATGCCGATCGTATCTACGTTCTTGAAAAGGGCCTAATTATAGAATCTGGTTCGCATCAAAACCTCATCGACCAAAAAGGCCTTTACACCGCCATGTGGCGTCAGCAAATTGGGGAGAAATAAAGTTATGACTCTGTCTACTCATATAATTGCAGGATTGATTGTGGGAAAAGTAACAGGTAATTATTCGCTTGCAATCGCCTCATCAGTATTAGTAGATATCGATCATTTACAGTCATATATCAAGAGTAGAGTAATCTTAAAGCCAAAATTGTTTTGGAAAACTATTACTGACCAATCAGATCCTTACGGGAATCAACGAGGATACCTGCACAATTTATTGATTTTTATTTTCATCTCAGCAGTCTTGTATATTATTTTTAAAAATTCGGTTATCCCGCTTATTCTTGGGTGGGGAGGACATTTACTATTAGATGCGTTAGACGGATCAGACTACTGGCCATTTTATCCTTATAAAAAAATTAATTTAAAAGGCCCAATAATGTATGCTTCCCGTTACGAGATAATTTTTAGCATATTTTTGTTATCTGTTTATTTTTTTATTTAATAATGTTGAAGAAGTTTTTTATTTCTTCAACGTGTCCACCTGAACTAAAAAGTTCAGGTGGCTGAGTTTCGTTGCTCGGGAGTATATTATTTTCTTCAACTAGTTGTTTCACTCGTCGTACAACCGCCGGCGCAGGGTCAATAATGTTTACCTTGTCGCCGACAATCTTTTTAATGCGGTTTATAAGGAACGCGTAGTGCGTACATCCAAGTACAAGCTGATCAATATTTTTTTCCATGAGTGCAGTCAAATATTCTCGCAAGAGCATTTCCGCTTCATCACTATCCCCTTTCCCTTCTTCGACAAGTTCTACTAGACCGTACCCTATACATGTATGTACTTCCACATCGCTCGCATACTTTTCTATTGCATCTTGCAATTTCTTACCTTCAGTTGTCACTTTCGTCGCAAGAACTCCGATGTGGCCGGTTTTTGATAATTCCGATGCAGGTTTTACTGCCGGCTCCATACCAACAAAAGGAACTTCATATTTTTCTCTGAGTTTTGCTATTGAAGCAGATGTTGCTGTATTGCAGGCAATAACAATAAGTTTGCAATCTTTCGCAAGTAGGAAGTCGACAATATCCGACGAGAATTTTGTAATCTCATCTGGTGTCTTACTACCATACGGCAAATGCGCTTGATCGGCATAGTATATAAAGTTGTATCCAGGCAGTTCCTGCTCTAGATACTTTAATATCCAAAGCCCGCCAAGTCCTGAATCAAATACGCCGATGTTAGTCATGTTGCCTATTTTAACACTATTCTTATTAAAAAATATTTCTTGCATCTACGCCATGGCGTAGATGACTACTACCTTACTAAATTATTATTAGATGTTTTGGTGACTTAGTGAGAGCGATACAGCCTTTCTTTGTGATAAGGCACGTATCCTCGATACGCATCCCGAGCTTGTTTTTCATATATAATCCTGGCTCAATCGTGATGACCATATTCTCTTTGAATTTCGGTCGAGTTTTCTTAAAGTAAATGCGAGGAGATTCATGTATCTTGGTCCCTACTCCATGTCCAAGCGTATGAATAAAATATTTTGATAATTTACCCAGAGTTTTACGAGCAAGAGCGTCTACATTCGCACAGCGTATTCCAGCTTTTGCATATTTTATACTCAATTCATACGATCGTAGAAGTTGAGTATAGATAGATTTTTCTTTCTTAGTAGGTTTACCGATATAAATAGTCCGAGTCATATCAGACATATATTTCTGATATACAACTCCAAAATCAATAATTACAAATCCAGAAAGTTTCTTCTTGAGCGGATTAAACGGATGAATCTCATTGCCGGCATGTTTGCCTGAAGTTACAATCGGCTTGAAGCTCGGTCGGAGTTCTCTTTTTTTAATTTCCGCCAGAATAAAATCACGAAGCTCAAGCTCAGTCATGTTCTTTAGATTTTGTTTCAAAAGTACATCAAAAATGGCATCCGTCACTCGGCATGCCTTTTTGATTTTCATTATTTCATCTTTAGTTTTTACTTGGGCCATTTAAAAGATTTCTTAGCGCCACATGCCGAGGATAATTCCAAAGATGATAAACGTTACAAGATGTCCTCCAGTTGAAATCCAGAACATTTGCCATGCCATCTTTTTAGGCTTGCCGCTCCAGAGCGCTGAACCTGCTTCTGTCGTCATGATAAAGCCAAACCACGTACAGACCGCGATGCCGATAGCCGTAGCCGACGCATCGGACCAATTAGCGATATGAACTGAAAGTACTCCTGCCGTGATAAGAGAGAGGATGAACTGCACGAAATACATCGCTCCCATTCCTTTCCTCATCGCCGCTTTCTGCTCAGGTGTCATCATATCTGCGCCCATGACGCGCATATATGCTTTCCCAAACAACGGCCCGTACCACAAGAATCCAACCACCATCGCCACTACTCCACACACCAAAACCGCTAGATAATTTATTTCCATATATAAAATATATATAAATTTATAATACTCATATTATACAATTTCTTACTCTTCTTTGTCTACATGTCCTTATTCTTGTAAATATGCTAGCCAGTAATCACGCTTGTAAATTCGATTGTTGAAAGTTGCATAGCTCGTCTTCTTTTCAAGATGCAGTATTTTGAAATATTTACCATACATCTTAACAAAATCATCTCTTGAGAAAACTCGCTCAGTCAGGCCAATCTCTCGTATGACATATGTATCGTATTCTTTCCCTGGGCTATTCTTTAGTAAGTTCTTTACATTTTTGTTGCCATCTTTGGCCAAAGCACGAACAAAAAAATATCCTCCATCTTTTAAGACACGATTAACTTCGGAAAGATAGATATTCCTTCCCTGCTCATCAAGAGAATTTGAAGATGTAACATCAAGGATAATATCGATCGATGATTCTAGAATATCGTATGGCATACCAATATCTCCTAATCGGTAATCAACATTCACACCTAATTCTTTTGCGCGCGATTCTGCAAGGTTAGTCGCTGTTTTAGAAATTTCAATTCCAATAACCTTATTCCTTTTTTCCGCTAAGTAATTCGCATTGCGGCCCGTACCTGAACCTAGATCAAGAACTGTTCTACCTTCAACTTTATATTTTTGATCTTTTTTCAGAAACTTCAAGAACCGAAGCGTATCAGCATTTGGGCCATCTCGCTTCGTGACAAGTTTCGGATTGCGGTATTCCTTCTCCCATGCGCTTCCCTGGTGCCCGCCCGAATGATTTGATCGGGTAAACATATTATGCTTTGGTGATATCACGAGGATAGAAAATATTCACCGTCCAATCTACAACAATTTTTATTCTTTTTGATCTTGAAAGGAATTTAAAAAGATACACTGTGCGCCAGATAAACCAAGCTAAAGGACCAGAAAAACGAATTCCGTAAATGTCTGCTACCGCACGCCATTGGCCAAGAGATACAAGGCTTCCTTTGGATTGATATGAGAATGGCAAAAGAGATTTGCCATCAAGCATTCGCTTGATATTTGCTCCTGTATGCATGCCTTGATTGACTGCAACTTGTGCAAGCATGGGAAGGGGCTTGCCATCAACACCTGTGAGACTCGCTATATCACCAAGAATAAAAACATCTGGGCATCCCGGTATTTGAAGAGTATTATCAATAATAATTCTTCCCCAGTTATCGAGGGGTACTGGGTGAGTAAACACTGGTGCATTCGGCTTCACACCTGCTGTCCAAATAACATGATTCACTGGTAAAATAGAATCGTCATGAAGTATCACGGCATCCGCGCGGACCTCTTTGACTCCTGTACTAAGCATTACTTTTACTCCACTCTCTTTAATTATTTTAAGAGCGCTCTTGCGCAATGATTTATGAAAAGGCGCTAGGATCTCAGTATCTCGATTGATTAGATAAAGAGAAATATCCTCGCATTTAATAAGCCCATGATAATATTTTAAAAATGTATCATTAATAAAATCAGCAATTTCAGTCACAAGCTCTACACCTGTCGGACCACCACCAATGACAGCATAAGAGAGTTCTTTGCGACGAGCAGATTGATCAGTCATCTCAGAGGCTTTCTCAAATGATTCTATAAGTGCCGTACGGAGTCCGATAGCATCATGTAAGTCTTTCAAGACCATACTGTATTCTTGTGCTCCGGGTGCATTAAAAAAATTAGTGGTGGCTCCAAGCGCAACAACAAGTACATCATAAGGCAATTCATCAATACTTGTTTTTACAATTTTATGCTCACAATCAACAGAAAGAAGTTCGGCAACATGCAGTTTATCATTTGTCTTATAAATAATCTGACGGATCGACTCGACGACTTGATGGTGCGCAACCCCCCCAGTCGCTACTTCATGAAGAAGTGGAGTAAATAGAAAGTAGTTATTGCGGTTTACAATAGTCACATCAATTTCATCGTGACGAAAATATTTATAGAGACCTTTGTATGTATAAAGCCCTCCAAAACCACCACCCAGTATTACAATTTTTTTCTTTTGCTTGATCATGATTATTTATATTGTTGCCAATTTAGAAGATATGCCGGTATATGAAAGTGGCGTAAACTTATTCAATTCTTTCTTGAGCTTGTCGGAAACTTTAAGACTTTCTATAAACTTCGCGAAGTTATCCATCGTGATTTCTTTACCGCGCGTCAGTTCTTTTAATGCTTCATACGGTATTGGATATCCTTCACGGCGAAGGACTGTCTGTATAGCTTCCGCAATAACTTCTGGATGTGCTAGTAAGTCTTTCTGTATCTTATCATAATTGACACTTATCTTACCGAAACCCTTTTCTAGTGAGACATAAGCCAAAAGTGAGTGACCAAATGCTGTCCCGAATGCACGTTCCACTGTCGAATCAGAAAGGTCTCTTTGTAAACGAGAGACAGGCAGTTTCCGAGCAAAGAATTCAAAAAGCGCATTAGCAAGACCCAAATTCCCTTCACTATTCTCAAAATCTATCGGGTTTACTTTGTGTGGCATCGTGGAAGAGCCGACTTCGCCTTTCTTTGGCTTTTGCGTAATCCATCCGTCAGAAATATATCTCCACATATCCTGATTAAAATCAAGGAGTATCGTATTAATTAATTTTAGGGAATCGAACACTTCGACGTACGAATCATGACATTCAATCTGGGTTGTAATGAGATTTGCTTCAAGCTTTTGAGTACGACCTTTATTAAAGCTCTCGATAAACTTTTTGCTAAATGCTGGCCAATTCACGCTCGGATATGCAGCGACAAATGCATTGTAGTTCCCTGTCGCGCCGTTTAACTTCGCTTGGATTTTAATACTCGCTAGTCCTGTGAGTCTTTTCTTGAGCCTTGTGACAAATACATTCATCTCTTTGCCGAATGTCGTAGGCGACGCACTCTGTCCGTGAGTTCGGGCAAGCATTGGCAGATCTCTATACTTCTTTGCAAGATTATATAATTCTTTAACAATTTCTGATATCGATGGCACAAGTACATGATCGAGTGAATCAGAAATCATTAGCGCATACGCAATATTGTTCGTATCTTCTGATGTTAGTCCAAAGTGAACCCATTCGAGCATATTCTTTAGATTCGTATTTTTGAGACTGTCTTTAATGAAGTATTCGACTGCTTTAACATCATGATTTGTAACTCTCTCATGCTTCTTGATCTTCTGGTATGATGCGCCGTTGAACTTCTCATATAGAGCACGAATATTTTTTATTTCATTGGATGAAAATTTTCTAGGTCCGACTTTAGGTAAAAGCGATAGACTTATAAGATATTCGCACTCCATCATCACTCGGTACTTCATAAGAGCTTCTTCCGAGAAATATGGCGATAGAGCACGGGTTTTCTCAAAGTATCGCCCGTCTAGAGGATTAATAGCTCCTTGTATCATATGGGGATTATAGAGAATTAAGCATTATTTAGCAAGGTAATATTTTAAAGCCTTATAAGTTATACACACTTCTGCTTGTGCTATTAAAAGGCGTGTGTTAGAAAGAGAGTATGGTTAACGGCAAACAACAAAAGAAGTACTCCACCGCGACAGTCGCTTTCTTTTTCAACTTTCTACATCTAGAAGGTTGATATTTGCGTTGTTAAAAATTCTCTTACAAAACAAACACCAGCCCTCTAGAGGCTGGTGTTTTAGTTCTTTTAAAAAATTAATAATTTTCTTAACCTTTAAATTCAGTAAAAATGAGAGCTCAATTTTTCCACACAAATGTCTTCCATTCTTACGTAGAAGGAGGATCTCAAAATATTCCTCTGGAATCACAAGAACACTTAAAAAATAGAGAAAGCTACATGAAAGAATGTTTGACTGTATTTTTCCAAGTCGAAAAAGGTGATGGAGAAGGGCAGTTTGATTCCCTATGTAATGCTATTATGAAAATAGCACAAGAATGGGGTACAAAAAATCTAATGCTGTCAGGTTTTGCGCATTTGTCGAACAATCATGCAGAGCCACAAGTAGCTAAAGAGTTCTACGACAAGGTAATTTATTTCTTTAAAAAAAGAGGTGGGTATGATGTAGGATCCTCGCATTTTGGGTATGACAAATGTTTACTGTTAAATGTAAAAGGACATCCAGGATCTTTTAAGTTCAGAGACTTTCCACCTGACAAAAGGAATATAGGAACAAAAGAAAGGATGAGGTCAAGTAGTTCAGTATATTTTGTAAAAAATGATCACTTGACTTAGTTAAGCAAAATTTAAAACTTACGGGATGCATTAATCTGTATCCCGTATATTTATTTATAAATCTAATCAAAATGATATAATGCACTATATGGTTAAAAAGAAAGAAATACTTATTCTTGGAGCTGGTGTATCTGGCCTATCAACTGGCATATTGTTACTTAAAAAAGGATACAGTGTAAAAATATGGGCAAGGGAACTTTCTCCTAATACGACATCGGATACAGCGGCAGCGATATGGTATCCCTATCTTTGTTCTCCTAGAGAAAAAGCTATTCCATGGGCAAAAATTACTTTCAAGTATCTTCTAGATGAGATACTGCCCGATTCAAAAGGTGGCTGCATTCGGAGAAGATTTTCCGAAATCTTTGATAGCAAGCAGCCAGAACCATGGTGGAGAGAGGCTTTCCCTGATGCAATCGATAGATTAGGAAATGACCAACTTCCAGAAGGATATATTGATGCCTATTCAATAAATACCATCGTCATTGATACGAGTATCTACATGAAATATCTTGCTGATATTTTTAACAACCTAGGTGGAACAATAATTCAAAAAGAAGTCAATGACATCAATGAAGCTTTTGAAGAAAATAATGTAGTTATCAACTGCACAGGATTAGGATCACGAAATCTTTTTAATGATATGAAAGTATTCCCTGTCCGAGGCCAGATGATAAAAATCAAAAAAACCGAGATTGATGAAATTATTGTTGATGATACAGCTCATAACAATCTTTCACTCATTGTTCCGCGTCTAAATGATGTTATGCTGGGAGGTACGGCACAAGTGAACGATTGGAACTTAAATATAGATTCCAAAGATACAGAAGAAATTCTTCGAAAAGCATTATTACTACAACCTAAACTTGGTGAAATAGAAATAGTAAGTGAATCGGTAGGACTTCGACCAGCAAGAGAATCAATCAGACTAGAACCTGAATATTTCGGTGAAAAAGTAGTGATTCATAATTACGGCCATGGAGGTGCAGGGTTTACTCTCTCATGGGGATGCGCAGCTGATGTTGTTCTCTTAGTGGAAAAGTATTCTTCTACTCGCTGATTTTTTTAAGCTCAGAGTAAAGATTATCTTCAATTTCTACTTCGCCAGAATCAATTATTTTTCTTACCAACCGATCCCCTCTCTCTCCGGGAACAAAAATTTCCTCAACCCCCGGAAGTTTTTTAGTATTTTTAACTTTTTGTATCATCTCTGAAACGCCATTTTGTACTGACGTAAGCCCTCCAAGAAGTTCCGGGTCAATGGCAATAATGAGGTGCCCGCCCCAGTTATTCGCAACATCTCCTATTCCAGTGAACGACGCCCCTACCAGCGGACCTGCAAGAATTTGCACCATCATTGAAAGTCCTGATCCTTTATGACCTTTGTCAAAGGTTCGCAGAGCACCTTTATCGAGAACTTTCGCTGGATCGATTGTTATATTCCCTTCTTTGTCATATGCAATATCCTGCGGAAGATTCTTACCGGCAGTATGTGCCTCAATAACACCAAAATACGCCATCGCAGCAGTAGCCATATCAAGAACAAGCGGCGTATCTTCTGTCGGTATTCCTATTGCAAGCGGATTCGTCCCGAAAATCGCTTCATATGACCCTTCAGTCGCAACTGTTTCTGAGGCGCCGGCGCATACAATACCTATAAGATTCGCATTCGCAATCTTCTTCGCATAGTATCCAATGGCTCCCGAAGATGTGTTTAAGTGATTGATTCCGATAAGTCCTATGCCATGCTCTTTTGCTTTTTTTATTGCCAAATCGGCAGCTTGGGCGACAACAACCATCGCATGATTATTATGGCCGTTGATAAGCGCTGATAATTTATTCTCTTTTTCAAATTCCATTTCCTTGACATCTTTAGGCTTAGGAATACCTTTGCCGATAAGCTTAACCACTCCTTGATTATTTCCCCGAAGTTGAGCGTACAGAAGAACTTCTTTAATAATCGAACTTTCTTCTTCAGAATATCCGTACTTTTGGAGCGCCTTGTGAGTTTTTTCCTTTAAATCCTTTAGTGTAGTTTTCATATTATTTAAAAAATTAATTTTTAAAGAGTTAATTCTAAGTTTTTCTTAATCCTTTCGATTGCGGGCTGGGAGAAGTCGTGCTCGAATTTCTCTCCAGTAATAGTTTCATATATCTCAATATATCGCCTTGAGAGCTCGGCGACAAGATCAGCTGGAGCCTCGGGCAAAACCGGATCATTGTATGGGTCGCAGTTGTCTTTGAACCATAGTCGCAAGAATTCTTTATCAAAATACTCGGGTTCTTCATCTTTATTGAACCGCTCAAGATAACTATCAGCTTTCCAATACCTAGATGAATCAGGTGTATGAATCTCATCGATAAGGGTAAGCTTCCCTTCGCTATCTAATCCAAATTCATACTTTGTATCAACAAGAATAAGTCCGTGCTTGAGGGCTATTTCTTGTCCGCGAGCAAATAATGCTTTCGCAACACGTTCAACTTCTTGTGTCATTTCTTTTGAAAGCAATCCTTCGGAGACAATTTCATCTGGTGTTATTGGCCGATCGTGCTCATCGGATTTTGTAGTCGGAGTAAAAAGAGCTTCAGGCAATTTCTGATTCTTCTTTAGTCCTTCTGGCAGAATAAAATTTCCAAAGTCACGTTTGCCATCCTTGTAGTGTGTCCAAAGAGAAGTCCCTGTCACACCTGTAATATACCCTCTCATAACTGCCTCAATCGGAAGCGGGGTGCATTTCTTTGCAACAAGGACATTCGGGTCAGGAACACTTATTACGTGGTTTTTTATAATGTCTTTTGTATTTTCAAACCAGAATGCGCTGATCTGATTAAGAACTTCCCCTTTAAATGGAACATGAGCAATAATGCGGTCAAAAGAAGAGTGCCTGTCTGTAGCTACTAACGTAATAGTTTCACCCTCAATATAAATATCTCTGACTTTGCCAACTTTCTTCTCCCCGATCCCCTCGAAGTTGGTTTCTTTTATTACATCGCTTATATGTTCTTTTATAGTTTCGATATTCATGTTACTTATATATTATTTTAGTCCCTTCATTCAACTTCGAGTGTATTAAAATTTGAGGAATCTCTTCTTTAGTTATCTTACCAGCGATCCTAGCTTCAATAGAAAATTCAGATGCTCTTTTAACGCAATAATCAGCATCTTTTTCATCAACAATAAGAAGCATTCCTTGTCCCCCATTCCATACTTCGTAAAATTCTTCATCAGTTAATTTTCTCCAATGTGCACAGTCACTCATAATCTCTGGGGGTTCCCACAAATCTATAAGTTCAGCAGAAAGACCTCTTGGGAAAAGGATATCTCTTGCCAATTTCTCTTTGAATGCTCCACCTGAAAGATGCACTACCGCATGAATCGGAATTTCTGTTTTAAAATCTTTCGTAAACCATCCATGAAGTGTATTTACAAATGAATCGTATAGCACTGATGGAGTAGCAGCTTTTTGTACACTATCTTTCGCTTCAGGATTCTCAAACCATTTTTCTCCAAACTTTTCCCGAAGAGCACTCCTAACTGAACTGATGCCGTTACATCTGAATCCATTTTCTCTGAGAGCAATAACAACTTGCCCTGGAAGTAACGAGTCACCAGTTATCATTTTGTCTTTATGATAAGCACCTATCATCATGCCAGACCAATTTAATTTTGTTTTTGAATCGGTAATTTCGGATCCGATAGCCACGCCCATCTGCGCTGTCTCTCCTTTCAACAGAACAATTTTTTCTTTTTGAGCTATATCACCTAGCCCTACAATTGCACTTTTATAAGCCTTTTGTACTTCATCACCTTTATTACCTACGGAACTTGTATCGAAAACATTTATAAATATGAGCGGAACGCCACCAAAACGAGTTATATCGCTTGCTGTCATCGCAATTATATCGTAGGCCGCCGCATAATGAGTTTTTGCTGCATCAATAACGATGCCTTTAGTACCAATTCCATCTGTCGAAGCTTCAATCATGTATCCGTCTGGTAAATTTTTCAATGTAAAAGGTCGAGGTCCTCGAAAGCTTCCCCCTGAAAGATCATGCACATCTACAAAGGGAGAATTGCCGTAACTCGCTTTACAGATTGAACCACAGAAACTACTAAATGAAGCTTCTTCATCAATATCTACTCCATCTTCTGCATGTGCTTTTCTTTTTGTCTCTTTAATCATTTAATTAAATATTTTTTATATCCAACCTTCTTCAAATTTTCTGCTTTTCCTTTCACTTCTTTGTTCATTTTCTTTTTATAGAGAGTTATCTTATTCTGCAATTTTTTATCACTCATGCCTAGCATCTGTATTGCAAGGAGTCCTGCATTCTTGGCGCCATTTACTGCAACTGTCGCAACTGGCACACCCGGCGGCATTTGAGCGATCGAGAGAAGGGAGTCCAAGCCATCCATTGTTTTAGTTTTTATTGGTACCCCAATAACTGGAAGAGATGTCATCGATGCAGTCATACCTGGCAAATGTGCCGCGCCGCCTGCACCAGCAATAATAACTTTTATCCCTCGAACGCTTGCGTTCTTTGCATACGTAACGAGCACATCTGGAGTACGGTGAGCCGATACTACTGTAATCTCATACGGTACGCCAAAATCTTCAAGCACTACTGCTGCATCCTGCATCACTGGCAAATCCGAATCCGAACCCATTATTATTCCAACTTGTATTTTTTTCATATTAATAAAATTTTTTACCGTGAAGAGCTATTTTATGAAGGTTCTATATTTCAATACTTCTTCGTACTTCCAGAGCCTTCTCTTCAGCCTCTTCTAGAGTATCTGCGAGCACTGTTATATGCCCCATCTTGCGCTCCGGACGCGTCTCTAGTTTACCATATATATGTATGTGGGCGAGAGCATCATCTGGCTTCGTATATCCTCCTGCCAAGAGAGCATTTCCTTCTCTTTCCCCTAAAATATTGACCATAACAGAGGCATGAGATAAGGCAACAGGTGAAACTAATGGCATGCCAGTAACTGCTCGAATATGTGCTTCAAACTGCGACATGCTAAATGCTTCTATACTATGATGCCCGGAATTGTGAACTCGCGGAGCGATTTCATTTACTATTATTTCCCCGTCACTTTTTAGAAACATCTCAACAGCAAATACCCCTACTCCGCCAAGGGTAGTAAGTACTTGCTCGGCGATATTCTTGGCATTCACAACGACGTCGTGGGGTACTGGTGCAGGTGAACGAACAATATGGCAAATATTATTTTTATGTATCGTCTCAACGACAGGAAAAGAAACGACATCGCCATCCATACCTCTGGCACTAACCACCGCGAGTTCTTTGACGAATGGTATGAATGCTTCAGCATAAAGTGGACTTGCAGATAATTTTGCAAATGCTTTGGGTATGTCATCGGCATTTTTAATAACATAATTCCCCCTCCCATCGTACGCATCAAATCGAGCCTTCAATAGGAATGGGTAGCCAAAAAGCTCGCCTTGTTTTTCACAATCACTTTCACTTTCTATTAATGCAAAATCCGCTACAGGTATGTCCTGCGTGTGCAGGAAAACTTTTTGTTCAAATTTATCTTTTATTATTTTTAGAACTTTTGGTTCTGGGTTGACCGACACACCGCGGGTAATTAGTTCCTCGAGCGCTTCAGCATTAGCGGACTCTATTTCAAAAGTAATAAAATCTGAAACTTCGGCAAGACCCAAAATTTTGTCTTTATCTTTAAAACTACCAACAATCTGCATATCGGCAATCTGTCCTGCTGGTGAATTAGGAGTAGGATCAAGCACGGTTACATAGAATCCGAGCTTGTGAGCCGCTTGTGCAAGCATCCTGCCTAGCTGCCCGCCGCCGACGATACCGATTCGCTGTTTCATATCTTTACTTTATAGATTATCAAGAATAAAATCAACACGTTCTTTTTTAGTAGCAAAAATAGGTACACGTACGATCATTGCCCCAGTCTTTTCATATGCATCTACTATAAGATAATGCAGTTTTAGTTGGTCCTTAGGATTTTCTGTTCTTGCATAATCACCCTCAAAAGGACAAGGATCAAGAATAAAAACTTTTTTGTAATTTCCTAAAAGAGATTTTTCTAAAAGAGATATGTCTTCTACGTCTAATAATTTAAAATATGCATATGAATCAGGAATACCCCTGTCAAAGAAAGTAGTAATATCTTTAGATAAAGCTTCTTCAAGTTTATATTTTTGCTTCAATATATCTTCTTGAAATTTGAGTTCATCCGATCTTAATTCTTCTACAGAGATTCCTCCTGCGAGTTTTGTATCAATGTATGTGCGTGCAACTTCAGGAATAACATTGTATCCTCGTTCTTTTAGACTATCTAAGAGTGTGGTCTTACCTGAGCAGGGTGCGCCAGTTACTACATACCAGTTTGTCATAGTGTAATATTATCATAAAAAGCGACCGTTGAAGCAGTCGCTTTTTCATTTTGCTAGAAAGGATATTTCCCCTCTAAAAGCATTTCTTTTAATTCATACCAATGATTCTCATTACTCTGGTCATAGTGGATAAATGGTACTCCTGCATTAGCTGCCATCTGACCGTCTTTTTCCAAATCATCCCCGGTATAGACAACTTCAGAAGGAGGACTATCTCCATATCTCCATTGCCGAAGGGCAAGATGGATAAGGTACGGGCTTGGTTTGCAAACCAAACTTTTTGGTTCCAGACTAATACTTCTAACATCGTCGTCAGTCACCATGATCTCAGGACATTCCATATTATGCACTTCAAAAGCTTTTTTGATAAAGAGCTCATGACCTGAAGAGATGATACCGAAGTCCCCGTAATTTTTCAGAGCCTCTAAGAACTCACGAACCCCAGGAAACATTGCGGGCCAGATCGTTCCATCAGGGTTTTGCATGCCTATGTTTTTCATAAGATACGAGAGTTTAACTCGTACTAAAAGTTCGGTAAACAAAGACCTTAAACGGCTTGGATTCCAATCCAATTTGAATCCTTTACCTTCTGGAACAAGCTCATTGAGCTGGTATCTTTCATCTGTGTTGAAAAAGGACTTGGCATTTTTAATGATTGCAAGCTTCTCATATCTTGCTATGCCATTATAAAAAATAAGATCAATGACTTGTCCTGGTGCTCTATTTTTCAAGCCTGATTTTTGGAAAATAGTTACTGCAGTTTCTCCAAAGATATCTAGAAGGGCTTGACTATAAGCTTCATTGACTCCATATCCAGTCGGACCTGGCCTAAATGTGTCTAACGCTGTCCCATCATTATCTGACAGGAACAAAAGCGACTTTTGTTGTGTCATACATAATGATTTTAGTTCATAGATACTCTACAACTTAGAAAGTATCAAGTCAAATTTCTTTTGTGGTCTATAGGGAGAGGGCTTTCTGCCCAATATCGCGCCTATACTGCATCCCTTCAAATGAGATTTTGTTCACTGCGGCATAGGCGGTATGAATAGCTTCTTCAAGGGTATTCCCCACTGCACTCACGCCAAGTACTCGGCCGCCATTTGTTACAAGTTTATTATCTTTAATGGCAGTACCGGCATTGAAAACTATAATATGAGGATCTGTTTCGGCATCTTCTATCCCTAGAATAGTTTTTCCTTTTTCATAATCTCCTGGATACCCACCCGATGCAAGTACTATGGTACAAGCAAATCCGTCTTTCCATTTTATTTCGAGCTGGGCAAGTCTTCCTTCGATGCACGCCTCGAATATATCGACGATATCAGTCTCAAGCAACCGCATATATGTTTGTGTTTCTGGATCGCCAAAGCGAGCATTGAACTCTAGAATTTTCGGACCATCTTTTGTAAGCATAAGGCCTGGATATAATACACCTTGAAAAGGCATGTCCTCATGTGTCATCGAGACAAGTGTCGGTCCCACAATAAGATTTTCTATTTTAAGCATCATATCGTGAGACACAAATGGAAGCGGGGCAACTGTTCCCATTCCGCCCGTGTTAGGACCCATATCGTCTTCACCAATCCTTTTATGATCTTGAGAGGTTGGAAATAGAAAGTGATTCTTGCCATCAGAGAATGCATGGATAGATATTTCAGGACCAGTTAGGAAATCCTCTACGACTATTTCTCTCCCCGATTCTCCGAATATCTTTTTTACTAAGATATTTTCTGCTGCAGTGTGTGCTTCCTCATATGTAGGGCAAATGAAAACTCCTTTACCGAGAGCAAGCCCACTTGCTTTGACAACCTGAGGTCGATCCTGAGATTTCAAGTAAAGATCAGCCTCATGAAAATCGGTAAATGTTTTAAATGTCGCAGTTGGTAGGTTGTTGCGCTCCATAAACTTCTTTGCAAATGCTTTTGACGATTCTAGCTTTGCTGCCGTCTGTGTCGGGCCAAATATTTTAAGCCCATTTGCTTGAAATAGATCTACTATTCCAAGGGCAAGTGGATCATCAGGCAGAGCCAGAGTCATATCGATTCTTTCTCTTTGAGCAAATTCGAGAAGCTTTTCGATATCAGTCGCTTTGATGTCTACATTGGTCCCAAGCTTTAGTGTCCCAGCATTACCAGGCGCAAAGAATAATTCCCCTGCTTTGGGTGATTGTGCAACCTTCCAACCTGTCGCGTGTTCTCTACCTCCTCCGCCGATTATTAAAATTCTTAATTTGTTCATATGATTTATGTATTGGATAATTTTTCTAAAACTTCTATATACATCTCATTTTCCTTTTTTTTCAATCTCGAATATAGAGATTCAACATCGTCGGAATTTTCTATCTTATCAAAAGTTCTTCCTAGGACTGGTCCGAAATCAAAATTTAAAGTCAAGAAATGAATTGACGATCCGGCAAAAGTTGATTTCTGATTTAGAAAATTTTGGATGGCCTTATCTGTTAACATGCCTTTGTTCCAGATCGAATCCGTCCCATCAGGATTTTTAACCGTTCCATCAACTGTGTCTGGAATTAATCCTGGGTGGAGGTTTAAAATTCTATCAGGATACGTGAGAATTACTTCATCTAAAACTATCTGCTTCCAGCCGGCCAAACAAATATAATCAGGGTTTAATTTTTGCAAAAGAGGCAATAAATCTTCCTTTTTTGGACAAATTTCAACATTCAAATTGTGTTTACGTGCACGCTCGAGTCCTAGAGCATCAGATGTATCAGAGATGACAGCAGCAATTTCAGCACTGATTTTACTACTTTCAACACCATCGATTATGGCTTGTAAATTCGTACCAGTACCAGTATTTGAAATAAGTACTATGATTTTCATTTTACTCTTTCGATACGTCACGGGTAAATTCGTTTTCGCGATCAAAAAGATCTATTGGGTACTCCCCTGTAAATGCTGAAAGAGAGAATCGCTCCTTTGGTAGCCCTGTCGCTTTGACCATGCCGTCGACAGATAGAAATGAAAGTGAGGTTGCCCCCAAGTATTCACAGATTTCTTTGATAGTTTTTTGTGAACCTATCAGATCAACTTGCTCTGGAGTATCAATGCCGTAGAAATCAGGGAACTTAACCGGTGGTGAACCGACAAGGAAGTGTACTTCTGTTGCTCCGGCTTCAAAAAGCATCTTTACGATCTGCCTGCTTGTTGTTCCTCGAACAATAGAATCATCTATCACTCCGACACGTTTACCTTGAATAATTTCAGTAAGCGGAAGAAGCTTCATTTTTACTTTCTTGTCTCTATCGTCTTGGAGCGGTTCGATAAATGTCCGGTGAATATATCTGTTTTTTACAAGGGCCATTTCGAACGGGATTCCTGTTGCTTGCGAGTAACCAATAGCAGATGGGATCGATGTTTCCGGTACTGGGATTATAATATCAACTTCCTTTGGATACTCTTCGGCAAGTACCTTGCCGAAATTCTTGCGGACTTCATAGACAGATTTACCAAGCATATTGCTATCCGATCGCGCAAAATAGACAAATTCAAATATATCGAACTTCGGTTCGCGTTTTTCTAGTATCCTATTTTCTATCCCGTCTTTTGTAACAATAATCATTTCGCCCGGATCCACTTCACGCACAAATTCCGCTCCAACAGTTTGAAGAGCGCATGTTTCCGATGCAAAAAAAGTTTTGTCCTTGCGTTTGCCCATAACAAGGGGGCGGATACCACACGGATCACGAAAAGCTACGAGCGAGTCATTCGATAGTGCCACGCAAGAAAATGCTCCAGTAAAAAGTGGATATACTTTCTCTACTGCATCAGGAAGACTCAACCCTTCTTTGATATAGAATCCTAGAGCTTGGGCCATAAGTTTAGAGTCAGACATATTATCTGCATGTATACCCTTGCTTTCTAAAAATTCTGTAAGAGCTTTCACGCTTGGAAGATTCCCATTATGGGCAAACGCAATATTATTTACAACTATCGGTTGAGCATGTTCAGATCCTCCTCCGCGAGATGTAGAGTAACGATTATGTCCAATAGCGGCAAAGCCTGGCAATTCCTGTAGAATTTCTTCGGTATATACTTGACTCACTAATCCTTGACCCTTGTAAGAGAAAATCTCATCGCCAGCTGTTGATGCGATACCTGAATATTCTTGGCCTCTATGCTGAAGCGCAAAGAGTCCGAAGTACGTCTGTCGTGACGCAATTTCTGAATCACCAAAGACTCCAAATATTGCACATTTTTCTTTTAATTTATCATCCATTTATTTTTTGAAATAATTAATTGCGTTTTTAAAAATTTGAAACCCAGGACCTTCTTTGGGAAGATTTTTTCCTTTTCTTTTATATAATTCTTTTTGCAATTGCCAATCTGGTCGGTGGTGAAAGAACATCCCTCTCTCTGGATGCGGCATGAGTCCTAGTACTCGCCCATTATACCCCAAAACTCCGGCTATATCATGCATAGCGCCATTCGGATTTGCTTTCAGATTCTGGAATTTGCATATTTCCCCTTTTGTATAAACAAATGCTATTTGCCCTGTTCGCTTCATCTCTTTGTACTGTTCGCTTTCAATAACATAGCGTCCTTCACCATGGGCAATCGGAAGGGATATCTTCTTAATATCCGTAAGCCATGGACTTACTTCCCCGCCTCCACTTCGTTTTGGACGGGCAGGCATCTCTAAATCAACCCATCTGTCTATATATTGGGCGCTTTTATTGTGCATAAGACCTCCAGGAAGAAGTCCCAGATTTGTAATGATTTGGAATCCATTACATATGCCAATTAAAAGAGTATCACGAGAAACAAAGGCTTCAAGTTCCTTGGCTAGATGTTTTTTGAATTTATTGGCATAAGCTTTACCCGAACCTGTATCATCGCCATAGGAGAATCCTCCTGGAAAAACAAGTATCTGGTAATTCAAAAGCATCTTAGGTTCTTTTATCAAGTCATTGATGTGGACAATATTGGCAGAGCCTCCCGCTTTATCAAATGCAAATTTCGTTTCTTCTTCGCAGTTGAGTCCATAGCCTGACATTATTATTATTTTTGTATTTTTGTTTTTCATGTGATTTACCAAAATCATGCTTGGCGCTATTTCATTTTATTTGAAAAGCTATGGTATGTATCTTTTAATTTCTCAATATCTGTACTTACAATTTTCTTTCCTTTTTTATCAGTGATAATGAATTTTTTGCTCTTTGAGACGCTACCTAGGATATCATAAGGAATTCCTTTCATTGTTTTTTCAAATGAAGATTTGTTTTTCTTGGTAACCGAAACGATAATACGACCCTGACTCTCCGAGAACAGAGCTGCGTCACTTGAGGTAAATGCGCCAGGCAATTTTTTAAGAGATAAGGTTGCGCCGAGCATGCCACCGAGAGATGCTTTTGCAAGTGCAACTGCAAGTCCGCCAGAAGTCACAGAGATAGAGGATGCAACCAGTCCTTTTGCTATTGCTTTTTCAAGAGCCTGATATATCTTCTTATTCTTTTTCCAGTCAACACGAGGAACATCTCTACCTATTCTAGTAATGTCATCCTTTGAAAGAAGCTTGAAATATTCTGATGCACCGAGCTCGTCGTTCGTCTCCCCTAGTACGTAAACAAGATCACCTTCAACTTTAAACTCTGGAGTAACTGATTTAGTAATATCAGGAATGACTCCAATAGCAGAGATAAGAAGTGTCGGAGGAATTGAGATTGCTACAGGATTTCCTTTTTCATCATATCCTTTAAAATCATTAAACATGCTGTCCTTACCAGAGATAAAAGGCGTGCCGTACCCAACTGCATAGTCGTAGCAAGCTCGGACTGCACCGACAAGCTCTGCTAAGCGTGACTGATCATAAGAAGAACACCAGCAGAAGTTATCTAGTATAGCCAAATTCTCAAGTGATGCTCCTGACGCAACGGCGTTCCTGATCGCCGTATCTATTGATGCAGCAGCCATATGATATGTATCAATATCAGAGTAAGAAGGATAGAGACTAGCGGAAAGAACTACGCCTTTATCGGATGATAGAAGCGGCCGGATAACTTGCGCATCGGTATTGAGCCGACCTCTGCCTGATTGCGGTTTAACGACGGATCCAGCTTGAACTTCATGATCATACTGCTCTGACATCCATGCAAAGCTACCGATATTGCCTGTTTTTAACAGTGCCTCTAGATATTTAGTTCTATCTATTTCTTTTGGTAATGTGGGATTGGAAAGATTCTTAATCTTTGCTTCCGTTTGAAGCGACCGCTTTGGCAAACCATTATGCAGAAATTCCATCGGCATATTCATAATCACTTTGCCTTTATGCTTCACTATGCAATTTTTGGAATTGTTAAATTCTCCGATTCGTACAGCTAGTACTCCGTGTGATTCCATTAGATCATTGAACTCTTTCCATTTCCCTTTCGGTACTGCGAGAGTCATGCGCTCTTGTGATTCAGAAATCCAAATCTGCCACGGTGAAAGCCCTGGGTACTTGAGGGGGACTTTTTCTATATCTACAATCGCCCCGCCACATTCCTTTGCCATTTCAGCGACCGAGCAGGATATACCTCCGGCCCCATTGTCGGTAATGCTATGGTAGAGTCCAAGGTTTCGAGCCTCTTTAACAATCACATCGCTCAACTTCTTTTGAGTAATCGGGTCACCTATCTGGACTGCCGTAGCAGGACTTGAAGAATCCATGGCGACCGACGAGAATGTCGCTCCGTGAATTCCGTCAGCGCCGACTTTTCCGCCGACTACAACAATATAATCCCCTGCTTTGGCTTCCTTTTGGTGAGCAAGCTTGCCGTTTATTTTTCGAGGGCTAAGTCCGACTGTACCCACGAATACAAGCGGTTTTGCTCGGAAGCGATCATCATACCTGGCAAATCCTGAGACGGTAGGAATCCCCGAGCAATTCCCTCCTACATTTACACCTCGAATGACTCCGTCAATTATGCGTTTCGGCGGAAGCATTTTTTGAGTTAGCTCTTTGTCGCGAAATAATGCTCTCCTATCATCTGCCCGTCCGGATGACCCCGTCGGACTGGCGTTCGGACGGGGATATCCAAAACAGAATCCGAATGTATTGCCTACTGGTTTGGCTCCCATACCAAATCCAATCGTATCCCGATTAACGCCGACAATACCTGTAATCGCACCTCCGAATGGATCGAGTGCCGATGGACTATTATGTGTCTCAACTTTATGGGTAACGATATGATCCTTATCAAAAATTATCCCGCCAGCATTATCGGAAAATACTGAAATGCAGAAATCCTTCTTGCCTTTGTCTTTTCGAATTCTATTTGTCGCGCCCTTTATATATGTCTTGTATAAACCATCTTTGATATCATCTATCGAATTAGCAAAGATAGTATGCTTGCAATGTTCACTCCAGGTCTGAGCAAGTGACTCAAGCTCGATATCGGTTGGCGAGCGCTTGAGCTTCTTGAAAAATCCTTGGATTATCTTCATTGATTCTAGATCAAGTGCAAGTGGACCACGGCGTGTATTATCTGCCCGCCCGGATGACCCGTTCGGACGGGGATCAAGTATTCCCTCTTTACCAATTTTTATAAGTTCTTCATCGGAAACATCAAGCGAGACTTTTATGACTGGAATTTTCTTGGGGAGTTTTACCTGTGGTACCACAAGAGGCAAAGTGTTGTTTTTAATCGCACTTTTCTTTGTGATTCCAAATCTTTCAATTAATGGATTGTGGAGCGAGTAGGCAATTTTTTCTATATCCTGTTCGCTTAGCTTACCTGAAATAAAAAATAGCCGTGAAGTATACACAGCCTCAGTAGCAGTAAATTTACGTCTGATTACGTCAGAGATTTCTTCTATCGCTGTGTGACCGACATTATCTGTGACACCTGGCAGGAACCCGATCTCACATATAAACGAAAAGTTGCCGACAGGAGGCAAGACATTGATTGAGGATTTTTCTATTTTAGAATTCGTGAGTGCAGCTGATGCTTGAGAGAGTTCACCTTTTGAGAGCTTTGCATCTACTAGGTACGAATCCGCCAAGTAAATAGAGGTGACTTTATCTGAGATATCAAGACTATTGAACGATTTTTGATAGAGTTCTGCCCGGCTATCTTTTCCATTTGGGGTGATATATATCCGGGAAATCATGTATGTATTCTATGATAAATTTTAATTCAACACAAACATATGATTTTAAGCCTAATTGACGATGATAAATTGTATGATATAGTAAAAGAAAACTAAGGTCATGAAAAGTCCATATTATAATGATCAGAAACAAATTGCAGACCAATCTCAGCTTGAAGATGAATATGTAACCCAAATGGCCCTATTAGCATTCTTTAAGATAGACTCCTATAAATTAGCAATAAAAAAACCTTACTTCCATAAAACTAAAGAAGAAATAAGGGTACTTATCAACGATACGTTGCTAAATTATACTGACACAGCCATAATACTTTCTAATCTTGGATTCTTCCAAACAGAGACCGAGAATTGATCTGAAACTATTCATACAAACCCAATTTATAAATTTAAATCGGGTTTGTATTTTTTTGATTAAATATAACCTAAAAGATATTTTTTAAGTCTTCAAAAGAATCAATGACTTTCCATGCTTCATTTCCAACTTTTGTTCCCCGAAATGTAATACCATGTCTGGTAAGCCTAAATAGGCCGAGATCGTTTGGACCATCTCCTACTGCAGCACATTCTTCGGGTTTAATGTGGAGCATTTCACAAAAACTCTCTAGATAGCGAACTTTGGCATCTACATCGTCTTCTCCATTATCATGTATTGTTACAAGTCTATCTTTTTCATCAAAAACAAAAGTATTAGCAGCTTTTGCTAGCTTAATCCCAAGGTCTTTGGAAATTATATTTACGAGGATATCAATTGATCCTGAGATAAGTACAACTTCATATCCTTTCTCTTTAAGGTAATTGATTATATCTTTAGTTCCATCGCGATATTTGTAATTTGATAGAATAGATGTAATACCTGCGCGTGTTGCATCTTTATGTTTTAAATAATACTCGAGTACTTTATTATTCCATTCTGAATATGAAATTCTACCCTCTTTATATTCTTTGAACATTAGTCTATCATCATCCTCTGAAATCCCTAGAGCGGCATGCAACTTTTTCCAACTACTGTGAATAATCAATGTTTCATCAAGATCAAAGCAGATGAGCTTTATATTCTCGCAAGTCTCGCAAGAACCGTTCTTGCGAACTTCTAGTGTATCTCCCTGTCTTTTCTTTTTAACTATCAAATACACAATCCAGATTATCATGATTCCAAAGAAGATATAGCCCAAGTATTCTATAATCTGTTCTCCAAATACGTAGGCCATGCTCCCCCAGAAGATCGCCCAGAGCACAGTAGCAATGACAGAATGCAAGAAGAATTTATGAAACGATGTGCGAGTGATACCGGCTGCAGTAGACACGAGCGACGCAAGATTTGGCTCCCAATACGAAATATATATGCTTTTCCATCCATGCTTAGTAAAATTCTTTTGGGCTTTTTCCAAAGAATTTTTTACTCCTAGTTTTAGGAGTATTTTATACCATCCATATTTACCTACAAAAAAGTTAAATGTATAGGCAATGAGGAATCCCAGTATTGTCGCAAGCACTGACAAAGATGCTTGCTTAATGTCATGAGACAAAATCACTCCCAAAAATATGACTAATCCCCCGGGCACATACCACCCAGCAAGAAGTGCGCCTTCTATAATAGCAGCGATTAAAATAGTGAGTAAGCCAAATTCATCAAAATAACCTTGTGCAATTTCCATAAGTTCTTCTTCTGGTGGCAATCCGAGCAATCTCCAAATAAAACTGAGCGCGACAAAAAAGATGATTATAGACAGAGGAAGTTTTATTTTCTGAAAAATATCTTTAAACACAGATTTTATTTTACTACCTTACTGCGAAATAGATAGCTTGCAACTGGGATACATACTGCCGTTATACCTACAAGCCAGACAACTGAGATCCAAATATGATCCCCAGGAGAAGTTCCTATCATGAGCGCTCGAATAGCCTCGATGACATGTGTCACTGGCTGATTCTCAGCAAAGAGGCGGAGTCCTTTTGGCATTGTATCTGTAGGAACAAAGGCTGCTGATGCAAATGTGATTGGGAAAATAAGCAGAAAGCCCATCCATTGAACAGCCTCAACACTCTTGGCCAAGAGTCCCATGATCGCAGATAGCCATGAAATAGCAAATGTAAATAGGAGCACAATACCAAGCATAGTAAGCCAATCAGTGAAGGATGCCACTGGCCGGAAGCCGACAAAAAAAGCAGTGATAATAAGTATGATGGAAGAAAGTACGTTTCTAACTAAATCAGCTACTACGTGCCCTGTCATTACAGCCGAGCTTACCATTGGAAGGGACTTGAAGCGATCAACAATCCCACGCTTCATATCAGTAGCTATAGAGATAGCGGTGGTATTTGCACCAAATGCTGCCATCTGAATAAGTATTCCAGCCACAAGGAAATTTACATATCCCACTCCATCTGTATCTATCGCGCCTCCAAACACATATCGAAATAGAAGGAGAAACATAATCGGCTGAACTACAAGGCCGATAAGTTGATCCATATTTTTAAAAATATGCGAAAGACTGCGCCTAACAAGCACCCATGTATCAGAAAGCGCCCAATAAAAAGATGAGTGTCTAGAAGTCTTATTTATATTTTCTATTTCTTGGTTCATATATAATAAATTATCTTATGCCTTGGCTTTATCAGAGTCAGATGAAGTTACTTCGTGCCCTGTGAGATGGAGGAATACATCATCCATAGTAGGCTTATGTACTGACATACTATCGAGCTCAATCCCCTCTCTATACAAAAGGTCTAATACATTTTTGACTGAGCGGACACTACCGTCGGTTGAAATACTTACGGTACGTTCATCTTTTGAATGGTGAAGTCCTTTTTCTTCTCTACTCATAAGCTCTACTGCCTTTTCAAAATTACTTTCTTTGGCAATAACAAGTTCGATACGCTCTGATCCGACAAGCGCTTTGAGTTCATCGCCAGTGCCTTCGGCAATAATCTTTCCATGATCAAGCACGGCGATACGGTCAGCAAGCTTATCGGCTTCTTCAAGGTATTGAGTTGTTAGAAATATAGTAACTCCTTCATCTTCTATGAGTCGCTCGATGATGTCCCACATAGCGATTCTGCTTCGTGGATCAAGGCCTGTCGTTGGCTCATCTAGAAAAAGGATCGGAACCTTGGCGACAATACTAGCAGCGAGATCTAGCCTTCGTCGCATACCTCCTGAATACGTTTTCGCTGCTCTATCAGCTGCATCAACTAGATCAAACTGGACCAGAAGTTCTTCGGCGCGAGCCTTACTTTCCTCTTTGCTCAAATGATAGAGTCTGCCCATCATTACCAAATTTTCTCGGCCAGTTAATAGATCATCAATGGCCGCATACTGTCCAGTAAGTCCGATAACGCTTCGGACTTCTTTTGCATTATGGACAACATCGAATCCACCTACCTCTACATCCCCTTCGTCTGGTTTTAAAAGTGTACTCAAGATGCGAACAATGGTTGTCTTGCCTGCACCGTTAGGGCCTAGGAGTGCGAGCATAGTACCCCGTTTTACAGAGAGGTTAATACCCTTTAGAACTTCTAGATCTTTAAATGATTTCGTGAGATTTTTTATAACAATTTGATTGTCTGTTTCAGTCATTGTATTAGTATAGTATCAGAATTGGGTATTCTAGCAAATTCTACGTACTCAAATTGAGGCACTCGAGTTTGAATATATTTCAATAAAAAGATGCCATTCCTCTATGCATTTGTTCGTTAATTCTAATACATCGAGGGGAAATGGTGCAAAATCACTCGCTGCTATGCAAAATTTTATTTTGCCACCATCAAAATAATCAAAATGTTTAGATATTGGTGTGGTTATACCAAACATATCATAAGCTCCAAAGTCGCAAAATTTAGCGTCCAATTTCTGTTTGCTGTGATCATGGTATTTTTGGTGCTTTTGTGTATTAGCGAGTGCGTGACATAAAGATAAATAAGGTGATTTTTTAATAAATGCGTAAATATTATTTTCATGGTAACCACTATTTTTTAGACAGTCGGCTACATGATAACACTGGATGAAGAAAGAAGTAAAAGCATCAATAGCCTCATTGTGATTTTCATTTGTTGCAATGGAATACTTCTGTAGATTCTCGTTTAGACGAATCACTCTAGAAAATTGTTCTTGATATGGTTTTGAGTATTTCACAAAAAGTTACTCAGGTCTGTTGATATTAAGTAAAATGGTTTTTCATAAACGCTCGGCCGGAACCGGATTTTAAATATTTTTCAAATTCAAATGCCTTATATTTATCTTTTAAAGCAAAGTAGAATTCTAATTCTATAGGAAGACGATTAGAAGTTGCTTGAACATTTCCTTTTTGGTGTCTAGAAATCCTATCTTTCAAGTTGTCTGTGCAGCCTATGTAAAAACCATCTTTGCATTTTAAACTGTAAACATAGTACATATAAATATTATATCATTTATATTAGCGGATTTTATCACGCCGTAGTCACGATATAGATTTGGCGAATCCGACTTCGCTAAAGCTATGTCGTGACGAAGGCGGGCCGTGTGAGTTCAGTACCCACGCTTAAATTCAGAAAAGTTAAAGATTATTTTCTCGTTTTTGTCTCCTAAACATCGAAAACCCCTTTCGGGGTTTTCTCGGAGGCCGAAGCCGTCAATACCTGCATAATAGCACAAGGCTGTTTTTAATGCAAATACTGTAGTACCTTAGGCGAGATAATTTTCCCTTTGGTGCAGACAGAAGAATATCAACACTTTTTGTATGGCCAAGTGTCATGTTTGCATCAAAGCCTCTGAGAGCAAGTTGCCCTAAAGTGAAAAACTCTCCTGCTAGTGATATTGAATTAACATTAAGTGTTTCTTTTATGCCGATATTTAGACTAGCCATGCCTTTTTTAGTGTTTTTTGAATTATCTTGAGTCTCTTATCCCTTTCTAAATTTTGAAAAAACTGAGGGTCTTTGATGGCATATTTATTGTGTAAAATTTTAATTAAATCCTTATAAATTTGTTTTAGTTCTTCTAAACTTTTCTTGTTGCTGGGAAATTTTTTGTTATTGAATGAAAAACTATCTCCAATGAAATTTCCAAAATCGTATATGGGTTTCTTTATCTTTTTTTGTTCGTCTGGTAGGTTTTGATAACCAATACACCTTTGTTCGATATGTTCAAGATGATTCCTTATGGTTGAAATATCAAAGATTGCATCTAATTTTATTTTAAGTTTTTTTATATCTGGGTCATTAAGTTCTATAGCAAGTTGCTCAATCAGTTTATGGCATTTATCAATACATAGAAAGAAAAAATGAGTATCGCAAGCTAAATATGTAAGATTGAAGTTATTTCTACTACGATTCCCAAATTTGCCACTTCTCAACAAAGCAAATTCTTTAGCAATATTCTCTCGAATCTTGTCTAGTCTTTTCATCTCTATTATTGCTCCATTCACGTATCTCTCAAAGGTGCTCAGTAATAAATAAAGCTCCATGCTTTTTTCTGTGTTTTTATCCAGATGGAACGTGTATTTTGTTGCTAAGTCAAACATGTATATTTTTATCCATTAAATAAGGTTTTTACTTTCGTATTGGCGGATTTTATCACGCCGTAGTCACGATATAGATTTGGCGAATCCGACTTCGCTAAAGCTATGTCGTGACGAAGGCGGAGGGTAAGAGATTTGAACTCTTGATGGAGTTGCCCCCATACCACCTTTCCAAGGTGGCGCACTAGACCGCTATGCGAACCCTCCATTTTTTAATTGCTACCTTATCCGTATAAGTGAGATTACTTCATCCCACGTAAAATCGCAATGCGCTCTTCTGCAGGCGGATGAGTAGCAAAAAGTCCGCGAACCGTCTTGCCTAGGCTTGAACCCTTAGGATCAGAGATATATAGATGTGCAATAGATTTTGCTTGGCGCTTCATTGGTTGTGAATACTGGTTAATCTTGCCTAGTGCAGAAGCTAGGCCTTCTGGATAGCGAGTAAGTAGAGCGCCGGAGGCATCAGCAAGGTATTCCCTCTTGCGAGATATTGCGAGCTGTATAAGCATCGCGAAAATCGGTGCAAGAATTGAGAGAATAATTCCGATGATCACAAGCGCTCCTGCACCTTTATTGTCGCGATCACCACTTCCACCAAACCATAGACTTCGCATAAACATATCAGCAAGAATGGAGATGAATCCGACAAGGACGACTACGACAGTAGAGAGGAGCATATCGCGATTGCCGATATGCGAAAGCTCATGAGCGATCACTCCTTCAAGTTCATTCTTCTCAAGGATCGCGAGGAGTCCTGTTGTGATTGCAACAACGGCGTGTTTTTTGTCCCGACCAGTTGCAAACGCATTCGGCGCATTGTCAGCAATCACATATACTTTCGGCATAGGGAGCCCGGCTGCAATTGAAAGATTTTCTACAGTGGTATATAAGTCAAAATACTGTTTTCTATCTGCAACATGAGCACCGGCAAGAGTAAGAACAATCTTGTCAGAATACCAGTAAGATGTAACGTTGAGAACTATTGAAAAAATTACAAAGAAAACCAAAATGGAAGGATTCCCATAATACATGCTAAAAAACCACCCTATCCCAATAAGAAGAATAAAAAATAAGGTCATTAGAAACCAGGTTTTTGAAACATTTTTCGATTGTTGAGTATACAGTGTTGCCATTATTTTAGATTATATTTATTAACAGATTTTTTACCAAATATATTTGGAGAGACTGCATATATGTCTGTACAACTTTTTGAATCAATATTTGGGTAAACACCTTTTGTTGTACCTGCAAAGCCTCCGCTAGAAGCTACCCAAATGCCATTAGTATCATAAACAGAGCCGAAACCATCATATACATTTTGATTAACCAAAAAGTAAATCTTGCCATTAACATCAGAACACTCAGAAATTGTTACATTTTTATCTTTTTGGAAAATATTTTGTAAAACAATATTATTCTGACTTTCAGCTTTTTTTATTACTTTAATATAATATTTCTCATTCTTGATTATAGAATATGTATTGGGATGCTCAGAGTTTTCGTCAGTGTATTTTTCAGCATACACACTTACTTTCGCACCAATATTCAATTCTCCCTCTATAGTGCCCTTGGTTTGAGTCCAGCCCATGATATAAAGCACCCAGTAGTTTTTATCTACTTCGATGAGACATAGGCCATCTGAAAAGCATCCATCGTCACGATTCGTTATCGTTCCAGAGAATCGCTTTTCACCAGGCAAATCTTTAACTACATCTGGAGTAGTTGGTTTAGTTGGATTTATTTTTGTTGAATCGTCTGGAATTTGCGTAACTGGAGCAGGCGTAGAATTTGTGCCAAGATATTTTGCCTTATCTTGTGACATCCATCGAAGGGCGATAATCATAAGAATAATCAAAATGATTAGTAACGCAGTATTTAATTTTGAATTAAAAAATTTATTTTGCATATTATTAAATAAAAGACCTATTGATTAATAAATATTTTTCTTTTTCAAAATCTTTTAATCTTGAAAATTCTCGTGCATTGAAACGCAAAGATCTGCCAGTCTTGTTTGGCTTGCATATAGGACAACTTGATAACTTCTTTCTATATCTCTTACGCATCTAGGCTAAAATTGACTTCTTGTTTGGGAAAAGTCCAAAAGCTCCGCCTTTTTTCATAACAGCGCGGGCTTTTGTGAAAAATTTGCTCGCATTGAGAATTTCAAACAGTACGGGCTCATCTGTTTTGGTGAAATGCACGACAACATTACCGATCTCTTTTGCATAATCTATCGGCTTGTTTGAAGATTCTACAGTCAGAATATCAGCTTCTGATTCATAAGATATTTTATTTTTTTTGTTATTTTTTGCCATAATTCTTTAAGCGCCCAGGGTAGAAAGTGATTACTTTTACAACACCTTTCTCCTCTTTATATACTACCCTCAATACATGAGTCCTGTCAATCTTGCGCTCTGCGATAAGCAGAGGCAATCGGGAATAATCTATAAAATCTGGTTTATTTAAGGTAGCTAAGACTTTCTTCTCTGAAACGATAAACTTGTGCTTCCTTAGAATTCCAAACTTCTCATGCGCATGTTTGGTAAAAACAATCATGACTATTTTACAATAATTGGAATAAACACCTGTTTTATTTTATCATCACCTCTTTCAAATGCATCACGAGGGTCATCTTCCGTTATAGCTATATACGCTTTGCCTTTAGGTAGATTTGTAAAATCAATTGTTCCTGTGAAAGAAACTGGGCTAGCAGTCATCCAATCGCTAGTTGCTTGTTTTGTCACATCATACTGCACTTTCATATCTTTTTTATTTGCATCAAGGACTCCAAGACCGAAATTACCTTCAAAAAAGTACCCACCCTTTATAGATCCTGTAAATGATACTTTTCCTGAAACTTCCTGCCCGGGTTTTATAGAGAATGATACAAGGTCTTCTTTATTCCCTTCTACTTGTGGCCAGCCGATAAATTTAAAGGTTTCTAATTGTTTTCTGGTTACATCCGCTGAAAATTCATAGCCAACATTACCTTGTTTAAACCAATAGAAAACATCCCCTGCGTAACTATACATCTTAAAAGTTGTACTTCCAATTTTCTCATCTTTTTCATAGTTGGCATTTTTAAATATATTTTTTTCCCACCACGTGGCATTGGTAACATATTGCACAACTCCTTGGGATAAACTGATGTCTGTAGATATATTATTCTCCGACTTTATTTCGGCTGGAACAAATCCTTTCGGTAATTCAATACTGAATCCATGATTTGTATAGGTATAAATATCTTTTACTTCACTCACAGGTGTATTTGTTCCCTCCTCAATTGGCGCAACAACAGCTTTCGGCTTAAACGCAATATATGCGAGCAAGAGAATCGCGATGAGAAGAAGAAAAATAATTGGTTTATTACTTTTCATATACGTTTAGAATTTTACTTCTACTGGATTCTGAGCAGCATCGTTGTCTGGAAGATCAAAGAATTCCATTGATTTGAATGAGAACACACTAGAAATGATATTGCCAGGGAATTGCTGTATACCTGTGTTGAGATCGCGAACATTCGTGTTGTAGAATCTACGAGCAGCTTGAATTTTATTTTCAGTATCAGAAAGCTCGCGTTGAAGTTCCAAGAAATTTACATTGGCTTTCAAATCCGGATATGCCTCAGCTATACCAAAGAGTCCTGTGATAGCACTTCCGAGTATGGCTTCAGATTTGGCATGGTCGCCCATAGTCTTTGCACCCATTGCAGCACTTCGTGCAGCTGTAACTTTTTCAAATGCAGTTGATTCGTGCGTCGCATAGCCTTTCACTGTATTTATAAGGTTCGGAATGAGGTCATATCGGCGCTTCATTTGCACTTCAATATCCGCCCAAGCTTCTTTGGCACGATTTATAAGCCGTACGAAACCGTTGTATGACGCAATAACCCAAATGACTAAAACAGCTAAAATTCCAAGTATTATATACATATAATTTAAAAGGTTAATTAATAGATAGGGATATTATAGCATAGGAAAAGCAAATAAACTTTATTGTGTTGTATCATCTACTCAAATCGTTTCATTTAGCAACTTAAACAAAATGTCGAAGTTGAATGTTCTAAAAGATTGAAGAGCCTGATCTACTGTTCCCCAACTAAGGAAAGTATCAGACTCCCCTGATTGCCTATGGATACATGTTACTGGATCTTCTCGGGGTTTAGGATTTTCATTTAATTTACAATTATAATCAGTTCTAGGAGTATAATAAAAATTAATCAGTGTCATTATATGATTTAGAGTATTGTTAGTAGTGAAAGATTGAGTCACTGGCATATTTTCTGGTATATTCCATTTAATATCTTTACATTGTTTAAAATAAATACACCATTCATCTTCGTTGATATGTGGATGATTGGTTATCATAAATAATGGACGAGGTTCTAACATACCCATATATGGATCATAGATAATATCCTGTTCAGGCTTAAGACCCAAATCATATCTTATTTGCATTAGTCGTGCAGTCAATTCTGTGTAAGTTGTAGTATATTGTGGGTTTTTAACAAACTTATATTTTCCATCTTTAGTTTCATTGTAATAACACCGATTATTAAGGCCTTGAGATAGAGTCATGTAACAATAGAAAAACTCAAAGTTTTTTAACGCACTTGCATTAATTTTAGAAGGATAGATAGTAAGAAATCTTTCCATATAATTAAACAACTTAGCGTCCGGAAGTATTTTCTGGATTATTGATACTTCGCTTTTTGGTATTAACAGGCCATTATGATTAATAGAGTGTTCTAACTCGTGAATCAATAAAGATACATCATATGCACCATTATCATACCAGTCTTTCTTGTATCGTATAATAATTTCTGGATCACCACGATTACTGAACAATCTATCGAAGTAATCTCTTTGAAAATTAGAATAAGCTACAGCTCCAACAATGGGATCAGTTTTCTCATCAACTATTTTAAAAGTTACTTCGTTAAAAATTGAAATCATTTTAGATGCATTTGCAAGAAGTTCATCTTTAATTTTTGGATTAGAAATTTTTCTATGTAAATACCAATTTGCAATCCAACAACGTGCTACTCGGAAATCGGCAGCAATTTTTTTAACAACTTCTGGATCTATCTCTTCCGCATAAACCCTCTTCACCCCTAAATAAGAAAACGGATCGTATGTCGCTCCCAGCGGTTTTGACGGTGGGTTAGCACAGGTGTCTTCTGTCGGATTCTCTTCATCATAACTTCCGCCGATAAACAGAACACCGTTATCAGCAACTGGCTTAGGTGCGGGGGCAGGAAGTGGTATTGGAATCTGTGGCGTGGTGACAGGCAGAGAGCTAGAGTTACTTTGATCTTTCAAAAAAGCTTTCTCTGGATCAAACCCTAATGTTTTAAGTATTGTATGAACTACCAACCATGCAGTCAGTGCTATGATGTAACCAATAATTACATTCTTAATTATTTTCTTGGCTTTGCTGCGACTCTCTGAGTTTCCACCGGAAGTAATGAGAAGAAACCCCGCATAACAAAGTATGAGTGCTATGAGAGGAGTTGCGATAGTAAAGAGAAGGAAGTCTATGGTGTTATTGATCATATCCAATAAACCATTAAAATCACAAGGATTCTGATATACTTTTTCTCCCGTCAGCTTGCCACTTGTATCGGTTGCAGGTTTACCATTCACATCAAGCTTCAGGACAAGCTCACCTGTATTACACTTTGGAACAAGATCAGCATAAGCCACCCTAATAGGCAAAGCTAGATTATAGAGAAGTATGAAACTTATTATAAATATAGCGGGAATTTTAAACAAGGTAATTTTATATTCTTACTTATTCTTCCTTGAGTCATTGAGCATCACAAGGAGTGGAGAAGCCAGGAATATAGATGAGTATGTTCCAAAGAACATACCGGCAGTGAGCATTATAGCGAATACTTTTGTACTATCAGGACCAAAGAACACAAGAGAAAGGAGTACGATAATAACAGTAGATGAAGTCGTGATAGAGCGAGTATATACCTGCTCGAGACTTCGTCCGACAGTATCTTCGAAAGTCTTAAAGATATTTGAGCGAATATTCTCGCGCACGCGATCAAAGACAACGATCGTATCAGAAACAGAAAGGCCTAATATAGTGAGGATGGCGACGACAAAGAGCGTGTCAACTTCAGTACCATAAAAGTGAGAGAGCACTGAAAATGCACCGACGGGTATCAAGATATCATGGATAAGTGTGACAATAGCGATAAAACCATACTTCCAGGAAGAAATTGGCTTTGATACCTTGCGAAAAGAGTACGCAATAAAGAAAATGATACCGAGAGACACGAGAATGAATGAAAGGATAGATTTACGAACAAGTTCAGCTCCGACAGATGGACCAATAGATGTAAAGCTTTTCTCTGTCGCATCAGGTCCGAGCGCACTAATGATGGCAGCACGTTCTGTCTCGGTAACAGCACGAGTCTTGATACTGTAGCCCATTGTTCCTGTCGGTTGAGTAAGTATTTCTCCAAGTAGAAGTGGTGCTAGATTAGCTTCGATAACACTTTGTTCTGGTCGTACGGTCTTGTATTCAACTTCAGCAAGAGAACCACCTTTAAAATCTATACCGAGGTTGAGCCCAAAGTAACTAATTGATCCAATGGAAAGGATGACGAGGATGATGGAGATGAGGACGAATATTTTTTTGTGTTTGATTATGAACATAATGTTAGTGATTAGCGAATAGAGTAAAGCGTATAGTGGATAATATTAAGACTGTGTAGGCGTAGCTTTTGCTGAGCTAAATCCCGACCCGAATAGGAAGTTCGTAAGCTTACTCGTTTTTTGAATATTAAGCGTAGAGAGGAATAGCCGAGTAATAAAAATAGCGGATATCATGGATACGATGACACCGATCAAGAATGTCAGCGCGAAACCTTTGATAAGCGTCGTGCCGAACCAAAAGAGAATAATAGCAGTAATGATACTGGAACTATTCGAATCACGGATTGATAACCAAGCACGAGAGAATCCATTTTTTATAGCTTCAGTAATAGTTCTACCTGAGCGAAGCTCTTCTTTGATACGCTCAAATATGAGTACATTTGCATCAACAGCAATACCGATCGAAATTATAAACCCAGCAATACCTGCAGCTGTAAGCGTGACAGGGATGACCTTGAAGAGTGTGAGCATGAGGGCTACATAGATGGAAAGCGCGAGGACTGCAATCAAGCCAGGGAGTCTATACCAGATAATAAGGAAGAGTGCGATAGCAAGGAAGCCGATGATAGCCGCTTTGACACCTGCCGCTGTCGCCTGAGTGCCGAGTGACGGACCAATAGTCTCTGTAGAAATAAGTTCAATAGGAACAGGGAGCGCGCCAGAATTCAATCGGCCAACTAATGTCTTGGCCTCCACAGGTGTGAAATTGCCTGATATCTGAGCTTGACCGCCGGTGATGGCTTCGTTGACAAGTGGGATTGATATCGGTTCCCCATCGAGGAATATTGCAACAGGCTTGCCAATATTTTCACGGGTAATCTTTTCAAACAATGCTGAACCTTCAGCATCAAACTGAAGCGCAACAATTGGCTCGCCAGTTGTTTGATTGAATTGTAAAGTTGCCTTATCGAGATAGCGACCCGTAAGCTCTGTCGAAATATAAGGATCAAGACTAGTAGAAAGATCTATAGTGCCATCGGGGCCTACTGTTACTTCTTTTGGTGCTTTTGGATCTGGATTTTCGATTTTAAATTCAAGGAGCGGAGTCTGTCCGATCATAGCTACAGCCTTTGCAACATCTGTCACTCCTGGCAGATCCACGATCAATCGCTCTTCTCCGGCATTGGAGAAACCGCCATCTTGGACTGCGACGACTGGTTCTGATACACCGAATGTATTTACCCGACGCTCTATAACATCGCGAAGCGCATTCATAGAGTCTTTAACTTCTCCAGAAGCGACTTTTGAAATATCAGCACGATAGACCAAGTGTGTCCCGCCCGAGAGATCAAGACCGAGCTTGAAGGGAAATTTGGCAACGCCATGGGCTTCTGTACCTGCCGGAAGCGCGCGATGAGCTAATTCTGATTTATAAACAAAAAATCCGATTCCTGCCCCGAGTAATAGAATAAGTAATGCTGTAATTCTGGTTTTCCACATAATAGGGTTATTTTATAGGGTTTTAGCTTAAAAAGCAAGTCAATCTACCAGAGAAAAAATATAAGAAGAATGATCCCGAGGATGATACGATACCAACCGAATATTGCGAAGGAATGCGTCTTTATGTATCTAAGGAGCCATTTAACTACAAGAAGTGCGGTGATAAAAGATACGATAAACCCGAGCGTAATTGTCCCCCACTCCCCTTCTGAAAAGTAAAATCCTGACTTAAGTAGATCATACGCTGCAGCCAAAAGCATAGTTGGAATAGCGAGAAGAAAAGAAAATTCAGTTATAACTATTCTGGGAAGTCCGAGCATCCGACCTCCGATAATCACAGCTCCTGAACGAGAGATTCCGGGAATAACAGCTAATACTTGTATAGTACCGAGTATGAGTAATTCTCTGACTGAGAGTGACTCAATAGTTTTTATCGATGCAATATTATAATCTCTCCTATGTTTGTATTCATATATCACAATTATGATACCCCCCAAGACAAGCATACTGGCAGCCAAGATGATATTGCCAAGTAAAAATGATTTTATAACTTTGTAAAGCAGAAACCCTATGATACCAGTAGGTATGAAAGCTATGCAGATATTTAAGAAGTATTTTGAAGAAGACAATATCTTACGGGCATATAGAATTATAACTGCAAGTATGGCTCCTAGTTGAATGACAATATCGAAACTCTTTATAAAATCAGTTGTTGAAATATTTAGTAAATGCTGTGCTATTTCTAAATGCGCAGTAGAAGAAATGGGTAGAAATTCCGTTATGCCCTCTACAATTCCGAGTATCAGAATGTGGAGTGTGCTCATACTTTTTTATAAAAATACGTAATAACAAAACTAGAAATGACACCTGCACATAAACCACCTACAATATCGATTGGATAATGAACCCCTAAAACAATCCTTGATATACCGACAACAATTGCAAGAAGCAATAATATAAGTGCCATTTTTTTGTTTACTAGAAACATGCTAATAGCTAGCGCTGAAAACACAGCTGTATGTTGTGATGGAAAAGCAAAACCTCCTTGATATATGAGGGGAGAAATTCCAAGTTCAATAAATGGACGAGATGTGTGGAATAAAAATTTTAAAGCCTCTGCCAAAAGCCAAGCTAGTATTCCGCTTAAGAATAATAAAGATAAGGCAAAAAATTTACGCTTCACAATAATGATAGAAAGAATTAGGATTACTGCTAGGACCGGATATGTAAATTTATCAAGGTAAACCGCAAAACTTCCCAAAAAAGAATTCGTCGAGAGATCAAAAATAGCATTAAATAAAGTTATATTCATTTCAATCTTTTAGCAACTATTAATACATTCCTAAGTAGCATTGCGACAGTTACCGGTCCGACGCCGCCCGGTGTCGGTGAGACATATGACGCGACACTCTCGACAGACTCGACATCGACATCCCCTACTACCCCCCCATTATCTTCTGATGTACCAGCATCGATAATTATAGTGCCTTTCTTTATCTTGTCACCTGTGATGAATTTCCCTTTACCAATTCCGGAAATAATGACATCGGCATTTTTCATTATTTCATCTGTATTCTCCGTTTTGCTATGCACTACAGTAACGCTAAGTCCACGACTTTCTAACAAATGAGTAACCGGTTTTCCTACAAGCACTCCACGCCCAAGAACAACTATACTTTTATCACCAAGACCGATTCCTATCGAATCCAAGATTTTCATGCACGCAAGTGCAGTCGGGAATCCTATGGGATTCTTGTTTTCATAAAAGAGTGTGGACGCAGAAGTACCCAAACAATCAACATCAATGGAGGTATCAATCGTATCGAGGATGGTTTGTCTATCTATATGAGATGGCAAGGGAAGCTGAACGATGATCCCGCACATATTTGGTATGTGATTTAGTTTATTTATTTCAAATATAAGTTCTTCCGTGCTAATCGATACGAGGAAGTTAGCCGGATGAAACTGTATGCCGACAGATTCAGCATTTTTTGCTTTCATGCGAACATACTGCGCTGAAACTGGATCATTCCCTACCAAGACATCGCAAAAAATAGGCACGAATGAGAGCGATGAAACTTCCTGCTTTATAACATCCAACATTTCTTCTTTTATTTTTCTTCCATCGATAATTTTTGTTTGCATTTTGTATTTCACTATTCCCTTTACTCTATACACTATCCCCTATAATTTAAATTCCCAGGAATTCATTTCGCATATCGTCCCGATGTGCCACTCGGCGGTATTTATTCATCCCCATCAGTATCCCGAGTCCTGCAAACTCGGCTAGTAAATGTGATCCACCATAACTCATAAATGGAAGCGTGATTCCTGTAACAGGCATAATGCCTAAATTCATACCAATATTAATAATAAAATGGGTCATGAAGTAGATTGCCAGTCCGATACCAAAAAGTATTTCAAAATTTGTGGCGCCAAGAAGCGCGATATGGAGTATCCGCCAGATAATAAGACCGAGCAAAATGAACAATATGATAACTCCGACGAACCCCCATTCCTCGCTGAATGCCGCAAAAATAAAATCAGTCTGATATTCGGGTAAGAATTTCAAGCGTGACTGGGTGCCAAAGCCGACACCTTTACCAAATATTTGCCCCGAACCAACTGCGATCGTAGACTGATAGACATTATAGCCTGAACCTTGGATATTTGAGAGTGGTTGAACGAAGTTCACAATACGCGCTTTCTGATATGGCGCGAGAACAGAGCTCCACAGTACTACGAATACAAGCGCGGCTACTCCGATGATAATAAGGAAATTCTTGCGCGAGATACCCGAGACAAGCGCCATGCCAAGCCAGATAAAGAATATAATCATCGCTCCACCAAAGTCCGGCTGGAGAAAGACTAAGAGTAATGGAATCAATGCATATAATCCGGAAATAAAAATGTGTTTGAAATTATCTATTTCTACATGCCGACGGGAAAAATATTTTGCAAGCATCAGTATTACAATAAGCTTCATCATGTCCGATGGTTGAAACGAGAATCCGCCAAAATCAAACCAGCTCTGCGCCCCCTTAGAAGTATGACCTACGATGAATAAAAGCAGCAGTAAGCCTGAGAAGATCGCAAATATAGTCACCAATATTTCAGTGCGTTTAAGAAAACGAAAATCAATATAAGAAAATACAAAGAAAACAATAAAAGAAAGAGAGATCCATACGAGCTGATGTGAAAAGAAAGGAGTCTCCTCAGTGAAGGACTTCATAGTCACAAGCCCTGCAGAAAGTACCGGTAAAATAAAAAGAAATAGGAGCCAGTCTATCTTTGGAAATGCAAACTTCATACGCTTAGAATGGAGTCGCAAATGGATTAATTGATATAAGAACGTCTTCTGTCAGAGGAGTATTTGTAAACGCCTGTGGCCAAGTAAATAAGAGCAGAGAATTCCCATTACTTGAAAGTGAGTCCTTGTGAGTCTTTGATGCATTGATTGCAATGTGGTCCTTATCATAAAGAATCGCGATAACATCAAACGCCGGCAAGTCATAAATAGAATCATTGTTAACTCGAGCAGTGAGCGTTGGACTTTGGATATCACTACCCAAGATGATATTGTCTATGCGGATTGGCATAGTCTGTATCGTTGGCGCTTTTTTAACCCAGATAAATGGAGAAGTGAATTCAAATCGTACGCTCCGAATTTGACTTGCTCCAGAATCAAAACGCGACTCAAAAATAGCAAACTGTTGATTTGGAGGTATGAATGTTGTGCCTGATCTGCGGCCAATTAAAAGATTGTTCGTATCGTAAATTCGAAATTCATACGAGACCATCGCGACTGCTGCCGCTTTATTGCTATTCTCTATAAATGCAACAAGATTATATGTACTCCCAGTAACTGGAAACGCTCTGCTCCAAAGCACCACAGGCTCAGCTGCATCCACATTACAAATCCTCTGACATGAACCTCCGCAGTCTACGCCTGTCTCCGTGCCATTTTGTTTTAGATCAGCGCAAGTCGGTTTCCGTGTAATAGTCGGCCATAGAATTATAAGGGCAATTAATCCCAAAAAAAGTAGGAGCCCGAAAAGATATTGAGATTGTCTACGCGATGCCCATGACATATATTGCTATCATAACAAAAAAAGCCACGCGTTACCACGTGGCCGTTTATTAATTTTGTAAAATCATTTGGCTTTAAACTTAGAGAGTGCTTTCGCTAATTCTGCCACTTCTTTGTACCTGTTATACGCAACGAATGCAGATCGAAGAATATCGCCCCTATCTTCAACATAGCATTGTTTGCTTTTTAGAAACTGTAAAACAGTCTTCACATCAGCACCGAGGACCCGGAAAGAAATTTGGCATCCTCTGTCATTAAAATCAAGAGGAGTGATGACTTCAATGCCGGGAATCAATGAAAGTGTTTGATGCGCATATAGAGATATCTCTTCATGCTTTTTGAAAATTGCATTCCACCCGCCTTTCAAATCTCTGACTTTGAAAAGATAGGTTTTGAGAGCCTGCATATTCAAGATCGGGTCATTAGAAGATAAGAACCGCCGGGCACCTTTGGCTGGAAGATAATTCTCAGATGGACCAAACCTTGTTTCAGAAGAAATACCCCACCATCCAGAAGGACGACTTAATGAGTCAATGTGTTTTTTATTCACATAGAAACCTCCGACTCCTCCTGGCCCTCCATTTAAATACTTGTAGGAACAGAAGGTTGCAAAATCTATATTCCATTTAGAAAGTTGGAGCGGTACATTGCCAATGCCATGAGCAAGGTCAACGCCGATAAATGCTTCGTAGCTATGCGCTACTTCTGCCAACTGGTCTACATGAAAACGTTGACCAGTCTTGTGACATACTATTGGTACAAATACCATTGCAAGATCGTCACCAGCATCTGCGATTGCCTTTTTTATGTGACTCATAGAGTACAGGTCGCCTTTGTCAGGTTTAACCAAAATACAATACTCGTCCACCTTTTCGCTTCCGTACATGATATAAATCGCTTTTTTGATTGATTCAATATCAGAATTGAAAAAAGTGGAGAGTGTAAGAATCTTTTTCTTGCCTGTCGTAGCACGAGCCAGGGCAAGAAATTCGAGAATTAGCATGTAGTTATTGATACTGAGTGAGTTGCCAACAACTGCTTCCGGAACGGAAGCATCAGTGCCTAAAAGATTTGCAATATGTTCCTCAAAAAGTTCGTGATAGCGCCACCATGGTACTCCATCAAATTCTTCTGAGAAATGGCCATCGTGGCCCTGATGTCTCCAAATATCAATATGCGAACTCATGTGATGACTAAGCCAGGCTCCGGGGCATGCGCCCAAAGAGTTTCCGCGGGCATCGCACACTGAATTATATGGAAACATAAATTCGCCCCTCCAGCCAGAAAGTGGATCGGTTTTGTCGAGCGGGTTTGCTTTCAAGAGCATACCTCTGAGACTTGGTTTACGTATATTCATTATTGACAAATTTTAATGTTTAGCCCAACTTACCACAAAATAAACGAGGTGTACATAGTAAAATCCGCCCTATTGTGGAGCGGAATTTTAGTTGAATTATTTACTCTTATAAAGCAAAATTATACTTTTTTTATGTAATTACCTTTAGTCATTAAAATACCTCCTATTCCCCAGTAAGGATTTCCATCTTTGTCTTTAATAACCAACTCTCCTCTATGGTTTAATTCTAGATTGCCTTTTCTTTCTCTTTCTGCATAAAAAATAATTTCATCTCCAGCTTTAAAGCCCTTATTAGTAAGTACCAAATGGTAAGGATTATCCTTTAAAGGAACCTTGTAATTCATCATAGCATACTGATCGTATTTTTTGCTGTAAAAAATATTCATTTCTTTTTCTAAATCAGCACTAGTTACAGATATTACTTTTTCTTGTTGTTTGTTTAATGGCTTGTCTAAAATTAACTCATAAATAGAGGTGCTTGTTTTTAAATAAATTTTTCCCTCGTTTGGAGCAGCTCCCGTAATATTACTTATCGTTTTCTTTACATTATTATTAATAACGTAAATCGGCTGCCCCATTTTTACATCTTGATCTAACACACCTTCAAAAGTTGATCCGACAGGAACATCAGATTCTGTTAAACGCTTTACTTTTATGAACTTAACTTTCTTGCCTTTAGATAAATTAAGGCTTTTCAGAAATTCTTCTTCTGGAGATTTTGGTTGCCATATTTTTATTTCACCCATAATTATATATTATGATACGCTATATAATATAAGCCGTCAACATCAACAAAATACCCTTGCAATAGGAAGAGTATTTTAAATTAAATTCTTTGTTCTGGCGACAAACTACTCTTCTTACACAAGCTCACCCCATAAAAATAAGTATCATCGCCTCGTCTAGGCTTAACCCCATAGTAGAAATTTGAAAAGTTAAAAACTTTGTGTTGGCGACAACCTACTTTCCCTATAAAAATAAGTATCATCGGCATAACGGCGCTTAACTGCTGTGTTCGGAATGAGAACAGGTGTATCCACCGCATCGAATCACCAACACAAAACTTTTAACTATTATATTTTCAAGACGAGAAAAAATCAGATATACATGATATCTGAAAACTGAATGCTGGAGGACGTCCCACTTCGCTCAAAGAGCTTCGCGGGATAAAACAATAATAATGATTTCCATATTTCCTAATAGGAATCGAACGATTAGTACACCTCGGCTAAAGACATTACTGTCTGTACACCTAGTGCCTATCAACCTAATCATCTCTTAGGTTTCTCAAACGATTCCTCATCTTGAAGCTGGCTTCCCTCTTAGATGCTTTCAGAGGTTATCCATTCCCGACATAGCTACTCGGCAATCCAGCGGGCGCTAGAGCCGACACACCAGAGGTCAGTTCACTCCGGTCCTCTCGTACTAGGAGCAAATCTTCTCAAGAATCAACGCCTGCAGTAGATAGGAGACCAACCTGTCTCACGCACCTACATGTCCTTTCATAATATGACGAATATCATGAATGCATTTCACATATTACTATGTGGATTGGACTATAACTTTCCCGCGAAGCTCTTTCGAGCGAAGTGGGAGTTCACATTTAGTCTCTACGGGTATTTAATCTTATAAGTTTCATGAAGGAAGCGAATTCAAAAGAACTCGCTAACTTTAATTGCTTTGGGGACTGGATTCTGACCAAACCAGTAATCTCCGGGTCTCAAACCCGACGCTCTATGTTTTAAGCTAGCCCCAAATTAAATTTAAGGTACTTTTCCTTTATGAAACTCACAAAACAAAACTTCCCTCGGTATTGCCCTTCCTTCGATTATACTCAGGATTCGGGTTTCACCGATATAAGTGAACTTCATATAGTACATCACTGTACTACACCGCCGTGACACACATACTGTGTGTTATGGACTTGACCTCAAATTAAAACAGTCATTGGAAAATTTCTTTTCCTTTGTTCCTCAATTGGTTCAAACTGTCCAATTCTCAATCACACCGTGATTGATCTCTGAACGGTTTGAACCCAGCTCGCGTACCTTTTTAATTAGCGAACAGCTAAACCCTTGGCAGCTTCTCCACCACCAGGATAAGGTGAGCCGACATCGAGGTGCCGAACTCCGCCGTCGATATGAACTCTTAGGCGGAACTAGCCTGTTATCCCTAGAGTAGCTTTTATCCGTTAATCTTCATCCGCATCTAATGCGAAATGTCGGTTCACTATGTTCTACTTTCGTATCTGCTCGAGATGTACCTCTTACAGTTAAGCTAGCTTGTGCCATTACACTATCGGCACGGTTTCCATTCGCGCCTAGCTAACCTTAATAAACTCCTCCGTTACTCTTTAGGCATTTATGTTAACCCAATTTATATTTCATGCTTGGAACTATGTATGACTCAATCATCTTTTTAAATTTTTGAGCTGATTCGCTATACACATACAATCTCCATTGTGAATACTGTTTATGTATACCTACTTTGATTCCAAACTTTTTAGCAAAAACATCTTTTATAATCTCAAGCTCTTGTTTTGTATAGCTATTCGCGTGAATAATGTATGTTTTATGAGATTTGGATTTAAATGATCCATCATCCATAAACCATACGGCTATACTTCTTCGACTTAACATTTTAGAAATAGTTTTTGGTATGACTTTCTTACCATTTAGATAAAAAAGTTTTCCATAAGAACCGAATTTTTCGCTTGAAAGGGTCATAAATCCATAAGATTTAAGCTCTTTACCAAGGGACAACCGTGTTCTTTCTTTTGGTGCTGAAGTCACAAATTCCTTTAAGTTCTCGTACAACCAATCAACATATTCTTTCTGTTTGATTGAGTGCTCCACTTTGAGGCGATAGGTTCTACCATTGTTTTGTGTTTCCAAATGGCCATCACCTAAGATGACTCCAACTATTATTTCTTTCTGTTTTGTCGTAAGCTTTAATTTATTTAATGTTTTCACATTTAGGTTTTCTAGTTTGTAACTTAACTAGAACTTCATGTTGCCATGAAGATCGGACTATATCTTCATCCTAGTAAAAGGATGGCTGACGTTTAGTCTCTACGGGTAAATAATTTTATTTTGGTCATAATAATTATTTTTCCCTCGGTATTATCCTATTAATACTTAAATTATAGGATTTCCACCGATATAGTCAACTTTTTCAATCTGTATTGCTACAGAAAGTCCCCCTTGTTTTATTTGTTTTGAGGTGTAAATCGTGAACCAATCACAACCTCGTGAGGCGGCATAGTTCGAGAGTTCAAATAACAACATGCATTATTGTAAACTCTCGAGGATACCGCCCCAGTAAAACTACCCACCAGATACTGTCTCTCTCCGTTTTTGCCGTAGAGATTAGAACATATAATCACAAAAATTGGTATTTCACTGACGAGTAGATCAGAGCCGAAACCCTAACCATCAAACCTCTCCCAACTATGCTACGTAGTGTAATCATATGCTCAATATCAAGCTGCAGTAAAGCTTCTAGGGTCTTTTCATTAGAGTCACAAACAGGACGCAATAATAAAAAAAGTGTACATGCATTAGAGGAAGCGGTTCCCGAGAATGTGTGCACCGTCCGAAGTTTTTCGAAAGAAAAATGGAAGATGGTTTTCAGATTTCCTAATAGGAAATTAAGAGTATATGGTGGATGCCTAGACTAAAAAAGGCGATGAAAGACGTGGCATGGCGGCGATACGTTTCGGGGAGGTGCCTAGCAACCTTTGATCCGGAAATTTCTGAATGGGGAAACCCACTTGCGTAAACCGCAAGTACTTTCATACTTGATATGAAGGAGCACACCCAGGGAAGTAAAACATTTCATTACCTGGAGGAAAAGAGAAAAATATTTATTTTCTGAGTAGCGGCGAGCGAAAAGGAAAAAGCCCAAACCGGCCTTTCACAAAGTGAATGATGCAAATCGCATCGTGCATTCTGTGATGGGCCGGGGTTGTAAGGTGACAATGTAGATTTATCTAGAGGAGTCAAAAAATGTGTTGTTAGATCAAACTTCTGGAAAGGAGTGCCACAGACGGTGATAGCCCGGTGATCGAAAATTTCACGTCTCTTTGATTGTCATTCTTGAGTAGCTCAAGACACGAATAGCTTGAGCGAATCCGCCAGAACTAACTGGCAAGGCTAAATACTTTTTTAGATCGATAGTGAACTAGTACCGTGAGGGAAAGGTGAAAAGAACCCCGATGAGGGGAGTGAAATAGACCTGAAACCATATACTTACAAGGAGTCGGAGCGGGTATTTATATCCGTCACGGCGTGCCTATTGAAGAATGAGCCAACGAGTTTATCTATGCTGCAGGCTAAGCTGTTAGAACAGTGGAGCCTTAGGGAAACCGAGTGTTAATAGCGCGAACAATTAATGTAGTATAGATAAGACCCGAAGCGAGGTGAGCTTGCCATGAGCAGGATGAACCCTGTCGAAAGATGGGGGGAGGTCCGAACCGGTGACCCGTGCAATAGTCTCGGATGACTTGTGGTAAGGAGTGAAAAGCTAATCGAACCTCGTAATAGCTGGTTCTCTCCGAAATAGCTTTAGGGCTAGCGTCGTGTGTTCCTCTTGGGGGTAGAGCACTGGAAGGTTTCGACAGGGAGCAATCTCGCGACACCTATCAAACTCCGAATACCAAGAGCTAAAACACGGCAGTTAGGCTATGGGGGCGAAGCTCCATCAGCCAAAAGGGAAACAGCCCAGATCTCTAATTAAGGTCCCTAAATTTACGCTAAGTGCAAATCAAGGAGGTGAAATTTCTCTGACAATGAGGATGTTGGCTTAGAAGCAGCCATCATTTAAAGAAAGCGTAACAGCTCACTCATCAAGAGATTTTGCACCGAAAATAATCGGGGCTAAGCGTAGTACCGAAATTGAGGGCTTCATGTTTCTTCGGAAATGTGGAGCGGTAGGAGAGTATTCCATACAGCGTCGAAGCTAAAGGGGTGACCCATAGTGGAGCGTATGGAAGTAAGAATGTTGGCACAAGTAACCGCAAGGAAGGTGAGATCCCTTCCCGCCGAAAGATTCAGGTTTCCTTGGCAATGGTGATCATCCAAGGGTTAGTCGGTCCTAAGGGGATGGCGAAAGCCGCACTCGATGGGCATAAGGTTAATATTCCTTAACTTCTGTTGTATTCGAAGATGGGACGGAGTGTAGTATATAGAGCTCATTATTGGATTTGAGTTTGTAACGTGAGGATACATCCTAGGAAAATCCGGGGTGAACCACTTTAGTGTGGGCTATCCAAGCATTGCATAAATGTTCCGATTCGTCGGGATAAATTTTATAAAGCACGCTTCCAAGAAAAGCATCTAAGGTTAATGCAATAGAATCCGTACCGTAAACCGACACAGGTAATCAGGTCGAGTAGACCAAGGCGAACGAGTGAGAGGTCTTCAAGGAACTCGGCAAAAAAGCAGCCGTAACTTTGGAATAAGGCTTGCCGTTCTTGATTTATCAAGATCGGCCGCAGCGAAAGTATCTCTGGCAACTGTTTATCAAAAACACAGCTCCCTGCGAACTCGCAAGAGGATGTATAGGGGGTGACACCTGACCAATGCCAGAAGGTCAATTATCGGTGGTCCATGGTCGCAAGATTGTGGGCTGGCTGATACAAGCCCTGGTGAATGTCGGCCGTAACTATAACGGTCCTAAGGTAGCGAAGTACCTTGTCGGGTAAGTGGAACTGCCCATCCCAAGAGTGATTTTGGGATTAAATCTGGCTTATAACGGTGGAATCCTTTTATGTGAGTGCGTAAAATAAAAGGACAATACCGTGGGAAGTCGTCGTATCGATAACAATAATTTTTATTGCAGGTACGATTGACCCCGTAACGACTTAGGTCGCCTCTGTATAGTGGCGACCAAGATAGATTATTGATATAATCTATAACATGCCGGCTCTCAGTAAAAAACGCAATATACACGAGTATATTTCTGGATATGTAGATGGAGAAGGATGCTTCAGTGTTTCATTTTCAAAACGAGAAAAATTTCTCGTCGGCTGGGAAACTAAACCAAGTTTCTCGGTCAGCCAAAATGAAGATAGAGCGCAAATCCTTTTCCTAATGCAAAAAGTTTTCAAATGTGGATTTATACGACGAGATTATTCTGACAAAACTCTCAAATTTGAGGTGCGAAGTTTAGAAGATCTTGTAAGTAAAGTAATTCCTCACTTTGAAATGTATCCTCTGCTTTCTCAAAAACAAAAAGATTTTAAATTTTTTAAACAGATTTGTTTACTCATGCAAAGGAATTTGCACACAAACAAAACTGGATTATTAAAAATTATAAATCTTGCGTTTGCGATGAATCCGAGCGGAAAAAGGAAATACACAAAAGAAGAAATTCAAAAAGCGTTGAGATGAAGATATAGTCTGATCCCTCTCGTAAGAGAGGTAAACGAAAATGAAGTTCCGACGCGCACGAATGGTGTAATGACTGGAGAACTGTCTCGAAGACCTGCTCGGTGAAAATACAATACCGGTGAAGATGCCGGTTACCTGCAGATAGACGAAAAGACCCTAGAAGCTTTACTGCAGCTTGATATTGAGCATATGGTTATACTGCGTAGCATAGATGGGAGAGGTTTGATGGTTACGATCTCGGTTGTGATCTACTCGTCAGTGAAATACCATTCTTTGTGACTATATGTTCTAATCTCTAAGGCAAAAACTTAGAGAGACAGTATCTGGTGGGTAGTTTTACTGGGGCGGTATCCTCCTAAAGAGTAACGGAGGAGTTTATTAAGGTTAGCTAGGCGCGAATGGAAACCGTGCCGATAGTGTAAGGGCACAAGCTGGCTTGATTGCAACTCGTGCATGAGGAGCAAGTGCGAAAGCAGAACCTAGTGAACCGATGGTACGTATTAGATGCGGCCAAGGATTAACGGATAAAAGCTACCCCGGGGATAACAGGCTGGTTCCGCCCGAGCGTCCATAGCGACGGCGGAGTTCGGCACCTCGATGTC
>JANOFO010000005.1:0-10716 GCA_031413715.1 Minisyncoccota bacterium
ACGCACCCTTTACGCCCAATAATTCCGGATAACGCTCGGGGCTCTCGTATTACCGCTCCTGCTGGCACGAGATTAGGAGCCCCTTATTCATGAGGTACCGTCAATAAACTTCTTCCCTCATAAAAGATCTTTACACTCCGAAAAGCTTCATCAATCACGCGGCGTCGCTCCGTCAGACTTTCGTCCATTGCGGAAGATTCTCGACTGCAGCCACCCGTAGGTGTATGGGCCGTGTCTCAGTCCCATCGGTGAGGGTCAGCCTCTCAGCTCCTCTAAGCGTCATAGCCTTGGTAGTCCATTACACTGCCAACTAGCTGATACTTCACAGGCCTTTCCCTAAGCGTTAAAACTTTCGTCCGGAGACATATCGTGTATTAGTCCAGCTTTCGCTGGGTTATTCACGACTTAGGGGGAAGTTCCTATGTATTACTACCTCGTTCGCCACTAACTTTAAACGACCTTTGACTTGATGTAATCGCATCTAGGGAAAAATAAAGTCCGTTCGACTTGCATGCCTTATCCACGCCGCCAGCGTTCATCCTGAGCTAGGATCAAACTCTACTTAAAAATAGAACGGAACAAAAGAAAAAACATTTATTCCCTGCCCGATATGCTTCGCAATATTGCGTTGCAGGCGGGCATTTAACTGGTGCCTGCCGGTTGCACCCGGAGGACTTTCTTCACCAGACTCGATGTGATTAGCACGAATCTAGCTAGCCTACTTGCGTAGGACTTAATTATGATTGCATTTACCCGTTCACTTACACCGTAAGTGTTCGGGTACCTATTCTTTTATCAAAGAAAATCAGTCGGCTCTTAACCTGACTGTGGGTTCTATTATATACATATCGAAAAAGAAGTCAACCCCATAGAAAGCCCATAAAATAAAGCCGGATTGGGAGTCCGGCTTTATACAATCAGTAAGGATGAAACATTCCTAAATGGAGGGCAAGAATGTTTGTAGAAAAGTGAAAAAAGGTTACGAGCCATATGTTCGGTATCTTATAGTAGATATAAGAGAAACCAAATCCGGCTGTGGCGAGCAATCCATACTGCAAAGGATTAAGTCCAAAGAAGCTATGCATGGCTGTGAAGAGAATCACATTTACGGTGATAATTGTTGCAGCATTATCACCAAACCACTCCTCAGATGCTTTCATGAGATAGCTTCGGAAAACTACTTCTTGGGTGAAGCAATACAAGAGAGAAAAGATGCATGCTTGGGCGCTGATAGGTCGTACATGTTGCGATCCTTGGATTACTACAAACCCCACGCAGAAAAGAGAAGATGCAAGAAGATAATTAGAAATATTTTTCAGTGTAAGATTATCAGTTCGAAAACCGACGTGACTCCACTTCCAAATTTTTTTAATTTTTACCTTTACATAAATAATTCTCGAGATAACAACAAAAACAATTAAAAGTATCAGCGGATTAGTTTGTGTTGGTATAACTTTTATTTCAAGCGGGACAACGGGAGAAATTGCCATGCAAAATTCCCGGAACGATGGTGTGGATATTATTTTTTTCATACGGAGCAGTTTTCATAATTGTACCAACTACAAAGACTGAAAGCAAAGTATATAAAGACTTTCATGTTTACAAAGCCTAGTTTATCTGTAATAATGACCTCACTATCATGCCCTGTTAGCTCAGCTGGTAGAGCAGCTCCCTCTTAAGGAGATGGTCGGGGGTTCGATTCCCTCACGGGGCACAAATTTTTGCGAAGCACAAAATTTGTGATTTTTAAACATGATGGGATTCATGTTTAAAAAGAATCGAAAGCCGGAAGCCGACGGGCTGAGGCGGGGTCGAGCAAATTTTCAGCAGAAAATTATGCGTGACCGAAAGCGTACTCGCGTTTCCCTCACGGGGCACACGCATGTTACAATTAAGATATTACTAAATCTAACTTACCAAATATATTTTATGCCAGGCGATAAAAATTGGAAACAAACTCAGGAGAAAAAAATAGGTCATAATGAAATAGTAGCATTGTGTGCTGAGTTATTAGTAACTGAAGGACTGTTTAATTCGAAAAGTGAAATCACAATGAAACCTTGGGATAGTGTGATTTTTGAATTTGCAAAAGAAAATGATGAGAAAGAAGTTTCAGCAGATATCCTGAAAGCAAAATTTAAAGTAATAATAAAAAATCAGCAAAGTGAAAATATTGAAAGTAAAGAAGATATTTCTCTAATCGTAAAAACATTAAAAAGTGCTACAGAAGAACTAACTGCCTTAGATCAAAATGATATTTTTCCACCCCGTGACCTTGAAGATATAGAAAAAAATAAAGCTAACCGAATAAAAAAAGCAGAACTTGTCATAAATCTTTCAGATAAGATAGATGAAGAACTTAAAACCTTAAAATATGGAGATGGGCAAAAAAACGCTTTATTACAGATGCAACAAGATTTAAAATCTTTAGCTTCAGGGGCAAAATATGCTCTTAAACAAGAAGGTACTCTGCAACTAGCACTTATAGAGGAACTTTTTACTCCTTTAGGCAGTAAAACTGGTGATAAAAATAATCTTGAAAAAATAATGGAGCAAATTGAAGCTGTACAATAAAAAAATCTATTTCCCCTTCAATAACTTCGCCAATTCTTTCATAAATGCCTTAACAGATGCATCGTCATAGAGCGAGAGCGTAAGGACAGGCTTTTTAAGCTTTTCGAATTCTTTTTTTACTTTATCTATCTTTTTTGGATCGTCTATCATGTCAGTCTTGGTCAGCACAATGATTTCCTCTTTTTCGAGAAGAGATTTGTCATAGGCGCCTAACTCCTTACGAATCTTTTTATAAACGTCCACCGGTTTCGCATTCTCTAGTGATACTAAATGTGCAAGTGTAGAGGTACGCTTGATATGTTTTAAGAATTTAATTCCAAGCCCCTTGCCTTCTGATGCACCTTCGATAAGTCCAGGAATATCAGCGATTATATGACCATAAAAATCTCCTAGGTTAGGATCTAGGGTCGTAAACTGATACGAACCAATTTTCGCATGTGCATTTGTTACTGCATTTAATAGTGAAGACTTTCCTGCATTAGGTTCACCTACAAGTCCTATATCGGCAAAGAGTTCGAGCTCTATACGAAAGTGGCCTTGCTCGCCAATCTTACCTTTTGTAGCTTTCGTTGGAGTAGTATTGATCGAGGTTTTGAATTGTTCATTGCCCCAGCCTCCCATACCACCTTTAAGGAGGAGTTCTTTCTGTCCTGGTGTATCAAGCGATACCGAGCCTCCAGACTCGACATTCGTGATTATAGAACCTACGGGAAGCTCTATAAAGATGTCTTTGCCATCTTTGCCATGCTTGCTTCCTCCCATCCCATCTTCTCCTCTGTTGCCTTTAAATTCTTTCTTGTGCTTGTATTTAGAAAGTAAATTGATATCCGATACTGCTATAGCAAATACGCTGCCGCCACGTCCGCCATCGCCGCCATTCGGACCACCTTTATCTATAAATTTCTCCCGGCGCCAGCGAACAACCCCGTCTCCACCACGGCCAGCTTCTGCATAAAATTTTATTTCATCTATGAACATAGTAGTTGTACCCTAAGCTAATAATGCTTTTTGAGCAAGTTTGACCGCACCTTCTTTCGATTTAGCAATAGCGAGAAAAAGGTTATTGTGACAAAATATCGCATCGGCTACTCCAGTCACCTTTCTTAATTCTTCATCTCGAAGTCCTGCCCATGTCCCTGGTAGTGACTTACGATTTTCAAATGACTTCTCTTCTTTCTGGACACAATATACGTTCCACTTTCCTGCTTTAGGAATGATGACATAGAGTGGTTCCGGGTATTCTATAAACAAATGGCGCCATGGATAGCTATCTGAAAGTATTACAAGTCTTTTGTCGGGTGCCTCTTCGTATGCTTGCATGATAAAAGATTCAGCTTCGAGGGCATCTTTTGCTTTCTTTATTTTTCGTAAAAGGAACTTTTTGAAAAACGAAACGAGCTCAAAGAAAGGCTCGTCACTCTCCTCTTCCTTCCAGCTCGGCCTGAATGCATTTATTGCATTGACAAGAAGGTATGGAGCGACATCGCCAATAGATTTGTATAAATCTATGCCATTATCATCCGAGTCGATTGCTTGAACCAGACCCTGATCTATTTTATCTGCCACCTCTTTCGAACCGCAAATTTTTTCTCCATAGGCTTTCCAGACCAATCCAAATGCTGCATAGGGCACACCGTTCTCACGTTTACCTGCACCACCTGGCTGATGATGATCAAATCGATTACGCGATGGATCATACTCCCCACCGACATCATAGATATAGTCTCCTGTTTTTATAATATTTTCGTCTCTTGTACGAATTACTTTTATATTACTTTCAAGAAGAATAGAGAGTACGGCCGTAGAAAAAATCTCGTCAGCGTGGAATGTGCCATTGTGAGTGATTAATATTTTCTTTTGCTGTAAAATTTTTTTAAATAGTGACATATTATTTTTGAGGTTTTTTCTCCTCCTTATTCTCCCATAGTTCGATGATAAAGGCGACAATTTTCTCTATGATGAAGAATGCTAGGAAGAAAAGAAGAATGATCCCCAGGAACTTGCGGACATCGCGACTGATGGAGAGTGCAGTATAGCTGAAAAAGTACCCGAGGGAAAGCATGGCAGCCGACCAGACGATGAGGGAGAATGATTCGGCTTTGGCAAATGTACGGATCTTTATTTTCTTATATCCAGTATATATGAGCGCAAACCAATGGAGACCCAAAATCAAAAATCTGGACAAGAACATAGACCAAAATGGGCGCTCACAGAAATGGGGCAAGAAATAATTGATCCGATGTTCAGCTTGATATACGATCGGTCGACTTGAATGGCGCTTCTGTAAATAGTACCCCAGACTATATCCCAATACCGACTTTATGCTCCCGCCGAATAATGTTGCTAAAATTGCGAAGAAGAGATTGAGCGAACCCAAATGAGCAAAGATACCCGCAAGTATAACTACAATCTCGCCTTCAATAATAACGCCAAGCACAATCAATAAATATGCAATATCTGCATGTGTCGCGGCAAACTGCTTGATAAAACTGAGAGTAAGCATACAGAGTTAAAAATCGAAATGGAATACTTTCACAAGAATCCAGTTGATGACTGATACAATGATCGCCCCTACGAATGCAGCGGTGAATGTTGTCACGCTAAATCCACGAATAACCGAGCCGAGGAACCAAAAGAGCAAACCATTCACTACGAGCGAAAATAGCCCGAGAGTGACTATATTGATTGGTAACGTCAGAATATTGATTACAGGACGTATAAACATATTAAAGAGCGTTAGACATGCTCCGACTATTAGAGAAGCCCAAACTGGATCGACAGCAATACCAGACACAACATAGGTTGTGAGCCATACTGCTACTGATAAGACAACCCAATGTAAAATTATTTTCATGCTATGTAAATAATTGATCTACGACTTCTTTAACCACCATTCCATCAGCTTTGCCTTTCAAGTCTTTCATAAGCGCGGACATGAGCATTCCCTTCTTGGTCGCATCGGTCATACCGAGCTCATCTTTTTTTGCTCTGGCAATACTCTCAACTTCACTTTTATCCATCAATTTCGGGAGATATTTTTCAAGTACAGCAAGCTGAGCGGACTCTTCCGCAACAAGATCCATACGTCCGCCTTTCGTGAACTGATCTATGGAATCCTTCCGCTGCTTTGCCAAGCGAGTGATGACAGCAAGTGCTTGCTCGTCAGTGAGCATATCCTGTGGAGTGCGTCCGGTAGCCACGAGTTCATTGGTAAATGCAGTAGATAAACCCCTCATCACCTCAAGCGTGACCGTATCGCGCGCCTTCATAGCTTCCTTGATATTGTTTTTGATTTCCTCATGTAACATGTGAATATTGTATCAAATATATGTTAAAATACTAGCATGAAAAAAATAGTCTTCCTCGATACAGAAACAACGGGCAATGAACCAGAGAAGGACTTTCTGTGTCAATTGGCATTCAAAACTACAGAGAGGACGTTCTGCGAGCTTTTCAAACCACCAATTCCTATTCCACCGGAGGCAAGCGCAGTGACACATATTACAAATAAACATGTCGCCGACAAGAAAGCTTTCCAAGAGAGCGATAATTACGGAGCAATTAAATTGATGCTGGAAGACAGTACTGCTGTAATGGTAGCCCATAATGCGCGCTTCGATGAAGCAATAATAAAAAAGGAAGACATCATCCCAGCACATGTTATCTGTACCCTACGCGTCGCTCGTGCGCTTGATACTAAAAATGTTATCCCTCAATATAAATTGCAGTTCTTGCGCTACTACCTAGAGATAGATATAGAAGCCGATGCACATGATGCGCTCGGGGATGTACTGGTACTTGAGCAACTATATAAACGACTGCTTGATAAGATAATGAAAGAGGATAAATTGAGCGAGAGCGATGCGATTGAGAAAATGATAGAAATATCTGCCAAACCATCACTGATGCACAGCTTCCCTTTCGGCAAGCACAATGGCAAGACGATAGAAGAAGTCAAAAACATAGACTCTGGATATCTTGAGTGGATGCTCACGCAGAAAGAACAGAATCCAGACAACGAGGAAGATTGGATTTATACGCTGAAACATTATTTAGGTAAATTACAATAAAAGAAACCATTTTTAAACAATAAAAAATGGTTTCTAAAAAATAATTTGGTTTTCCTTTTAGTTTTTAGTGCTAATCCTCTTGTTTGAGAGCTACTAATCCGGATATTATTGCAAGAGCAAAAAATATGGATCCGACTAAATTATCACTTAAGAAATAGACTCCCAAACCGACACAGATTCCAGTTATAAGAACAAAAAACATCCTGTAGACTGACATAGATAACAATTTATTCGGCTTTTTAAGAGCCTACGGTTTACAAATAAAATTCATTTAATTAGAATCTATTATAGCATGTGTGAATACTACTGTCAAGAGAACTTAATAAACTTTAACTGTTAAAATAAGTATATGAATGTCGTTATAGTTGTCTTCCTTTTAATATTGATAGTCCTTATTGTGAGACTTATTTTTTCCTTACGAAAAAAATTGACGAATAATGATAACTCTGCAGTCCAACTCCTCCTCACCCAAATCAACGAACTCTCACGCACTATTGATCACAAGCTTGGGGAATCGCAGAAAGAGATCAATCAGACTATGCGCCATCAGTCGAGCGAGACATCGCGTATCGTAGCCGACATTACAGAGAAGATCACTAGACTTGATGAGACAAACAAGCAAGTTGTGTCTTTCGCCGACCAGCTACAGAACTTGCAGGATATATTGAAGAATCCAAAACAGCGAGGAATACTAGGAGAATACTACTTAGAGACACTACTTAAAAATGTCATGCCACCTGGATCTTACCAGATGCAGTATCCATTCCCAGATGGCACGATAGTAGATGCGGCAGTGTTTGTAAAAGATAAAGTCATCCCTATCGATTCAAAGTTCTCTCTAGAGAACTACAACCGCATAAGTGAGACGAATGATACAGGTGAAAAAGAACGCCTAGAGAAAATATTCGTAAACGATCTAAAAAATAGAATCACAGAAACATCAAAGTATATACAGCCAAGCGAAGGCACTATGGACTTTGCATTTATGTTCATCCCCCATGAGGCTATATACTATGACTTACTTGTGAATAAAATTGGAGCTGTAACAGAAGATACGGACAACCTTATACAGCGTGCAGCTTCAAAATACAAAGTCATTATTGTCTCCCCTACATCATTTCTCGCATACCTTCAGACTGTTCTCCAAGGTTTAAAAGCACTTCAGATAGAGGAGAGCGCTAAGGATATTATAAAAAGAGTCGGTGAGCTAGGAAGCCATTTGCGAGTCTATGAAGAAGCGCACCAGAAGCTTGGCAACGCCATCGCAACGACAGTAAACCATTTCAATAAATCCAATAATGAATTCAAAAAGATCGACAAGGATGTCATGCGCATCACCGGCGATGCGATCAGTATCGAAACCCTTACGATAGACAAGCCTCAAGCAGATGAATAAAAAACACTCCGATTAATCGGAGTGTTTTTTATAAAACTAGTAACAATAGTAAGAAGTTGTGCAGCAATACGTTATACAATTCGAGTATCCGTATCCATAACTTGAATTGTAGTTATAGTTGTTACTATATCCAGGAGTATACGGACTGTTGTTGTATCCGTAACCTACAGTATTGTAGTTGCTGTATTGATTGCTATTGTATCCGTAGGATGAGTACCCGCTACTACCGTAGCCATACGATGGATACGAGGAATAGCTGTACGGAGAGTAACTATTATAATTATACTGAGCATTATAGTTGTTATAACCTAGATACGAGTTGTATGGGGAGTAATTATTGTATCCATATCCATTGCCATAGTAGGCATTATAATCATTCTGAATTCCGCCGCCGTAACCATAACCGCTATAACCGTCATACCCATAACCGCCGCCGAGAACCAAGGCGACCGAGAGATCAAGTGCCTCCGACTTGCTTGGAAGTGATAAAAGCCCAAAACCCATTAGAATAATGAAAATTGAAAGTATTATAAATTCTTTTTTTACCTTTTTCATAATACATGTATTATATAGCTTTATGGCTTTTTGTCAACTAGTAGAACGAGTGTGCATTGCGTGCTTGTACTTGAGCCATATTGCTGTACAATTATATATTATCCCTAATAATTATAAAATTACATGTATAAAAATAAAATAATAGTTGCAATTGTGTTTGGAATGATGCTTTTCCCTGGCTTGAACGTACAAGCTATGGAAGGTTCAACGAGTACAGATGCAAATGTAGAAGTCGATTCCAATAAGGAGCCGTTGCTTCCTAAACCAAAAAGCAGCGTGGAGAGGGGCGATGTTGGTTCAGTACGCTCAGGCATACAAGGAAACATAAGGCCTCTTGGAGGAAGCAGCACTGATGATCCAAAGCCTAAATTGGGTCCACGCATAGAAGGAAATTCAAATGGAGATGCAAAGGTACGCGCAGAACTCTCAACCGAACAAAGAGAGAAGATGCGAGCAAATGCTGAAGCACGAAAAGAAGAAATCAAAGCAAAAATAGCAGAGCGCAAGGGTGAGATAAAGATGAAACTCGAAGCTAAAGCAAAAGAGAGGGTTAAGATGACTTTGGCAACTATTTTCAAGAGACTCAATGCTCAACTTGATAAACTGGTAAAGCTTGATGTAAGAGTCGGAGAAAAGATTACTGCATTAAAAACAGGGGGGATGGACACAACAGCGATGAGTTCTCAGTATGTCATCGCCCAGACTGCCCTCGCAAAAGCCAAAGTTGATGTAGAAGCTACAAGTTCAATTTCTACAGACCAAGCAAACACAGAGACATCAAAAGAAACCCTAAGGTCCCTAGTAAAGACAGCAGAGGATAGCATCAAAGCTGCAGGAGCAGAATATAGAAAAGTTATTGAGCTTATGCCAAACGCTAGTGTAAATGCCAAGGTCGAGACAAAAGCTGATTCATCAGCAACAGTTAACCAATAAACTATCTTAGTCTTACACATATGGAACCAACATTAAACGCGACAGCAGGTAAAAAATCTTCTTCTTGGGTTATGTGGGTTATTATCATCCTTGTGATAATACTCATAGCAGTATTTGCCCTTAGAAAAGATGATGAAATGATAAATGATACTGATACTGTCTCTACAGAATCATCTATGGAGAAAAATGAGCTTGAGGCAAGCGCAGCTGATGCAGTAAATTTCAACAATGAAGCATCGCTTAAAGAAATCGATAAAGAGTTTCAATAATTATCGATACTTACAAAATAAAACAGCTCTAGAGAGGGCTGTTTTATTTTGCTTTATCTAATAAGTATTGCTTATGGTTTGACTTCTTCCTTAGGTGTCGATTCTTTGTGTACCGTCACGGGATGCGTCGGCATCACGATCGCCATCAAGAGATACGCGAGGATTCCAGGAAACACTCCTGTAAAAACACTAAATGCTGTATATATCACACGGAAGATAACAGGGTCAATATCAAAGTATTCTCCCAATCCTCCCATTACTCCGGCAATGACCTTGTTGTCGCTACTTTTATATAATTTTTTATTGTATGTTTTCATATTCTTTTATTATAGTCTTTTCTCTTAAAATTAAAAAACAAAAACTAAAATAGAAAGGAGGGCAACAAAGCAGGCAAAGAATCCGACAATTTTACCAAACATGACAAATGCTTCCCTCTTTTGACCTTCCATATACAAACGAATAGGTTCAGACAAAAACAAGAATCCCATAACTGCCACTGACAAGACCAAAAGACCGAGCATCAGCATTGGGGCAAGTATAGTATCTGGCTCTGCCTCGAAAAATGAGGACACAAAATTTACAAGTGAAACTAAGAAGACGATATATACAATGGCTACGAGTGAATATACAATTGGCTTTTTCATGATTTTATTATATCACAAGCCTTCTCATTGTAATTTCCCTACTTTTAGTGTATTTTAAAGATGTATTTGGGGATCGTCTAATGGTAGGACAGCGGCCTTTGAAGCCGTTAATTGGGGTTCGAATCCCTGTCCCCAAGCCAAAAATAAGCAAGGCTTATTTTGCTTGGGGAAGCAACTAAACTGCTTTAGTTGCGCCAGGGATTCGAAAGACTTTTCTGTCATTTGGTTACAAATGCAGAAAAGTACCCGCGACTGTAGGGTGAGAAATTCCCTGT
>JANOFO010000006.1:0-19367 GCA_031413715.1 Minisyncoccota bacterium
AAGCACGAAAGCGTGGGTAGCGAATGGGATTAGATACCCCAGTAGTCCACGCCCTAAACGATGATCTCTAGTCTTTCGGAGTATCGACCCTCTGAGAGACGCAGCTAACGCGTTAAGAGATCCGCCTGGGAAGTACGGCCGCAAGGCTAAAACTCAAAGGAATAGACGGGGACTTGCACAAGTAGTGGATTATGTGGTTTAATTCGACGATAAACGAAGAACCTTACCAAGGTTAGAAATCAACGTGAAAGCTCTAAGAAACTAGAGCCCTCGCAAGACTAGTTGACAGGTGATGCATGGCCGTCGTCAGTTCGTGGTTTGAATTGTTCCCTTAAGTGGGGTAACGAACGCAACCCTCGTCGTGTGTTATAAGTGTCACACGAGACTGCCCCGACCCAAGGATGTAATTATTTTTTAATAATTGTTTCTTTCGGTCGGGGAGGAAGGGGAGGATGACGCCAGGTCAGCATGTCCCTTGATACCTTGGGCTACACACATAATACAATCGCAATTACAACGGGCTGCGACGGGGTAACCCTGAGCGAATCCTAATAAAAATTGCGCCAGTTCGGATAGGGGGCTGCAACTCGACCCCTTGAAGTTGGAATTACTAGTAATCGCGGGTCAGATATACCGCGGTGAATACGTTCTCAAGTCTTGTACTCACCGCCCGTCAATTCAAGGGAGCCGGGAATACTCGAAATCTCTCCATACGGAGGGCCTACAGTAAGCTCGGTGACAGGGAATAAGTCGTAACAAGGCACGGCTAGCGGAAGCTGGTCGTGGAATAATTCAATTTGAAACCGATCTCTTATCTAAATTTATTTAGTGAGATGGTCTTATTGAGTCGATATTATGTGCCTCAATTGAGCACATAATGGTCCAGATGTAGAGTGACCTAAAACTACATTGACAGGGAGGAAAGACTCCTAGAACGGAACAAAAGAAAAGATATTTAACTTCACTTGATTATGATTGTTTACCCCGACTTTTTGGAGGGGTAAACCTATTTTATTACTAACAAAGGCTCACATATATTGTGGGCTTTTGTGTTACAATAAAGGTCTTATTATAATTCATACATAATATATGGACAACGAAACGCCTAGTTCTGTGCCGCAAGTAAATGAATCTGTAAAATCTGCTCCGCATTTTAATAAAAAATTAGTAATAGCAAGTTTCATCATACTCGCTTTCCTAGTTGCAATTGGTGTATCTGCATACAAGTCAGGATATTTCATGCCGATTGAAGGTGTAACGAATGATTCTCTGAAAGCTAGTCGAGAAGCAAAGAGTGGTTCTTTTGAGGTTCACACAACCATAGATATTTCCGGCGTGAAGGAGTCTGAGAAACTGGAAGATATAAGCTCAATGTTTAAAGGAAAGATTCTAACCATGAATATGGCTGGATCGTATGATCAGTTTAATAAAGATAACCCACTACTCGATGGCATGTTTTCTTTCGAGTTCGATACGATAAAAGCAGCGATTGATATGAAAATAGTCGATAAGACTCTCTATCTTCGTCTAACCGAAGGACCTAATCTAGGTTTTATCTCTCTCGCACCATTTGAAAATAAGTGGGTTTACTTCAATGAATCCGATCTTACTAAAGGGCAAGATGAAACGTTTTCAAGTTTGAGTCCTAGCCTCTTTGGCTATACTGATGATTCCGAAAGACAGGAAATTAATACAATGGTAGATAACGCGCATCTGATAACAATAACTAAAAAGCATTCTCCAGAGACAGTAGATGGCATACTTTCTTTTCATTTTGATTTTGATATAGATAAGGCAGGAATCATTTCATATCTTAAACAAGTAGCAGAGTATGCAAACAGAAAAAGCGGAGACAAAGAAGAAGTCTTTACTCCCGACGTAGAAGCGGAGCTCGAGAAGGCACTCGGATCTATCAGCAACTTTAAAGGAGAAGGTTGGATAGGTATTAGTGATCGCTTGCCTCGCAAATTCGATATTAGCTTCGACCTTATGGACCCCGAGAAACCCGAGGATGGATCCGCAAAAGTAAAAACATTAGTAACCTATAAAAATTGGAACAAGCCAGTTTCTGTCGAAGCACCAAAAGATGCTATGACTCTAGATAAGCTTATGTCGAGCGTTATGGGAGGAGGAGTAGGAATGGATATGATGGGAGAGTCAGCGATCAGGTAAATACATAAACAAAAAACACCTCCGGTAAGGGGTGTTTTTTGTTTATGTGCTCAAGTCAGCGGGTGCTAAACTCCAACACAATTGCCTATGTGAGTGCAGCCGCTGACTAGAGAACACAAGCGGCTGACAGAAGTATTATATATTATGAAAGATCTAAATACTAGGGTTTATATAGCAGGTATATATACCAAACAAAACCCCCACGATTTCTCGAGGGGGCTTTGTCAGGCAATTGTTTTTAATAATTATCGGAATCCTTTACTCACAACAAGAGTATAGCAAAATGAAAGCTATTTGTCAAGTAGGGGTGTTTCTGCTACACTTGGTACGGTTTGTATTGGACAAGTGCGCCTCCTTTTAGGAGGTGAGGAAAGTCCGAACATTCAGTCTGGCTTCGGTCGGACAAGCGTAGCGGGTAACGCCCGTCGTCGGCAACGACAGAGGTGCGAGCAGAGACGCTTGGAGGCGAAAGCCGACAAGCGCCCAGCGTAGCTGTAAAGCGAAGTTGGGCGAATAAAACTATACGGTTTGTCCTACGTCGCTCTTTTAGAGCTATTCAGGACACTAAAACCAAAAGTTTTAGTGAAACGGCTAAATCCTTACGTGTATGCAAGACCGTGCTTCGACTTCGGTCGAAGAGAGTCGCTTGAGCTCCTCGGTAACGGGGAGCCTAGATAAATACTTGTCGTCTACCCTCGGATAGATACAGAATTCGGCTTATAGATATAAACCTAAAATATATGGAAGACACCTTGTCCAAAGCAGGGTGTTTTTCATTTTTGAATTTTGTATTTCATCTCCCCCTGCCAAGGGGGAGTGCCCGATAGGGCGAGGGGGTGTATTACTTAATCCCATACTAAAAATTTAATAAAATTATTTCTCCATATTATTTTTTTATCTTGCTAATTTTTCTCAAATTAAAATTAGAATTCGTAAAATTTTAGTACGGGATTCTCAATTTTCTAGTTTTCTGCAAAAAAGAAAATTGGAAAGTTATCCACACTTTTATTGATAAAAGTATTGCAGTATATGTATATATGTTAGATAATATACGTGTGAGTGTGATTAATTTTTTTACAAAATATTTCTAAGTTCATCTTTGTAATTTTTTTGTAAGGTCGTGAAATCATACATCTTTTAAAAATAATTAATTTTTTAAATATATGGCAGCAAAAAAGAAAGCTAAGAAAGCAGTTAAAAAAGTAGCAAAGAAAAAGGCTACAAAGAAAAAGAAGATTTAGTCTCCTTTAATAAAAATCCCCTCTCTATCGGGGATTTTTTATTTGCCTGCCCCGTAGTAATTCTATATGTTTTTTGTATATAATGAATTAGCAAAATTTACTATGGGGTGTTAGAATATCAAAACTATGAGTATATTTAAGAGTATTTTGGGGGGAGAAGGAAACAAAGTCAGCAAGAAATGGCAGTCTTTGGTAGACAAAATCAATGCCCTAGAATCCCAAACAAAAGAAATTGCCGATACATATTTTGCTACTAAAACTGCAGAGCTTAAAGCTCGCCTAGAGCAAGGAGAGAGTTTGGATGATATCATGCCTGAAGCTTTTGCTTTGGTCCGTGAAGTTGCCAATCGTACTCGTAATGAACGTCACTATGATGTTCAGCTTGTTGGAGGCATAGCACTTCATACAGGCAACATTGCCGAGATGCGTACCGGCGAAGGTAAAACTCTTGTTGCTACTTCGCCTGCATATTTGAACGCGCTCACTGGCAAAGGAGTACATATAATTACGGTGAACGATTATCTTTCGCGTCGCGATGCAGTGTGGATGGGTCCGATATTTGCTATGCTTGGCATAAGTGTCGGTGTCGTCAACTCTCAGAACACATCCTATGTATTTGATCCGTCACATAAAACACCTGAGGATCTTGGTCAAGAAGACTTAAGTTCGTTCAAGGTTCTCTATGAGTTCCTGCGCCCATGCTCGAGAGCTGAAGCTTATGCTGCTGATATTACCTATGGTACAAACAATGAGTTTGGCTTCGACTACCTTCGCGATAATTTATCCGGCAGTGTCGGCGAAATAGTCCAAAGAGGTCATCACTATGCCATTGTGGATGAAGTTGACTCTATATTGATAGACGAGTCACGTACTCCTCTTATCATATCTTCACCAGCTGGAGACTCAGAAGATCTATACTACAAGTTTGCCGATATATCCGGCAAACTAAAAGTCGGAGATGATTATGCCGTAGATGAGAAACTCAAAGCCATTTCTTTGACCGATCAAGGCATAACAAAAGCTGAATCACTTCTTGGGATCTCTGATATATATACAGAAAAGGGTATCAAGTACGTGCACCACTTAGAAACTGCTGTTAAGGCACGAGCGCTATATGAGAACAATAAAGACTACGTCGTCAAAGATGGAGAGGTTATTATCGTTGATCCATTTACAGGACGCATGCAGCCAGGTAGACGCTGGAGCGAAGGGTTGCACCAAGCGATAGAAGCTAAGGAAGGTGTAAAAATAGAGAAGGAGACTCGAGCTGTTGCTTCAATTACATTTCAAAACTACTTCCGGTTTTATGAAAAACTTTCTGGTATGACTGGTACAGCTGAGACTTCAAAAGAAGAATTCTTCAAAGTGTACGGCCTTGATGTCGTCGTAGTTCCTACTCACCGACCAATAAATCGAAAGGATCACAATGATCTTATTTACCAAACTGAGAAGGCTAAATTAAATGCGGTAGCAGAAAAAGTAAAAGAGCTTCATGCTAAAGGTCAGCCGGTGCTTATAGGTACGGTATCCATCGAGAAGAATGAATTGCTCTCTGCATATCTTACCAGTGCCGGAGTTCCTCACACTGTACTCAATGCCAAGAATCATGAACGTGAAGGAGAGATCATTGCCAACGCTGGGCGAAAGGGGGCAGTCACTGTAGCTACGAACATGGCTGGCCGTGGAGTCGATATTAAATTAGGAGGTATACCATACGATGATAAGCATTATGAAGAAGTGAAATCACTTGGAGGTCTATTTGTTCTAGGTACTGAACGTCATGAAGCCCGCCGTATAGACAATCAGCTCCGAGGCCGTTCTGGTCGTCAGGGTGACCCGGGCGAGACTCAGTTCTTTGTCTCGCTTGAGGATGACCTAATGCGTATTTTCGGATCAGATCGCATCAAGACAATGATGGGGCGTTTTGGTATACCTGAAGATCAGCCAATTGAGAACCGCTTTATATCAAAAACGCTCGAGTCTGCCCAAGCCAAGATAGAAGGCTTTCATTTCGATGCCCGCAAGCATACGCTCGAGTATGACAATGTCATGAACCATCAGCGCAAAATCATATATGAGCGCAGGCGCTTGATGCTTACTGGCTCTCATGAAGATGTAGAGAAGTTCTTGTCTGATCTTGTTCTCGAGTATCCTAATTTTGCTGAGATTATTGTAGAGAAACGAGCCGCTATGGGTGAGAGTGCTTTCTTTGAGACAACTCGAAGAATCGCCCTCTATTCGACTGATGCTCTATGGGTAGAACATTTGGAAACTATGGAATATACCCGCTCGTCGGTCAATCTTCGTGCATATGGTCAGCGTGAACCCCTTATTGAATATAAAAAGGAAGGATTAAGACTTTTCAAGGAAATGGAAGCAATGTTTAAAGAGCAGGTTATTTCTCTTGTAACCACGATGAACATAGAAGCTCAACGACAGAACCCTGCGGAGGCTCAACCTTCCATACAAGTTAATACAGACAGGCCATCTTTTATATTTACCTCTCCAAGTGAGATGGGGGATGGAGGTCAGATTGTAAAAAAAGAGGCAAAGATTGGTCGCAACGATCCTTGCCCTTGTGGATCTGGCAAGAAGTATAAGAGTTGTCATGGTAAAGGAATGTAACTCATATTTTATTGTAAAATAAGGTTATTTATGCAATAAAATTCTTACTTGTCAAAATTCTGGTCAAAAGCCAATTTTAAAGGCAGATTGGACAATAAAATAACTAATATTGTCAAGGCAAACTATAGAAAATACCCTTATAAAATAAGGATATTTTCTATTTGACGATACCAAAAGTCATGGTATAACTATTGACTTTTTTATTCGTATGTGCTACTATATTGGGAGTTCCAAGTATGTTGTCACTTTGATGATATATAAGGGATTTTTTAGTTTATCTAGAACGCGCAAGCGTTTTTTTAATAAGCTGATGTCTCCAACATGTGCGCCGGAGCGTTTGGCGGACCGTAATCGCCACCTATGAATAAAAACAAAATTACGAGGTTCCTGCAGTCGTTTGTAGCTATACCAATGCTTGCTATAGCAAGCCCACTAACTGGAATCACTTCCATCCCTGGGCCTACTGTAGTAATAAACCAAAGTGCCCCAACTGTCGAATCTGAGGTGATAACAACGCCAGAAGAAACGATAAGAAAAGAGCGTGCCGAGAAGATTGATACTTACTTTGCATCAAGAAATGCTCCTCTCGAAGGCTACGGAATGAAATTCGTAGAAGCAGCCGAAGAACATGATATTGACTGGCGATTACTTGCAGCTATATCTGTCATTGAGTCTAATGCCGGAAAGGAAGCATGCAAGAAGGCTACCAATAGTGTTCTAGGGTATGGTTCATGTAAGATAAATTTTAAATCCATTGATGAATCAATCGAAGTAGTATCAATGAAAATAGGCGGTACTACCTCTAGTTATTATCATGATGAAATGACTACTGCCCAAATTCTCAAGAAATACAACTCAGTTATACCTACATATTTCCAGAAGGTAACAAAGATTATGAAAATAATCGATCCTACTGAAGAAATAGTCTAAACTAAAAATCCTCCAGAAGTGGAGGATTTTTAGTTACCTGTATGATACACTTGTACTAGTACATAGCATTATTACTTAACCAATTTTAAGTCATGACACATATTCCAAAAGAACAATCAGATAAATACTCAGATGAACTTGTCGGTATAATCAGCAAACATGGAAACGACAAAGCTTTTCTTAAAGAATTCTTAAAAGACTTGATGACTCCAAGCGAGTATCAGGATATAGGCATCAGATGGCAGATAGTTAAAAGACTTATTAAAAAAGAAAAGCATAGAGAGATAGCGAGCGATCTAAAGATCGGTATTGCTACTGTCACTCGAGGTTCACGAGAGCTCAATGACAAAAACGGGGGATTCTGGCAGATGGTCAAGAGACTCGGTAAAGGCCTATAAAAGAAGTTATCCCCAAGCAAGATCCCCGATCTCATGTGAGCCCTTGCAATTTTATTGAGCTTATGATACTATGTACTAGTACAGTGATACAGAAGATAATGTGCATATAAATAAATAGAATATAAACAAATGAAAAATACTATATATACAATTAAAATATCAGTTAATACATGGTGGGGCGCAAGCAATCTCAATGCTTTTGCGCTGATTTGTTGATTTCTTATATATCTTCGTATATATCAAGGAATCCATACACCGGCCCAAAAGCCGGTATTTTTGTTCTTCACCTAAAAATGTTCTTTAAATTTATGCGAATGTCTTTTACACAAGTGTTAGCAATTACAATAGTGATTGCCATGCTTCTCCTTACACTCCTAGAGGGGATTATCAAATTCATGTCTACAGAATTGTTCTTAGCGATTCTTATTCATGGATGGGGAGTAATATTACTTATCCTTCTTCACAAGATTATTTTTATTGTCAAAAACAATGCAAATAATAAAGATTAAAATTTATTGTCATCTCATTCAAGATAGTATTAATTCTTAACTTTTCTAAAATGAAAAATTCAAATGAAAGCATTAATTCTTCACCTGAATCATTATAGAGTTTCTATAGAAACGCCTTCGGAACGGATTGACAATATAGAGCCTGAAGTCTTACGCGACAATTTAGAGGAAATGAGGGAGTGTTTATTAGTTCTTTTTCAGGTTGAAGAGAACGATGCTGACAAGCAAATAAACCGACTTTGCAAGGATGTGCAGAAAATTGCTAACTATGTCGGGACCAAGCGTGTGATGATGGGCGCCTGCGCACATCTTTCTCACAGTCGGCCTAGTTTGGAGGTTGCCAAAGATATTGCTTTACAAGTTGTGGATACCTGCAAAAGTTGGATAGAGTACGAAGTTGATTCCTCTCACTTCGGGTACAACAAGACGACCTTGTTGGACATAAAAGGACACCAGCATTCCGTTAAGTATCGAAGTTATTAATTTATGGGTGTTCGCTTGCTATGCGAGCAACACCCATTTTATTTATCAATATAAATTTATGAAAACATTAGGAATTATAGGTGGACTAGGTCCACAAACAACTGCAAAAATATATCTCTCAGTTATTGATTTAATCAGAAAAGATAGAATAGAAAATTACCCCGCAATAGTAATGTATAATTTACCATTTCCATTTATCATTGAGTACGAAGCAATTATTCAGGGTATAAATTCGGACAAAATGTTGCCTTACTTGCTAGATGGAGCGAGAATATTAGAGAAAACAGGAGCAACTTTTGGGATATTGCCTTGCAATACTTTACATAAATATATAAATGATATTCGCAAAGCGGTAAAGATTCCATTTCTAAGCATTCTTGAAGAAACATTAATAAAATTAAAATCATTAAAAACCCAGACTGTTGGAATTTTAGCCTCGCAAACTACTATTAATAGTAAAATATATGATGAGTATTTAAGGGAAAATAATATATGTATTATATATCCAGAAAAAGAGGAACAAGCTGATATAAATAAAATCATTTTTCACTTACTCAATGGGGAAGAAAGTAAATTGTATGGCAGGAAAATTGAAAAAATTGCTCATTCTCTTAATAAAAAAGGAGCACAGAGCATTATACTTGCGTGTACGGATCTTCAAATGGTCAGTTTTAAAGTCAATAGTTCTATCACTATAGTTGATACCACTGAGCTTTTAATTCAAGCATCAGTACGAGAATTAATTAATTAATGAATAACGTTAAATTAATGTAGTTATTGGCCTAGATTCTCTTAAAACTTTCAATAGTGATGCTTTTCTCGCCGTTGCGAGAGCTTACTTTACCTTGGAGGGCGATAACTATATCTTTGATAAGGAGATCCTTGTGGGTTTCGAAAAGCTTGGAGAATACGACTGCGTCGATGGTTCCGCTGAAGTCTGACACTTTTATGAAAGCCATACGGTTGCCCGTCTTGGTGGTGACCAAGCGGATATCATCTATGATACATGCAATAGTTACTGGCACGCCAGTTTTCGTTTCTTCTTTTATCTTCTTTATAAGAGTTCCAAATTTTTCTATTTTCTCTTTGTATGCATCAAGTGGGTGACCAGAAATATAAAGACCAAGAAGATCTTTTTCCCACGTTAGCTTTTCGTTCATTGTGGCTTCCTCTTGAGAAGCAAGGGAGAGTTTAACTTCTATTCCACCGATTGAGCCAAAAAGGGAATCTTGAGCCGCAGTACCGCGAGATTCTTTGTTGAAGGCAAGAAGTGTCTCTAAGTTACCGATGATCTCATTTCTCTCTCCCAGATCATCCATAGCTCCAGATTTAGCCAAAGCTTCGACTGACTTTTTATTTAAATTTTTATGATTAATACGCTCAAAGAAATCTGCAAGGGATTTAAATGCACCTGCTCGCTTGCGTTCCTCTATGATTGCATCAGCTATATCTGTACCCAAGTTCTTTATTGTATAGAGACCGAAGCGTATAGTCCGACCTGTGGGTTTATCGCTACCGACAATTACTGTAAATCCACCGAAACTTTGGTTTATATTCGGAGGCAGGACATCTATTCCCATTTTCTGGCATTCATGGACTATTTCAGCCACCTTTTCGATATCTCCAGACTCTGCAGTCATGATAGCTGTGGTGTATTCGACAGGGAAGTTTGCCTTCATATAGGCTGTTTGATAGGCTACCCGGCCATAAGATGCTGAATGGGCTTTGTTGAAGCCGTACGCAGCAAATGGCTCGATCTGTTCCCATAATTCGGTTGCTTTCTTTTTTGTCCATTTGCTATGCTCTACAGTTCCGTTTATAAATCGGTCCTTTTGCTCGGCCATTTCCTTTGGAATTTTCTTGCCGACGGCCTTGCGGAATTTATCAGCTTCGCCCCAGCTATAGCCTGCAATATCGATAGCTATCATTAAAAGATCATCTTGATATACAAGAACGCCATAGGTTTGCTTGAGTATTGGCTCAAGGGCAGGATCAAGGTATTTGATGAGCTTGGCATTGTGTTTGCGTTCGATATAGAGCGGTATGAATTGCATTGGTCCCGGGCGATAAAGGGCAACCATCGCATTGATATCATGTATGGTAGTTGGCTTCAAATCTTTCAGGTAATGAGTAATTCCCGAGCCATTCAATTGGAAAAGTCCCATTGTTTCTCCTCGGGCAAGAAGTGAAAAAGTTTTCTTATCATCAAGTGGAACGCGGTCGAGATCTACTAGAGTATTATGAAGAGTTTTTACGAGTGATACCGCATCGGCAAGTATTGCCAAGTTGCGAATACCTAGGAAGTCAAACTTAGGAAGTCCTGCCTCTTCGATCGAGTACATATCATATTGAGTAATGATATTTCCTCCTTTTGGATCGTATTGAATAGGGGAGAATTCATAAAGTGGCGTAGGGGCAATAACAACACCAGCAGCATGGACTGAGATATGTCGGACACACCCTTCCATTTTCTTTGCTAGGTCAATAATTTTCTTTGTATCAGGCTCCTTATCGTATGCTTCCTTGAGTTCAGGAACTAGCTCAAATGCATGCTCGATCGTCATAGGCATACCCTGAGAGCCGAGCGGTATCATTCCTGATATGCGATCGCCTATATTGTATTCGTAGCCGAGTGCACGGGCAACATCGCGCACAGAACCTTTGGCCATCATCGTGCCGAATGTACCTACTTGTGCTACCTTATCAGCGCCATATTTTTGCTTTGTGTACTCGATAATCTCATCCCGGCGATTATCAGCAAAGTCCATATCGATATCTGGAAGTGATGGACGCTCTGGATTGAGAAAACGCTCAAACGGTAACTTGTATTCTAGAGGATCGACATTCGTAACACCAAGAAGATATGTAGTAAGCGATCCGGCGACGCTACCTCTGATGTTGGTCAGTATTCCATTTTCTCTGGCAAATCGCAGAAGATCACCCACAACAAGAAAATATGTCGGATATTTTTTCTGCTTGATAATGCTGAGCTCGTATTCAAGGCGATCAAGGTATTCCTGGGATTTTGACAATTCTCGAAACTCAAATCCCTTATAAGCAAGATCTCTAAGCACTTCATCTGCTGTTGTACCTTCTGGGATTGGAAAGTCTGGGAAGTAGGCGCGTCCTAGCTCAAGATCATAATCTTCACACATATCAGCGATAATACTACTCATGTCGATAGATTCTGGTACGTCTTTGAAATATTCTCGAGCAGTTTTTTCATCAATCAGAGAAAAATCATCGTCTGAGAATTCGAATTTACCAGTGTCTTTGCCTTCAGCTCCAGTATTGACTTGGAGCAGGGTATGATGAGCTTCATGATCGTCTTTACAAGGGTAATGGGAATCCTGAGTAGCAACAACAGGAATACTATGCTTGGCCGCGAGTGCAACTAGGGCCTTTCGCAGCTCGGCATCTCTCTCTATATGAGGATGCGATTGTATTTCAATAAAATAATTTTCCTTTCCAAATATCTCCTGATGAGTTTTTATAAGTCCGTCGGCTCTTTCTACATTGCCTGCTAGGACTGCTCTAGAAAGCATTCCGCCCATACACCCCGAAAGACAGATTAGACCATCGCTATGTTCTCGAAGTAGTTCCATGTCTACGCGAGGTTTGTAATAGTAACCCTCAAGGTTTGCCTTAGTTACTATCTTCATTAGATTTTTGTACCCTTGTTTGTTTTTTGCGAGTAGAATGAGGTGGTATCGTTTGTTATCAATACCCGGCTCTTTATCTGTCCGCTTGCGTTCAGCCACATAGACCTCACAGCCAAGTATCGGCTTTATTCCTGCTTTTTTGCATTCCTTGTAGAACTCTATAGCCCCGTACATATTGCCGTGGTCAGTGACGGCGATGGCAGGCATTTTATTTTCTTTGGCGATCCGTACAATATCCTCGATTTTAGACAATCCATCCAGCAGGGAATAATGAGAGTGTGTATGCAAGTGGATGAATTTGGAATCCATAGTGAGGTTATTATAGCAGGCCGTGTGTCTTGTTGACAAATTAAAAAATCTGTTTGATATTTTTGTACATACTTTTCCACAATCTATTTTCTCAGTTTAGAAATAATTTAACTTTTTTAATATTCTTTCTGATATACTTATCTGTATGACTACACTTTATAAACAACATGTCCCGCTTGTCCTTACACTCGATAATCCGAATAAGAAATATGTCTTGACGATTCACGATCTTCCTAATGATGAGAAACCGAGAGAAAAACTCATGACACTTGGACCGAAAGCTCTTTCAACAGCAGAACTCTTGGCTACAGTACTTTCAATCGGTACCAAAAAAGAAGATGTGCTTTCTATGTCATCTCGTATCATCAAAGAATACGGTGAGAAAAGTATTCTATCTATCACTAACCCAGAGATACTAGTTCTTGATTTGGATATCCCAATCGTAAAGGCGATGCAGATTGTTGCTTGTGCTGAACTGGGCAGGCGTTTCTATGAGAAAAACGATGCAAGCTCTCCCATCATTCGAACTGCATCTGAAGTTTTTGATTATGTTCGCGATATGCGTCAACTTTCCAAAGAACATTTGCGGGGTATTTATCTTAATGCTCATTATAAAGTAATTCATGACGAGATCATCTCAATTGGTACTGTCGACACAAGTATTATCCACCCAAGAGAAGTATTCAGACCAGCGCTTGAATATGCCGCAGTTGCTGTAATCCTGGTTCACAATCATCCTTCAGGAATTCTTGCTGCTAGTGATGCCGATATTACTGTTACAAAGCAACTTATCGAAGCAGGTAAACTAGTCGGTATAGATGTTGTTGACCATATTATTATTACGAAAGAAGCTTTTAAAAGTATTGATGTAAAGTATTCATAAATTCCATGAACACAACATTTCCACAATCGCGAACATATATACAATCTGTCTACGCTGTATCTAAATCTTGGTATATCCATGATTCACCAGAAGAGGAAGGACACAATATTCTTGAGAATTATATCAAAGAAGGCTATGAGATGTTTTCGACTTGCATTTATTCGCTTGTTGATTTTGATAAACCCTTTACTTTGCGAGATGAAAAGCATCTGAAGAGAATGCTCGAACTTCTCATCGATGCTCGTAAAACCTGGGAGGAAGAACATAAATAATTTTTTCTTTATGATACAATCCGGGATATGGAATATATCATAGGAATAGATGAAGTTGGCAGAGGCCCGATTGCTGGGCCAGTGGCTGTCTGTTCTTTTATATGCAAATCTAGCTTTTTCGATCAAATCGAGATTGACACACCGCTTAGGGATTCTAAGAAACTAACTGCTAAACAGAGAGAAAAATGGTTCGACTACCTAAGAAAAGAAAAAGAAAAAGGTAATTGCAATTTTGCGGTATCATATGTTACTGCAGAAAACATAGACAAGTTCGGTATTGTCAAAGCAATAAAGAAAGCTCTTGAAGTGTCATTACTTAAAATCGCATCATCACCTGATAAAGTGCATATATATTTGGATGGGGGACTCAAGGCACCTCAGCAATTCATTAATCAAGAAACAATTGTCAAAGGAGATGAACTTCATTCAGTTATTTCCTGTGCATCAATCGTAGCAAAAGTTTCTCGTGATAAAGTGATGCACAATTATGCCAAAGAATACCCAGAATATGGATTTGAAACACACGTAGGATATGGTACAAAAGCGCATTATAAAGCCATCAAAAAATATAGCTTGACTCCACTTCATCGAAAAACTTTTTTGTAGATACGATATTTCCTTACCACACAGGATTATCCTGTGTGGTGATTGAGGCGGGGTTCTTAATTTAGGAACCTCACCCTAGCCCTCTCCTTGGTAAGGAGAGGGGAAATTCTCATCAAGCCAATTTTTTATACTTGTCTTGTCGGCTTTGAGCCAGGCTGCGCTTGAATAAATGCGTTCGTAGGCTTGCTCTAGTGTGCGCTCTGCGCCTGGAGCATTATTTCTTTTAAAGAATTGCTTGGCATCAAGAGCATCTTTTATATTTGTATGTGCGCCGAGAGGGGAAAGGAGCCGTCCTATGAAGTGGCCACCTTCGCCGTATTTTCTCATAATTACTTTCCAGTTACGCTTTATAAATTTCCATGTGATTTCTCGGCCATTTGTATTTTGCCATACTCGAGCGATAAGGAACGGAGCATCCTGTGTACGAACATTGCTCGATAATGCAAACGAAAGTGTTCTATCAAGTAGTGCCTTGTCCTTAAACCGTGCGAGCGCAGCTCCGTATCGCTCTTTCTCTTCATGTAATTCTTCAGCCTTGTATAGATTTTGGAATTGTTTCCATTCTTTTAGGCTGCCGTTTGAGGTGACAATATTATATACGACTGAACGAATATCAGGTGAGAGTGATGTTTTTTTTATATTTGAGAATAATTTTTTTCCTTCTTTTATAACAGTTTGATTACCATAAAAAGCTGATTGCCAAAGCGCAAGACTGCGAAGGAAGGGATATGAATAATCTTCGTCTTTTTTCTTGTTCCACCCCACTTCTTCGACAAGAGAGGCATATAGATCTCGAGCATAGGCACGATATTTTTCTTTAAATGATTCATGGGCAATTATGTTATAAACCCGAGCAAGACCTGCTGCTATTTCTGACCAGACAATATATTCTCGCTCGTCTTTATATGCAAGAGCGAACTCTAAGGCTTCTGTAGTTTTGATATATCCACTCTCAGCGAGCGCGAATAGGTCGCGGACCAGTCCGAGTCTGTCGCGGACAGAAAGAGTTCCCGTAGTTAATTCTACTTTGAGTCGATCAAGGGTTGTTTTATCATAGCGGACGCGCATAAAAGAACTTTCATCTTTGTTTACTTTTCCTATAGATATGCCAAGAAGCGGGAAAGTTTTCTTTACTACAAGATCTTTCTTTATCTTACTATCTGATTGGTATGCGATCGGAATTTGCCAGAGTGCCCCTCTGTTTTTCTTTCTCGATATTCTGCTTGAGAAAAAGCGCTCCTGAGTAGCAATATACTTATCTTTTTTTTGTTCGACAGATAGGAGAGGATATCCTGTCTTTGTTGTCCATGTTGCCATCATTGGCGCAATAGACTTACCACTTACTTTCTCAAATGAATGCCATAGGTCTACAGTCTTAGTATTACTATAACTATGCTTTTTTAGATAATGTCTGAGTCCATCGCGGAATGTCTCGTATCCAAGGTATTCTGCAAGCTGTCTGATAACCGCCGAACCCTTGGCATAGGAGACCATATCAAATATCTCGCCAATTTCATCTGGATGATGAACTTCCACTTCAATCGGATGCGAATTGGCCAATGCGTCAAGCTCTAGTGCTACAGCATAGCGGTCAGCTAGGTACAGATCCCATATCTTCCATTCTGGGAAGATATGGTGGACGCAAAGATTTTCCATGTATGATGCGAACCCTTCATTGAGCCATAGATCAGTCCACCAATGCATTGTCACCAAGTTGCCGAACCATTGGTGGGCTATCTCATGAGCAATGACGATGGCGATCCACTGCTTGTTCGAGAAAGATGTATGCTCTTCATCGACGAGTAATGCTGATTCACGAAAAGTAATTGCACCCCAGTTTTCCATGGCTGCAGATTCAAAATCCGGAATTGCAATCAAGTCAAGTACAGGTAAAGGGTAGGGAATATCAAAATACTCATTATAAAATTCGAGGGATTTAATTGCGACCTTGAGAGCAAATTTTGCTTGGTGCACTTTACCTTTCGTTGTAAATACCCGAACTTGCACATTGTCTTTAGATAATCCTTCAACAAACTCAAACTCACCTATGATAAATGCAAGCAAGTAAGTGGACATGCGGGGGGTAGAGCCGAATGTCACTACTTTATAGCCTGCTTCATGTTCCTCTATGTTCGTTGGCATAGTATTTGATATCGCAGTATGAGTGCTGGGGATGATAAGAGAAACATCAAAGACTGCCTTCTGTGCTGGTTCATCAAAGCAAGGAAAGGCGCGTCTAGCATCCGTAGCCTCAAATTGCGTTGTAGCGAGATACTTAGTTTCGCCTCCGATTACATAACGGCTTCGATAAAATCCTCTCAAACTGTCGCTGATAACACCTTCGAATGTTAGAGTGAGCTTCGCCTTACCTCTCGTGATCGGTTTTTTAAATATAATTGTTGCGGTTTCAGACTTTATATCGTATGTGACATTGTCTACATAATACAAGGTCTTGCCTTGTATTATGTCTGCAGTTTTGATATTAATATCTTTTGAATGAAGTGTAATTTCTTTTTGAGGCTTACTGAGTGTGATATTGATAACTTCCGTGCCGCTAAATGTGAACGCTTCAAGATCAGGCTTGAGTGTCAGGATATAGCATTCTGGTGTTACGTGAGAAGTCAGTCGAACAGACTTATTTTTTTTAATATTCTTCTTTTTCATACTTTAATGCTTGAAATGCCTGAAGCCAGTTACTGCCATGGCCATACCTAATTCATCAGCTTTATCTATTGAAAGCTGATCTTTTTTTGATCCACCTGGCTGAACTACAGCTGTAATGCCTGCTTTACCTCCAATTTCTACGCAATCCGGAAATGGCAAGAAAGCTTCGGAGGCAAGAATACCACCCTTCATGTCGAGTCCAAACGCATGCGCTTTCTCTATAGCATTCTTAAGTGCGTCTACGCGGGATACTTGGCCAGCGCCCATCGTCACGAGCGATCCATCTTTTACAATCACTACACAATTTGATTTTAAGTGCTTAGCAATAGTAGCGCCGATGATCATATCATTCGCTTCGGTCTCTGTAGGTTGTCGCTTAGTAACGACAGTAAAATTATTTTTCTTCTCAACTTGTGTATCCCGATCTTGAATCAAGATTCCAGTTAAAGAAGTTCGGATCTCGCGAGTCCCCAAATCAAATTCGTTTAATTTCAAAACACGCACATCTTCTTTCTTGTTTAAAATATTTAATGCTTCGCTCGTAAATGATGGAGCAATTAGTATTTCAAAGAATAGTTTTATCTCATCTACCAAATATTTTGCCGCCTCTTCATCTACTTCTTGGTTTGTTACCAATATTCCCCCGAATGCCGATACTGGATCGGCGGTGTATGCCCCCTTAAGTAGTTCAAATGTGCTTTTATGGCCAGTAGAGCAGCCGCAGGCATTTGTATGCTTGAGAATTGCGAAGCAAGGACTAGTAAAATCTTTTATCAGGCGTATGGCAGCATCAGTATCTAATATATTATTATATGAAAGCTCCTTGCCCTGTATTATATTGAAAGCTTCTCCCATATCTCCAATGAACATGCCATTCTGATGAGGATTTTCTCCGTAACGAAGCTCAGTACCCTGGAAATACCCTCGGATAGCCAGATCATACATACTTGTCACTTCAAATGCATCACCGGCAAATGTCTTACGTTCGTTCAATGTTGTCGTATTGCCGCGAGCGAGTATTGCAGAAAGTGCATGATATTGATTCTTGGAAGGAACTATTACAACATCGTTGAAATTTTTCGCTGCTGCGCGAATAAGTGCAACTCCACCGATATCTATCTTCTCTATAATATCTTCATCTGGTGCGCCAGAAGCCAAAGTTTCTTCAAATGGATAAAGATCAACAATCACTAGATCAATCTCTGGGATGCTATGTTTTGTCGCTTCCTCTTCATGGATTTTATTTCCTCGGATTTTAAGAATACCGCCTGCTATAGCAGGATGAAGTGTTTTTACCCGCCCGTCAAAAATAGAAGGGAAGCCAGTCAGCTCTTCTACCTCTGTAACCTCTATTCCAAGGTCTTTGATGAATTTTGCCGTTCCACCTGTCGATATGATTTTTACTCCATGGCTCTTGAGAAGTTTTATTATCTCATCCAATCCGTCTTTATTAAACACCGATACAAGCGCCGTCTCGATAGTCTTATCCATATATTATTTAGTCGCTTTCTCTATACGTTCAAGTGCGACGATGAAAGCAGTTCTTCGAATATCAGTTTTTAGTTCTCCTGAGCGCTTAAAGATAAGTTCGGTTTCCTCCTCCATAATTTTTTTTAATTTTGTGAATACTTCTTCTTCGCTCCAATGTTCACCTTTCAAATTTTGCTCCCATTCGAAAGTAGAGACTGTTACCCCTCCTGCATTGGCAAGTATATCTGGTATTAGAGGAATATTGCGAGAAAATAGAATATCATCAGCCTCCGGGGTGGTCGGACCGTTGGCAAGTTCTACTATGAGCTTGGCTTTTATATCTTTTGCATTTTTTTCTGTAATCTGATCTTCAAGCGCCGCAGGTATAAGCACATCACATGGAAGCACAAGAAGCTCTTCATTGGTTATCATCTTTGATCCGGGGAAGCCGGATATCTGGCCATTTTCTTTTTTATATTCATTGAGAAGTTTGATATCGAATCCACCTGCCTGTGCAGACAGGTCTTCTTTTAAAATTGCGCCCTTTGAGTCTGAAATAGCAATAATTTGATGTCCGTGTTTTGAAAGTATTTCAGCCGCATTGCCTCCGACATTGCCGAATCCTTGGATGACGATCTTGCATGAGTCTGGCATGGCCATTTTCTTCCGGATCACGTCAAATACATAAAATCCACCGAGACCTGTAGCCGGTCCGCGCCCTTCGGAGCCACCTGACTCTATCGGTTTACCAGTGAAACTTGCACTTGTCTTATCTCCCGTAATTTTGGCATATTCGTCTACCATCCACGCCATGATTTCAGGTGTGGTGTTTACGTCAGGAGCAGGGACATCCACATCTGGACCAATGAGAGGTGCCATAAGTTTTACCCATCCGCGCGAGAGCCGCTCAAGCTCAGTTTTAGATAATTTTTTTGGATCAACTGTAATACCCCCCTTTCCTCCACCCATAGGAATATTGGCGACAGCACATTTAAGTGCCATCCAAAATGCCAAAGCTTTGACTTCGTGGATATCAGTATCGGCATGATAGCGTATGCCCCCCTTGTATGGTCCACGGGCGTTATTGTACTGGACGCGATAGCCTTCAAAGATCGAAAGCGTTCCGTCATCCATTGTGACCGG
>JANOFO010000007.1:0-168760 GCA_031413715.1 Minisyncoccota bacterium
AAACAGGCGCTTATCAAATTCCAGGAAGCGCACGCAAAAGAGATCCTTCTACCTCTTGGATTGAAAAAAGGAACCGGTATTCTTGGTCCATATACGAGAGCGTATATTAATGATCATAGGTAGAGGGTGAATATGTAATGAGAATTTGATGAAAAACTCGAGAATTTGGGATGTAATAGTTGTAGGCGGAGGAGCAGCTGGAATGATGGCGGCTGGGGTTTCAGCGCGAGAGGGGAAAAGGGTACTTATCCTTGAGAAGAACAAATCTCTAGGCGAGAAGCTCAAAATCACTGGAGGCGGTAGGTGTAATATTACAAACGCAGAAGAGGATGTCCATAAATTTTTAAAATTCTATGATAACTCTTCAGATTTTCTTTACTCTCCATTTTCACAGTTTGGAAATAAAGATACGTTTAAATTATTTGAAGAAAGAGGTTTACCTCTCGTGGTTCAAGCGCGCAAGAGAGTATTCCCACATACAGAGAAGTCCGTAGATGTATTTAATACATTAAAAAAATATATTGAAGATAAAAATGTGAAGGGGAGCGTAATAATAATGACTTCAAATCCAGTTGTTAAGGTGACAATAAATAAGGATACAAATAAAAATTATAGAAAAATAGTAAGCGTCAAAACTAAAGATGGGGTATGGCAGGCCGAGTCCTTCATCTTTGCAACTGGTGGCGTGTCGCATCCAGAGACAGGCTCAACAGGCGATGGCTTTAGATGGCTCAAGGACATAGGTCACACAGTTAAAGATCCCACTCCGACAATTGTGCCCTTGAAGCTTGCTGATACATGGGTTCATATGCTTGCCGGCGTATCTCTTTCATTTATGAAGATTACTTTTTATCTAGAAGGTAAGAAAAAATTCTCGAAAACCGGTAAGATACTTTTTACACATTTTGGTCTATCGGGGCCGCTTATACTCAATATCTCAAAGAAAGTGGCAGATTTGCTTCACGAAGGTGAGGTGACAGCCAGGATAGACGCCTATCCTGATACTGATCTGGGTTTACTTGAGAAAAAAGTTATTAAGATATTTGATGCAAATAAAAATAGGATTCTACGAAATGCATTCAAAGAAATCGTACCGCCAGGTACCGCCAAAGGCTTGGAGCTTGTTTTTCCTAATTTAGACTTTACTACAAAAGTGCACAGTATAACAAAAGAAGAAAGGAAGCAGATAGTGCAGAAACTCAAAGCTCTGCCGGTCACTGTAAGTGGTCTTATGGGCTATGATAGGGCTGTGGTAGCTGATGGAGGAGTAATACTCAAAGAAATAGATACAAAAACCATGCGCTCTAAACTTTATGATAATCTCTATATTGTCGGTGACTTGCTTCACATCACTCGGCCATCCGGTGGTTTTTCCCTTCAACTCTGTTGGACAACGGGCTATGTTGCTGGAATGAACGCATAAAAACCTTTTGGAGTGAGCTTATTTCTTTTCTCGTATATCGTGGTACAATGGAACTATTACAATAATTAATACAATACTATGGCAATATTCGTACTAGGGCGCATTATATTCGGGGCATATTTTGCTTATTGGGGCTTTAATCATTTCAAGGATGAGAAGATGCTGGCGGGCTATGCAAAGAGTAAGGGTATTCCGTCTCCACGTCTCGCAGTACTCGTAACTGGAGCGATGCTCATTGTTGGAGGTATCGGATTTATCTTCGGAGAGCATCTCTATGAGGCTGCGATCATTCTTCTTATATTTATGATACCTACGACGTTTGCAATGCATGCTTTTTGGAAGATATCCGACCATACACAACGGATGAACGACATGATCGCGTTCAGCAAGAACATGGCGATCATCGGTGCACTCCTAATGATGCTCTAAGTCCTCCAATGGATACTGTGGGCATTCTATATATAGTCGCTACCCCGATTGGCAATCTCGAAGATATTACCCTTCGCGCCCTTCGTGTACTCAAAGAAGTCGACACCATTCTCTGTGAAGATACTCGTACAACCAAAAAACTCTTAACTAAATACGATATACATACCAAGACTATGAGCTATCATGCTCATAGCACATCTCTGAAAGAAGGAGCAATCATAAAAATGCTGAAGGAGGGAAAAAACCTCGCTCTTGTTTCCGATGCAGGAACTCCATGTATATCTGATCCCGGTGTTATGCTCGTGGCAAATGTTTACAAAGAATTAGGGACTCATGCACGCGTGATACCTATCCCTGGACCGTCCGCGCTTATCGCAAGCTTATCTGCAAGCGGTATATCCTCCGCTCGCTTTACATTCCTCGGCTTCCTACCTCATAAAAAGGGGAGAGAGACTCTCTTCAAAGAGATCGCTTTGTCCGATACATGCTTCGTCTTCTACGAGTCGATCCACCGCATCTTGAAAACACTTGCTTCTCTTGATCAATATGTGCCCGAGCGTAGACTTATTCTTGCGCGTGAAGTTACCAAGCAATTTGAAGAATTTATACGAGGTACGGCAAAAGAGTTGCTTCGGTATTTTGCCGAGCATCCGGATAAGCAAAGAGGAGAATTTGTCGTTATTGTCGCACCTCACTAAATGCGATATACTTAGAATATGAGAAAAGAAAGAACACTGTTCATATTGGGTTTGTGGATTATCGTTTTGCCCTTCTCCGGGTTTCCTTCATCATGGCGGACAGTACTTTTTGTACTAACCGGACTTGCGCTTGTATACCTGGCTTACCTATTTTATCTAGAGGCAAAAGCACGCATACCTGGAGATGAAACGAAGAGCTACACATTTGTAGATAATATAGGTAGTGGCGAATAATGACATTTACAAAAAATAAGAAAAAAGTCTTAGATATAGCCCTCATATGCCTTCTATGTGGGGGATTTATTTATTTCATGTTACCTTCAACGGGAAGCATCCAATATAAGAATACTCCTTCAATTGTAGCGGTTAATAACGCAAGCGAAAACAAGAAGCTCGCCAAAAGTATAATCCCAGATATTATACTGCCAGCTAATACTGCTCTAATTCCTATCACTCATATCAGTACTCCTGCCCAAGTCAAAGCAGTCTATATGTCTGCGTGGGTTGCAGGGTCTCAAAAATATCGAGATCCAATCATAAAACTTGTCGATGACACAGAGTTAAACTCAATCGTTGTCGATGTCAAAGATTCCACTGGTCGCCTTGGCTTTCAAGTGACTGATCCCGAACTTGCCAATATGGGTTCAGTTGAAGACCGCATCCCCAATATCCGAGCGTTTACTAATCTACTTCATTCGAAGAATATTTACATTATCGGACGTGTAGCTGTTTTTCAAGATCCTTTTATGACCAAAACCAAGCCTGCATGGTCCATCACCAAAAAAAGCGATGGCACTCTCTGGAAAGATCGAAAAGGTTTATCATTTCTTGATCCTGCCAACCAAGAAGTCTGGAAATACATTGTCGCTATTTCGCACGATGCATACGCCGAAGGTTTTGATGAGATTAATTTTGACTACATTCGCTACCCATCCGATGGCAATATAAAAGATATAAACTATCATCTTAAAGAAGGGGAGACTCGTTCAGATAATTTAGAAAAATTCTTCAAATATTTGCGCGCCGAAGTACAGAAAGATACACCTATTCCCATGTCAGCTGATCTTTTTGGTCTGACAACTGAAGCGATGGACGATATGGGTATCGGTCAAATCTGGGAAAAGGCGTTGCCACATTTCGATTACCTTTCCCCGATGGTTTATCCGTCTCACTATCCGAGCGGCCACAGCGGTTATAAGAACCCAGCTCAATATCCATATGAAATCATCCACAAGGCTCTTCTTGGAGCGATCGCTAAAACGAAAGCCGTACCAAACCAAAGTATTACCAAGATCCGTCCATGGCTGCAGGATTTCAATATGGGCGCAACCTATACTAAAGAGATGGTTCGTGCGCAGATGAAGGCTGGATACGACAACAACATCAACTCGTGGATGTTGTGGGATCCTGCCAATAGTTATACTGCCTCGGCACTAGAGCTTGAACATAAGCAATAATTTTGGGATAATGAGAATAATGAAATTACAAAGCAACCAAAGGACGCTCGCCTATATAGTTTTATCAGTTGTACTCTTGGTTGGCGTTTTTAGTCTTGGTGCATATGTCGGTTACTCTCGCCGGCCTGCTATAGAAAAAGTCCTCTCTGTTGCAAACAAGGAACCACATGTTGAAACAACAGCTGACTTTGATTCTTTCTGGAAGGTTTGGAATTTGCTCAATGAAAAGTCCATTTATGCTAAAAAAGTAACTGACGAAGAACGTGTTTGGGGAGCAATATCTGGACTCGCAGCTTCACTTGGCGATCCTTATACTGTTTTCTTTGACCCGGCAGAGAATAAATTATTCAACGAGGAGATCCATGGTTCATTTGGAGGTATTGGTGCAGAGATCGGCATGAAGGATGATGTCCTAACCGTCGTTGCTGCTATCAGAGATACGCCTGCTTTCAAGGCTGGACTAAAATCTGGAGACAAGATATTGAAGATAGACAGCACAGCCACGAATGATATGACTGTTGATAAGGCTATCAGCTTGATTCGAGGAGAGAAAGGCACACTGGTGACGCTCACTATTCTTCGCTCGGGCGAGAGTGTGACGCGCGAGCTTAAAATTATAAGAGAAGATATCCAGATTCCTACGATCGACACGGAGATGCTCGCCGGCAATATTTTCCAGATCAAGTTTTATAGCTTCTCAGAGAATTCAGCAAATCTTTTCCGAAATGCCCTTGAGACTTTTAAAAGCTCAGGATCCCATAAGCTTATCATTGATCTGCGTGGCAATCCGGGTGGCTACCTCGACGCTGCAGTCAATATTGGTTCATGGTTCATTGATGAAGGTAAGACAATAGTAAGTGAAGACTTTGGCGCTAGCCACAAGCCCGTGACCTATCGTAGTCGGGGTCCGAGACTGTTCGACGATACGCTTAATCTCGTCGTCTTGGTTGATGGCGGCTCGGCTTCTGCATCTGAGATCTTGGCTGGGGCTCTTCGAGAGCAAGGTATTGCAACCTTGGTAGGACAAAAGACATTTGGAAAAGGTTCAGTCCAAGAGCTTCTGCCAGTCACTGAAAATACCTCGCTCAAAGTTACAGTAGCCAAATGGCTAACACCAAACGGCATTTCAATATCTGATCAAGGCCTGGATCCGGATGTAGTAGTTCCATTTACGCAAAAAGACGCAGATGCGAAGAAAGATCCTCAGCTCGATAAAGCTATAGAAATATTAACAGCCAAACTTTAAATCGTATGAAAGTTATTTTACTCACCGATATACCCAAAGTGGGCAATAAATATGATGTGAAAGATTTTGCACAAGGATATGCCCAGAATGTACTTCTCTCAAAAGGTCTGGCTGAACTTGCGACTCCACAAGCACTTGCACGTCTTGATTCTAAGAAGGCGGCCATGAACAAGAAAAAGGAAGGGGAGATAAAAATATTCACTGACCTTATCGCTTCGGTTAACAATACAAAAATCGTGATAGCTGCCAAAGCTAATGAGAAAGGCCACTTGTTTAAAGCTGTGAGTCAAAAAGATGTTGCCGATGCCATCAAAAAAATTTCTGGAATTGAAATCGATGAATCCAGAATTGTAATGGATTATATCAAAGAGCTTGGGTCCCACATGGTCAAAATTAAAAAGGGTACCAAAGAAGGGAAATGTGAGATAATAGTGGAAGCGCAAAAATAAATATCCTCGATTCAAATCGAGGATATTTATTTAGATAACATGCACTACTTTTTTGACTGATGATGTTCGATTGAAATTTTGTTTTCTCTTTGTCCCGAATTTGACGGTGCCTGAGATGAGTGCAAAGAGGGTGTGATCTTTACCCATGCCGACATTGGTACCTGGGAGGATTCTTGTACCACGCTGGCGAATAATGATTGATCCAGCCTTGGCTTTTTCCCCAGCGTAAAGCTTCGTACCGAGATACTTTGGATTGGAATCATTTAAGTTTTTGGCCGAACCTCCAGCCTTCCTATGTGCCATATATAATTTGGCTAGTAATTAGCCCTTTTATTATTTATAATATAAGTGATATGAGTATACACGATAGGGTCTCTAAAATCAAGGGCAAGCTACGTATGGATAATTTGACCTTTTTATACCTGTTTGTAGTCCTCGGAGTCGGTATTTCCTCCTTCGGATTGGGGCGCTTGTCAGTAATCCAAAGCGATCTACAAGCAAGCGCTGTTACCATAATTGGCGGGAGTGGCAAAATTCAAAGTTCCTCTAGTAATTTGGCAAATACCAAAGTAGTATCTAGCTCTCCCTCTTCTTCTGTTGTTACTATTGAGACAGGCTCAAGAGGGAACTATCTGGCTTCCAAAAATGGTAAACTATATTATACTGCTGGCTGTAAGGCGGCAAATAGGATCAAACCCGAGAACATAATCTGGTTCGATACGGCTTCTGATGCTGAGAAATCAGGCCTTACCCGTTCAACGTCTTGCAAATAATTATCAAATGAAATTTTTTTACCACATTCTTATTATCGCAGTCATTGGCATAGCCCTCTATACTGCTCGTGATGATGTAAAGATGGTATATGACCGTGCTGCTTCATACATAAAAAAAGACGTACTGCCATCAATAACCAAGAATAATATAATGACGCAGTCAGACAAGATTGCAAGTTTTGCCAAATCTATTATTACCCCTGGAGCCTTAAAGGCAACTTCTCATAATGATATCGCAATAGATGCAGATTCGGCTAGGTTATCGATAAAAGGTGTTATTAGTCTTTCAAACAAGAATCGTACCGAGAATGGTAATTTTCCAACACTAACAGAAAATTCCAAACTTAATCTCTCAGCCAAGATCAAACTCGATGATATGTTCAAGAATCAGTATTTTGAGCACATATCACCAAACGGTACGGGGATCGCTGATCTAGGGGATCGGGTATCATACCAGTATATTGTTATCGGTGAGAATTTGGCCCTGGGCAATTTCAGGGATGATAAAGCGCTTGTTGATGCCTGGATGGCAAGCCCTGGCCACCGTGCCAATATTTTGAATAAAAATTATACTGAGATAGGTGTCGCTGTTGGTCACGGTATGTACGAAGGACGCGATACATGGCTTGCAGTTCAGCACTTCGGCCTACCAAGAAGTTCGTGTCCACTCATAAATGAAGTTTTACAGAGTACGATCAATCTTAATCAAAATGATATAAAAATTATGGCGAGCAATTTAGAGACGCGCAAGCAGAGGATCAATAATGGAGCAGTATATGAGGGGAAGACTACCAATGAGCAGATAAAAGAATACAACGAGCTTGTTGCCACTTACAACCAGATGATTATTGATATGAAAGAGAAAGTCGCTGTTTACAACAGCCAAATTAAGGCATTTAATTCCTGCGTTACAAAAAGTACTTCCGAAGCTTCTACTAACTAAAGGGGAAAAAGTTACTAAAAATTGGTTGCTTACATTTGTTGGTTAAAATTTCTGTGCAACTATCCTGTCTCTAAACAGAAAAGCCGCCGCATAAGCGACAATTATATCACCATTTTAGGATAGGGTAGTGTATAGAAGATATACATGGTTTTAGTTAGAATTAAAGCTTAAATAATGTATAATAAGCGCATGGGATCAACACTCGTAAAGTCTGGAAAAATAGGGGATACTGATTATCGAATATTCAATATCGATAATATATATACGGTATATATCAAAATTGGAACTCAGCCCAATACTACTAATAATGTTTTAGAACCTATTTACTCTGCAATAAAATCTTTTTCTAATCTTGAAGAAGCCGAAGACTATCTAACTAAACTCTCAAAATAATGTATGACCAATTCTGAAATAATTATCTCAGTTTCTGCAGGAATCCAAGCAATCGCCACAACTGTTTTAGTTATAATAACTCACGGTCAAATGAAACAGGCACGAAAATCTGTTGAATCAATGGAAAGAAGTACCAAGGCCAATTTTCTCCCAGTTCTTATGATAGGAATATCCGCTTGGCTTTCGAATGAAAAAACTATAAATGTAGAATTAACAAATTGCGGAAAGGGACTCGCGAGAAAACCGAGGGTTATCTTTCCAGGTCAAGCGGATATTACGATTAATTCAATAAATGTGGGAGAAGTTGATAATGTAAAAATTGACTACAATATTGAGTACATACTAACAAAAATACCTGAGTCAGATAGAAAAATAATTATTGAATATCATGATGTGTTTGGGAGGAAAATTATTACTGAAGCTAACTTAGTTGAACTTCATATTTTTGGGTCTTCAGGAAAGGAAAGAGGAATAGGTTGGGACTTTTGGACACCAATTATTCCGTAAGACACCCAAACCTGATAGGGAAGGCTTTTTTAAGCCACTTCTTATTATAAGTGAGTGTCGTACAATCCCTTCTAACGTCAGCGTGGCGTAAAAGTAAGTGGAAGAATCCTATGTAGTATTTTGAAGAAAGGTGGTATATTGCAATTGTGGAACAAATATATCAAATGTGGAGGTTAGTAAGAAAACTATACGACTTACAATATAGTGGTGTAATTGAAAATATTGCTAAGGAAGTTCCTGAATCTGCTCAAGCAACAGCAATGTTTTATAAACTACTTAGAAGTTTTGATAGAACAAAAGTTTCTAGGACACACCTAACATGGAGTCATGTAATTACAAAAAAAGTTCTAAAGACGAAAGTAGACCCATTGGCAGATAAAAAAACTCAGAAAAAAATTCTCAAAACTCACTCATTAATAAATGATTGCATTGATAAGGGATTCATGTCTCATGATGCTAATGATAAAGAACATGTCTTTCTTACGGGTAAGGGGAGTGACTTTAGAACAAAGTCTTATATAGCTAAATATCTGATTCTCGAACTAGGGGTTGTAGGTAGTACCATTCTTGCTGTGCTCGGAGGGATTGGTGTAACTAAAATCCCCTGGAGTAAATTATTGGAAGGGTACGGGTCTTAGGGGACCTATTATATTTTAGTTATGAATGTCGCACAATATATCTTTAGGGCATAGCCGATAAAGACCTTTTATTTACTCCACCTATGAAGTTTATCCTAGCATAGCTTGCCCCCTATCTTTACTGTATCTTTTGAGGGGGTTATTAGTACATATCCTTCGCCGTTGATGTTTTTGAAGCCAAGGGTTAAGACTTCGGACATAAATGGTCCGACTTGTCGTGGAGGGAAATTTACTACACAGCAAACGCACATTCCAATAAGCTCATCTTTCTCATATGTTCCAACAAGTTGAACACTTGATCGCTTTATTCCAATCTCAGGACCAAAATCAATAGTCAGCTTATACGCTGGCTTCTTGGCTTGCGGGAAATCTTCTACATTTATTATCTTACCCAATCTAATATCAACTTTTTCAAAATCTTCTATAGTTATCATAAATATTTTTAATTATTACTATTATTATTTATTAATGTAGCACAGAAATTAAATCTTTTGGATCGCTTAAAACTGGAGTTAGATTGAGTTCTTGGCCTAAGTTGTACCGATTAGCCAGTTCATAAGTAAATTTTAAAGCTGAATAATCTTCAAGTCCGATACCTACTGAATCATAGAGGGTTATATCAGTTTCATTTTCACGTCCAGATTTTGCGCCGGTAATGAGTTCATGGAGTTCAGCATAGATCTTCCCTCTTGCTTCATCTTTCGGGAAGCGTTGAATCTCCCCTTCTATTACACATTGATCAAAGTATTCCACGACAATGCGACTTCGGTCAAGTATAGAGAATTCTAACTCCGTTTTACCGATAGTATCGCCACCAATTCCATTAATGTGAACCCCTTCCTTTATCCAACTATTTTTAAGTACATCTACATTGGCTTTGCAGGCGGTACAGGTTGTAATAATATCTGCCCTTTCTACTGCTTCTTCTACATCCCCACATTGTACTAGTTTGAATGAACTTGATTTCATATTGTTTTCAAACTTATCCATAGCTGCAGGATCAGTATCAAAATACCTGATTTCTGTAATATCGCGCACCATTCCTATTGCTTTGACTAGGAACTCGCTCTCTGCTCCTGTACCAATTATTGCGAGAATGTGGCTATCTTTCCTTGCCATAAGGTCTGTAGCGATCGCTGTAGTAGCTGCAGTGCGGAGTGCGGTCATAATAGTCATCTCAGAGAACATAAGCGGATAACCTGTATCGACGCGTGAAAGCTGGCCAGTAGCGACGACGGTCATAAGCCCTGTTTCTGGGTTCCCGGGGTGGCAATTAACGTATTTAAAGGTGTAATAGGTATCGTCACAAATAGGCATAAGTTCAAGTACTCCGCCTGGTACATGCATTGCAGGGCGAGGAATTTTATTGAATTCCTGCCATCGGCCAAAATCATGCCTTAACTGCGCCATGAGATCTTTTATATAATTTTCTAAACCATGTTTCTTTATTAGTTCTGTGAGTATTTCTTCAGTTATTATTTTCATAGTGTTTTCTTTATTAAACATTCAGCTTTAGGGATTTTTACAAAATAAAAACCCCTTTCTTCATCGGGGCCGCTTGAACGTATGTAATAAGAAATTTAATATACCCCGACTGCTATATAGGAGTCGGTACGGGGCAAAAAATATTAAAATTCGAAGTCTTTTTATTCATAGTTGTACTTAGAGTGTACCTTTAAACAACTACAAGTGTCAATATCCATTTTAGTATTACGATACAAATGTCAGCGCCATACCTTTAGCGCTTGCACGACCGGTCCGGCCGATGCGATGAACATATGTGTCATACGTCTGAGGGATCTCGTAGTTGATGACATGGGTCACATCCGGGATATCGAGTCCACGAGCTGCTACGTCTGTCGCTACAAGTATATGGATCTGGTTCTCCTTGAAGGCTTTGAGAGTCCGCTGGCGCTCATTGTGGCGCTTGTCGCCATGGATGGAGCCGGCTTTGAATCCCCTTTTTATCAATTCCACGGAAAGCTTCTCAACTGCATGCTTCATTTCAGAGAATATCAATACTTTTTTAAATTCGCCCGTCTTTGAAAGGAGTTCTGCCAAGACATCGATTTTTTCAACGCCTCGCGCTACACGTATGACATCTTGCTCTACATTCTTGGACGTATCGCGAGTTTTGACCATTACGCGGACTGGATCTTGTGCAAACTGCTCAATAAGCTTCTCTATCGGTTTTGGTAATGTCGCTGAGAAGAAGAATGTCTGCCTGTTCTCTTTTGGCATTTTCTCTAAAAGGAATTTAATATCATCCACAAATCCCATGTCGAGCATGCGATCAGCTTCATCGAGAACCGCAGAGCGTGTATCTGATAGGTCTATTTCTTTTCTTTTGACAAGGTCAAGAAGTCTACCAGGTGTACCTATGACGAAGTTGCATCCACGACGTAAATTTTTTATCTGGACATTGATAGGTGCACCTCCAACACAGACAACAGCAAATATCTTCATTCCTTTTGCAAATTCTGTGAATTCTTTTTCAATCTGGATGGCCAATTCGCGAGTAGGTGCGATTATGATTGCAGTCTCTTTAGGATTTTTAAGCACTTTGTTTATAAGTGGGATAAGGAATGCAGCAGTCTTGCCGGTACCAGTATTGGCAATACCAAGTATGTCGCGGCCTTCAAGCCCGTGCGGAATAGCCTTGTCTTGAATCGGACTCGGATATATATAATTCTTGCTTGCGATGTTTGTCTTGAGTCTTGCATCAATCGCAAAATCAGAAAATGTATGAGTTGGGAGATAGATCTCTTCCTTCTCTACAATCGTAGCTTTACTTATAAATCTCGATACATCTATACGCTCGAATGAACTCTTGCGTCCTGTACCTTTACCTCGTCCCCTGCCTCCACCACCACGAAAAGCGGGCTTGGATGAGGAGCCTCCTTTAAAGCCACTAGAGCTTTGTTTAGAATGAGAGAAACGCCCTACGGATGAGGGTTTACTGCCCGATGAATATGGGGTCCGTTTTGGACCTGATTTGTGACCTGTATAATTAGGCATTTTTATAGTTTACGTGCTTCAAAAATAAGATTGAAACACTTACACGCACAAGGAGTATTTCAACACCTTGAGAATATCATTTATGGCTTATTTTGTCAAGAGATTTCTTGATAAGTGCATAACTTGTTGACAAAAAATTTACAAAGTTGTATAGTGGAGTGACAAAGGACGTAGGTTTCGAAATAGTCGATTTCTTCAAACATTCATCTTATTTGTAATTATTATCTAAACGAAAATCTTAAATGACTGGCTCAATAAAAAAGCTTACTGATAAAGGTTTCGGTTTCATCACTGCAGAAGGACTTGCGAAGGATTTATTCTTCCATGGTAACTCTCTAGTCGGTGTTCGTTTCGACGAGCTCCGTGAAGGTGACGCTGTTACTTTCGACACAGAAGAGACTCCCAAAGGACCTAGTGCTGTAAACGTACAGCGCGCATAAGCTCGCTCTCCATTAGGAGAAGACTTAAACAAAAATCCCCACAGAAATGTGGGGATTTTTGTTTGCTACTTCTTTTTTGCAGCTTTCGGTTTTTTCTTTTCTTTACGAGCACCCATTCCTTTTGCCATTTTATTTACCTCCCTACTATTAATATTCATATTATATCATGTTATGATGTCTTTATGGAAGAAGAAACAGAACAAAAAGATACTAAAAAAGATCCAACCTGCCCTCGTTGTGGCTTGCGCTCATATGATAGTGATTGCCCGCAATGTGGTACTCCTATTGTAAACAAAAAAGAAGATGAGGAAGAAGAATACGACTGGCGGGAACATAAAAGGTAAGATAATTGATAATACCTTATAAAATAAGGGTATTTTTGATTGACAAAAGGCCCTAAACTTGCTATAATCGCAGTAATAAAAATCCATTTTATGAAAAAAGTGTTCATTTTAGTATTTTCTTTAGTTTTCCTGTTAGCTTTCATAATGGGGAAAAGTATTTTTCTTAATTGGGAAGAAATTACGAAAGATTCATCCAAGATTACAGTAACGGTGCTGTCCTTATGTGTTGTAATGGCAGTATTGGGAGTAATAGTTTGGGCTTTCTTCTCTCAACGAAAAATAGATAAAGAGATGCTCGTATCCTGAATGAAAAATGGCCCTGCAATTTAATTGCGGGGTCATTCTTGTTTATGTTACTTATTTGATCGCTCCTTCTTTTTTAAGTAGGGCTATTTTTTTATTTCTACCGCCGCGATTATACTCCCCTATGATGCTATCGCTTCTTATTACCCTATGGCAAGGAATTGCGTTGTCGTAATTTTGCTTTAGTATCGAGCCTACAGCGCGAGAAGCATTTGGACTACCCGCTCTAGCTGCTACCTGCTTATAGGTAAGAGTTTTCCCTTTTGGGATTTTCTTTACAATTTCATGTACCTTATCCTTAAATGTTTTCATACTGTTCCTATTTTAACATACCATCTTAATTCTTTAGTAGAGAAGTTCAAGCAAGTAAAAAAGCAAGGAGTGGCCTTGCTTTTTTACGCGAGTATTGCTATTTCATTGCTTCTGCATCTGCTTTGGACATGAACTTGAACATATTTCCTCCACACACACTGCACTGCCCTTTTGCTGAGTATCTGCCGTTCTTCTCTGTTACTACTGGATTCTTCATCTCTTGCATAGTCGGCTTATTCTTATCATCTCGACACTTCATGCACAATGCTTTAAGTACTGCCATATGATTTTGCAAATCACGTCGTGTAAGACGATTTAAACGCGACGCTTATGCTATTTATTAATATATATCTATTATACGCTTGTTCTAGCGTGTTGCAAAGCTATTATTGGCGTAGATTTACTCCTGTATAATCCGTCTTAATTCGCTCTGGTACAGTGCTGCAGTCCACCATAGGTAGTGGATTGTCATAAGTTAAGTTATTGATATCTGTGAGCTTGTAGACGCCATCTGCACCTTGTTCTTTCGGTCCAAAACCTTGCTTTATATCAGCCGAACTGATGATAAGTATTTCTTGCTGCTTAGACACTATTCCCTCGCCCGCTCCTGTATAAATGACGTTTAGACGGCTCGCATAGCCTGGTACTCCTGTAGTACTCTCGACTGTACCTGTGAAAGATCCTACAAGTGAATCCTTCTCACCTGGTATCCAATTCATTACTCCGTGGACCTTATTGTTTGCTTCATAATTGACTGAGATGAATCCATGATCTGAATATCCATCACCTTTTGTTTCTTTGTAGTAACAAATCTCTTGGCCTTCATTTGTAGGCTTGGTTGTAGTTGTAGGCTCTGGTGCTACTACAACTGGAGCTTCACTTTTCTTTGTCTTAAAATAAATGATTCCTATAACTACTAATACTATTAAAATAAGGAAATTGATTGTATTTTTCTTCATGATTTGATTGTACCACTTAAATTTACTTTTTTAAAAGCTGTCGTGCAATACGACAGCTTTTAATTTAGATTTAACACCTCCTCTTTTTTAGTTCATGAATCGAATAGTTTTTGCTGTACCAAGCTTGTTACCTTTCAGATCAAATAGTGTTACAAAATAGATGGCAGATTTTATTTCCCACTGACTAATAGCGTTCCAGGAAACCTGGCCATCATCATACGATCTGACGAATAATCGCTTGCCCTGGTCGTTAGTTATAACAATCTTTGTGTCTGTCATTGTTACACCGTAAATCGGCATAATTTTAAATGACGTAGTACTTGGTGTTGGAAATACTCTTAATTCCAGCGAATCGCTAGGCGGAGTAAGAGTTGTTACTTTTGCATGCACTTTGCAAGGTGCAATCATCGTAATAGCGAATACTATTACGGAGATGATGAGTGTACTTAATGTTTTCATCCTAATCAATTTTGGATTACTAGAATTTGTTTCCTTCCTCTTAAGTATACAAAGATGTCAGAGACTGTCAATGAATGATTCTTGTAAGAATTCTAAGCCTTGTTTTTCATGTATTTAAATAAATAGACGTGCTAGCCTAATATCCTCAAATGATAGCTTATAGCCTTCTTTTTCTAGGATAGACTTGATTGGAGAAAGCTTCCCTATCTCTTCCCCTTCGAGTTTTTTATTGGCATTTTTTACAAGTTCTATGTGCTTGTCTTTTGGTTTAATGTGTGAGATATCAGTCTCTGGGTATTTCTCGATTATCTGTTCAATATGGTGAGTAATTGTCCCTGCCGTCAGATCACGCTCCTTGCAGATCTCCTTGATAGACTTACCTTCATCAAGTAAAGCCTTGGTGGTCATAACGGTCGAAATCTTTACTACAGGTTCCCTTCTCTTGGTGCCTATTGTAATGACTCCTCCCATGCGATTTATAAAGTCGTGCTCAAGTTTCTCTTGCTCACCTGCTTTCAGTTTCCCAAAGATGAGTTCATTATCAGTGCTCTCATTACGAAGACCTTGATCAAATTCTAATACTTTCGGGTCTACACGAAGTGCATCAGGATTGAATCCTATCAATCTGATACCAGAGAGTGTCCGTACGCGTGAAAGGGCTACATAACCCATACCGTAGGCAAAGGTGCTTGTCAGGTCTATCTCAGCGTGATCTAGCGATATACCTTGGCTTTTGTGGATGGTAATAGCCCAAGCTAATCTGAGAGGCAATTGTCTGATTGATGCTTTGACCTTGCCATTCTCTTCTATTTCCCAAGTCTCAGGGCGGGCATAGATAGTCTTGCCATTATAGAGTTTGATGATAGGCGTATTATCTGCATCTGCAAACTTCACGATTTTCCCTCGCGTCCCGTTCACGTATCCTTCTTCGAAATTATTCTTGATTAGCATAACCTCTGCTCCTATCTTAAGACGCAGATCCTCATGGGCAAGGCAACTCTTTTTCAATATTTCGACTAGTACTTCAGGACCAGTAGATGTCATTTTGTAGAATTTCTCATCACTTTTGATATTTCCTAGCTCAAGCATATTTTCATTATCGACATTGGTATTATGAGTATAGAGCCTAGTCGGGCGGATGTTTTTATCCAAATCTGCATTTAGGCGTCCCTTTAAATATTCATAATGAAGTGTATCAACACTGTTGTCGCGGATCGCATTCAATATTGTCGTCAGAGTTTCATCTTCCTGCCTATGCTGTTCAGTTAAATAGCAAATAGCTGGGTTCATAGCCTGCCAAGCATCGCTATAAATGACCATGTCTTTTATATCCGGCTCATTAGAGTGATTGATAGGTGGCAATTGAAAGAAATCACCCGAGAGGATAACTTGAAGGCCTCCAAAAGGATTTTCATTACGCTTAAATTTTCTACAGACACGCTCTACAATATCGAGCCTATGGGCATGAAGCATGGATACCTCATCTATGATTAAAACTCTTGCTTTTAGAAATCGCTTCCATAAGTATTGCTTGTCTTCGAGGAGCTCTAGATCCTGTTCGGTCATCACATCTTTGATACCTATCCCAGCCCAACCATGGATAGTCATACCGTTCATATGAGTTGCAGCGATCCCAGTGGAAGCAGTAATGGCCACGGGAATATCGTGGTCATGGAGATATTTGATATATTGATTTAGAAGATATGTTTTGCCAGATCCTGCGCTGCCAGTTAGATATACATTCACTCCGGTCTTCATAATCGCAAGCGCCTGTTCTTGAGTCATAAGAAACTTATTGTAACATTAATATTTTCGAATGACGGCTTTTACTACGGCAGTAATATTTAAATACATTGTTGGGTATATTGGCTTGAAGTCCTTGTTCGCTGGTTCGAGCCAAACCTGATCACCTTGCTTGCGGAAGTATTTCATAGTGAATTCACCATCTACGTCTGCGATAACTATCTGCCCATCTTTTGCCTTATCAGTCTTCTCGACGAGAACCATATCGCCATCTGTAATATGTGCGTCGATCATAGAATCACCGTCAACTTCGAGCATGTATGTATTGTCTTTCTTTGCTACAAGATACTCATCTAAGTTAACGGTATCTCGAGATTCTTCTGCTACATCAGATGGAAAACCAGCCTTCACTAATCCGAGAAGCGGAATGCTATCAAAAGATTCATCAGGAATGAGTCGACCCAAGTGATCTTTGGCGACGAGTCCAGCATCGATAAATTTATCTACGAGTCTCGCAACGGCGTTTTTGGATTTGAAATGGAAAAGTGCCATCATCTCAGTGTATGTAGGCATACGCTTCTCCCTATTATAAAAAGATAGGAGTTTGTTTTTATAGTCTTCGTCTTTATTCATATATTTTAAAATTGTGGCAAAGCCATAAAGAAACGATCAAAGAAGCTCTGGCGTGAATGTAGGCGCATCTTTCTCTGAAGAATCTTGTGATCTCGAGCCTCCTTCCTGTATTCTACACCTTGGAGGATCTTCATATCAATTCTCTTATTGATACTCTGTAATTCCCTCTCTATTATTTTTACATATTGTTCCCTATTCATATATTTTAATTGATTATATTGCTAACAATCGACTACAGATATAGTATATGTGAACGATCGTTCACAGTCAAGAGAAATACTGTGGATAACTAAAAACATTAGGATATATGATTAAAAATGTCCTCTATATTGTGGCATATGGTTAGTGCCCCTAATCTCTCAAAGTCATCTTGAGAGTATAGACCAGTGGTAAGAGCGATATAGTGAATACCAGCACCAGTTGAAGCTTTAAAATCATCTATGGAGTCACCTACATATAAGATCTCTTCTTTCTTTATTCCTTCTTCTTGAAGTGAGTTTATAAGAGGCTCAAAAACTCTGGGATCAGGTTTATGATGCATGGTTTCATCTGCTCCTTGTATAGTTATGAAATCTTCTACTGGAAAACCAAGATCCCCAAGATCTTCTACAAGGAACCTTTTGGTTGTCGCCGATACTACGCCCACTTTTATATTATTGCTTAATAGTTTTTGGATGGTGCCAATAGCTCCTTTATAAGGATATTTGGGAAAATCTTTTTTTACAGAGTAAAGTACTGCATACATATTCTCTTCTGTATCAGAGTTTTTATATAATTCTCTGATTAAGACTCCTAAAGGTTTACCCCAGTGCTCGCGTATATCTTCGTCAGTTAAATCTATATTGTAGAATTTCTTTGCAACGTGCTTATGGTGTGACCATTTTGCAATTCGACTCTCAACAAGAGTATCATCAAAATCAAATATTATTGCTTTGTATTTCATATAAAAATTCTCTTAATATTTCGCTTTACTTGGTAAATTTTCCATTTGACGTTGCACCAGATGTTGCAATAGGCGAGGCCATATGATGGGTGCTCGGCTCCGTTTTTTTCTAGACAGTTCTCACAGCAAATGAAATGATCGTGACACATGAGGTTGCCACAGTTTACGTAGTGCTCGCTCGGTACACCACATTTATCACAGCGGCCAATAATCTCGTGTTGCTGGGATTTATTTTTTGGATCATCAAAGTTCATGACGATACGCTTGTCGAATACATAAAGAGAACCCTTGAAATCTTGGCCAGGGTATTTCTCCATGTAGCTTACGATACCCCCATCGAGCTGGTGGACATCTTTGAATCCTTCGCGCACTAAGAGGCCGGAAGCTTTTTCACACCGCACTCCGCCAGTACATACAGTAAGTACTGTTTTATCTTTGAGATCTTCGAGTTTAGAAATATTTTCCCTCAGATCGCGAAAGTTATTAAGTTGAGGAAAAACAGTGCCTTCAAACTTCCCTACCCGTAGTTCGTAATCATTACGCATATCTACAATATGAAACTCTTTTCCTTCTTCATACCACTTACGAAGCTCTTCGGGTTTTAGATGAACACCCGTTAGCTTATTCGGATCAATATCAGCTCCTGCCCCGTAGGAAGTACTCTTTCCTTCGGGGTCGTTACTTAGATGAAGCGAGACGATCTCTTTGCGGACCTTCACCGATAGTCTTGGAAAGGCTGTGCCGTCCTCTGTTCCTTTGCTCACCTTCCAGTGGATATCGGCAAATCGAGGATCAGCCTTCATAAAGGCCATGTATTCTCTACAAGCTTCATCTGTGCCCTCATAAGTGCCATTTATGCCCTCAGAAGCTACAATCATGCGACCCTTCATACCCAAGCGGGTACAAATCAAAAATTGCTCATCTCGAAGCTCTTTCGGATTTTCAATATGGGTGTATTTATAGAAAAGGATAATTGTGTACTTATCTGTCATAACTTTAATAAATCTAATATATTTCTGCTTGACTTACAAGCCTGTTAATTATATAAATGGAGTGAAAACATCATCTTGTAACCAAACTTCTTTTTATATGAAAAAGCATGTCTTAATTTATCTATTATCCAGCATATTGCTGAATATTCTTTGGTGGGTTTGGGCTATGAATTCCAAAAGCCTAGATCATCTATTACCTCTTTTTATGATAATCTGTGTTCTGCATGTAACTCTATTTTATATAGAATGCCGGCTCGAGCATACATGGACAATTGTTTTTGGGGCTGTATCGATTATCTTTGTCCCAGTTAACATATTTGTAATTTCTAACATTATTACTTTCCCTATCGTAGCACTTGCAGTTTTCTTTTTCTGCTGTGCACAGATTCATTATAGTTTCAGTTTTTATAGGAAATTTAAATTATTAGAAACTACTATAAGTGACTAAAACAGGTATGCCATAAAATGGGAAGAGGCGAAGATGTATGTCTTCGCTTTTTATTTCCTATACTTCTTTGTCCTCCATTTATCAGCTATTTTTACTCTTGTGAGAGAGCGTTCAAGTTCTGTCGCAAAATGCTCGAAGTCTACGACTTCTTTGTTCTCAGCTTGCTTCTGTAATTCTTCGGCGCGAGCCTTGGCTTTCTCAATTGCTTCATCGGTAAGATCTACAACATGCTCAGCAAAGTCGGCTAGGATTGCGACTTCGGTTGTGCTACCAACGTTCTTTACTTCGACAAATCCACCAGAGACTGCCATAGGCACGTGCTCGCCATTCACAAAGGCAACAACATCACCTGATGCAAGTCCTGCAATCATAGAGGCATGGTCAGGAAGTATAGTTAGCTCTCCTTCTGTACTAGGAAAAGTAACACTCTCAACCATCTCTTCAAGGATGAGCTTCTCTGGTGTAACTATTTTTAGTTTTAATTGTTTGGTTGACATATTTTGTTCTATAATCTATAATTAAATTCCAAATTTGTTATTTTGAGTATTATTATTATTTCTCTAAGCATTATGTTAGTTTTTGGAACAATTTCAATATATTTATATCAAATATGTAAGGTTGCGTTCTCCTAAAAAACTAACATAACTTCATTCAAAGTCCCGCAATTGTGTGTGCGGGACTTTTTTTATAACGCTCCTTTCATATAGAACTCATTCTCTGGCAAGGCATCGTGCTTGCCATCTAGAATCTCTCGGAATGAGCGAATGGTGTCGGCAAGCGGTACATATTGACCTGCACTACCTGTGAACTGTTCAGCGACGAAGAATGGCTGTGAAAGGAACTTCTGGATTTTACGAGCACGAGCCACGAGGTCGCGGTCTTCGTCTGAAAGTTCTTCCATTCCTAGGATGGCAATGATGTCTTGGAGGTCCTTGTAGCGCTGTAGGACACGCTGTACTTCACGAGCAACCTCGTAGTGTTCTTTACCTACAATATTTGGATCAAGGATAGTTGATGATGAGTCTAATGGATCAACTGCAGGATAAATACCGATTTCTGAAAGCGAACGGTTGAGCGCGACTGTAGAGTCAAGATGAGAGAATGTTGTCGCTGGAGCTGGGTCGGTGAAGTCATCGGCTGGCACGTAGACTGCTTGCACAGATGTGACCGAACCTTTATCTGTAGATGTGATGCGCTCTTGCAAGTTTCCCATCTCTGTTGCAAGTGTTGGCTGGTAACCCACGGCAGAAGGAATACGACCCAGAAGTGCTGAAACTTCTGAACCTGCTTGAGTGAAGCGGAAGATGTTGTCGATGAAGAAGAGCACATCTTTGCCTTCTTGGTCGCGGAAGTGCTCGGCCATTGTGAGGCCTGAGAGTGCTACACGTAGACGAGCACCTGGTGGCTCATTCATTTGTCCGAAGACCATGGCTACCTTTGGAAGCACGCCTGACTCTTTCATTTCGTGATAGAGGTCGTTACCTTCACGTGTACGTTCACCAACACCTGCGAACACAGAGTAGCCTCCGTGGTTTGATGCGATGTTGTGGATGAGTTCTTGGATGACAACAGTCTTACCCACGCCTGCACCTCCGAAGAGCCCAACTTTACCTCCCTTTAGAACTGGACAGATAAGGTCAATAACTTTGATACCAGTCTCTAAAATTTCAACTTTAGTAGCTTGAGAAACATACGAAGGAGCTTCACGGTGGATTGAAGAGCGAACTTTTGTGGCAACTTGTGCGCCATCATCGATAACATCACCAAGGACGTTGAAAATGCGGCCGAGAGTATCTGTACCAACTGGAACAGATATGGGTGCACCAGTGTCTGTGACTTCCATACCACGAGCGAGGCCGTCTGTAGTGTCCATGGCCACAGAGCGGAGGACATTGCCACCGATGTGTTGCTCTACTTCTAGTACTATAGTTTTGCCTGCCCGGCGTAGCTTATCTGGCGAAGTCGGGTCGCCTTCTACTGTCACTGTGAGTGCATTGTAAATTGCTGGCAAGTTCTCCTCAAACTCCACATCTACAACCGGCCCGATAATTTTTTTGATTTTTCCTTTCATATTGTTAATTTAATTTACCTTGATTTGCTATTATCGACTCTATCTCTTTGTTACATTTATCCATAAATCTTTGCTTTTCTGATTCTAACTCCCCCATAAAATCCATTCTGTGTTTATCAATTCTCTCTGCTTTGTTTCCTTCAGTATCATTATTTATTTTTTCAATCAAACCATTATATTCTTTTTCTGAGTTATGTATAAGTGAAATTGCTGAAGAATAATAAGTATCAATATCTAGTGATCTCTCATGAAAATCACTAAAATTTAATGAATCAAGATAAGCTATCATTTTTTTCTTCATCTCGCTTATATCATCAATATAAGACTGAAAAAGTTGACTGCTATCAGTAAACTTCCTCTCATTATTATTATCTTGTGGTAGTTGGTCAGGTTTCATATATTTTAACTTACACTCGCCATACCCGCACTTATTTCTGATATTTCTTGGGTAATACCTGCTTGGCGGGCTTTGTTGAAGACCAAGGTCAGGTCATCGATCATTTCTCCTGCGGCTTCCGAGGCATTCTTCATAGCAACCATGCGTGATGACTGCTCAGAAGCACTAGATTCAAGGATCATCTGGTAAATCTGCATTCGGATTAATTTCTCGGCAAGCATTTCTACAAGGGTGTCTGTATCTCCTTCAAATATGTATGGTACATCTACATTTGCTTTTAATGCTTCTTTATCTTTCTCTTCTGCTAGGCTTTCAATCATTTCCTTCACTTCTTCTTTGCTTATCGGAAGAAGTTTCTTTATATTTGCTTTCTGAGTAAGTGCTGATATGAAGTCAGTATATATGACTTTCACATCCTTATATTCACCCCCCCTATATTTTCTAGCGATTAGTTCAGATAGTGGCCGAATGTCATTGAGAGTTGCATTGTCTGGAATCTCTACGAATGAAGCGATTATATCTTGTCCAACACGACGCATAGCATTGTCGCCCTTCTTGCCTACTGAGATAATCTCAGCGTTCTCGGTTGTCTTTAATATTGAAAGTGCTTTCTTTATAGCTTGAGAGTTGTATGAGCCACAAAGTCCGCGGTTAGAAGTAATCAAAACTACTAGTGATTTCTGTACCCCATTAGAGCTGGACTCACGCTGCGAGCTCTCGCGATCTTTAACGGGGCTGGCGAAGAATGGGTGTGTAATCTCATCGAGTTTACCAGAAAGAGAAGTCAAAAGATCCCATGAATAAGTTGCGTAAAGGCGTGAAGAAAGAGTTGCGTTTACTGCACGCTTCATCTTGGAAGCCGCCACAAGCTCCATGGCCTTGGTGATCTTCTTTGTGCTTTTGACACTCTTTATTCTGTTTTTGATAAGCTTCTGATTTGCCATAAAATTAAATTGTATAATCAAAAGTTAACCCAATATAAATCATCGCTATAAGACTTAAGATAACAGGAATTGAGATTATTAATGATGTTATTGATATAATATTATTTCTTTTTCCTGTTTGCCGTTTTAGTTTATTATTTGTTCTACGTCCAGCGACAACCAGAAAAATAGAAACCAGAATCCATACTCCAATAACTGTATTATTCCAAGATATATGGGATATAAATCTATATTTGGATCCATACCCCAAAAGTAGTAAATAAAAATAAACCACATCCAATATAACAAGGAATGATTGTAATGTTATTATAGAATTTATTTTTTTTGAATTACTATTTTCCATAATTTATTTTACAAAATTTGCTACAAAATCCTCGATTGCTTTCTTAAGTGAAGCCTCAGATTCATCTGTCCACATTTTCTTTTCAGCAATATCTTTATAGAAATCTTTTGCATTCTGCTCTGCGTAATCTCCAAGCTCTTCTTCAAACTGCTTGATCTTATCTACTGGTACAGTGTCCATGTATCCCTTCACAAGTGCATATAGGGTTACAATCTGGCGAGTAGTTCCTACTGGAGAGTACTGAGGCTGTTTGAGGACTTCTACAGCGCGCTTTCCACGCTCAAGCTGGCGCTTTGTAGCTTCATCGAGATCTGAGCCGAATTGAGAGAAAGCTTCAAGTTCGCGGAACTGTGCAAGGTCAAGTTTCAACGTTCCTGCGACTTTCTTCATGGCTTTAATCTGAGCACTTCCTCCTACACGTGATACAGAGTTACCGATGTTCACGGCAGGGCGGATACCTTTGTAAAAGAGATCTGTTTCCAAGAAAATCTGTCCGTCTGTAATTGAGATGACGTTTGTCGGGATGTATGCAGAGATGTCGCCTCCTTGAGTTTCAATGATTGGGAATGCTGTAATTGATCCACCACCGTAGTCTTTATTTCGTCGGCAAGCACGCTCGAGCAAGCGTGAGTGCAAGTAGAATACATCTCCAGGATAAGCTTCACGACCCGGTGGGCGACGAAGAAGGAGCGAGATCTCGCGATATGCGACAGCGTGCTTGGAAAGGTCATCATATATAACCAGCACGTCTTTGCCTTGATCCATAAAGTATTCAGCGATAGATACTCCTGTATATGGAGCGATGTATGAAAGTGCCGCAGCTTCTGAACTACCTGCAGATACTATGACTGTGTAATCCATTGCACCACCTTCCTCCAAACGAGTTTGAAGTTTACGAAGTTTAGAATCTTTCTGGCCGATAGAAACATAGACACAGATCATATTTTGGCCTTTCTGGTTGAGGATGGCATCGATAGCAATAGCGGTCTTGCCTGTCTGGCGGTCGCCGATGATAAGCTCACGCTGACCACGACCCACAGGTATAATCGCATCGATAGCTTTGATACCAGTCTGGACTGGCTGGTCGACACTCTGACGACTCATGACTCCGGATGCAACGCGCTCGATAGGGTTGGACTGTTTGCTTGCAACTTTGCCTTTACCATCGATTGGCTCTCCAAGTGCATTGAGCACTCGACCGATCTGCGCATCACCAACTGGCACAGAGAGAATCTGACCTGTGGCTTTGACTTCATCCCCTTCTTTAATCTTATAGAATCCTCCAAGAACAATAACACCAACTGAATCTTCGTCGAGGTTGAGTGCTACACCCATTGCACCTGAAGCAAATGAGACCATTTCTGATGCTTTCAAATCAGAAAGACCAGAGACACGAGCAATACCATCAAAAACCTCAATGACATGGCCAACTTTCTCGGCTTTGATATCTGTTTGGAATTTCTCAATCTGCTTTCTTAAATTTTCTACAATTGTATTTTGAGCCATATTAGTTTTTGATTAAGTGGGTTTGTAATTGGTGTAATTTGCGCGCAAGTGTTAAGTCTATAATCTCGTCATTTACTTCTATCTTGATTCCATTGATTAAATTTTTATTCTCATTAGTATTCAGCTCTACTTCTTTTGCTTTATATCTTTTCTTTAAACTTCCCTCTAAGTCTTCGAGCATTTTCTTGGATAAGGCTGTAGCGCTTGTAACTTTGGCACGGACTGTTTTTTCATCTGTATCTATAATCTTCTCTAAATGAGTAAGTATTTCTTTTGATTTACTAAGTAATTGATTCTTCTGTATAAATTCTACAGCCTTTAAAAGTGTGCTCGAAAGATCTGCGCCACTTTTACCTTTTGCATTCTTATATATTGCTTCTGCTAATGTTTTTGTTGAACGGACTTTCATACTTACATAAGGCCTACTTTTTTAATTGCTTTCTCTGTAATAGAAGTATCTCCTTGATCTTTTAATATCTTCTCTGTAGCGGCAACGACAAGTGACACTATCTGGCCTTTGGCTTCTTCTACCATCTTGTTCTTTTCTGTCTCAAGGTTCTTCTTGCCATTTACTATCATTGTGTCTACTTCCAGTTGTGCTTTCTCCATCATTTCAGCACGCTTGGTCTCAGCCTCCTTCTTGCCGTCTTGGAAGAGTGCGTGGGCTTCGGTACGAGCTTTTGCAATGACAGTTTCATATTCTTTCTGAGTAGAAGCGATAAGTTCTGCACTTTCTTTTGCATCTTTAATACCTTTCTCTATGACGTTTGTTCGCTCACTCATAACTCTCTTTAGTGGCTTTAGTGCAAAGAGATATAGAACTAAAAATATAATGCCAAAATTCACTGCTTGGGCAATGAGTATCTTCCAGTCTATGTGAAATGTGGTGATGAATGAATCCATGTTAATTAGTTACTAGTGCCTAGGTGCTAGCGTACTAGAACCTAGAAACCAGAACCTAAACTATTTGATAGAGAATGCGATAACAAGTGCGTAAATAGCGATCGCTTCCGCGAATGCTGATGCGATGAGCATCGGTACGAAAACTTTACCTGATGCCTCTGGATTGCGGCCGATTGCTTCCATAGCCTTTGAGCCGATCATGCCGATACCGATACCAGGGCCAATAGCTCCGAGACCGATAGCGAGTGCTTTTGCGAGTGGTGCGAGTTCCATAATGTTTAAAATATATTAATTAATAATTGTTTCGACTTTGATAATAAAATAAAACTACGTTGCATGAACAACTTTACTGCTATGTTCATGTTCTGTATGTTTCCCGCCACTCCCGGTTACCGGAGGGCGGGCAGGTTCATCATGTGCATCGTGGTCAGTAGCTGCTATTGTGAAGTATACCAAAGTAAGCAAAGAGAAAATGAATGCCTGAATCAAGCCGACAAATATCTCAAGCCCGATAAAAGGCAATGGCAGTATGTATGCAAGTATGGCACCCATAGCCATAAGTAGAACTTCCCCGGCGAATACGTTTCCAAATAGACGGAATGAAAGTGATGCAATTTTAGCAAATTCACCAACTAGCTCGAGTATTCCTACGAAGAACATAATCGGAGCAGAAATAAGGATTGCAGGCTCTTTGCGAACCTTCTTTATCACTTCCCCGAACGCCTTCAGATTAACATATTTATTGAACATTTTCCATACTCCGATTGATAGAATTCCGAAGACATTGGATCCGATAACCGCAACGAGACCAAGCGCCAATGTCGTATTTATATCAGCAGTACCGCTTCGTATGAACGGAATAAATGCCTTGCCATGCTCTGTCATCTCTATAATGCCAAAGCCTCCGAGTGGGAGTATTCCAAACCAGTTATTAATAAGCACGAATATAAAGATGGTAAAGGCGAGTGGAAATACTTTTGCAGTTATCTTCTTGTCGCCTGTGACTGAGTCTGCTAAATTCATAGCGCCATCAATAATAAATTCAAAGAAATTCTGAATGCCTTTTGGAATTTGCTTCATCTTAATCCTAAGTACAACAGAAAAAATGATAACTAGCGCCACTACCAGCCATGTGGTAAAAAGTGCGTTGGTAACTGGAAGCGGACCGATATGCCCGATAGGCTCGGCATAAAGTGTCGCTTCATGAGAAATTTCTTCATGAGTTTCTACCGTGGCTTCTGTATTTTTATTTTCTAAATTAATTGGTTCCGTCATCTTTTTCTTTTAAAACCTCCTTATCATATTTCTTAGCTATTTTTACTATTGCTATCATTGAAAGAGTAAATGATAGTGCAAGCATTACTCCGAGCACCCATGGTGCAGTTCCCCATCTCTTATCCAAATAATTTCCGACTAGTACACTTACCAGTACTGGGAAGATAATCCATGCGGAGATCCTTGTAAAAACCCGCAAATATTCGCTTTTATACCACGATTCTTTTTTATTGTTATTTTCCATATAAAAAATGCTTTATGGGAAGGTAATCTCGCCCACGGCACGTGATTGGTGGTTTGTAAACAAACAGCACCAATCCTTCGATTCCTTCTCGCAAAGAGAGCAGTCTCTTTGCTCATACGAACATAGAAAATTCTTTCAATTTTCTATTGTGCGTGTGGAAGGAATCGAACCTTCGACCTCTGTCTTATCAGGACAGCGTTCTACCACTGAACTACACACGCATAATCAAAAATACACGCCAAAAGCGTCACCACCAATATATCAACAAAATGCTTGTTTTGCAAACAAAAATACTCTCAAATTTGAGAGTATTTTTATGATAGAGATTTTAGATAATTTTAATTATCTGTTTCCGCGGAATCCGCCACCACCTTGTGGGCGCTCTTCCATTGGACGAGCTTCGTTGACGGTGAGGTTACGACCTTCGTAATCCTTGCCATCAAACATTGAGATAGCTGTCGCAGCATCGGCATCGTTTTCCATTTCTACGAAACCAAAGCCTTTTGAACGGCCGGTCATCTTATCCATGATAATAGTTGCTGATGCAACAGGACCTGCTTGCTCAAAGTGTGCCTTGAGCTCGTCGTTAGTAGTCTTGTAAGGAAGACCACCGACGTATAACTTTTTTGCCATATATGACAATGTGCTTCTCATAGTAATACTTGCATATCTACTACTCGAAGAAAACTAATTTATAAATGTAATCGCATGACTGCCTGATTTCATTTACATGCCTCAATGTTTAAAACAACGAAGTATGAAACAATAACCAAAACGTGTGCTAACTACGTAGAGGAAATGATACCATGAAATAGTAGCAAGTAGCAAGTGGTGCGTATTCTATTCCTCCGCTGCATCTTCCGACGCATCTGAATCAGATGTTTCGGACGAACCTATCACTCCAGCTTGCATAGCGTCTATTATTTTATTTAAATTCCCACTCATTATACCCGGTATGTTGGACCATGATTGCTTGATCCGGTGATCGGTGACGCGGTCTTGAGGGAAATTATATGTACGGATTTTCTCACTACGGTCAGCTGTACCTATTTGGGCCTTTCTGTCACCTGAATATTTTTTAGCCTCTTCTTCATCTTGCATCATTTGTAATTTTGCTATCAAGATGCTCATGGCTTTCTCGCGGTTACCGAGCTGGTTGCGCTCGCTTGTTGATCGTACGTCGATACCAGTTGGTTTATGAATGAGTCGAACCGCAGTTTCAACTTTGTTTACGTTCTGGCCACCAGCACCACCACTTCGAGAATATTCCATATCAAGATCTGCAGGATTGATAACAATCTTGCTCTTCTTTCGTATTGGCAGTATGGCTACCGATGCGGTTGATGTATGAATGCGTCCATTTTTTTCAGTGGCAGGTATGCGCTGGACTCGATGAACACCGGTTTCATAGCGTAGAAGTTTGTACACATCTTTTCCTTTGATCTCAAGTGTGTATTCATCAAGATGCTTTGCATTCCATCCTCGATTGTCTGCAAATCGCTCATACATGGCTACAAGCTCAAGAGCAAAAAGTGACGCTTCATCGCCACCTGCTCCAGCCCGAGCTTCGAGGACAATCTCATTTGGAAATTCTTCCTCCTCTGTATCTGCTTTCATAATCTCTTCAAGTTGACGCTCGATAGCTTCTTTTTGGAAATTAATATTCTGTAGCTCTTCATCTGCAAGATCACGCAATGAGACATCTTGCGCTATCATGTCATTTACTTTCTTTTCCTCGGAAAGTAAACGCTCATATTCGCCTGCGAAATAGCTTGTCTTGTGGTCTTTCTTTAATTCTTCTAAATCAAAATTCATTTGGGTATTATAACAAAATTTCTAAAATAGTCCTTGAGCAGGAACTTGCGGAGGCGCGACTGGCCCTGAGCAGAGCAGCAAATCGAGCACGATTTGACGCGTGTCCTGTGAGAGGAGCTATTTTAGAAATTTTGTGAGAAGAAATTATTTCTTTTTTGCAACTGCTGCTCGTTTCTTGAAACGATCTACACGGCCAGCTGTGTCGATAACTTTTTCATTGCCTGTATAGAATGGATGGCATTGACTACAGATTTCCACATTGATTTCGTCCATTGTTGAACCTACGGCAAATGTCGCTCCGCATGCGCAGATAACTTTAGAGGTGTTGTTGTATTTAGGGTGTATATCTTTTTTCATATTGCGCTATAGTAGCACGAAATTATTAGTCTTGCAACGGGTCAATCATTTTTGTCTGAATATTAGCCATTTTTGCCATAACCTGCTTGCCATATGAACAGCTAGAACCTCCAGAACCATAATACTTACAAGCTGCTTTGATTTGAGCAGTGTAGCTATCGCCTACACCACCGAGTTCTGCCAAGAATAGCGATGAGGCCATAAAGGCATCACGAGGGTTCCACGGATCCGGCGTATTGATACCGAGAGCACTTGCTACCCGCTTTGCCATTCCTTTCCAAGTGGATGGTATAAACTGAGCTGGCCCCATGGCACCTCCCCAGCTTGAAGCTCCAGCTGAAGCGATGGGGCATGACACAAGAGTTTTAGCACTATCGCGTCCGAGAGCAAGAGTAATATCATTAAATGGACCTACATCACGCGTAGGCTTCATGACGTTTGGATATGTTTTACCGGTTTTCGAATTTACTCCAGAGCCAGTTGTTGGATTGGTGAGGTAGCATGAGCCTTGGTTGGCGCCAAGATTGCTTTCTTGAGTAAAAATGGCAAGGACAAGCGCAGGAGATACGCCACTGACCTTGGAAGCAGTTGTAGCGTATTCGAGAGCTTTACCAAATGGAATAGCTGCAGCATCTCGTACATTAAAAAGCATGGCAAGTATTTCTGATCTCCGCTTGGCCTTGTCGGCAAGCACTTGCTGGTAAGTCTTTACTTTACTATTACTCACTTTTAAGAGCTCCTGCTTCTCTGCTTCGTTCGTCTCCACTTGCTTTTTAGCAGTTTCAAGCTTTACTTTTGTGTCGGTTTCTTGATTCTTCTTTTGTTCAAGTGTCTTCTTCTCGGACTCTGTTTGTGATTTTATTCCTCTGATCTCGTCTACTGATTCTTTAATGCCTTCTTTTAGTGAAGCAAACGCTTCTACGTCGCCATAAGCTTCTGAAATGGTATCCTTTGAAAGGATAAATGCAAGGAGAGATCTGTCGTCAATTTCTCTGTCCTTTCGTATTAGCTGTGCAAGCGACTCCTTTTCAGTTTCTATTTTTGTGACAAGTGTCGTGATCTTTTTGTTCTTTTCAGTGATTTCTCCGCCCAGTTTTTTAATAACCAGCCCTTTGGCTTGAATATCGAGTTTTGATTTTTTAATCTGAGTCGTAAGTACGGCTATATCGCGCGAAAGAGAGGTCGACTGACCTTTCTGGGCATCAAGCTCTTTCTGTTTCTGAGCAATCTCTTGTTCTAATCCGGAAAGCTCTGCTTCTAAGCGAGCTCTATCGGCTTGAGCGTTTTGTAGCGCCTGATCGGCAGCCAATACGTTTCTTGGGATAGTGCTAATGCTGCTAAAAATTAATATTATGATTAAGATACAAGAAAAAAAATATTGAATACGGTGATTCATACCTTCTATTATATCATATACTAAAATCCCTATATAAATATAGGGATTTTAGTATATAGTGTAATGATAATTTTTTATTCAGGTTTAGCGTCAGAATCTCCTTCAGTACCCTCTTCATCTTTCTTGCCTCTCTTCTCTACCTCAATTGCTGAGAGATCTATAGGTGCTTCCTCTACTGGCTCTTCTTTGATGACAGAAACAAGAGCGACAACTTCATCAACACCTGTCTTCATGGTTACGCCTTTTGGAAGTACCAAATCTCGAACATGTATCTGATTTTCTAGAGTCTCAAGTGGTGACACATCGACACTTATAGCATGAGGCAAATCCTTTGGAAGAGCCTCTATTTCCACTTCGTGGAGAACTTTAACAAGGACGCCTAAGCCATTTTTCTCTGCAGGAGCAATACCTGTAAATTCAAGTGGAACCTTGACCACTACTGGTTTGTTCATATCAATTGCCAAGAAATCTATATGCACCGGAAATCCTTTGATCGGATCTACTTGAACTTCGTGGATAAGAACATCGATTTTCTTTCCGTCGACTTCGACAATTATCGTACTTGACTCACCTGCTTCCTTGAACACTTTATTGAATGCGACACTCGGTACGGAAATAGACATATTTTCCACGCGAGCGCCATAGACGACTGCCGGCACCATACCGTTACTTCGTAGGGTTGCGAGCTTGTCAGCCTTACTTCGCTTTGTTGCGGTTAATGTTTGCATAGGCGTGATGATAGCATAAAAAAAAGATAAGAGCAAATAAAATCCCTACGTTCTCACTATCTTATCTATTTTTTATTTTGAGGATGTAGGCAGGCACGATTTCCCCACTTATATACCTATCTCGAATTTTCTTTGGTAGCGAAGAAAATTTCTTAATTATTTTTCTGCAATTTTTGCTTCCGCAATTGCATTTCATGATCCACATATCATCATTGGCAAGTACTGTCGAATAGTCGAATGAAACCTCTCTGCTTTTTAGAATATTTTTAATTGCAATTATTAGGAGCTTATTATTTCTTTTAATTATTTTAGTGTTTGGATTACATGAATGATTTATATAGTCTCCGATCTTGCCTTTCGGACTTAGGAATTTATCATTATTGAATCTAATAGTATTTGATCTTGTTTTTTCATCCACTTCCTCATCTTCCTCGCAAGTAATAAGCTTGCCAGTAAATCTAAAAAGAATGTCGCCAGCTGATACGGCTTTTTTAAGGAAAATTCCTTTTCCATTTCTTGATTTCTTAACATAAAGTAATTTATTTTCTTTTTTCATAATTTAAATGCTATTTTATTCTAGCTCAGTTGTCGCAGGAGGCTTCGGTGTTTCGTCAAAGAAAACACGATTAAAACCATGCTTCGTAACTTCTGTGATTATTGCCTTGCGCAGATCACTAGGAATTTCCAAACCTTTCACAGTCATGAAATCGGTAGAAGAAACAGTGCGGACAACTATAGGGTAATTGTATGATCTGGAATCCCCTTGCACGCCAACAGTCTTTGATCCAAGTAAAGCAACAACTATTTGTGATATCTCCTTGTAAAAATGACTTGTCTTTAAAATACCTGTAACAAGGTGATCGGCAAGTCTGACTTTCTCTATAAGTTCTTCTGTAACAGGCGTACCTACTATACGTACGAAAAGTCCTGGTCCAGGGAAAGGCTTCCTCTCGCTGATTGCACTTTCTAGTTTGATTGTGCGAGCTATTTCTCTGACTTCATGTTTGAATAAATGAGCAAATGGAGTAATTTCTTTAATTCCAAAATCCAAGCCTACATTGTGATGAGATTTTATCTTGCTTGCTCCTCCAAGATGTCCTGACTCTATTAAATCTGTAGCAAGTGTTCCTTGCAGTATATGGGTAATTTTATTCTCTTCAATTATTTTTTTAAAAATTCTCTGATATATTTCTTTAAATAATCTTCTTTTCTCTTCAGCATCAATCTCATCTTTAAGGTTTTCAAAAAACTCATTCTTGGCATTAACGACATGCAAATCTATCTTGGCTCTCTTGCATGTCTCCTGTACCTCTTCAACTTCTTTCCACCGCATAGCGCCTGTATCAATAAGAAAGGCAAATAAATGCTTCCCCATGGAAGGAGCAAGTAGCCCTGCAAGTGTTGTAGAATCTACTCCACCTGAGACTCCAATAGCTGCTTTACCATTTCCTACTTCATCTAAAACTTTCTTTTGTATTCCTAGAATTATATCACTGGCTTCCCAATCTTTCTCACAACTACAGATATCTTTTGCAAAATTTTTAAGTATCAGGTTATTATCTTGTGTTTCGGTAACTTCTGGATGAAATTGAACAGCATATAATTTCTTCTGAGCATTTTCCATTGCCTCTATTACATTCTCAGACTTTGCGGTAACGGTAAACCCTAGAGGTGCGCTTTTTACAATATCACCATGACTTGCCCAAACCCTAAGCTTATCTCCCAGTCCTTTGAAAAGTTCACTCTGCGAAAGAGTAATCTCGATTGGACCGTACTCTTTATTGCTATTCTCTACTCCAGTAACCAAAGATTTATCAGAGTGATATGCCAGATACTGCATTCCGAAACATATACCGAGTATTGGAATATTTAATGCAAAAATTTCGTCAGGAATAACAGGCGCATCAGTATCATAAACACTTGCTGCGCCACCTGAGAGGATTATTCCTTTTGGTTTGGAATGTTTTAAAAATTGAGATACATTGTCAGGTTTTAAAATTACTGACTTAAATCCTAAAGTTAAAAGTTCTCGTGCGATTACGCTCGTATATTGTGAGCCAAGATCAACAATTATTAACTGAGTAGGATTATTTTCCATTTTACAAAAGTTTTATTTTCTCTATCATTTCACTACGGGCGGGGCCGGTAGAAATAAAGGCAATTTGTACACCTAATTCTTTCTCGATGAATTCTAGGTATTCTTTAGCCTCAATTGGTAGTTCATTATACGATGTGCATCCCTTTGTGCTCTTTTTCCAACCTGGAATTTTCTTGTAGACAGGTTTGGATTCATGGAGCTTATCCATATCTACATTTTCAAAATTCTCATATTTTATACAAACAGGTATTTCGTCGAGCGTATCTAGGATATCGAGCTTTGTGATTCCTAACATAGTGACACCGTTTAGCGCTATAGCATATTTTACAAGTGGTAGATCAAGCCATCCACATCTGCGTAACCGTCCAGTTGTTGCTCCATATTCTTTGCCCAGTGTCCGAAGTGCAATTTCTTGATGGAGTGGATCTGGATCATTAACATCATATAAAAAAGCTTCTTCATCTGCCCTCTTGTGAGATCCTGACCATTTGTATGCTTCCACACCGCCGATCTCGGTTGGAAATGGTCCACTTCCTACTCTTGTGCTATATGCTTTGCATATTCCTATAACTTCCCCTATTGATTGTGGAGATATGCCCAAGCCCACACATGCGCCGGCGGATGTTGTATGTGATGAAGTCACATCACGTCTGGAACCAAAGCGAACATCAAGAAGTGTGCCTTGTGCTCCTTCAGCTAGAACCTGTTTTCCGTTTTCAATAGAATCCTGCATAAAATTATGCGAAGAAACAATATTTAAAGTTCTTAGAAATTCAATCCCTTCGAAAAATTTCCTTTCTTCCTCCGCAAGTTCTTTCTCATCCGGAGTAAAGTTATATTTTTTAACTAATGTGTTTAAGTGAGAGATTTTAATTTCTATATATCTTTTTTTAAATAGTGTGTCATCAACAGCTTCATAAACTGACAAGTCATCAGTTCTTCCGTAAAAATCGCTATAAGTAGGACCAATTGCCTTACCAGTCGTACCAATCTTGCCTGCACCACGAGCTTGCTCTTGAGCGTTATCAATAAACTTTGCCGTAGGTACTACAACAGTCGCTTCTTTGGCAATAAATAAGTTTTCTTTCCACCAAGGAGCTATGTCTTTTATCTCCTCAATTTCTTTCTTCATAGAAATTACATCGACATTGACTCCAGCACCGACTAAGTTGAATGTATCTTTCTCGAGTATTCCTGAAGGTAGTGCATGGAAAACAACTTGTCTTCCGCCGAACTCTATAGAGTGACCAGCATTTGATCCTCCTTGAAAGCGAGCGACGACGAGTTTATGCATACTGCTGAGAAATAAAACAAGAAAGTCGATGAACTTTCCCTTGCCCTCATCGCCCCATTGCAATCCAAGGATCACGAGAACTTTTTTCTTTTTGGTATCCGTAGTATTCATTTATTTTGTGTAATTAGGCGCTTCTTTGGTGATCGTGACATCGTGTGGATGACTCTCGGCCATTCCCGAGGAAGTAATTTTTGTAAATGTAGCATCCCACATATCTTTGACTGTTTTAGCTCCTATATATCCCATACCTGAGCGCAGGCCACCTATATACTGATATATAATCTCTGCCACTGTACCCTTGAATGGTACAATGCCGACGATACCTTCGGGGACGAGTTTTGAATCTTCAAACTCACCTTCCTGAAAGTAGCGGTCATTTGAACCTTCTTTCATAGCCTCAACTGATCCCATACCTCGGTAACTTTTAAATTTTCGCCCTTCGAGTAGTACAATTTCACCAGGAGACTCTTCGGTACCTGCGAAGAGTGAACCCATCATGACCGATGAAGCACCTCCGCAAAGTGCTTTAACCATATCGCCACTGTATCTGATGCCTCCATCGGCAATGATAGGAATATCAAATCCGGCTTTATCCAGAGATTCTTTTACATTTATGATTGCTGATAGTTGTGGAACTCCAATGCCCGCTATTATACGAGTAGTGCATATTGAGCCAGGACCAACTCCCACTTTGACGGCATCTGCTCCAGCTCGAGCGAGCGCGACAGCCCCTTCGCCTGTCGCTACATTTCCAACAACAAGCTGCGCATTCTTATAAAGTTTCTTAATTTTTTTAGCTGTATCGATGATATTTTTAGAATGCCCATGCGCACTATCAAGTACGATAACATCAACACCTGCATCTATGAGAGCCTTCGCATGGATAAGTGCGTCTTTACCAGCACCAATAGCAGCACCGACTCGGAGCCTTCCGCGATCGTCCTTGCAGGCATTTGGGTTTGCTTCTTCTTTTTGGATATCTTTGTATGTGATAAGACCTACTAGTTTTCCATTTTTGTTTACAATTGGAAGCTTCTTGATTTTATTTTGCAGTAGGATTTTCTTAGCTTGTATTAGATTACAGTTCTCTCGAGCAGTGATAAGATTACGGGTCATAATAGAACTTACTTTTTTAGATAAGTCAGTCTCTGATCGCATGTCACGGCTCGTAATAATACCGACTAGTTTTTTATTACTATCAATAATTGGCATACCGCTGATACCTTTCTCTTTCATAAGATTTGTAGCATCGAGAAGTGTTGCAGTTGGTTCGAGAGTGTAGGGATCATGGATGATGCTATTCTCGGAGCGCTTCACTTGTCTTACTTGGTCAACTTGGTCTTCAAGAGACATATTCTTGTGTATGATGCCTATTCCGCCACATTGAGCGATAGCAACAGCAAGCCTAGCATCAGTAACTGTATCCATAGCTGCTGAAATGATAGGTATATTTAAATTTATTTTTTTAGTTAGTCTTGTTGTCGTTACAACACTGCGAGGGTGTATTTCAGAGTATCGTGGCAGGATTAAAACATCATCAAATGTTAGAGATTCTACTATTGGAGTGCGTTTCACTGCCTTCTTTTTCATAAGAGGAGTATATCATAATAATTTCAAAAGTAGAATTTGGAATAAAAAAATGAGGGTTGGAAAAATTCCAACCCCCTTATTTATTGTTAGCGCTCAAGGTAATGCACTTTATGTATAAAACTTTTAAAGAAAATAATGGGACCAGAATAGAAATTCAGTCCCGTGTTTCACAAGCCATAATCCTAAAACCTGAGGATTATGTATGCTCTAATTCTACCCTAAAGTACTCGTGTAGTCAATATTTAATATGGGGATTACTTTTAGTTATGAATTTCTTCAATTATATGGCTCTGTATATATTCCATAGTCGCACCGACTTTCTTGCCAGGGTTGAGGATATTTTGCGGGTCAAAAATACTCTTTGTTTTTTCAAAAAGTCCATATATCTTTGCACCAAACATCTGCAGTAAAAATGGCGAGCGAATAATGCCGTCATTGTGTTCTGCTGTAGTCGAGCCTTTATAGCTAAGCACTAGATCATAAACTTCCCTCGAGAGGTTTATGATTATATCTTTCGTTTTTGGATTAGAGAAATCCATTAGTGGAATAATATGGAAGTTCCCATTCCCTGCATGTCCGGCAATGGTATAGGTGATTGGATATTTATCTAGTATTTTATTTAATTTAGGTAGAAATTCTGGCAGATATTCTGGTAAAACAATAATGTCATCAATAAAAGGCGCCGTATGTTTATCTTTGATATGCTTTCGGAGCAACGCAAAAGATTCACGGCGGATATCCCAATATTTTTCAGACTCTGTTTGTGACGTTGTCGTGCGAATCTTGAATGGGAATTTTTTAAGTACAGGTAGTAAAGCTTTTGCCTTTTCATCTATCTCTTTTTCATTTTCTCCGGCAAATTCGATGAGCAATATGAGTTTCGGTATTCCGAATGCCGTCATCATGATAACTTCGGGCCAAAAACTCCACATAAATTTAATCATTCCCCATAGGCCCTTTTTCTTTAAAAAATCTGGGAAAAATTTGATGGCAAGCTTCATGGTCGCATCATCATAGGACTCTAAACTTTCAGGGTGATTAGGAAGGATTGCCCCCACGACTTCCCCGAGCTGTTTGATGTCTTTCATGAATACAACCACCAGTTTTGAAACCTTCTTTGTCGCGACAAGATGAAGTGTAATTTTGGTGACTATTCCAAGCGTGCCTTGAGAGCCGACGATAAGCTTTGTCAGGTCGAATATTCCCCCCTCTTCATCCCAGACGTTCCAAAGATAGTATCCAGCAGAATTCTTTGAAACATTTGGTTTAGCTGTTTTTATCGCATCTTTGTTTTCATTTATAAGAGAGAAAATATTTTTGTAAATATCACCTTCAAAGTCACCTTGGGCAATTTTACTGTAGAGTTCTTTCTTAGTTAATGGGCGCACAGTGTATTCCCTACCATCGGAAAAAACCACTTGCAACTCTTTAATATAATCCTCAGTCTTTCCATAATTAAGCGTTTTTTCTCCGGCAGAATTATTGCCAATCATTCCCCCGATAGCATTTAAGCTTTTTGATGCTGTATAACATGGCAATAATAAACCTTGCGATATAGTTTTGGGCTCGAAATCTCGATAATAACATCCAGGCTCGACGATTGCTTGACCAGAAATTGTGACGTCATGAGCATTCGGATATTTAGGTCGAAGGAGAAAAGGAGTGACAATTTCAATTTGTCCAATCTTATTCATATAGCGAGTAAAATCCATAATTATGGATTCACCAATTGCTCCGCCAGACATACATGTCCCAGCAGAGCGAGGAGTAATAGAAAGATTTGGATATTTTATTTTATTTTCGTTCACCCATTTCACAAGAGACTTGATATCTTCGCTGTCTTTTGGAAAGACCACAAGCTCGGGCCTAATTTCTAGGAGCGATGCATCACGTGAATACTTGGATAAAGATTCTTCACTATCTTCGATATCGCCTTTCCAGAATTTTTGTATTTCTTCCTTCATTTTTATACAAGATTATTAAAAAGCTTAAGGCGATCTTCTGCTACAGCTTGCATTGCTTTCACAGTGGGTTCCGCAAGCTTGTATGGTGCGACTTCATTTGGATTGTCAAAAAAAGACTGTTTCATTGCTTCTACGTATGCTATGCGGAGTTCAGTGTTGATATGGATAATTGAGATACCAGCAGCGATACTGTTGGTAAAATCTTCATCGCGAAGTCCAGAACCGCCATGGAGTACGAGTGGAATACCGACTGAGTTTTTTATTTCTTTTACAAGTTCGATATTTATATGAGGTTTGCCACTTTTGATAAGTCCGTGGATGGATCCAACTGAAGGAGCAAGCATATCAATACCTGTCATTTCAACAAAGCGTTTTGCATCTTCTGGTTTGGTCAAAATCCCTGCTCCCTCTGGAATAGTATCTTTAACTTCTGAGCCAGAACCAATGAATCCCAATTCTGCTTCAACAAGCACGTCACGACCACAACTGCGAGCATATTCTACTGTTTGTTTAGTCACCGCAACATTTTCCTCAAAAGTTTTATTTGCCAGATCAATTATAACCGCGTCAAAGCCCGCATCGATCGCCCCTCTGGCTGATTCAAAACTAAAGTGGTGGTCTGCGTTAAGATATATAGGGTAATTATCGCCCTCGCGGAGCTCTTTAATAAGCGCTACTGCTTCATCTCTCCCGACAAACTCTTCTTCTCCTTCTGATAATCCGATAATGACAGGAACATGGAGACTTTTCGCTGCATTATAAACTGCATGTAATCCTTCCAAGTTTGAAATATTGAAATGTCCTATCGCCACTTTTTTTTCTTCAGCCTCTTTTATTATTTCGCGCAGAGTCTTCATACTTTGGATTATATCACACTGTGATATAATAGAGATATATGGAAAAACAAATTGACTTACTAGCCATTGGTGATTTGGTAGTAGATGACTTCATACGGTTAAAAGATGCAGAAGCTACATGTGACCTCGATCAGGAAAATTGTAGGCTATGTGTACGCTTTGGAGACAAAGTTCCTTATGAACTTCATAAAATAGTTTATGCGGTTGGCAATAGCGCAAATGCTGCAGTTTCAGCAAGTCGCCTGGGGCTGCGATCTGCTCTATCTGGCGTTATTGGCAATGATGATTATGGAAAAGGATGCATGAAATCACTTGCTGACAACAACGTAAGTCTTGATTTTATTGAGACTGATCCAAAATTGCCTACTAATTATCACTATGTACTTTGGTATGGACCTGAAAGAACTATATTGGTCAATCATGCTCCATTTGAGCGCCATTTGCCGAATGATATGAAGGCGCCGAAATGGATCTATCTCTCATCTCTCGGAGAAAATACCGAAGCCTTCCATCATGAGATAGCAGCGTGGCTCAAAGAACATCCTGAAACTAAATTCGCATTCCAACCTGGGACATTTCAGATAAAGCTCGGTACTGAGAAACTTAAAGATATGTATGAACATTCAGATATTTTCTTTTGTAACGTAGAAGAAGCGCAGAGAATTTTAAAAGTACAAGAACTTGACCCGAAAAAGTTAATGGATATGCTCCATAGACTTGGACCAGTTATCGTTGTTATGACTGATGGTATTAAAGGAGCCTATGCTAGAGAAGAAGATGGCAGTATGTGGTATATGCCAATTTATCCACATACACCTCTTGAACGCACTGGGGCTGGTGACGCTTTTGCTTCTACTGTTACATCTGCACTTGCTATGGGCAAAACACTTGAAGAGGCGCTCATGTGGGCACCCATAAATGCAATGTCTGTAACTCAGTTTATTGGTGCCCAAGAAGGTTTATTGACTCAACAGAAGTTGCAAGAATATCTTGATAAAGCTCCCGAAGACTACAAGATCAAGAAATTAGATTAAATTATGGAAAAATTCAAATCATTTTTTAAAAGGAAAGAAGATGAAGAGGAACTTCAGAAAGTTATAGACGAAGCAGTTGAAAGCGAGTCGCAGAAATTGCAGCATGGAGCAAGTGAAGAATTCAAAGAGAATCGAGAGGATCAAGAATTTAACATAGCCGCAAATAAACATTTCATCGAGAATATACTTGGAAAAAAAGTTGAAATAGATGTCTTAAACAAAGAAGAGGTCAAGAAGATTGAAAAATATATACAGAATAAGAATGATGGTCTTCAGGCTCGGATGACAGCTATATATGAATATATTTTAGAGAACTCAGGAACTATGGATCCTATAAAATATGAGGAGGTAAAAGACAAGATCTCTAAGATCGATGAAAAGATACGGGAACTAAATCACAAGATGTCTAAGGAACTTGGTCAAATGGAATATCTAGATAAGCCCCAAGCTTTTTATTACGGCGAACAGATTGCTCTTTATGATCAACAACTCAATCAGCTCGAGACGGATAAAGAATTATTAGAAAATTATATCGAAAAGAATTTGCCGAAAATTGATGCCGAAGAAGAAGATGAATGGATGCGAGAGCACGATGATCTGGATAAGAAATCTTTAAAATATCAAAATTACCTTCATTCGGACCCGAATCAGAACTAATTGGGAATTCACTTCTTCTTACTGGTTTTTATAGATTAGTTTGCTATAATTATTCAGACAAACTGAACCTTTAATTTCTAATCCAATTAAATTTTATAGTTATGGTTATTAATCAGAATTCTATCCTAGAACTAAAAATCCTGATCTCTTTCAATCGTTGGATGCTTGATTATATAGCACCAGAAAGTGATAAAAAATTTTATGTAAATAGGATCAGAATATTTGAAGCTCGACTTCAAATATTGAATCTTTTTGTGTAAAAGTAAATGCACAAATTATTCTTGCAAAAAATACCGGCGCGTTAGACGCACCGGTATTTTATATTGATATTTTTTTTATTATGCTACTGCAGCTAGTTCAGTATTAATCACCTCAGATTTCTGGCTCTTTATATCATCGTAGAATTTTGCAAGACTGACTGAGACATATGGTACGAGCCAGAGGAATCCTATTCCAAGAGTAAGAACACAAAGTAGTGCCCATCCGATGAATCGAAGGTAGAGACAGAAAAGTTTCCACTTATTGCCTTTCATCATCTCTTTACTTTTATCTATAGCAGCGTTTACGCCTATATCTTTATCATCTGCGAGTATATAGTATGTCATTGCATATGAAAATGCAGCAATTATTCCGGGAATAATAAGTAGAAGAGTCCAGAGAAGTATGTATATAATAAGAAGTAGATATGCTTTAACAGCTCTCCACCATGTATTAAATGGTTCTAATACCTGCAACACTTTTGCTTCTTTTCCTCGAGAAATATTTAGCCAGAAAATTGCAAAACCTAACGCAATTGGTCCACTGACAATGAGAGATATCAGACCCCCAAGAATTGGAGTTAATTTAAGAAAAAGTGTGAATATACCGTACACAAAAACTAGATAAACAGCTTGTGCCCATTTTCCCTTCAATGATTCTAGTGCCTCGCTCATCAGTGTTTTATTTGCTGTTTTCATAGATTAAATCGGGTAATTTATAATAAGCCCATACTACGCTATTATTGTCTTCTTTTCAATACTTTCTCCACTGCATCTGTTATATGCGATACCCCCATTTTGTAATGTTCAATAAGTTCTTCGGGTGTACCTGATTGACCAAATACATCTTGTACACCTACAAATTCTATCGGTGTAGGATAATATTTTGCCAAGCATTCAGCTATAGCAGAACCCAGACCACCTATTATTTGATGCTCCTCGACTGTGACGATAGCTTTAGCTTCCTTTGCCAAAGAAACAATTGCTTCGCTGTCAAGCGGCTTGATAGTAGATAGGTTCATGACTTTTATTTTGATCCCTTCTTTCTCGAGATTGCGAGCGCAAATGATTGCTTTATAGAGAAGTGCGCCTGTAGCTATAATACCCACCTGTGCTAATCCTTGTTCGGGCACAAAAACTATTTGAGCCTTTCCAATTTCAAAGGGAGTGTCTTCGGTAGTTATAATAGGAGTTTTTTCGCGTGCAAGTCGCAAATATGTCGGCTCTTTTGTTTTTGCGCAGGCAAGAGTCGCCTTCTTTGCCTCAATTACATCGCATGGCGAGAGTACCACCATATTCGGCATTACGCGCATGATAGCCATGTCTTCAATTGCCTGATGAGTTCCCCCATCTGGGCCTACAGATATACCGGCATGTGAGCCTGCGATTTTTACAGGGCGATCATTATATGCGATCGTTGTACGAATCTGTTCCCAATTACGACCAGGACTAAACATTGCATATGATGATACGAATGGGATCTTGCCCATTGCTGCCATACCAGATGCAACAGTTACTAAATTTTGCTCTGCAACTCCAATTTCGATAAATCGCTCTGGGAATTTCTTTGCGAAGGCATCCATTTTTGTAGACTCTGTTAGGTCTGCACAGAGTGCAACAACTTTTTCATTTTCAATTCCAGCTGCAAGCAATCCCTCGCCAAACCCTTGACGAATCGGTACTTGTTCGACATCGTCATTGAAAAGTTTACTATTTAGTTTTAGTGATTGATTAAGCATGTAGATTTACTTGGTCATATAAATAAGTATCCAGACTGCAACAATGATTAAAGAAAAGATAATGACCAATATTTTCATTTTTACTATCTTCTTTCTATTTGCTTCCAGCATTTCTTTTGTTAAATCGTCATCCATATTATTCATGCTCACTTCTAATCTTACCTCCGAGTGTACGCAATTCTTTTAAAGCTATATCAGCTTCTTGCTTATTCGGAGCCTTACCATGCCAGTGGTAGTCTCGCTCAAATTCTTTAACTCCTCGCCCAGGAATTGTACGTGCAATGATAACTGAAGGTCGCTCATAAATTGCCTTCGCTTTCTGTATGGCATCATTTACCTCTCGGAAATTATGTCCATCTACTTCTTGGGCATACCAACCAAATTGTTCATATTTTTTTCGTAAGTCACCGAGCGGCATGATGTCTTCTGTATATCCATCTATCTGGATATTGTTACGATCAACAATCGCAATCACGTTTCGTAGTTTTTCTTTACTGGCAAGTAAAACTGCTTCCCAGGTATTCCCTTCATCGTGTTCGCCGTCGGAGAGGAGAGCATAGATTGTCTTGTCAGTGCCGACGCCATGATCTATCCGATCTGCTAGCGCCATGCCTACCGCTTGTGAGAGTCCTGAGCCAAGCGGTCCAGAAGAATTCTCAAGCCAAGGCATGTACTCTCGGTGAGGATGGCCTTGGAGTCGAGTACCGAATTTGCGAAGCGTTTGGAGCTCTTTTATGGGCATATAACCAGCATGAGCCATCGTTGCATACATAACCGGACATATATGGCCATTTGAAAGGACAAGCCTATCCCTATCTACCCAATCAGGGCGTACGGGATCATGTTTAAGAGCATGAAAGTAAAGAAGTGTAAATATGTCAGTCATGCCGAGTGGACCTGCAGTATGGCCAGATTTAGCTTCGAGTAGCATTTCAATAATACTTGTACGTATATCGTTTGCTTTTATTTCTAGCTCCTTTATTTTTATATCGGTAAGATTTTCCATTTTTATAAACTTTCTAGATTTCGTATAGTCTCTCGAATGTCGAGACTGTTCATTAATGCTGAACCAACCACAAGTCTGTTTGCCCCAGCTTCGACAAGAAGCGGTGCAGTCGTTTCGTTCACGCTTCCATCTACACTGATTATAAGCTCTGGATAAATCTTCCGCAATTCTTTAATTTGCGAGAGTACTCGTTTATCGAACGGTTCACCTTGTTTGCCAGGATGTTCTATACCCATACACTGAACGAAATCGATATTTGAAATGATGGGAGCGAGCGTAGTTATCGGAGTAGTTGTATTTACAGCGATACCGATTTCAACACTCTCTCGCATATACATATCTAAACCTTCGAGGAATTCTTTGAACTCATCAATATTACCTTCTGCCTCTAAATGAAAGACAATTCTACGCGCGCCCAATCGAGTGTAGAATTCAAAATCTTTGTGAGCATTTGTTACCATAAGATCAAATTCAAAATCCAAAGAGTCCCAGTACGGCAGTCCCTCTTCTTCCTCTAATATTTTATCTATTGCCGCGGTAGATCTGTCGCCTCTGAATTCCGAGAGTGGCCAGGAGACACTTGGGACAAACTTGCCATCACAGATATCTATCTGGACTACACGAACCGAATTTGCCACACGTGAAAGATCTTCACGCAATTTCTCGAAACTCTCTACAAGTATTGCAGGTATTATTTCAGTCATAGAGTGGCGGAAACGTATAGGTTTTAGGGTATAGTGATCTCATATCTTGTTAATGCGACGGATATGACGCTCATTGTTTGAGAAAGGACATTCCAGGAACATCTTAACAGCAATTTTTGCCTCATCTTCACTTACGAAACGAGCTCCAAGTGAAATAATATTTGCATTGTTATGATCACGGGCAAATTTAATGATATCTAGATTACCACCGTAATAGAGAGCTGCACGGACTCCTACAATTTTATTTGCACACATAGCTTCACCCTGGCCGCTACCGCCTAAAATAACACCCATGCTTTCATTATTCGCTGCTACTGCTTGAGCAACAGGCTTGATAAAGTCCGGATAGTCGTCATCGCTCTCCAGTTCAAAGGCGCCCATATCTTCAATCTCATGACCGAGCTCAGAGAGGTAAACTTTGAGTTTTTCTTTTAATTCATAGCCTACGTGATCTGTTCCCATGTAGATTTTCATGTGAATATTATACCATTTTATTAAAACATATTATAATAGAAAGGGTAATAAGGAAGACTATTTGGGCATAGTTTTTCTTTGTAACTCTTCCCACAAAGGAAGGAACTCATGCCAATATTTTTCCAGGTGTGGATAGATTGCTATCTTAGAATCTTTATTTTTCCTTATCATATCTATGGTTAATCCCTTCTCTACATTTATAGTATTCCCTTCAAGGTATACATTCATCTCCGCAATTATTTTATCAGCGACATATACGAAACGAGCCTCTTCACTATTCTTATTTTCATATTCAATAATAGCATCATGAAATTCAATAAACTCCGGAAACTCTTCCAGAAGTCTCTTTCTTGCCTCCTCCTCTTTTACCGGTTTAGCCTTAAGAGCTTCAAGATCAGTTGAATGAGTATCTACATCGCCTGCATACACTTCAACAAAATCATGAACTAGGGCACATTTTATAATTTTGTTCGTATCAAGCGGTAATTTATCAATAGTTACGATATACCAAGAAAACATTGCCAGTTGATAGCTATGTTCAGCATCATTTTCTGTTGAGACCTTCCCGGGGATTTTTATTGTGCGATAAATATCCCGAAATTTAAGAGTAAGCTCTAAAAAATTAAATAATTTCTTAATCTCCATTTATTTTATAGTATTCCCCGTCTTAATAACGTGATCTACTAGTGTATACGTGTACCCCATTTCGTTGTCATACCAGCCCATCACTTTAACAAGATTACCTCCGACGACTCGAGTCATAGCAAGGTCAGCAATTGAGCCATGAGAATTACCTAGTATATCACTCGAGACGAGTGGCTCATCGGTGACATCGAATATTTTATCCCAACGTGAATCTTTTGCAGCTTTTTTCAATAGATCATTTACTTCTTCTACTGTAGTGTTTCGTTTTGCAATAAATGTAACATCAACAATAGATCCAGCAGGAACAGGTACTCGGATCGATATACCATCAAAGAGCCCAGTAAGTTCTGGAAATGCTTCAGTTACAGCGATAGCGGCACCAGTAGAGCTTGGGACGATATTCTGAGCTGCTGCACGACCTTCACGAGGATCTTTCTTGCTTGGTCCGTCAACAAGAGATTGCGAGGCCGTATATCCGTGGACAGTATTTAAAATTGCCTTCTCGATACCAAGACTTTCATGCATGATAGCAATAAGCGGAGAAGCTGCATTAGTAGTACAAGAAGCATTCGAAGTGATATCGCATGATCCAAATTTATCTTCGTTTACACCAAGTAAAATGGTCTCACCCTTAACCGTACCATCATCACCTTTTGATGGAGCAGAAATAACGACTTTCTTTGCTCCGCAATCTATATGGAACTTTGCCTTATCATACGAAGTGAAAAGGCCCGTAGATTCGACTACGACATCAATGTCGAGATCTTTCCACGGGAGCTTTGTAGTATCCTTCTCGGAAATGAATTTAATAGTTTTACCATCGATGATTAGATCGCTGCCAGAAACATTCACTTCATGACCCCATGTTCTGTAGACAGTATCGTGTTTGAGTAAATATGCTAGATTTTCAATCGAGCCCAAGTCATTGACCGCTATTATTTCAATCTCGGGTTTATCCCATGCAATTTTTAAAAATGCTCTTCCAATCCTGCCGAAACCATTGATAGCCACCCGAGTTGTCTTTGTTTTCATATAAAGATTATATCACTACTCTCCTATATAGGTAAATCGCGGACCTTTATAACCATCCTTATTTATATCTTCTAGGAACATGCTTATTGGCCGAGCCCACATCTGCTCATGACCTTCATACGGGTGAGTATAGATAACAAGTTCTTGCTCGTAATCTTCACTGTTTTTCGCTACTCCTAAAACTGTGACGATACCACCTTTGAAATGTTTATATTTACCTATTTTTACTTTAGATTCCATATCTATATTAATTCTTTAAGTAATTTTTGTACGATGGCAGGGTTTGCTGAACCTTTTGTCTCCTTCATAATCTGGCCAACTAGTGACATAAGCGCATTTTCCTTGCCTCCTTTATAAGTAGCGACGATGCTCGGATTCGCATCGATGATTTTCTGTACAATATCTTTGAGTGCACCCTCATCGTTTTTCTGAATTAAATCTTTTTCTATTGCAATCTTTTTTGGTGATTCATCAGAGATTACAATCATTGCAAGAATATCTTTTGCAGCACGTGAGGAAATCTCATTATCAGCTACCATAGTTATAAGCTCAGCAAAATTTTCTACTTTCGGTAGTTTTGCTTGCGAGTTTGATTTTTTGATACCAAGATAGTCCGATGTAATATAGTTTGAAGCAATTTTTATTTTTTCTTTATCACTAAGTATCTTAGCAATGCTTTCAAACCACATACCGAGGTCAAGGTCAGTTATGTAACTTGTTACATCTTCATCTTTAATGCCGTATTCACTAGTGTATCGTGCTTTTTTTACCTGAGGTAATTCAGGTAGTTCATTTTTAAGTTTCTCAATATCAAAAGCTTTACTCAAATAAAGCTTTGGCAAATCTGGATCAGGGAAATATCGGTAGTCATTGGCATTTTCTTTTGAGCGTTGAGAGAATGTTGCCTGTTTGTTTTCATCCCATCCACGAGTTTCCTGGATTATCTTATCACCTTGACCCGATTCAAGGAGCTCTGTCATGCGCTTGATTTCGTATTCGGCTGCTCGTTCTACTGAACGGAATGAGTTAATATTTTTGACTTCGCATTTGATGCCGAGTTTATTCGGATCGTCTGAAATAGAGATATTGAGCTCAACGCGCATTTCGCCTTTCTCCATGTTTGCTTCTGATACATCAAGGTAGCGAAGTAAAAGCTGTAGTTCTTTGCCGAAATCCCCTGCTTCCTTTGCGCTGTGAATAACAGGCTCTGTCACGAGCTCCATAAGCGGGACACCTGCACGATTAAAATCTACAAGAGAATAGTCGCCTCGGTCACCCGCCCGGCCAAGCCGTTCGGACGGGTGTTTATTGTTTGCAGTGTCCTCTTCTAAGTGAATGCGTGTTATTTTTACACCATTTAATTCTCCTCCTGAAACTATTGGAAATTTATATTGTGATATTTGATATGCTTTTGGAATATCGGGATAGAAATAATTCTTGCGGTCAAACTCTGTAAAGTCAGCAATATCTGATCCGAGCGCAAGTCCCACTTTGATTACATTCTCTACGGCCTTTTTATTAATAACAGGAAGTGTGCCAGGGTGAGCCATGCAGACTGGGCAGATATTTATGTTTGGCTTCTCTTCATCGGGATTATTGACGCATCCACAAAACATCTTGGAATTGGTATTCAATTCTGCGTGGATCTCGAGGCCGATAGTCGTATAGTACTGCTTCATAATATAATGGATTTATACTATCAAAAATAAAGGATTTTTCAAAGTAAAGCCGCTTCATACGCATGAAACGGCTTTCTTTTTCTCGGTTATGACAATTAAAAGAGCTAAAGATATTGTACTCTTTAATTGATAAAAGAGCTAATTTATGCGATTATGTCTTTATTGCCCGAGTGGCGGAATTGGTATACGCGCACGACTTAAAATCGTGTCTCGTAAGGGATGTGGGTTCGACCCCCACCTCGGGCACAATTTAGTTTAGTATTTTTTTGAGAAGTTATTTCGGTAAATATAACACAGGGTTAAGATAGGCGGTCAGAGCTGCGATTGGCTGAGTGAAAATTTTACCATTGCAACTTTTACTAGGAACTGTTTCAACTTTTACTCCTTCCGAAGCATAGACAGATACATGCAAGTGTGGGCCTGTAGACGAACCAGTATTTCCCGAAAGTGCTACTACATCGCCAGCACTTACCCTTTGGCCTATCCTTGCAGTTATTGAAGAAAGATGTCCATATGTGCTAGATAGGCCATTGTCGTATTTAATGAATACCCATTTTCCAAATGATGCTCCTTTACATGCGACATCCGTATCGCCAGATCCTAATACTTCGCCGGTTGCCATTGCTTTAACTGCAGTTCCGATGGATGCACGGAAATCTGTACCGTAATGAAATCTTCCCCATCGCTCTGTGAAGTGCGAAGTAATCACTATTTTGTCCAAAGGCCAGGATAACACCTCTGAGCCAGCTTTAGGTAGAAGTTTTGGATTTAAGATAAATTGAAGCTGTGCTTCATAATTCTTGAGCTCACGCTCGAATGTTTCTCTCATCTTCTCGCGTTCAGCAAGAAGCTTTTTGTAGTTAGCTTCTTTATTTTTTGTTTCTGCTAATAATGTGTCCTTTTCTTTTTTCGTAATATCAACTGCCAGCTTTTTATTAGCAAGATCAGTCTTCAAAACAACAAGTGTTTTTTGCTCTGTTTGCTTTTTAGTTTTTGAGAGATTGAGTGCATCTACCTTATTTTTAAGATCGGCGATGTTATTTTTTACTTCCTTATTTAAGGAAATGATATTGTTGTACTCTTGGCTTGCATCAGAGAAGCTTGTCTGTGACATCAATTGGTAAAGCACTCCAGTATTGTCGCGCTCATTTAAGTTACGGAGCATTACTGCTAATAATCTTTTCGAATCATTTATGGATTTCTGTTCCATTGAGATATTCTCAGTGAGCGATCCAATCATGAGATTTGTCGCAGTGATTTTCTTTTCAGTCAGCTGTGTTTCTTTTAGGAGCTTGCTCCGAGTGAGTGTGAGCTCCTTTATAAGATTGGCTAAGGTTTGTGCTTGTTCACTTGTAAGTGATATTTGGTCCTGGTATTTCTTAATTTCCTTATCAAGAGCTTGGATTTGGGTGTTGGTATCGCTTATCTGCTGATTTACACTCTCGATAGTTGCAGCAAACGAGACCACGGGTATGGCCAAAATACTAAATATTGTAAAACTTGTAATGAAAATTCTATACTTCATTACCATGATTATACTATTATTTTTGAAGGAGTGAAATTGCAGAATGCAAACGAGATAGAGTCTCTTTCTTACCGAAAATTTCAGAGAGAATAAATGGGTCAGGAGATTTATCTAGGCCAGAGAGAGCATATCGCATAGGCCAAAGAATATCTCCCCGTCCGACTTGTTCTGCGTATAGCCAAATTGCATCTTTGACTTTTTCTTTCGTAAAGAGGGCTTCCTCAATCTGATCAAGAAGGGATACCGTATATTCTAGGTAATCAGCGAGGATTCTATATCTATTCTCACCTGGAATTTTTGAAGATTTAAAGAATAATGAATCTTTACTCAAAGTTGGCTTAATGAAGAAATAAGAAAGTTCTCCAGCTTCTGCCATAGCAATTACATCACTTCCTTTCGATATTCGTTCTATAATTATCGGGGTAATGTTGTGAACGATTTCGTTAGTATACTGAGGGAGCAATTTTAGATCTGAGGGAATAAATTTTGATATATATTCCTCTTGCTCTTCATAAGACAGTTTCTTGAGGTATTCTCGATTGATCCAATCAAGTTTTTCATCGTTTAACTGTGCCCCAGATTTTTGAACTTTCTCTAAATCAAAGCTCTGTATTAATTCACCTGATGTAAGAATTTCTCTTTCGTCGCCTGGATTCCATCCTAGGAATGCCAAGAAATTAACAACAGCTTCAGGCAAGTATCCTTCCTCGCGGTAAAGAAGGATGTCCTTGGCACCATCTCGCTTGCCAAGTTTCCTCTTGCCGTCATCTGCCATGATTGGTGCGAATGTTGCAAACATCGGCGGCTCTTCTCCCAATGCTTCATATAGAGAAAGAAACTTGGGTGTTGAAGATATAAATTCCTGCCCTCTTGTAACATGCGTAACTCCCATTTCTATATCATCAACAATGTGTGCAAAATTGTACGTAGGATAACCATCTGTTTTTATGAGTATAAAATCATCCAATGCTTCTTCTCCTGCTGATAGATTTCCAAAAACTAAATCATGCCACTCATATCTTTTAATAGTTGGTACTTTAAATCGAAGAGGCCTGGTTCCATCCCAGACTCCAAACTCTTTTGGTCTATGCTCACGAAATAGGAAAGGTGCTTTATTTGCTTCAGCTTCTTTCCTAAATTTTTCAACCTCATCTTCTGTATAGGGATCGGGGTACGCATAACCTTTTTTAATCAGGATATCTGCATATTTTTTATATAGTGATAGTCGATGGGATTGTATATACGGGGCGTGCGGACCGCCAATATCCGGTCCTTCATCCCAATCAATACCGAGCCATTTGAGTGACTCAATTATATGCTCCATTGAACCTGCAACTTCTCTTTCCTTGTCAGTATCCTCAATGCGAAGAATAAATGTGCCGCCGTTTTTCCGTGCCCATAGATATGAGTAGAGAGCCGTGCGAATACCCCCAACATGCATAAAGCCTGTGGGCGAAGGGGCGAAGCGAGTAACTATTTTTCGGTGAGGTTTATCCATGACTATGATTCGTGAGAAAGTGCTATTTCGAGCGCAGCTTGGGCAATCTTTTGTGCTGCACCGGGTGACGCAAAACCGAGTGCGCTGTTTTTCATTTGTGAGAGTCTTTCTTTATTTTGTATGAGTCGGTCAATCTCGGCCATGAGAACATGCGGACTAAGATTGCTTTCTTCTATGACCTCACATGCGCCCGTACGCGCATAATTGAAGGCATTCTTGCGTTGGTGATCACCATTTGAATTTGTGATCGGTATGATGATAGATGGTACTCCCCATGAGGCAATTTCAAATATTGATGACCCGGCTCTAGAGATAACCAAAGAGGCTACTCCGGCTGCCATGCGTACATTTAAATTGTTTAAATATGATATAGGAACATATCGTGCGATGTTCGGATTATTTTCAAGGACTAATTTCGATCTCTCTACAACATCTTGATGAAGTTTAGCCCCTGTCTGATGGATAACTTGATATCTTGAAAGTAATTCAGGAAGAATTTCTATAATGACATTATTAATCTTTTCCGCTCCTTGTGATCCACAATATATAAATACTACAGGTAAATCCGTATTTGGAAGTTTAAAAAAGTCATGTGCACCTTCTGGGTTGCCTTGGAGTATTGCTTTACGTATCGGTTGACCGGTAAGTGCTGTTTTTTCTTTTGGAAACTTCTCACCTCCTTCAGGCCATGATACAGCGATACGCTTGGCAAATTTAGCAGTCCAAAGATTGAGCCGTCCCGGGCTTGAGTCGGACTCATGAATAATAACGGGGATACGGAGCAGTTTGGCTGCAAAAACCGCTGGAAATGCTGCATAGCCGCCTTTTGAGATGACGACATCGGGATAAATAAAAAACATTGATAGTAATCCGAAAAATGCTCCGACTCCGGTATTAAACATATCAAAAAAATTTTTTATAGATGAATACGTACGCATCTTGCCAGCAGGAATTTGCACATAGGTAATCCTGTTCTCAAAAAGCATCCGCTTATCGAACGAAGAGTCAGCCATATAGTAAAGTTTCAGGTCAATAATTTTTTGTTTTTGGGCGAGCTCATTTAACTCTTCGGCAATGGCAATCAGTGGGTAAAAATGTCCGCCAGTACCTCCTCCTGTAAGCAATATCTTCATAATTGTTATTGTAGCTTATTTTATTTAACTTTTCTAGCTTTTCTTTTGTCGTGAAATATTGAGGACCACACCCATAATACCGATCGACAAAAGCAGGGCCGTTCCGCCATGGCTTATAAAAACAAGCGGAACGCCAGTGAGCGGAAATACTCCTATGATAGATGCAATATTCATAAATGATTGGGCTGTAATCATAGTGATAATCCCAATTACAAAAAGCTTTGAGAAAGAATCAGGTGCATGATATGCAATCCTATATCCTCTTAGTGCAAAAGCGACATAGAGGAGTATGAGGATTAGACAGCCAAAAAATCCGAGCTCTTCCCCTACAACTGCAAAGATCGAATCTCCTTGTGGTTCAGGCAAATAATTGAATTTCTGGATGCTTTGACCAAGCCCGCGCCCAAACACTCCGCCTGATCCCACTGCGATCAGCGATTGCTGAAGCTGGTAGGATGTAGTAGAACTATTTTGGCTAGGATTTAAAAATGTATTTATTCGTTCTTTAAGATATGGCTTGAATGATACTAGAATAACAAATGCGAGTAGAAAAACACCAAGAAGCCCTAAAATATATTTCCATTTGAGTCCAGAGACAAACAGCATGCAGAGGGCAGTAATTACAATTAAGATTATGCTTTTTGTGTCTGGTTGCTTTAATAGTAAAAAAACACTTACACTAAATAGAAATATCGGCAGTACTATCTTCCACCCTATATTATCAAGCCTCCCCTTTATCCAAGAGAGCCAAGCAGCAAAATAAATAATGAAGCCAATTTTTAAAAATTCCACTGGTTGAAATGAGGCACCTAGAATATCTACCCATCGTGTCGCACCACCATGCGAAGACCCAAAGCTTGGTACAAATACAAGGCCAGTTAGGACGATTGAGGCGGCAAATAATGGCAAGGCGTAATTTCTCCAAAATTTATACGGGATCTTCAAACCGATCCAAAGTGCAACCAGCCCGCCGCCTAATCCAAACACAAATTGGGCAAATATCACACTGTAAAATTTGGTTTCATTCTTGGCAAGGATTCCAAGCGATGCAGATGTGAACATGATCACACCTATAACTATAAGCGCAATTAATATCCCAAAAAACATTTTGTCTATTTTCCCTTTTTTCATCCGATTTAACTGCTAACTAATCAATGAAACGATAACTCCAATGATAGCTGTAATAACTGACACAATCCAATAACGCATTGTCACTTTGTATTTCGGCCAGCCCAATGCTTCAAAATGATGGTGTAGCGGAGCAAAGAGAAAAACTTTCTTGCCGTTACGATAGCGCCTGCTGCCCATCTGAATAATGCTTGAAAGTGATGTTATGAAAAGTGGAAATGCGATTATGGGTAAAAGCAATACGGTATTGGTCATAAATGCCACGACTGCAAGCGTTACGGTGAGTCCTATCATTCCAGTTTCTCCCATGTAAAAACGAGCGGGTGGAATATTGAACCACAAAAAAGCCAGAGTAGCACCAGTAATAACAGCACAGAAGGCAGCTAGGTCTATTTGATTATTAAAGAAGGCTATAAGAGTATATGCTCCGAATATCGATGAGAGAACCCCACCAGAGAGCCCATCCACACCATCAATGATACTTGTTGACCAAATACCAAGCATAAGCAAAATGAAGAATGGAATAAATATATACCCAAGATCTACAAGCCCGAGCCATGGGATATATATTCCCGATATTCCCAACTTCACAAAGAACCACCATCCGATGATCAGTCCGAGTCCAATAATAATGCTAATTTTCAGATACCGCAGTTTAATCGGATCGCTTGTCCACTTGCTACTCCCAAAAATTTGAAGAAGATCATCCCATAACCCTATCAACGATGCCATAATCAAAGTAAATAATGGCAGAAGAGTTTGATTGCGACTAATGAAATAGAGTTTGTTTGTCAATTCGTTATGCATAAGAAAATCAACAAACCCAAATATGAAAATAGTAATGATAACCGATACCCAGATAATCATACCACCAGTACGAGGTGTAGATAGCTCGGCAGTTTCGTCGTGAATTTTATGAAAATCACTGACAGGCACATTCTCTTTGCGAGAAACTTTTCGCCACATTTTATATTTGAAAAAGTAATGGGTAGCTACAGGCGTCAAGAGTATCCCGATGACAAAACTGACGGCTGCAGGCAAAAGAATTTTTATCGCATTACTCATCGTTTTTGTTTCCTATTATAACTGCTTCGAGCTGGCTTCGGACTGTCTCATAATTAGGCAATTTTTCTATCGATGCCACTCCCATATACGAGAGCGCATCAAATGTCGGCTTATAAAGAAGCCTGCGATTGTCTCTCTCATCCGTTGTTTTTTCAATCAATCCCCGAACAAGTAAATTACGAAGAATAAAACTTGAATTAACTCCACGAATATAGTCTATCTCGTGGCGAGTAATACCTGCGCTCTCTTTTGCTGAAGAGCTCTTGTATAAAACAATGGAGAGAGTTTCGAGAGAAGCTTTGGAGAGCTCTTTGGTGATCTCATCTTTGCGAATGGACTCAATAATCGAAGAAAGTTCCGGAGTGATGCCTAGCGCGACAGAGTCATCTTTTCTTACAAGAATAATCCCGCGATTCTTGAGCGATTGTTCGAGCATGTTGAGTGCCTCGTCAATTTCTTCTGGGCTGACGCGTAAAAGTTTAGCTAGGTCCCAGACTGACATATCCTCGCCTTTATAGAAAAGTAGCCCTTCAATTTTTGATTCTAATTCCATTTTTTGATTAGTTTCTAGTTGCTAGTTTGTAGGTTCTGGTCACTAGAAGCTAGAACCTCTTTACTAATTGTAATATCTTCAAACGAATTATTCTGAACGACATCAATGATGCCCTCACGTACCAATTCTAGCATGGCAAGAAATGAAACGATAATATGGACTTTGGCTTCTTGTTCATCTTCTGCCCCATGACTCTTGGCAAAGTCACGAAAGGAAAAATTGATAGCGCTTTGTATGCGATTAGTCAGGCTATTGATGATAGCTTCAATATTGATGACTTTCCTAACCTCTACTACTCCTAGTTTTTCTTCTTTTTTAGGAACACTTTCTAGCACATTCAAGATAGATTGCGACATTATTTCTATAGTAATGGATTGATCAGGCGAAAAGAGAGGTTCGCTCCAAGTACGTTCAAGTGGACTAAAGATTATCTTCACGCCAAAATTATTTTTAACGTCAATACTGGCATTCTTTATAATCTGATAGAGTTTTAATCGTGCTTCAAGGTTTACGATTTTACTTTCTTCATCTTCTGTCAAAACAAGATTCGGCAAAAGTGAACGAGATTTGATGAGTATCAAAGTTGCAGCAATCAAAATAAAGTACGATACATCGGCGATGCGTTTGTCATCAGGCATGTCAGAAAGAGATTTGATATAAGAAATATAATCCTCTGTCACTTGCGCAAGTGAGATTTCATTTACAAAAAGCTTTCGGCTCTCTATGAGCGACAGCAGTAAATCAAGCGGCCCTTCAAATGTCCCAGCGCGGACTTTGTATATATTTGTTGTAATTTCTTCCATTTATATATTACTAGCTACAGTCTGTGCTATGTCAAGCATTTCTTTTTCGGAGAATTTCTGAAAAAAGCCTGGGGTTATAAAATCACCATGTCCGTCATTTTTATATCGTGGAATAAGCTGTACATGGGCATGGTGTACTTCATCACCGACTTGTGCTCCAATTACAAAATCCGTCTTAAAAGCTTTTTTTGTGGCGACTACGATTTTTTGTACAATTTCAAAATATTGACCGATATCAGGAGAATCCCAGACCCATCTGTAATGTTTTTTTGATATCACCAGACTATGACCTTTTGTAAAAGGAAAAATGCTAAGGATCACGATATAATTCTCATCCTCCCAGATTTTATATGAAGGTGCTTCACCTCTTACTATTTTACAAAAAATACAATCTTCCATATCATTTTTAATATCCATCACTATTTAATTTTTCATCAATACGGTTCATATCTCGCGGGAACATACATGCTTCACGAATATTCTTTAACCCCAATAATTGCATGGTAATACGTTCAGCTCCAAAGGCAAAACCTCCTTCTGGCGGAACTCCGTATTTAAAAGCTTCAAGAAACATCTTAACTTTGTTCGGATCCATATTCCAAATTTTCACATGCTCTTCTAGTTGCTTGTAGTCATTGATTCTACGTCCACCAGAAAGCCACTCTACTCCGCGACAGATTAGATCCATCCCTTCATTGAATTCTGGTTTTTCAGGATTTGGATAGACATAAAAAGGTTTTTGCCTTGTTGGGTAGCCATAAATAAACACAAAGTCAGATCCAGTTTCTTCTTTTACGATTTCGCAAATTTCTCTTTCATCTTGAGGATTAGTATCTTTGTCACCTCGAACGTCTCTTCCAAATTTCTGGAATATCTTTTCTTGAACTTCAGAGAGAGAATATGTCGGTGTCTTATCTATCATAACTGGTAAAGTTGCATCGAGGATTCTTAAATGATCTCCATTCTTAAGTTCTACTTGCTTTAGAATATGTCTGACAGTATTTTCTGCCATATCACGAATATCAGTCCATGAATCTATAAATGCCATCTCAGCATCAAGCGACACTATCTCTGTCAGATGTCTAGTCGTTGATGAAGGTTCTGCGCGGAAAACTTTATTGACCGAAAAACATCGCTCAAAAGCAGACATGACAATTTGCTTGTAAAGTTGCGGTGATTGTGTCAGATATGCTTTTTTCTCAAAATAGCTTACTTGGAAGACCTCCGCTCCGCCTTCAGCAGTTGCTGGAGTGATTGAAGGTGCTTGAAATTCGAAGAACATGTTCTGCTTCATGAATTCCCTAAACGAGTCAATAATTGTTTCTTGTACTTTGAAGATTGCTTGAACCCTTGGTTGTCTCAAAACGAGCGCACGATTGTCCAACTCTGCTGTTAATTCCAAGTTATATCCATCAAAAGACATATCGAACGGAAGCGGAGCGGCTTGCGCTAAAATATCAACCTTTGTTATTTCTATTTCTATATCTCCATTCTGCACTCCTTCCTTTATGTTTTTTTCAGGTCTCTTATTGACAATACCCGTGAGTTTAAGCACCCACTCGATACGAACTTCTTTAACTTGCTCCATCGCATCTGTATGATTAGGCAAAACAACGCACTGAACTTTGCCTGTCATATCGCGCATATCCATGAATACTAGTTTGCCTTGGTCGCGACGGACATCCACCCAGCCTGCAATTCTGACTTCTTGCCCTACACGTGCTGTTAAATTTTTTATATATATTCTATCTTTCATAATTTAATAGTTTAGAGAAAATAATATCATTATATTAGAGAAAAGAAAAGCTAGTGTATATTTTCCGTAATTACAAACTCATAAGGTGCAGAAACAATAAAGGTGATGCCGACCAGAAGCCAATAGATGGGAGTAAAAGCATAATAAACGATTTGATCTACTTTTTTCATATGGAAATACCATTTTTGTACGGCTGTATTGAGTGTATTGATCGGTATGTATATTATCCCAAGCACAACAGTAAGAATAATACGGACGAATTTAACCGTCTTTATGAGAATGAAAGCAACGACGATAATTATAATCCAAGTTAATAGACTCATAAAAAACTATACAGTTACTCCTATATTGGTACGGACTATTTTCATTTTAGCTTCAGCGATTTTTTGTATTTTCTCGCCACCAGTTTTTAGTATAGTACGGACTTTATCTAGATCCTTCGCGTATATATCTCTCCTTTCGCGCATAGGTTTAATCAGAGTCAGAATTTCATCAAGTAACATTTCTTTTGACTCCTTATAGCCAATTCCGCCATTTGTGTATTTAGCACGCAGGACGTCAAGTTTTTCATTGTCTAAGAATAATTTATGTAATGCAAATATATTACAGGTATCTGGATCTTTTGGTTCTTCTGGAGTTTTAGAATCAGTGACTATGCTCATGACGGCTTTTTTAATTTCTGCGTCAGTTCCAAATAATGGAATTGTATTACCATAACTTTTTGACATCTTGCGACCATCAGTGCCTGGAACAACTGCTACATTTTCTAAAATCATTGGTTCAGGAAGTTTAAAAGTCTCGCCAAAAATATTATTGAACTTTTGCGCCGTATCACGAGCATATTCTACATGTTGTTTTTGATCTTGTCCGACAGGCACTATATCTGGGTCCTGTATCAGAATATCAGAGGCCATAAGAATCGGATAATCAAAAAGTCCGACTGTAACTTCTTTTGCTTTCATGTGTGCATCTTTGTAAGAAGTAGCTCGCTCAAGATACGGCATTGTCGTAATGCAATTAAAATACCAAGTAAGTTCCGTCACTTCTGGAATATCGGATTGCTTAAAGAGAATGACTTTCTCGGGATCAAGTCCACAAGCAATATAATCTAGGGCTACATTGAGAATGCTTTCAGATAACTTCTCCTTGTTCTGGACTGTTGTAACAGCATGTAGATCGGCTATAAATATCCTAGCATCGTAATTATTCTGGAGTTCAACAAATTGGCGTATGGCCCCGAAGTAATTACCAATATGCATAGTGCCCGATGGTTGGATGCCGGAAAGTAAGACCTTTTTCATATAGTGCCATAATACCAAAAAAAGCCTAGTTTTGCACCTTTTCTCCCCATAGTTTTCCCAAAATTATGAATTTTGTAGGATTTATGGTTTTTTAGTTTGTGTTACAATAGGCCATATGCAAGAGATATCTAGAACTAAACAAAAATCCAATCTAAGAATACCGCCTCAAAGCGTGGACTCTGAAAAGGCAGTCCTTGGGTCTATCATGCTTCGCCCAGGAGCAATACATGAAATCAATGATATTATTAGCATCGATTCTTTCTACGCATCAAAGCACTCTCAAATTTATAAAATAATGCTCGAGCTCTCAAGTAAAGGTGAGCCGATCGATATACTTTCCGTGTCACATAAATTAACCGAGAAAGGATTGCTCGATCAGGTAGGTGGAGCAAGTTACTTGAGTGAACTTACAAATGCAGTACCTTCTTCAACAAACATAAAGCACTATACAGATATAGTGGCTAAAAAAAATATTCTCCGTAAAATTATCGAAGCGGGAGTAGATATTTCTGAGCTTGGTTTTCGTGAAGACGTAGAAGATGTTTTTGATATACTTGATCAAGCTGAGAAACGTATGATGGGTATCAATAGCGGCGTAGGTTCTCATACATTTACCCCACTTAAAGATAGCCTACCTGAAGCATGGGAGCGTCTAGAGAGACTTCATGAAAGCAAAGGCGAGCTTAGAGGAGTACCGACAGGATTTCACGACCTTGATCAATATCTATCAGGCTTGCAAAAATCAGACCTAATCATTATTGCTGCGAGACCTTCTATGGGTAAGACAACACTTGCTCTTGATATTGCCAGGCAAGCTGCGCTAAATCATGGGACACCAACCGTAATATTTTCTCTTGAAATGAGTACACAACAACTTGTAGATCGAATGCTTGCTGCTCAATCTCGCGTTAACGCATGGAATCTACGTACAGGAAATCTATCTGCTGAAAACGAGTTTTCAAAGATCCGTGATTCACTCGATAAGCTTTCTCGTGCGCCAATATTCGTCGATGATATGGCCGGTAACTCCATCGTGCGTATGCGCTCAGTATGCCGTCGTATTCGTGCCGAGCATGGGATTGGTATGATCATTGTAGACTATTTACAACTCATGTCTACATCTAAGAATTACGACAGCATGGTGAACCAAGTGACAGAAATATCTCGCTCATTGAAAGCTCTTGCTAAAGAGTTTGATGTGCCGGTCGTTGCGCTTTCACAGCTCTCCCGTGCCGTTGAATCCCGAGGTGGCAGGCCTCGCTTATCTGATTTGCGAGATTCTGGATCTATCGAACAGGATGCTGATGTCGTTATGTTCCTTCATCGCGAAGACAAAGGCAAGGATGAATCAGAGCGTACTGATATAGTGGAGATATTGATAGAAAAGCATCGTAATGGACCAGTCGGAAAAGTCGAGCTATACTTTGACCAGAAATTAACAACATTTATGAATATGCAGAAAAGCAACCTCAATGATTTTGCCCCATCACGCGAGATTGGCGGCGTGGATCAATTCTAGTATGAATACTATTGAGGAGCTCGCAAAATATTTTAAAGAATTTCCTGGTATTGGTGAGCGTCAAGCAAAGCGTTTTGTTTATTTTCTACTGCATAAGAATCCAAACTACGTAAAAGAGCTAGGTGATAAAATTTTGACTCTGAAAAATTCTATCAAGCAGTGTCCCTCTTGTTTTTTATTTTTCCAAAGTGTTGGTGCTAACCTTTGCGATACTTGCATTAACTTAAAAACCGATAGAACTTCCCTTCTGATTATTGAAAAAGATGCTGACTATGAGAGTATCAAGAGAAGTAAAACATATGATGGTATGTATTTTATACTTGGTGGCCTTGTGCCGATTGTCACAAAAGATACATCGAGCTTTATACGAATAAAGGAACTTCTAAAAACTGTCGAAGGGAGAAGTAAAAAAGACGAATTGAAGGAAGTCGTTATCGCGCTATCACTCAACCCTCAAGGTGAACACACTGATATATATCTGCGAGAAATTCTTGCACCATTTCAAAAGACCTATAACTTTACTATCGTCTCTCTCGGCCGAGGGCTTTCTACTGGTACTGAGCTTGAATACTCGGATAGCGAGACAATAAAGAATGCACTGAGAAATCGGTCATAAAAAGAAATAGCCACAATGACATTTTATAATCAATTATGGCTATTCTTTTTAATATCTTCAGTTTTTAGACTGCAATATTCATTTGGCGTAGTTTTATGACCAAACCTTTGGCTGCTGCTTCTTTCATTTTCTTACTGTCTTTTTGGTTTGAAACCACCGAAAAATAAATTACATCTGCTTTGACTTGCCCTGGTGGGGCAACAAAGACTTGTGCTTCTATCAAAAAGTTTGTAACCCATCCATGGCCAGATACATGGCCTTTTGGATTGGTTATTACGAAGGTAAAATTTTCTCCGAATTTCTTTTGTAGAAGATCTTTAAAGCTTTGCTGAGCATCTGATTGTTTTTTCAGATATGCTGTCGTTTTTTTACGTTTCATAATAAGAAATTTTTGTTTACAATTTATTTTCAAAATAAAGTTAACATTAAATCCTGAAAATGTCAACATGCAATTAGGGTGGGAATTCACTTTCAAATAATTGACTTTTTTGCTATGCATGTTATTATATCTGCGACAGCGTATTTTTAACAAAAAAAACCAATCATATGCAAAATGTTCTTGTTATATTTTCGAGTTCATCGGCCGTTTCATCTCTTAATTTGATCACCAAATTAATGCAGGAAATCAGCCCGACCACTCAAATAGTAGGTGTTACAGAGAAAGACATCCTGACAAAAGAAAAGATTGAAGAGCAAGATGTTATAGTCTGTTTTACTTCAAGTTTAGCATCACTCCAAACAATGGAGAATTTTGCTAAAGCAATAAAAACTAATCATCAAAAAGTTATCACTGCTGGGATGAGGAAAGGGGTTGATTTGGAACTCCCCATTACAAAAGAAAAATTATTTAGCGCATTATGATACAATAATGCCATAAACAAAAAGCCATCCAGTTCAATTTGGATGGCTTTTTATTTTATAGCTGAGATTTTGACTTCTATGAATGGCTGACGATGGCCATTACGCTTGAGATAACGGCTCTTTTGCTTAAATTTGACGACTTTGACTGTTTTACCTCGGCCATGTCGCTGAAAAAGAGATTCAACTTTCGCAGAAGTTATGTATGGAGAGCCAATGGTAGTGTCCGAGCCATCGTCCACAAGAAGTACTTTGTCAAAGACGATCTTGTCTCCTATTGCAAATTTACCGTCCAGTTTTTCCACCTTCAATACATCCCCGACAGCAACCTTATATTGCTTGCCTCCTGTTTCAATTACAGCAAATTCTGTACTTGCTGGCTTTACCTTTTTAGTTGTAGTTTTTGCTGTAGCCATATAGATGGATTTCCACAGCCCATATAATACACAAAAGTTTCAAAATATGCAAGTGGAGTGCTATACTTAACTAATATGATATCTAAATATACCTATAAGGGTTTAACCTGGGTTGACCTTGAATCTCCAACAGAGGAAGAGCTCGTGCATGTTATGGAAGAGTATGCGATACCAGTCCTGGTGGGCGAAGAAATGCATACAAAAAGCTTCCAGTCTAAAATTGATATCTATCCCACATTTATATATCTTATTCTGAACTTTCCTCAACTTTCACATAAAGGTACACGAAGCATGGAACAAGAGATAGATTTTGTCGTCGGCACTAACTTCATCATTACAACTCACTACGAATTCATTGACTCACTCCATGAATTCTCAAAAACATTTGAAGTAGATGCTATACTCGAAAAGCGGATGGATATAGATCATGCAGGTTTTTTATTCTTTCATTTGATCAAAGCCCTCTATCTTCACTCTCGTTACCAACTCAATGATATCAATTTACTGCTCAAAGATGCAGAGCGGAAAATATTTGAAGGTAATGAGAGCGGAATGGTTGCGACAATATCAGAAATTAATCGTACACTCCTTGATTTTCGCCAAGCGCTCCGGTTTCACAAAGAAGTATTGAATTCTTTTGAAATAGGAGCAAAGCAGTTCTACGGGGAAAACTTTAGTTTTTATGTTTCATCCATTATCAGTGAATATAACAAGACACAAGCAATCCTTGATAGCCATAAAGAAATACTCGATGATCTGCGTGACACCAATGACTCCTTGCTTGCAAGTAAAAGTACTCAGACTATTACAATTCTGACTTTGATTACTTTTCTAACTTCTCCGATTATTCTTATATCTAGTATTTTTGTAATGGATACTAGTTTCATTAAAGAACGGCCAACTGAATTTTATTCTATAATTGGGGTCATGGTACTGATAAGCGTTGTGGCATTTATCTATTCTAAATACAAGAAATGGCTTTAAAAATATTCAATACGCTCACACGTCAAAAAGAAGAATTTGTCCCTCTCAATGGAAACTCTGTGGGTCTCTATACCTGCGGGCCAACAGTATATAACTACCCTCACATAGGTAACTATCGTGCATATATTTTTGGAGATACTCTAAAAAGATATCTAATGTACTGTGGATATCAGGTTGAACATATTATGAATATCACTGATATCGATGATAAAACTATTCGAGATTCTATTGCAAGTGGTAAAACATTAAAAGAATTCACTGAATTTTATACAGAAGAATTTTATAAAGATAGAGACGCTCTTCATATTATATCTGCTCAAAAATATACAAAGGCAACAGATTACGTGAAAGAAATGTTGGAGCTAACCGAAAAACTTATTGATAATGGTCACGCATATATAGCTGATGATGGATCGGCGTATTTCTCAATAGAAAAAGACCCAGATTATGGAAAACTTTCATATTTTACATTGTCAGATCTTAAACAAAATGCCAAAGGTAGAATGAAAAAAGATGAGTATGATAAGGATAATGCGCAGGATTTTGCTCTTTGGAAAGCCTGGGATGAGAACGATGGTGACGTGTTCTGGAACCCAAATGAGCTTCTTGGCAGAGAAACCAAACTAATTAAAGGGCGCCCCGGCTGGCACATTGAATGTTCTGCGATGAGTATGAAAGAACTAGGAGAAAGTTTTGATTTACATACAGGTGGCGTCGACAACATGTTCCCTCATCACGAGAATGAGATTGCACAATCAGAATGCGCGACGGATAAACCATTTGTAAAATATTGGATGCATAACGAACATTTGATGGTAGATGGCAAGAAAATGGCAAAATCTCTCGGAAATTTTTATACCCTGCGTGATCTAATTGATAAGGGAATCAACCCTCTTGCATTTCGCTATTGGCTTTATACAGGTCATTATGGTACTAAGGTAAATTTTACGCTTGAGGCTGTCCTCGGCTCACAAACTGCACTTACAAGACTATCTAACGCATTTAAAGAGCTTGGAGATAGAGTCGGAACGATACACCAGAACTATAAAGAGAAATTCATAATCCATATGGATGATAACCTTAATACTCCATCAGCATTAGCAGTACTTTGGGATGTCGTAAAAGATACTTCTCTTTCCAACGAAGATAAGAAGGCGACAATGCTTGATTTTGATCAAGTGCTTGGATTTGGATTTCAAGATCTAAAGGAGGAATCAGTACCGAAAGAAATCCAATTGCTTGTCGACCAGAGACAGCAAGTTCGTAAAAATAAAGATTGGGCAAAGAGTGACGAGCTACGGGACAAGATAAAAGACCTAGGGTATAAAATCAAGGATACAGACGAAAGTTATAAAATTTCTAGGATTATTTAATTGTATTTTGGGCGTCTAGAGTAAAACTAAATGTTGATCCTTTGCCGAGACCTTCCGATGTCACATCGACAGTTCCATTGTGAGCTTCGATAACCTCCTTGGCAAGATATAGTCCGAGACCAGAACCGCCGGTATTCATCCGAGCACCATCCCCACGGGCAAATTTTTGGAATAATGTAGCCTTTATATCCGGAGTCATACCCATGCCAGTATCGCGAACTGCAAATATCACCTTGCCATTTATCTTATTTACCGATACATTGACTGTTCCATCTTTTGTATATTTTATTGAGTTATCGATAAAGTTTAGAACTACCTGACGAATCTTTTCTCTATCACCGTTTACCATACATTGTTCATCATTGTCTGATTCAAAATTCAATTTCAAACCTTTCTGACTAGCAGTAATAGAAAGATCCCGAGACATATCGCGGGCTATCTCAGCTACGCTAAACGGTGCCATTTCATACTTCATACCCCCTGCTTCAATTTTAGAAACATTGAGAAAATCCTCAACAATTTTAGTCAGATTCATTGTCGACTGGAAGATGCGCTCGATGGCATCTTTTGCTTTTGGATTAATTTCTCCATAATCCCCTTCGATTAACATGGACGAATATCCTTTAATGGCAGTCAGGGGGCTTCGCAACTGATGAGAAGCAAGAGAGAGGAATTCAGTCTTGAGCTTATCGAGCCCTTTTAGCTTCTCATTTGCCTCAAATAATTGATCGGAAAGTATCTGCAACTGTTCACGTTGCATGACTTCTTTTCGTACGCTTTTTATTAGATTATGTCCTAGCACCAGTACAAATAAAAGTGTGAACGCAACGACTAGTTTAACATTATCAATATTCCTTATAAAAGCGATTGCCAGTACCAAGAAACCTAGAGCAACTACCAGAACTTGAGCTCCAAGTAATTTCATATTAAAAGTCTTAAATTTTACAATCATATACGCAAGGAAAGCTACGAAGATAGGCATGCCAAAAATGCCTATTTGTGCTAATGACCAATTATCAGTTAAGCTTCCAACAATATTTCCTGATGCAAGGGAAAATAAGAACAATATAATTCCAGTTGTAATAAAGAAAATCTGACGCTTATCTTCTTTCGTTGCATTTGGATATTTATCAAAGGTGATAAATAATATCCATAGTACATATAATATTTCTATTGCATATCCATATATTGTAATTGGTCCTTCTGTGACCTCTCTGTAACAATTAGTTAGGTCAAAACCTAATAGTGCAAATTTTGATGATGCAAATATAAGGGTTGGTATTAGGAAGATTGAAATACCTATTTTTTTATTCAAAGATATATCTTTTTTCGCAATAAATACATAAATAAAATAAACACATGCTGCATAAATTATTGGTTCAATTATTACCAATAGTGACCAAAAAAACATTTGTAAATCTGGCTTTTCGTTTGCCCATAGCGCTAAATCTGCAAAAACCCACAATGAAAATGTATTGGTGATAAAGAATAAAATTTTATTAGTTAAGGATTTCCTATCATTTAAATAAATAAACAGGCCAATCAAAAAAGATGGTATCAGAGCAAAAAAATGTGAGTAGTATATAAGTGGGCCAAAAACATTATCAGAGAAAATTAAAAATCGCGCAGGGTCCCAATTGCACATAGATATAAATGTTTGAATTGAAGTTTCCATTTCTTGGCTATTCTTCTAGTAAAGACTGATTAAAAGCTTCTTTATCTGTAAAAATTCTAAAGTCTTTTTTGATAACAAAAGTGTAATACGAAAAAATTATTGAAAAAAGTACCGAAATACATAAAATAACAAAGAATTTTTTTGATTTTTTATCCATGTTTTTTTGATTTAATATTATGATATCTTAGATACACTTTCTGGAAATAATTTGGGACATAAGGCAAATAACTTTTGTAGGTTTTTAGCGGTAGAAATTGTATGGATCTTATAATTTTACGGCATTTTTTAGAGCCACATTTACATTTACTATTTAGCCTCCAAAATAAATCCTCTTCGGTTATTGAATAATCTATGGTAACTTCTTCTTCATTTTTAATATTACGAATTGCCACTAAAGTTCTAGACCCTCTAATTCCAGAGCTAGGGTTACAAGAATGATTGAGTTTTTCAAAAGTATGATTGGGATTAATCCAATGATTTTTCCTCAAGCCGATCCAATTAGGTCCGACAGCCGAGGTTGATTTGTTTATAACTATCCAATTTACAACTTTTCCTTTTATTATAGCAATAATTTCCCCTTTTTTAATATTTTGATTTGCAAAAAGGCCTTTTCCATGCAACTTACTTTTTCCAATATAGATTTTCATAATTTAATCATGTTTTGCAAAGAACGTTATGTTTTTCTTTCTTATAAAAAGAATAACTATTACAATAAGGTCAGAAACGAGCATATATATAGGGTATAGAAGTATAGCGAAAGTAAACTTTTCAACTGCAAACATATTTAAAGTATCTGCTATGCCAGTACCAAACCAGGCAGAGAAATCTTCTCCTTCTGGTCTTAGATAAGATTTTTTAATCGTTGGTATTATGGCAAATGAGTCAATTGCCAAGTTGGTAACTAAAGCAATTACCGGATTATCAAATATTATCCAAAGAAAAATACTAATTATAGCTCCCAATAAACAAAACAAGTCAGTTCTACTCGTCAAACCTCCTTCTCCGTATTTGATGGACAAGATAGCGATAATAAATGGGCCTAAGAATTCAACAAATGGTACCCATATTGTATTTTCGGCTCCTGAGGCATAGTAACTAAGCCCCACAACTAATCCCATAAAAGCCCAAATCCACCACGTCGCCCTATTGGGTTTTGTTTTACCCCTAAGAATCGAAGCAACGTATATAACATAGGCGACAAAAGCGATAACCCCAGCGATAACCCCAAGTATTGCCTTCGTATCTAGTTCCATATGTCCCGATATTATAACATATTTAAGTTATAAATATTAGCGTAGAATTAAAACTCCGGCTGTTGCTGTGTCATACAATGTATGGTTCCACCTCCATAAACTATATCACTACAATCAATACCTACCACTTTTCGATCTTTAAAAAAAGATTGTATTATATCCAGAGCTTTAGCATCGTTGGAGTCATTGAAAATTGGTACAAGTACTACACTATTACCAATATAAAAATTTATATAGGATGCTGGGGCTTTCTCTCCAGTATTATATACGATATGTGGCATAGGAACTTTTACAAGATTGAAGGGTTTACCATCCTGATCTACAGATTGCTCTAAAAGTTTAAAATTATTGTTTAGAATTTCAAAATTCGGGTCTGATATATCGCTTTCATATGCACAAAGAATAGTATTTTCATTCACAAACTTCACAATGTCATCGACATGCCCATCAGTATGGTCATTGATGATCCCTTCTTTGAGCCAGATTATATTACTAACTCCAATATAATTCTTTAGATAGTTTTCTATTTCAACGCTATTCAGTTGTGGATTACGGTTGGGGTTTAGTAAACATTGCTCTGTAGTAACTAGAGTTCCCTTACCATTTATTTCAAGAGCGCCTCCTTCCATAACAATGCCAGGTTCAACCATAGGTTTACCTATTTTATTTTTCAAGGATTTGAAAACCTCATTATCTATAAGCAACTCTTCAAATTTATTGCCATAAGCATTGTAGATCCACTTCGCCATCGTAGGCTCGCCTGTCGATACATTCTTTACAAACAATGGAGCATAATCACGAATCCAGACATCAGCATAATTGGCAATAAAGAACCTGATCTGCTTCATATCTATGTCTGATTTATTTAGAATAGATATCGCTAGATTTTTCATATCTTCATCTAAAACTATCAAGTTCACTGGTTCGTCTTTATGAACAGCTTTCACCATAGCGACAAACGAAGATATAACATTCTTAAAGTTAACTGGAAATGTAGTTTTGTCGTCATGAGGCCACGCGAGCCATAGACTCTCGTGCTTTTCCCATTCAGCTGGCATAACGAATTTATTCATGAAAATTATTTGCCTAAAGCTTTCTTGGTATCTTTATAGTGTTCTACTTTTTGTAATTTTTTAGATTTCTTTATCATTTTATTTGATGTGAGCATGTTATATGTGTCGGGCCTGCGGTTGCGCATGAATCCCCAACCCTCTTCATTGAATTTTATCTTACCTAGGTCAAGCTTTGCTATTATTACTTCCTCCTTAGTTCTACTCCCGCGCTTGATTACAGTACCAAACGGATCAGCGATAAAAGACTGCCCGTAGAACTGCATCTGACCTTCTGTTCCTACGCGGTTTACTGCCCCTACATATACACTGTTTGCTATAGAATGACTTCGTTGTATAGTCTCCCAAGCATCGTGCCAGTCTCCTTCTTGGGCTTTGTAACCAAGTATATTACCAATAGCCGTAGGGTAGAAAATGATCTGAGCACCTGCAAGCTTGGCCATGCGTGCGGCTTCTGGAAACCATTGGTCATAGCATATTAGTACTGCAAATCTTACTCCATCAACTGTAAAAGTTTTATAACCCGAAGCTCCATGTTCAAAATATTCTTTCTCGTAGAATCCTGGATCATGTGGTATATGAATTTTATGATACTGGCCAAGTAATTTTCCTTTCTTATCTATAACACATGCAGTATTAAAATATTTACCATTGTTCTTCTCATAGAATGGCACAACAATAGCAACACCAAATTTCTTTGCAGTTTCTTTCATTGTACTCATAGCAAAGCCACTTAAACTCTCAGCATATTCATCCTTATTCTTGCCTTCGTATTGTGGAAAATACGGGGTTTGAAAAAGTTCTTGGAGTGTAACAATAGCAGCACCTTTTTTAGAAGCCTGCTCAATCATTTTTACAGTCTTTGCAACGTTCTTCTTTATATCACTTGATACTTTACTTTGTACAAGTCCAATAGTTATAAACTTTTTTTTCATATATTTTATTAAGCGCTATATTTTGCGATTAATTCATTTGCTTCTTTTGGATTTGCTTTACATTCCAGAAGTGCAGTAAGCATAAGTGGAGCGACAATTGTAGCATCTGACTCGACGACAAACATTGGAGTATCTTTGGTGAGTTTGTCCCAAGTAATCTTTTCATTTGGAGTAGCGCCAGAATACGAGCCGTAGGAAGTCGTAGAATCAGAAATCTGGCAAAAGTATGCCCATGGTTTTGCATCAGTCTCCATATCATATTTAAGGGATGGAACTACGCATATCGGGAAGTCGCCTGCGATACCTCCACCAATTTGAAAGAACCCGATTCCCTCTCCTTTAGAAAGTTCTTGGTACTGGTCGTAGAGAGCACCCATGTATTCAATTCCACTTTTAGCAATTGAAGCACTGGCGTCACCCATCTTTACATGTGAAGCAAAAATGTTGCCAAAGGTAGAGTCTTCATACCCTGGTACAACTATTGGCAAGTTTTTCTCTGCTGCAGCAAGGAGCCAGCATTCCTCGGCTTTGCCTTCGTGAGATTTTTTGTCGAGAGTTTGAATAAGGTCGTAGAAATATTCATGCCAGAATTTGCGAGTGCCATCCTTTGTAGCCTGCTCCCAAACTGGAACGATCAGACCCTCGACAGCACGGAATGCTTCATCTTCAGGGATACTGGTGTCTGTAACTCTACGCATACGATCCTCAAGAATCTTGGTATCATCTTCTTTAGTAAAGTAGCGATAGTCTGGGAAGTCGGTATAGCTATCGTGCGCTACAAGTCGGAACAATGACTCTTCGAGGTTGGCGCCTGTTACAGACATACCATGGATGAGTCCATTGCGAATAGCAGGCGCAAGTGTAATGCCGAGCTGAGCCGAGGACATCGCTCCGGCTACTGCCCAAAACATTTTGCCTCCTTTCTCAATATGTCGCCAGTACGCAATTAGAGCATCTCGAGTCGCGCGCGAATTGAAATTCTTATAATTTTTTAAAACGAATTCTAATGTTGATAAATTGGTGTTCATAAAATTATTATATCACTTTTAATATAGCAAGTTTCATAAAAGAATTTATTTCACTTTTCTTACTACAACCTATAGACTGCTTTCCTACCAGCCAAACATCTTGCCGACCTCTTCCGGTGTCTCTCGTTTTCGAGCAACAACAACATGACCATTCTCAACGATGATCTTAAGCGGAGACGAAAGTAGACAGTGATGCATAACAAGAGCATCCTCGTATGCGCCTGTATCAAATACTACTATATACATTGGCTTGCCTTCATCCATTTCGTAATCAGGCAAAGTGATTGAGCCTTTTGTACCATTGTATACATCGTCTGAATCGCAAGTTGAACCTGCAAGCCATACTTCGTTTAGATGGTTATCTCCGCTTGAATTGACTGGCGCTATGGCCCAATTCTGCTTTATCGCCCACGTATCGCATAGATCATTCATGAAGCTTCCGTCTATTACATACCATTTATCTGCTTGAGCTTTCTTGCTACTTATTTTCTTAGTATCAATCACTTTATATATATTGATCTGTGCAGGAGCTGCAATATAGCGCCCCCACTCACAGATAATATTTGGATGAGGGACGCCATGCTTTTCAGATTCCTTTTTAACCACTTCGAATATTTTCTCGAGTAGTTTGTCTACAGGATAGCTTTTTGTTCTCTCATAAGGAATTGGCATGCCTCCGCCAATATCAAGAGTATCAAGAGATGGATTTTTTTCTTTCAATTTAAAATAAACGTCAAGCGCGTATTTAATCGGAACAATGACATCAGAAAGTTTCTCTATCTGCGAACCAATATGGTAGTGAAGTATCTTGAGATTCTTAAATTTACCCATTGCCAAAATTTCCTTTCCGGGAAATCCAAAGCGGTCAATCGGCTTGTTCCAAATAGATTGCGCTTTGACTGGCATATCAATGCGAATGCCTACGTCATACTTTGAATGCTGAAGGAGTTTTAATTCATTTGGTCCTTCAATAATAGGAAATATTTTTGTGCCTTTATGCTGAAGCTCATCGATAAGGTTCATATATTTGTCAGTTTTTGGACCATTACATAGAATGCGAATATTTGGATTAAATGACTCCTGTTCAAGCATTTTCTTGATCAAATATAAATCATTGTATGAAGATGTCTCGAGATGCGCGCCTTCACCGACGATTGCCCCGATTGCTTCCTTGTTCTGGTTAACCTTCATCGGGAAATGATACAGGAATTTGCCTTTATAGCCTGTTTTTTTTGAAAGAGCCTGCGCCGTATCAAGAAGATCCTCAAGACGCTCTTCAATTACAAAAGGCATGAGTATTTCAAGCGAGGTACCCATCTTGTCGGCCAAGTAGCGAACATTATAAATATTGTGACCCTCCTTAATGATAAGGTCGCCATCTTTATTAAAATCAAAGTATTGAGTATTGAATTCTTTTGCACCTATTTTCCAGAGCTTCTTGGAAGCAACTGAGCGTTTAGTCATCTCTTTGTATCAGGCAGTCATTGCCCAGATAAATGTTAATAAGACAATAATAGCAAATTGAGCTAGGATGTAAATAGGCTTTTGGCTAAAAATCATACAGTAAATTCAAATCTATGTTATTCTTTAACTACTAACCTTTTATGGAAAAAGACATAATCAACTATTACAATAAATCAAGGCGTGATTATTCATGGATTTGGAAACTGAATCGCTATCATGCTATTCATTATGGTTTTTATGACACAAACCATAGAACTCACGGCCAGGCAGTTAATAACTTGAATGCCATCCTTGCAAAAATAGCGAATATTAAAAATACAGATGACGTCTTAGATTCTGGCTGTGGTATTGGTGGAAGTTCAATATGGTTGGCAGAAAATATAGGATGCAAGGTTATTGGTATAAGCATTGTTCCAAAACAAATTGAAGAAGCCAATCTGCTAGCTGAAAAATATAAAGTAGTAGATAATGTAAACTTTTTTATCAGAGATTATACAAATACAGGACTTGCTGACCAATCTTTAGATGTGGTATGGGCAATAGAAAGCGTCTGTTATTCAATAGATAAATCAAAATTTATTACTGAAGCTTCAAGGTTATTAAAGAGTGGAGGTAGAGTAATTATCGCAGATGGTTTTTTGAAGCGTGAACCAATTTCAGCAAAAGAGAAAAAATATCTATTTAAATGGCTAGATGGATGGGCTGTATCGAACCTCGAACATATAGATAAGTTTAAAGCACACCTAGAGAACGCAAGATTTACTAATATTAAATATATTGATATAACAGAAAATGTCACTCCGTCATCAAAGCGAATGTATAGAGTCTCAATCATTACATACCCTTTTGCAAAAATAATGCAGTTCTTTGGGTTGAGGAGTAAAATTGAGATGAAAAATGCAGCTGCAGCTTATTATCAACGGCTAATTTTTAAATCAGGTTTGTGCTCGTATGGTATTTTTTATGCTGAGAAACTTTAAACTCCCTCTTTTTTGAGTTCTTCTATTAGCTCTTTTGATTTTTTTGATATCTTGGATGGCATTTTGATTTGGATGCGCAGGATTATGTCGCCACGGCCACGAGTCGAAGGAACACCTTTGCCTTTTACTCGAAGAAGCTCACCATGATTTATACCTTCTGGGATTTTCACTTCTACTGTATTGCCTTCCAAAATTTTTAGATTGTAGTTCATACCAAGTAGTGCATCAGATAGCTTAATGGGCAAATCAAGAGTCAGATTAAAACCATCTCGCCTAAATGTAGGGTGAGATTTCACGTTGATCTTGATATATAAGTCACCAGACTCTCCGCCAGACACTGCCTCGCCCATGCCCGTCATGCGTACCATCTCACCAGCATTTATGCCTGCTGGAATCTTGATCTCTATTTCTTCTTGTTTTTGCCTTACGCCTACACCATGACACTCTACACATTTCTCTTTCGAAGTTTTACCTTGTCCATGACATACGTCACAAGTCTTTGTAGTTTGGAATGTTCCCAAGATTGAGCGCTTCATCTCTCTGATCTGTCCATTGCCGTTGCAAGTCTTGCAGGTGTCCATCTTGGTACCTGGCTTGCCACCTGTGCCTTTACAAATATCGCATTTGGATTGCTTGGTTAGTAAGATTTTTCTTGTGACTCCGAAAACAGAATCTTCAAAAGATAAGTCAATCTCAGTAGAGATATCTCGGCCTCTCTTCGCCTGTCTGCCACGACCTCCACCACCAAAGAAATCTCCAAAGATATCTCCTAGGTCTCCCATATCAAACTCTGCTCCACCATTCTGGAAACCGGAAAAATCAAACCCTCCAAATCCTTGCCCCGTCCCGCCGTAGCCTCCGGCGGAGTGGGATGGACCATCTGCACCAAAGCGATCATATTGAGCTCGCTTCTGGTCATCAGAAAGAGTCTGGTAAGCTTGATTCACCTCCTTGAACTTTGAATCATCTCCCTTGTTCTTGTCAGGATGATATTTGTGCGCGAGTTTATGGTACGCCTTCTTTAGCTCCTCCTTCGAAGAATCTTTTGAGACACCGAGTATATTGTAATAGTCTTTATTAGCCATGTTATTTATTTCGTAGTAACCTGTCCCGTAGTGAGTCCTGTCGGAAGACAGGTGTATTTAACTCTACTACTGGGATCTTTCGCCATAGTTTATTTCTGCTCCGGATTCTCATTAACCTCGGCATCTTTGACTTCTTGAGCTTGTTCTTCCGGAGTTTTAGTTTCAGTTCCAGGGGCAGGTTCTACCTTGCTCATCGCTTCGCCGATTTTCGAGAGTTCAGTTGTAAGCGCTTCGAGTGAAGCTTTGATAGCTGCGACATCAGTACCCTCCTTTGCAGTTTTTACTGCAGTAAGCTTTTCTTCTACACTTGCTTTTAATTCTGGGGTAACTTTATCTCCGTATTCTTTTAAAGATTTCTCTGCGGAGAAGATCATCATTTCTGCTGTATTTTTTTCATCTACAAGTGCTTTCTTTTTTTCATCTTCATCTTTATGTGTTTCTGCCTCATCTTGCATACGCTTGATATCTGCATCTGTGAGGCCTGAAGAGGCTTCAATACGGATAGATGATTCTTTCCCGGATGCCTTGTCTTTTGCTTTCACATTGAGTATGCCGTTAGCGTCAACGTCAAACGTGACTTCAACCTGGGGCATTCCGCGAGGTGCAGGTGGTATATCACCCAAGATAAATCGCCCTAAAGATTTGTTGTCCGATGCCATAGGACGCTCGCCTTGAGTAATATGAATTTCCACGCTTGTCTGGTTGTCGGCAGCAGTCGAGAAGACTTGGCTCTTTGAGCTAGGGATTGTAGTATTACGCTCTACGAGCTTCGTAGCGACTCCTCCAAGAGTCTCTATGCCGAGTGATAGCGGTATAACGTCTAGAAGAAGAACGTCCTTCACATCGCCCTGTAGGACTCCTGCTTGGACTGCTGCACCAAGGGCTACAACTTCATCTGGGTTAATAGTTCTATTTGGTTCTTTGCCATTAAAGAATTTCTTTACGGCTTCAACAATCGCTGGCATCCGAGTCTGTCCACCAACCATTATGATTTCATTGATCTCACTCATCTTGAAAGGACTTGCTTCCATCGCGCGCTTGGTGATCTCTATAGAGCGATCAATGTATTCTTGAGAAAGATCCAGAAGCTTTGCTTGGTTCATCTTGAGAAGTAAATGCTGAGGACCGGCATCTGTGGATGTTATGAACGGGATGTTTATCTCTGTCTCCGGAGTAGTCGAGAGTTCGATCTTGGCCTTTTCTGCCGCTTCATCAAGACGCTGGAGCGCAAGCGGATCGCGGGTTACATCTACACCTGATTGCTTTTTGAACTCATCAGCAATCCAAGCGATGATTTTCTGGTCGATATCACGGCCTCCCATATGTGAATCACCATCGGTAGACTTAACTTCAATTACATCGTTTGAGACTTCAAGAACTGACACATCGAAAGTACCACCTCCGAAGTCATAGACGACAATTTTTTCATCTTTCTTTGTATTGAATCCATAAGCAAGTGCTGCGGCTGTCGGTTCATTGATAATTCTTTTCACATCAAGACCTGCAATCTGGCCTGCATCCTTTGTGGCTTTTCTTTGTGCATCGTTGAAATATGCAGGTACGGTAATAATAGCCTCTGTGATTTTCTCACCAAGCTTTGCTTCAACATCTGCTTTTATTTTAGCAAGTATCATCGCAGAAATTTCTTCTGGACGATTCCATTTATCGCCGATATTTACTTCAACTCCACCATCTTTTCCTTTTTGAATCTTGAATGGCGCAGTTTTCTGTGTCTTTTGTATTTCAGGATCTTCAAACATGTGACCCATGAAGCGCTTGATTCCATAGATTGTATTCTGCGGATTTGTAACTGCCTGACGCTTCGCAAGAAGGCCGACAAGCCGATCGCCATTTTTACCTATCGCAACGATTGATGGCGTAGTTCTTGCTCCCTCTACATTCTCAATTATCTTCGGCTGTCCACCTTCGATAATCGCTACTGCACTATTTGTTGTACCCAAATCTATTCCTATTATTTTTGACATATGTTTTTTATGTAATTAACTATTAATTTAGATTCAGATTAACTAAAAATATTTACAAGAATCATTTCAAGAAAAATTATAGTTATTACTCCAAGAAAGAAGCCAAATATACCTGAACGTTTACTTTGAGATCTTTCTATCCAGTAAGCCATCTTAAATTTCTCTACGTTAGACATATTAAAAAATTTTACTATATCTCCATGATCTATCTCTTCAAAAGTTTTACCTTTATATTCAAATGGAATCTTTCCTGTTGAATCAAATTCAATTCCCCAGTTTTTATGATTCCTTTTTGAAATTAAAGTTTCAATATCTTTAACATCTTTTTCTTCCATATTCTTATTCTATACTAACTATTTATTTTTGACAAGTATTTCGTGACCACGAAAACCCTGTTGATATTATATTTATGGGTGATATAATGTCAATATGCACAATCAAAAGCCCCGTCCGACCGGTAGGCCATCCGGGCGGGCATCAATTCAGAAGGCAATACTTAAAATTTTAGCTAATAAGAAGGCTATTTCTCTAGATTCCATACAAGAGGCTGCAGAAGAGGCTAAATTACCTCAAAATCAAGACAATAAGGCTAATTATGCCATTACTCGCTCCATCAAAAACCTTGTCTCTGATGGACTTGTAGAGGCTTTTAACTCTGAACATAAACAGTATTTCCGGCTGACTCCAGATGGCAAGAGCAGGCTCAACAACCTGACCCTAGATACCAATGGAAGCCTCGTCTCCACTCATTGGGATGGTTACTGGCGCATAGTCCTCCTAAACCTGCCTGAAGATCGTAAAAGTGAGCGCGAAGCTCTCCGCTACCTACTCAAGAAAGCGGGGTTTGTATGTGTGAAAAATTCTGTATGGGTATCTATGTACCCTTTCGAGCATTTATTCACGAATATTAAAAAAGATTTAGGTTTGACTACAGAGCTCATCATCATGGTTACCGATAAGCTTGATGAAGATACAGAGGAAGCATTTTTGAAACTCATAAAATAAAATCCCTCAACGAGGGATTTTATTTTATGTTCTTATTAATAAATTTATGCTTCTTTAAGAAATTTACTACTGGTTTTCCGCAACTTAAACAAAAATCTTTTTCCTTGAAAACACCGACACCTGCTCTTACAGTATCACCTTTTATATTCTTTTTACAGATGTCGCATTTGGTGAGATGCATAATAATTAGGTTAATTTATGCAACCACAAACGGAGTGATGGTCCACTTGGATCCTTCTTTTCTAGCTTCAACAACTTTTGATTTATTCTTTATATTATTTTCAGTACTAGCATTAAAAACACGATCTCCCTTAATGGAAATAAAAACATGCGCACCATTTGGGATCTTGGCATATAAATCCGGATGCTTATTTAAATATTGATCAAATTCTAAAGAAAGCTCAATATTTTTTTCTATAATTTTCTTAGTCATATTTTATATTTTCTTCTTACTTTTATATAATTTTCCCTTATTCTGACAAAGTTCTTAATTATATAGCTTTTGGACTCAGTAAAGGCTGTATTGTTATCTGTATTTAATATTATCCTAAATTGCTTTCTTTGTAAATGATAGGTGTGCCTATGAGACAATCCGTGACAATTATCCATTCTCATTATAGTTCTCCAACGACTGTTTATCAAGGCTGAATAATTTACTGAAAAATATGACACTTTCCCACGATTTTGAATGAAGAATATATCTAGTTTATCTTGATCACTTAAGAATTGTGTATACTGAGCCTTCTTCATGATCTATTTTTTATATTCGTAAATATTTACTCTCGCTGGGCGGATGACTCTCTCGCCTATTTTGTATCCAGATTGAATGATGCTTTCTATGGTATGATCTTTGGATTCGTCTTCTGTGGTAATTGATTCTATTGATTCATGTAGCATCGGGTCAAATTTTGCTCCTACCTCTGCGATAGGCGTGATGTTATTATCTGCAAGTGCTTGGAGGAATTTTGATCGTATGTACTCTATGCCTTGTCGCCAGTTCTTATCTACTGCTTCCCATGCAGATTTGTTGCTCATAGCCATATCAAACGCATCGAGTGCAGGCAATAGTGAATCCGTAATTTTTTCTACCCCAAGTTCTTTACCGCGAGCAAATTTCATGTCAGCTTCTTTCTGAAGATTCACATAGTCGGCTTTTGCCCTCTGCCATCCAGTGAGGTACTCTTCTTTGTCTGCGCGAGCTTTTTTGATATCATCATGAAGCTTTTTAACAATGTCTTTGGCAGGCAACGCATCGCCATCTTCTGTGCTATCCACGAAAGTTACGTCTTCAAAATCCGATTCAGTAGAATCGTCCCGAGTACCATCGAGGGAAGTTTTTATTTCTTCATCGCTCATAACGCTCATAGTATACAGAAAAAGACAATTTTTTCAAACATTTATACAGTTATAATCAGAGCAAGCGATAGCTTACTCTGATTATAACTTCAAAATAGAAAAAGATCCCGAAAGGGATCTTTTTCTTAGCGTTTTGACCACTGAGGTGATTTACGGGCTTTTTTGAGGCCGAATTTCTTGCGTTCGACTTGGCGAGGATCGCGCTTGAGCATTTTTGCTTTCTTGAGCGGAGAGCGAAGCTCACCATCAAACAGTACTAGAGCACGAGAGATACCGTGACGAACCGCTTCAGCTTGAGCATGAGAACCACCACCTTTGGTTGTAACAACTACTTCAAATTTCTCTGAAGGCGTAGCAGTTTCAAATGCACCAGTGACGATTTTCTTAAGTTCGGCTGTCGGAAAATAGACAACTAAATCTTTGCCATTAATTGAGTACGAAGTCTTTGATGCTTTGTAAAGACGGACAACGGCAGTTGCAGTCTTGCGTCGGCCGATTGCTCTATAATATTCTTTTGTAGATGTTTTCTTTTCTACCATACATTTATTCTGTTATTGTTAAGCGTTTCATCATAAGTGGGCGTAGCTTGTTGGATGGAAGCATGCCATAAACAGCAAGTTCATACAAACCTTTCCAACCTTTTTCCTTAATAATCTTATCGTTGGTTGCAACTTTGAATCCTCCTGGATATCCAGAATATGTCTCATGAAGGGTTTCTCCGCGACGGCGCTCAGACATTTTCGTCTTGCCGGCATTGGTAATATATACACGTACATCAGCAACGTTATTCGCAGTATAGTCAACAGACGTTTTACCCATCAGGAATTTTGCGGCAACGCTTGCAGCGCGTCCGAGAGTCATATTTGTGGCATCGATTGTGTGTGTTTTAGTCATAAGTATTATACAAATTCTATTACAGCCATTTTACTTGCATCACCTGCGCGTCGCGGCATTTTTGTAATACGCGTATATCCTCCAGCACGACCTTTGTATTTCGGAGCGATAACATCAACAAGCTTGTTTGATTCAGCAGTCAGATTATAGAGGCGAGACATTACCAAGCGCCTTGAAGCAAGAGTACCGACATTGGCCTTTGTTATCAATTTCTCGATAAAAGGACGAAGCTCCTTGGCTTTGGCTTCGGTTGTTTCTATACGGCTATGTGCTATAAGAGAAAGCATCAAGCCTTTGAGCAAGGCATGTCTTTGATTCTTATCTCTTCCAAACTTTCGTACGTTACTGTGATGTCGCATATAATTTCATTAATATTGATTATTTGAGTGTTATACCATATCCGCCCAAGATCTTCTTGATCTCCTGGATTCCCTTATCACCAATTCCTTCGATCTCAAGCAGATCCTCTTTCTTTTTACGAGCAATACCGCCTATGGTACGAATGTTCGCGCTATTGAGAGCGTTTAAAGTTCGAGTGGAAAGATCGAGCGTATCAATGCGAGTCTTTAGAATATCCGTGAACTCGTTGCCTTCACTTCCCGATTTGTCTTCTTTCCCATCTTTAGACTCTTCTGTGGTGGATGACGACTCTCTTTCTATCATTTTTGACGAGATTGTAAAGCCTACGATTGCCTGTAATTGTTCTACCATAATAGTGATAGCCTGTTCAAGTGCCTCGCGTGGAGAGAGCGTACCGTCAGTTTCAATCGTCATACGGAGTCGATTGTGGTTAGTCTTGTCTCCAACACGCATATTTTCTACTTCGTACGAGACACGGCGGATAGGAGTGAAGATCGCATCAACTGCAATCATACCGACTTCTGTTTTATTTTTCTGATGGACATCTTTCGGTACAAAGCCTAAACCTTTCTCAACTGTCATTTCAATAGAGAGCGTAACTTTTCCAGTGATTTCTGCAATATGAAGCTCTTTGTTAAGCACTTCTACTTGCCCAGAGACTTCTATATCACCTGCAGTAACGGTCTTTGGTCCTTTGATTGATATTTTCACTGTCTGAGGCTCATCGGTAGAGAGACGAAAACGAACTTGTTTCAAGTGAAGGAGAATTGTAATGACATCTTCTTTAACACCATCGAGCACCGAGAACTCGTGATCAGCACCTTCAATTTTGAGTGATGTAATTGCTGCACCAGATAAAGACGAGAGTATGATGCGGCGAAGAGAGTTGCCCAGAGTATGGCCATAGCCAGGATAGAGGCCGTCAATTTCATAGACACCCTTCGTGCCTACTTCGGAGATGATAGATAATTTTGATGGTAATATGATATTTAAATCAGACATATGATATTAGAAAGTTTTAAGCTTTCTTTATTATTATTAAAAGCGAACCAAGCGTATTACGCTAATAATGATTAACGACTATAGAACTCAAGCACCGTGTTCAAATCCAAATACCCTTCAACATTTTTAGGCTTACCCTCAACGACACCAGATAAAGACTCAGTATTGAATTTCAACCAGTTTGGCAGAGTATATTCTTTCATCTTCTTAGCCATGTCTGCAAACAGTATGCTCTTCTGACTACCACCACGAACAGCAATCGCGTCGCCAGGATGAACTCTCTGTGATGCAACGGTAGTTTTCTTGCCATTGACTGTAACATGGCCATGAGAAACCATTTGTCGAGAAAGTCTGCGTGTATGCGCAAGACCCATTCGATAGACCACATTATCAAGACGAGTCTCTAAAAGCTCAAAGAGATATTCTGTTGCAGGAGTGTTCTTGTGAGCGACAGCTTCATTTATATAATTTGAGAATTGACGTTCGCTTAAACCATACATAAAGCGCACTTTCTGCTTCTCAACGAATTGAAGTGCATAACCTGAAAGAGCTTTCGGGCGCTTGTTTTTCAAATGCTTGGCATGGCGAGCTTCGGACATAACAAACTTAGGTGTTTGACACTTTTCAAACACTCCTGGTCCTAAACGTCTGCAAATTTTATATTTTTGAACTGTTTTCATATAATATTGATTAGTGTATCGTGGGAAGCGTATAGTGAGTAAGGTTTTTTGCTGTTCGCTTTACTCTATCCGCTGCTATTCCTTAATTAAATTTATACTCTACGTGGCTTCTTAGCTTTTGGACCATTGTGAGGAACCGGGGTAACATCGCGGACACCTGAAATCTCGATATCATAAGCCATAAATGCCCGGATCGTCGGCTCGCGGCCACTTCCAACACCTTTGACTTTTACATCCACTTCTTTGATTCCAAGAGCCTTAGCTTTTTCACCAATGACAGAGCCAGCTTTTGAAGCCGCAAACGGTGTTCCCTTTTTTGCACCTTTAAATCCGAGAGATCCAGCTGATGTCCAGAATAGTGTATTGCCATCTTTATCAGATAGAACTACTTTTGTGTTGTTGAAAGTTGCTTCTACATGCAGCGTACCAGAAACAACTTTTCTCTTTGGAACTTTAACAGTTGATTTTGGTGCCTCTTCAACTTTGGCCACATCTTCTGGTTTACTTTCTTCTTCTTTAGTTATGATTTTTACTTTTCCCATATTAATTATGTCTATTATTTACGTCTTGCTTTCCTTACGGCGACCTGATGCCATCGTTTTGCGAACATTACCACGAACAGTTCGTGAATTTGTTTTAGTTCTCTGTCCACTGACAGGCAAGCGACGCATATGACGTACTCCACGGTATGCTTTAATATCTTTAAGTCTTTTTATATTTGCAGAGATTTCACGCTTGAGTGTGCCTTCTATGGACATAGTCTCGATAACTTTACGGATTGCGTTTTCTTGATCAATCGTAAGCGTGTCAGCTTTGATTGTAGGATCAATCTTAGTCTCTTTAAGTATCATACGAGCACGAGAAAGACCAATACCATAGAGGGATGTTAAGCCTATATCTAAGTGTTTATTGTTTGGAATGGTTATACCTAAAATTCTCATGATTTATTATTATTTTTGTTTGCTCTATTGTTTTTGCTTATGTTTGGGATTTGAACAAATAACGCGAAGATGGCCCTCCCGTTTAACCAGTTTGCATTTGGCACAGATTTTCTTTACAGCAGATTTAATCTTCATATTTGAATAACGCGAAAGAAAAATATAGGGCTTCCACCCTGTATTTTCTCTAAAAGCGTATGTCAGGTTATAGTACACTACTCTCACAGAAAATGCAAGCCCCGAACTATAAACAGATAAGGATACTCTGCTAATTCCTTTTTATAATTCTACCCTTACCCCCATACGGATCCAAAAGGACTTCAACCTTGTCACCAACGAAAACCTTGATTCTGTGCATACGCATCTTTCCTGCCAGATACGTAATGATGATTTTTCCATCCCCTATATCTACGCGAAATAGCGTATTAGGAAGTGCTTCAGTCACCGTACCCATTACGGTATTATTGTCGTCTTTTTGATTCATTTATGTCTATATATACTAACAAGAATTTAGAGAGTGGTCAATTATTATTGAGTATGGATTCGAATACGAGATGGGTCAGTCGGTAGACGAGATTGCCATGGCGGGAAAATTTTAGCATTAGCTTCGGCTATACCAAGATCTTGTTTAAAGATTGATGGAAGATCTTTTTTGGGAATTCCAAGAATATTTGCGCGGAGAGTTTCCTTGTTGGGATGCCAGATGGCAGAGATGGGGCCAGTGAGAGTGAATATGACTGACTGGATATCTTTTGTGATACTTTGACTAGGATTTGCAAAAGCAAACGATAGATTCGCAAGATCCGGCAAATCAATTTCATTTAATTCAGCGGATGAAGTGGAGGGCAATGCATTATTTACGGCGACATGCATTAGATCTTCTTTTTTTAAAATTATAGATGACATAGTGCCACTGATGGTGATTTTACCCTTGGGTGTCGGAGATAAAATATTATTATTTGCCTGATAAGAAAACTGCATCGCGCTTGGATATAAAATATATCCCGGTGGAACCTGAGCATTTACTTTTTTAATAAGTGAACTTTTGAATGACGACACCGCGGTCGCATTGACACTGCCTTTATCTTCTGGGCCAAGTGTATAAACTATGCCTTGCGCTCCGCCTGTAAGTGGAGTTTTAAGTTTGCCATATATTTTTGTGGCTTTAGCTGTGCCCTTAAATCCGTTAATGGAAAAATCAGTTGGCGTGCCATTATATGTTTCTCCTGGCAGAAAAGCTGTGATACCGACATTTACACTTCCTGGAATAATTTTTTTTGATGTATCCAATTTGTATCCTGGAATAGTAACAGTCTTATCGGTCTCATATGTTTTACCGCTGGGATCAGACACTTTGGTGCGCACAAGCAGATTCTGTGCTTTGGTTGAGAACTCGTTATATAGGGTCATGACTCCTTGAGCTTTTATAGATACATCTTGCGGATTTGTAAGAGTTACATCTTTGGATTGTTCATCCGAGACAATCATAATCTGAAACTCGAGTTGTGATTTTGGATCAATAGATGCAATAAACTCTTTATGGTCAAAATTTAAAGACTCTCGCCTCTCGATGATTGTGATATTTACCCTCTCTAAGAGATGCGCCGTCCAATATATGCCACCGAAAAGCAATGCACTGATGAGCGTAGTAATGAGAGATTTCCGGATACCACCTGAGGGCTTCGCGATACGAGGTGTACTAAATATTTTATCATTATAATCTCTCGTATTTTTTGGGGGTATGTAAGGACTTGAATTAAAAATGTGTGCTTTTTCTTCTTTGACTATTTCATTAAGTTTTGGGGATTTTTTCGACACTATTGTTTGAGGTGTTGATAGCGCTGCCTTAGAGTTTACACTACCACGTGTAATCTGAGTAATCCTAACACCTCTTGGCTTTACATCTTCCATTGCTTTCTTTTTCATACGCATAAATTCTTTACCTTATGTAAATTTAACTGATAACTTTTTTTGTTTGAGAATTTTGGAGTATTCATATCATTTTACGCATTACACCTATAGCTTCGATCATGAGAAATGGATCGCAGGTACCATCCTTTACACTACACATATTGAGGAATTCTGGACCTTCAAGTATAACAACCGTACACTTGTGCTCAGCGACCATAGACTGGATGTATGGTTCATCACGGATGACATTTACAAACCAGTTTCGTATATCAGAGTCGGCAGTTAGAAATATCGTTCCTGGTAATGTCAGTGTATGGGGCAATGTGCCGATACATGCTCGAAAAGCTTCACCCCAAGAATTCTCAATCGAGAGGAAAAGTGGTTCTACTTTTTTCTTACGCTTATCTGAGAGTGCTTCGGTAGTGTAGAGGTTGAAAAGCTCTACCGCATCTCTGAGCTCTATATCAAGTTTAGTACACATGTATTTGAAAAAGGTGTTCTTACCAAACGGAAATGAGAGTGATGCTTTCATAATACCTTTAGTAATAATCGCAACATCAGTGACCTCACCACCGATATCAAGCAAGAGATAGGAATCTGGTACAACATAGCGATCACGAACCGCTAAAAATGATGACATGACGAACGACGAAAATGAAACGGGAATATGGTGAAAAATATTCGACAGAGTTTTACGGATTTTATCCGTGCATAGCTTTGGCGAGAGTGATATAACCATATGCATCTCGACAGAGCGACTGCGCTTACCGATCGGATCATCAACAAGGTAGCCATTGAGTGTCACGCCCATGATATGGTGCTCAATTATCTCTGGTGTACTTTTTGCAGACCCATATTTTGCTTCGTATGAGGTATTAAGGGTAATAATTTCTTTCTCAAGGAGTTCATCGGCGATTTTCTTGGTAAACATAAATGAGTGGTCACGGGCCATTTTGATAACTCGAGTTTCAGACAGATACCATGGTGACGCAAGCACACAGACGATATCATCAGGTGCGCCGACTTTGCCTTCATAAAGTGCTTTGGCGGTAATCTCAAGAGCTTTTATCATGTCTTCGATGAATACTTTAAAATCAAGTTCTTCACGGACAATAACCTCGGTCCGTGAAGACTTTATAATTGTCGGTATACCTTTGCCGTCTGTAGGAACACGGACAATTGCTCCGCCGACAGAGCCTGAGCCGATATCGAAAATAGCCACAATGCGTTCTTTTTTTGTTTGTTTAAGCATAAATGCCATATTGCATTCATTATACTACAATTTCACAAAATTTAGGAAAATTTTATTCAAGTATTGCTTTTATACGGCGAATGCCTTGTGCAACAGCTTCTTCCTTTTGAATTTTAAAATGACCAAGTTCGGAGGTGTTTGAAACATGAGGTCCGCCACAGAATTCTTTTGATATTGCATTACCATTTTTATCTTCAATCATATAGACAGAAACAATTTCTGGATATTTTGCTCCGAATTCCATCTCAGCACCGAGTTTCTCAGCCTCCAGAAGAGGCATTTCCTTCCGGACAACATTTAATCCTTCCGCAATTTTTGTGTTTACCCAATCTTCCAACAATTTCTTCTCTTCATCAGTAAGCTTATGGTCACACAAAAAATCGATACGTAATCGTTCTTCAGTAATATTACTTCCTCTCTGTTTTATTTCTGGACTAATCACTGATTGGAGCGCAGCAAGGAGCAAGTGATGCGCGGTATGAAGTTTGATCGTCTTTTCATTGTGATTTGCAAGTCCACCCTTAAACATGCCCGTAGACGCAGTTTGAGAGAGTCTTTGATGCTCGGCCATTTGGACATCAAATTTTTCCCTGTCTATAATTATCCCTTTCTCTTTTGCTAATTCTTCTGTCAATTCAATCGGGAATCCGTATGTAGTAGCAAGAATGAATGGATCTATTCCTTTTTCAAATTCCTTAAGACCTTGAACGAGAGTATTTTTAAATTTTTCTTCCTCTAAAGAAAAAGTGGATTGTATATCAACTTGTTTCAAATTCAGATAAATTGTTGAATATACATCAATAAAATGTTTTAGAATATTTACAGTTAACACAGTGTGACTCTTAATAAGCTTCATTTTAAAAACTGCTCGACGAATCAATCTGCGTAAGACATATCCTTGATCTTTATTTCCTGGGATAACGCCATCAGAAATTAGAAATGTGGCACTTCTAAGATGATCCGCGATAATTCTAGCTGACTTTTCATTATAATTTTCTGAACTCTCCTTTATCATGCCCATTATTGATGAAAAAATATCAGTCTCGTATATACTTTGTTTACCTTGAACTACTGTAACCACTCTTTCCAATCCTGATCCCGTATCTACATTATTCTTTGGGAGCTTATTTACAACTTTTCCATTCTCTTGTTTGTAGACCATGAAAACGTCGTTCCAAATCTCGACAACTTCTTGGCTATCTTCGGCTTTTTCAAATCTCTCCTGATTGATATCACCAAGCGTCCCAGTTAGATCATAAAACATTTCAGTTGAAGGACCCGCAGGTGAATTTAATCCAGCGCTCCACCAATTTGACTTAGAACTTTTATAATAAATTCTATGTTCTGGTATACCTAAAGATTTCCAAATTTCCACTGATTCCATATCTCTTTCAACGTCATCACTTCCACCAAATACAGTAATATAAAGACGAGATACGTCTAACCCTAAACCTTTATCACCTTCGAGATTATTATCTCCGTTTGTCAGAAATTCATAACTCCATTTTATTGCATCATCTTTAAAATAATCTCCGAGAGACCAGTTGCCCAGCATCTCAAAAAAAGTTAGATGGGTATTGTCCCCAATTTCATCCAGATCAACAGTTCGTAGACACTTTTGATAATTAACAAGCCGAGTACCTTGAGGATGATCTTTACCTAAAAGGTAGGGCATCAACGGTTGCATGCCTGCCGTATTAAAAAGAACAGAGGGGTCATTCTCAGGTACAAGCGACGCGGAAGGTATTATTTTATGGCCACGCTTTTCAAAAAAAGCTAGAAATCGTTTACGTATTTCGTTAGATTGCATACACCTATACTATACCAAAAGGCTTCAACAGAAAAGCCCTCTAATAGAGCCTTCTCTGAATTTAATTTGCATCCGTATGAGACTCTTGAACAAATTTGGATTTCTTGAGATGTTCTTCGAGGAACCACAATACAATAAATATGAAGAGTGTCAGTACAGTAGTAATAACTGCGAGTCTATAGAGTCCTAATCCAGAAGCCATTCCAATACCAGCCGAAACCCAAAGACCCGTAGCAGTGGTAAGTCCCATCAGTTTATTATCTTTTGTAAAAATTAACCCTGTACCGATAAATCCAACACCGACAATTATTTGAGCCACAATATGAAGAGGGTTCATACCAGGTATGCCTATATATGCTTTAACCATTTCTTCCGATACCAAAACGAATAGAGCCGAGCCCATAGATACAAGTGCGTAAGTGCGCATGCCAGCAGTCTTGTGCGCCCAAACTCGCTCCGTACCGATAATCATACCCAGGAACAATGCGACAAACAGAGGTAATATAATATCCAATGTCGCTTGATTAAATATGTTTTCCATAAAAGTCATTATACCAAAGATTTAAATAACCACACCACCACCTATGCACATATCTTTATCATAGACTACTATAGATTGACCAGGCGAAACAACTACAGACTTATCAAATACAACCGATGAGTTTTCGATTTTGCATGACAGAAATTCTCCATGATATCTAATCTGAGCCGTATATGATTTACCTGCCTCAGGAATCCTTGAAATCCAGTTCGTATTTTTTATTCCCACCACACAGGATGATCCTGTGTGATAATTAATAAGTATCTTATTTTGCGAGACTGTTAGCGTATTTTCTTCCATATTTTTAAGTACAATATAGAGAGGAACATTAAAGACAGAATGCTTTGTGATTGTAAATCCATGCCTCTCACCGAGTGTAAAAAATACCGCGCCATCATGATAGCCGATGACTTTGCCATCTTCATCCAGCACATCGCCTCGCTTTGATTGAATATAGTGCGACAGAAAATCTTTCATATCAAGAGGGCCCAGGAAGCATACACCTTGACTATCTTTTTTCATAGCAGTCGGCAATTTATATTTTTCTGCCACAAGTCGGACTTGTAATTTTTGTAAATGTCCGATAGGAAAAAGTGTATGAGATAGATCGTCTTGGGTAAGAGTCCAGAGGAAATATGATTGATCCTTACTTTCATCTTTGGCTTTCTTTAATTCATAATTATTAATTTTTAATTCGTAATTATTTTTTGCATAATGACCTGTCGCTATAAAATCTGCACCATGACCTTTAGCAAAATTCCAAAACACACCAAACTTTACTTCTCGATTGCACATGACATCCGGATTCGGTGTATTGCCTTTCTTATATTCTTCTATCATATAGTCTGCCACTCCCTTCTTATATGCTTCCTCAGCGTCACACTCAAGAAATGGAATGCCAAGATGAGCACACACACGCATAGCATCCCGACGCTCATCACGCCATGTACACTCTATAAAATCCGGCTGCCATGTACGAATAAAAACCCCGACGACATTGTAGCCTTGATCTTTAAGTAAGGCTGCGGAAACAGATGAATCCACTCCGCCAGACACGCCGACAAACACAGTTTTTTTATTTTTCTTCATGATGAAGATGATCTTTATTGTGCAACGAATGTTTCTTCTTTTTCACTATCTTCCAAAAGATATATGCAAAAAGTAGTCCGGTTAATACTATTGAGAAGTAAAAGATCATGGTGCTTTTAAAATTATCAAAATCGAGCTCTTTAAAAACAAAATAGAGTACCGTCATTGGGATAAGCGTCAGAACAGCAGTATAACTGATGTATTTTTTAAAGGATATTTTTGTAAGTCCTAAAGCATAGCTTATATAATCAAAAAAGTAGTAGCCTAATGTTCTACCTATGACAAGCAGTGTTCTCTCATGAATATGAGCAATCTCGTCAATTTCAAGCATAGTTTTTTTACCAACGAGTTTGATAACAACTTTCCTTCCCCATCTTCGAGCAATAAAGAAGGAAGCAGTAGCACTGATCATACTGACACAGTAAAACAGGATAAGAATTGACTCATATCCATACAATCTGATACCAACAAAAATAAAGGCAGAACCAGATAATGGAGCAAAAACTTGTGTCGCAATTATCACGAGTCCAAGGAATATCGGTCCGAACCATCCGAGGCGAGAAGCAGTATTTTCTAAAATCTCTTTGTCAATCGTGCTTATCAAATATATAAACGCGATCAGGGCAGAGACGAGGAGTATTCGTCCAACAATTTTTTTATAATTATGTTTTCTCATAAAAATATTATGTGCTTTTTAACTTCTTACCCATCTCGCAAATATACCACATGGAAGCAATCGTTCGGTGTTGCTCTCTTGTATTGTAAGCTCTCCAATTTCTATTGTTCCTTTCTGATTCTTCATCATATCAATGAGATTATTTTGATACGCAATCGCCGAATAGCCAGCGGTATAGCCATTTATGAGAACAAAGAGTGGTTTATCAGATAGTATTTCTTGACATAATTTCATTAATTCTAAAAAATGCTCTTCAATCTTCCAAAGCTCATCCTTTGGTCCATGACCGAATGAAGGTGGATCCATGATAATCGCATCATATGTTCTCCCGCGTTTGATTTCTCTTTTTAGAAACATAACTACATCATCGATGATCCACCTTATGGGTTTGTCTTCCATCCATGAAAGCTTGGTGTTTTCCCTCGCCCATGCAACTGCAGTTTTTGATCCATCGACATGACAGACCCAAGCTCCAGCCCGAGCACAAGCAAGTGTCGCGCCTCCTGTATAGGCAAAAAGATTCAATACTGAGATGGGATTATCTCTTTTAGTTTTTTCTTCGGTGATTATTTTCTCCATCCATTGCCAGTTTGGAAGCTGTTCAGGGAAAAGACCGGTGTGCTTGAATGATGTCGAGCGAATCGAAAAAGTAAAGCCGCCGAATGATATGATCCAGTTTTTTTCTATACCCTCTTTAATGACCCACTTAGTGCGATTAGCAGTGCGAGTAAATATAAGATCAGCATTTTCCCATATCTCTTTTTCAAGTCCTTTTTTCCATAAGGCTTCAGGATCTGGGCGCATGAGTGTATACGAGCCATACCGTTCAAGCTTTTCACCTTCGCCAGAATCTAGGAGTTCATAATCTTTTTCTGTTTTAGTTTTTAATATCATGCTTGTCCGAAATAAATTTTAATAAATTTGGGCGGATTATCTTAAGTACTTATTAATATTGGATATATGCTCTTTGTACGTTTTGGCTAAATGTATTGCTCCCGTCTTGTCGTGCAAGTAATAAAAGTACGCCGAATCTTCAGGATAAAGAGCAGCTTTGATCGCGCGGAGTCCAGGGTTGCCAATCGGTTCACTTGGAAGCCCCATAGTAACATATGTGGAGCGATCTGCATCAACCTGAAGTAGCATTCTATTTTTTAGTCTTTTCCATAAGATACCTGCAACAAGTGATGCGTCAGATTCACCTTGCGCCTCCTTCTCTACCAGTGATGCCATTGTTATGATCTCATCTAAGCTCCAACCAGAGCTCTCTATATCTGCCAGAAGAGAAGAAATGCGTTTCTTAAACGTATTACTTAATTCATCGATAAGTTCACTCGATGTGGTGAGTGGGAAAAAGAAATAGGTATCAGGAAACAAGTATCCTTGCTTGCTCTCGGGATCAGACAAAAATAAATCACGGCGGAAAGCTTGAAGGTTAGTCGCAAAGAGCGTGGCAATCTCTTCATTCGTCATGCCTTCTTTTATAGTAATTCTTGTTGGATTAATATGGTGGTTTCCACGAGCAAGCATCCAGGCCACACTCCATACTGGCATATTCTCTGTAAAAAGATAGTCGCCGCGTGGAACATTCCGACGTGATCCAAATACTGTAACAAAGAATTTAAGCGCGGTGACACGACGCACTATATTGTGAGATTTTAAATCCAGAGCTATGGATGTAAGTGTCTCTCCGGAAGCGATATGGATAAGGGTTCCTTGCCGATTTGCAATACTTTGGTTCCACACGGGAGCCCATGTCATGTAGTAGATGAAGATAAGAGCGAAAGCAACAATGAAAAAAATATTTAATATTTTATTATTGCCAAATTTTTTTCTCACTTCTGGAACAATCTCATTCATATTCATAGATTATTGAGGCAAATTTGCTGGAGGTTTCGCAATTTTAGACTCAATACGCTTGAAGCTTGGAGTCTCTGATACCATACCTGGGAAGTGAAAAATTGTTGCAAGTTCACGACTGGATAAAACGAATATTTTTGGCGAGCCGGATGGGAAAAAAGCGTTGAAAATTTTTGGATATTTAAAAGAATATTGTATTGGTGGATGAAAAAAGGTTCTCATGCGAAAGAAATTGAGTGTGCGTCTTTTATACTTGGTAAGTGCGCGACCAGTAGGATCTGACCATGGTGCATCAAACTGCGTAGAATTTACACGATCAAATTCATTAATATCTGGCTGAGCATATTGACGCCAAATCAAGCGAGAGGCGCGACGTAGATTATTAAACTGAGCCTCGGTGTTATACCTCTTATCTGCAAGAGTTACGACCCGAATACCACAATCAAAGTGAATGAGACTTATATTCTCAGTCACTACTTTAATGAGATTGGTCACCGGCGAAGGAGTACGGACGTCCATACCGAACGTTCCTTCATCATTTTCATTTTTTTGCGTACGCGTGTATGGTTTTAGTATTTCAAACATGAATTCTCGACCTGCTTGATAGAAATCAACGTGTTTACCTGTGTGATGACTATGGTATGTTTTAATACATTGTCGCACGACAATCTGTATCCACATCTGCTGACCTTTTGGTAATGAACCGAGAAGTTCGATAACCGGAGTAATCGGATCAATTTTGAATTCTTCTTTGGTGCCACTCTTCAACTCTTCCATATCTCGATATGTCCGAACAGGTAAAAAATCTTCTTTGAGTTTAGTATATTCACAACCCCACATATACCAATCACCATTCTTTTTAAAATGAGACACGTGAAGAGTATAATCATCCACTTCCATCACTTTAGCCTGTGGATACTGAGCATATATTTGGGTTTCAATAAGATCGCGCATACGGGTTGGGGAACGGATAAAGAAATGTACTTTCCCATCAATTGATGCCATTTCCAAAGAAAACCAAAACCATGGGGCACCTTGGATGTATTGTTCCCAGAAACCTTTATTACTTTTCTGATACAGAGCATTAGAAAAGAATAATTCCATAGCAGCCGGAGATTTGATGACATCACGCGGAACATGAATTTCCAGAAGCACCCATTTGATCCCCATAATGAAGCGCTCCTGTCTGTAATGATGCCACAAACGCAAGGCCACAATAGCCAGTGGAATAGGCATGAGATACCCAATAGCAACAAGGAGTATTTGCAGTACATTAAAATTGTGAGATGAAAAGAAATCTGAAATCATGTTATAAAAAATCAGTTACCATAATACGTCGTAGTGGTAGTAGTGGTCTCTATTTCTTTCGTAAAAGATCCTGAGAACAACCCTATTAAAATAAGAATAATCACGAGTCCTGCCACTATCATGATAATACTTAAAATTCCACGCTGATACATGGGCTTATTATATCATACACAATATAAAAATCCCCACGTATATATGGGGATTTTTATAAGGCACCTTATGCTGTTATATAGAGTCCTTGCTTATTCTTTTTGAAGTATTTGGAATTCTGAAGATTGACAAGAATAGTGTTCTTTTTTAAATATCTCTCTTTCATAACTTGATCAACGATATCTTCTTTGGACATCGGGCCGTTTTTCTTCAAGAGTTCCTTGATGACATCGCGAACGACGCCTGATTTGTAACCCCATTCAGAAAGTGCATAGATACCACGCCCAACGAGAACAAACCTTGAATCTTTAATGAGTTCATTGTGGCAGGTAGCTGTGTGGCACTTTTTATCAAACGTAGCTGCAACAGCTTTTGCAACTTCACGAAAATGCATCGGTGAGCCATGCTTACGCATCATTAAGAATGCATAGTCTTTGACACCGCGAGTCTTTATGCTCGAAGAAGTAGACTTACCCCATTCGCCGAGCGGATTTCGGGAAATAGTCTTTGACATAGCGAGCCAACGCTTGGCGATCTCTTCATTCTTGTATTGTTCTGACAATGCTTTGACTTCTTCAAGAAACCTTGCAACAAGTTCACTTTCTGAAACTAGTTCATCATCGGAAAGATTCTCATACAGATTCTTGAGTGATGCATGAACTTCCTCTGCGATTTCATCATCAACGCTCCAACGAGTTTTAAAATGGTCGTCTTCTTTATGTTTCTTGAAATCATCTCCAAGGGTTAGATACAAGTGTATATGATTCTGAGTGAGCTTGTCTTTTGAAATATGAGAAAGAAGTTCTTGTTCGGAAACAACCGCACCGAGAGTGTGCATGAGCTTCTTTAATTCTTCAAAAACTGCTTTCTCGTCTTTAAAAGTGGTGGACTTACGGATAAGCGTAAGCGCAGCATTTTCTATCTGTCTGACACGTTCGCGTGTAATGCCGTATTTTTCACCAATGGCTTCAAGGGTCTTCCTTTGCGCGTCGTCAGTAAGTCCAAAGCGATTTACTACCACTTCATATGCCCTCTCTGGCAGATTCGAGAGCATTCGCTTAGTGACTTGTTTTGGTTTAAATGTAATAGTATTGGCCATTTGAGTTTAGATCTAATTTAATAATCATTTTCTACTAGTTTGATAATATCATTAGTATTAAATAAAGTCAACTTTTTATGATACTTCTTGTAAAATAAGGCTAGATGTACAGTTACCCTTTCGTTTTAGCTTTGGATCTTGATTGCTCCGTGAGGAATTTCTTGCGCAAACGGATATTCTTTGGTGTAATTTCAAGGTATTCATCGTCTGCCATGATCTCAAGAGCACGCTCAATAGAGAGTTTATATGATGGCTTCACATTTACTGCCTCATCAGTACCTGATGAACGCATGTTTGAGAGCTGTTTGCCCTTTGTCGGGTTTACAGACATCTCATCGCCTTTAGTAACGTTGCCGATAACCATGCCTTCGTATACTTCATCACCATGTTCGACATAAAGTATGCCGCGCTCTTGCAAAGTCCAGAGTGAAAATGCGACAACTTTACCGCCAACCATCGATGTCATTGAACCAACATCGCGCTTCTTGATCTCTCCTGCATAATCTTTAAATCCAATGAACTGTGATGAGAGTAAGCCTTCACCTTTTGTGTCGACAACAAATTGTCCGCGGTAACCAAGAAGTCCGCGAGTTGGAATTTCAAGAAGTATACGAGTGATGCCTTCTTTCTCATGCATGTTCATAATCATACCGCGACGCGCAGTTAGCTTTTCAATAACTGAGCCAGAAAATTCATTGCGTACATCTATTGTAACTTCTTCGTACGGTTCCAACTTTTTTCCATTTTCTTCTTTTATGATTACGTGCGGTTGTGAAACTTGAAGTTCATATCCTTCGCGACGCATATTTTCAAGCAAGACCGCGATGTGAAGTTCTCCGCGACCATAAACTAGATAACCTTCTTGCATCTCTTCTTCATCCGTTCCATCAAAATTTATCTTGAGGCCCACATTGATTTCAAGTTCTTTTTCAAGACGTTCGCGAATCTGACGGCTTGTAACATACTTGCCTTCACGTCCAGCAAACGGAGAGTCATTAACCAAAAAATTAAGAGAGATTGTCGGTTCATCTATAGCGATTGAAGAAAGTGCAGGAGTTTCTGCGTTGTTGACAATCGTCTCGCCGATGAAAACATCCGGAATACCTGCGATAATTGCGATATCACCTGTGTTTAGTATATCGACTTCCTTACGGGCAATGCCCTCGAATGTGAACATTTTAGTTATCTTTGTTGTACGGGATTTACCAGCATCATCCTTTACAATGATCTGCGAACCGGTTTTAATTGATCCCGCATATGCACGTGCAATGGCCAAACGTCCCAAGAAATTATCGTAGCCGAGATTGAAAACTTGAGCTTGGAATGGCTTATCCTCGTCTTTTGATGCTTCAGGTACCATTTCGAGAATAAGATCAAGCAATGGAGTAAGATCTTTTGAGTCGTCAGTGAGATTATTTTTGGCAATTCCTTGACGGCCGATAGCATAGATCGTCTTGAAATCAATCTGCTCTTCGTTAGCACCAAGCTCTAGAAATAGTTCCAGGACTTCTTCATGGACTCGGTTTGGATTTGCTGCCGGTTTATCAATTTTATTGATAACAACAATTGGTTTAAGCCCGAGTTCAAGAGATTTTTTGAGCACAAAGCGAGTCTGCGGCATCGGACCTTCTTGTGCATCTACAAGAAGAAGCACAGAATCGATAGCACGAAGCACACGCTCAACCTCAGAACCGAAGTCCGCGTGGCCGGGGGTGTCGACGATATTGATCTTAGTACCTTTATAATTTACTGATGTATTTTTAGAATAGATAGTGATACCACGCTCAAGTTCAAGGGCATTTGAGTCCATAGTGGCACCTGTATCATTCATCCCGCATTGCTTCATAAGCTCATCAGTAAGAGTAGTCTTACCGTGATCCACGTGTGCAATGATTGCGATATTTCGTATTTCTGTAGGTTTCATATAATTTTTATGTTTTGAGCGAAAATAAAATCGCCTCTCTGGCGAAATGTAGATTCAATATATCATAGATTTAATGAAATGTAAAATCAAAAAGATTATACTAAAGCAACTTTACAATATCGTTATAGGTAATAACAATCATAAGAAGCATGAGGAGTCCGAAGCCGATAGCATTTACAGCATTGGCAACAGCGGGCTTTATGCGAGAACCTTTAATTTTTTCTATAAGTAAGAATAGCAACCGTCCACCATCAAGCGCTGGGAATGGAATCAGGTTAATAACTGCAAGATTAATAGAGATGAGTGCAGTAAAAGACAGTAGATATATGAATCCAAATTTTGCTGCGTCACCTACAACTCCGACAATACCAATAGGTCCCGTAATAGCAGATATATCCCCTTGGCCTTTGATTCCATCGGAAATAAGATGATAGAACCCAGAAACAGTGGCCACCGACAAATCCCAAGATAATTTTAATCCTTCCCATAATGCCTTATGGACTGGAAGCTTGAGTGTACCTATTATATCCATACTGATGCCTATCATAGGTGTATTTTCTGTCTTACTTATTTCTGGAGTGACAACCGTCTCTTTATTTTCTGGCCCGCGCTTATAATCCAAAGTTATCTCTTCATTCCCATGTTTTTTTACGAAATATTGTACGCTTTCAACCGAAGGAGTCTCTGTTCTATCAATAGCGGTTTTCATCAAGGCAAGTTTATCACCGACTTTAAGTCCAGCTTTCTCAGCTGGAGAACCAGGTAGGACGCTTGTGATTGTAAGAGCTTGATTTTCTAGAACAGAGCCAGTCGGTGTCGCACCAGCCGATGATGGTAGTCCAGACATGAAACCAATTGAAAGTAAGAGCCATGCTACAACGAAATTCATAGTTACTCCAGCAAGTAGAACAGATGCTTGAAGATATTTTGGCTTGTTTACAAAACTCCTACTACTGTCGGGACCGTTCATTGATTCTTCATCAGGATTCTCTCCGAAAATTTTTACATAGCCGCCGATAGGAAATGCATTGATACGATACATCGTCTCTCCTTTTCTGAAGCTCCATAGTTTCGGCCCCATACCAAAAGCAAATTCATCCACGCGTATCCCAGATTTTTTAGCAACAATAAAATGCCCCCATTCATGGGACACGACAAGGACAAGCAAAATTATCAAAAAGATTAGTATATTCACTTTATTTAACTCATTATCTCGGTTTCTTTCTTGGCAAAGACTGCTTCCAAGTTTTTGTTCGCTTCATCTACGCATTTCTGAATGTCCTCTTTGGCGCGATTCTTGTCATCTTCGCTCATCTCTGATGTCTTATCCATCTCATCTCCTCGCTCTTTCCTAACTTTAATACGAGCCTCTTCGAGCTTCTCTTTTAAGACTTTGGCGAGCTTGGTGCGATTCTCGGTAGTAAGCATTGGGAATATTACTCTTACCCCATCTGAATCTGAGGCAACGCTGAGTCCAAGGTTAGCGGCGGATATCGCAATCTCTATGTCTTTGATCTGATTTTTATCCCAAGGAGCTATGCGTAAAGTCTTTGGATCTTCAATATTTACAGATGCTACATTTTTAATAGGCATCCTTGATCCATAGCTTTCAACCTGGACGCTGTCGAGCACCATTGGCGTCGCCCGGCCTGTATGAACTTGCGCATACTCGTGACCAAGCCAATCTTCTGTCTTTTTTAATTCTTGCTTAAAATTTGTTGTGTTGTAAGCCATATACGTTGTTTATTATATCACAATGGCCAGGTGTTCTAAAATCATTTTAACTGATGCACCAGGCAAAGACAAATAATCTCGCGCCTTACCAAGCTCATCGAGTGCAAACTGTATATCTTTATTTGTTTTATCTGATAGAAACTTCTTACGCACAATCTCTTCAAGCCCGTTAATAAGTTCTGTAGCATGAAACCGTACACTCCCACTACCAATACTATCTTTATGTTCTTCAATAAGGTCACTCACTAATTTGATCCGATCTTTCGATTTGCTTTTATAAAATCCTAGAGCATTTTTTGCTCTATCCACATTCTCTTTTCGTACTTTAATAACATGTGCGCGAGATAGGATCGTATCGAGCAGCATTCGAGAATTCGGCACCACAATAAAAAAGTGAGTGTCCGCTTTTGGTTCTTCTATCATCTTGAGGAGCGTTCTTTCTGCGTCGTGATTTATAAATTTAGTTCCAATAATACAGATCTTCTTAGTTTCTGTTATCCCCATTTCACTATGCCACTCTTTTATCTTTTCACTATCTTCTACAGTAAATGAATTATAGACCTGACACAAAACATCCGAACTCGCGCGACTGGCATCACCCCGCTCTTCTAAGTATACACGTAGATCGAGAGCAACCGTATCAGGGTCACCTTCTACTATGTAGCTATGATAGAGAGTGTTTGGAAATAAATCTTTGAACGAAGTGGTCATACACCTATTCTACTCCAAGTGGGAAAATATCGGCAAGTTCACCAGAGTAATAAAATTCGTATGCAATATCTCCAAACGTATAGTCCACATTATTGATGTTTATTACCGTGCCTCCTACTTGAGGATTTGGTTTGGGTACAGAATAATAGAAGCCGAGATTATAGAGTGTGGCCAGAACTTCTGGGCGATTGCTTATATCGTAGCCTGCTTTTTCCCACTGAGTTTCTATCTGCTTTATATATAAACCAACATACAAGTACGGGTAGTAAGGGTTTTTCGCATTGGTAATGCGGTCAAGTCTTTGGGATTCTAGACCATTCGGATTTGTATAATCGACGATATGTTCCATCTCGGAACCAAGATAAAATGGTGATGAGTCATCTTTTAAGTGCTCTTCAATTTGAAGTACTGTCTTGGGCTTAAGGCCAGCGATGCCGAAAGAAGTATTGGAAAGCGAGGCCAAAATTTTCAAAGGCTCGAAATAACTCTTGAATGATTCACGTCTGCTGTTAAAAAATCTAAATTGCTCGCCAATCACACCACCGAGTATTAATCGCGGCGAGACACCCACGTCAGCAGCCGCTTTTTTTATAATATCCTGATCGCGAGTGAAGACTTCACGCATAAGATTCCACTGATCCGTATCCGCCCAATTGTATGCCGAAATTGGCAATATTATTTCTTTCGAACCAGTAGTATTGCATGTATCCATACTCGCTGTATAGAAAAAATCGTTCTCAAATCGCCTAGACGCAACTTGGATCATTTTTAGAAGCACATTTTCATCTGTTCCTCTGGAAAGAGAACGATATATATTTATAGCGGTAAGCGGAGCGTATTTACCAAGAGTATTTATTTGGCACGTAATCACAAGATCATTAAAGGTATCTGTTTCAGAAGAGGAAGTTTTATTTAAATTGAAATAGGAGTTACGCTCCGATATTGAACCTTTTACATTAAATATTCCTGTATGCATACCGACATATACGAGGCAAAATATAAATCCGATAGCGGCAAAACCACACAAAAGAATAAGAAATGCCTTTCGATGGATATGTTTCTTTGAAGTATTCATTATCTCTTGCTGAGAATTGTCTTCTTATAAGTTTCGAGGTGATTAAGTGCTTCACCCGTACCACGAGCAACACACAGAAGTGGCTCATCCGCAACATACGCTTTGACGCCTGTTCTGCGATAGATAAGATCCGCTAGATTGCGAAGCTGTGATGATCCTCCAGTCATTATTATTCCATCATCGATAATATCGGCGGCAAGTTCGGGTGGAGTGAGGGAGAGAACATCTTTAATGGCGTTTATCATCGTACGAAGTTCTTTGTCGATTGCACGGACGATTTCATTGGTAGAGATCTGGGCAGTGCGAGGCAATCCTTGGATAAAATCACGGCCTTTGATAGTAATGGTAAGCTCTTCTTCAAGCGGTACAGCTGCGCCAATTTTCATTTTGATAGCTTCAGCAGTTCGGTCCCCTATTGCTAGATTAAAAGTCTTCTTTATGTAGTCAGCGATAGCTTGGTCGATCTTATCTCCCGCGCATTTCACCGATGTAGAAGCAACAATACCACCGAGCGATATCACCGCGATGTCAGTTGTACCACCACCAATATCCATAATCATGTGACCCTTGGATTCGTGTATCGGAATACCCGCACCGATAGCAGCGAGAATCGGCTCCTTGACCACGTATGCGTTTTTTGCTCCAGCGCGAACTGCGGCTTCTACCACCGCACGGCGCTCAGTGGATGTTATGCCTGCAGGCACTGAAACCATGACATCAGGCTTAAATAAATTATATTTTCCGAGTGCTTTGTTTATAAAATATCGAAGCATTGCTTCAGTTACTCTATAGTCTGCAATCACACCATCCTTCATAGGACGATAGACCATAATATTTTCGGGGGTTTTGCCGATCATGTCTTTAGCCTCAGTACCAATTGCGAGTATTGTATTGTCTTGCTCAGAAACAGCCACGACAGAAGGTTCATTTAAGATGATACCTTTACCAGGGAAATACACGAGTGTATTGGCTGTTCCGAGATCAATGCCTAATTTTTTAGAAAATAAAGCCATATATATAGAGCTACTATAGCACAGAAGTTATGCTAGGATAAAGGTATGTATATCGCGACAGTTATACCGATAAAAAAAGGTCTTCAAAAAGAATATTTGACCTATTTCTCTGCTCAAGAAATACCGCTTGGAACTATTGTCACGGTACCAGTACGAACCAAAACTGTTGACGCTATTGTGATAAGTATGGAAGACGCGCGCTCAATGAAGAGTGATCTAAAGAGCGCGGAATATAAATTAAAAAAAATTATTGGAGTAAAAGGTCGCTCCCCTTTCACTCGAGAGTTTTTCGTGGCATGCGAGCGAATGAAAGACTACACCGTAAGTAACACGGGCAACATTATCAAATCAATGCTTCCTACCGTATTTCTTGAAAATATACCTCTGCTTGATCTATTACAAAATGTAGAAGCGACAGAACGATCAGAGAATATAAAACATGAGAAAGTTATTTTTCAGGCTCTTACGCCTGATCGTATTGCGTTTTATCGGACACTTATTCGTGAAGCATTTGCCAAGAAGCAATCTATTTTTATCTGCGTACCGACTCGCTATGATATTGAAGAATGGAGAGGAGCGCTTGTAAAAGGTATCGAGCAGTACGTTTTTGCTTTTCATGGCGAAATGACCAAGAAGATCCTCATAAATTCTTATAACAAGGCAGTTAATGAAGCACACCCGATCCTGATCATCGGTACCGGTATGTTTCTATCTATCCCTCGAGTAGATATAAAAACAATTATTATCGAACATGAGAGCTCGGATGCATACAAGCAGATAAGCAGACCTTTTACAGATATACGCAGTTTCGCTGAGATTCTTTCCTCAATTCAAAAATCTAAGCTTATTCTAAGCGACACGCTTCTGCGACCAGACACACTCTATAGACATGAAGAAGGTGAACTTGGAGAAGTAGCTTCCCCATTATTCCGTCTGCCCCAAGCAGAACGGCAGATTGTCGTCGATATGAAAGAAGAAACAGATGCTAAGGGCGCGAAAAAGTTTACCGTCCTCTCTGAAAAAATAAAAAAAATCATTGAGACTGCAATCGATAAAAATGAGTCGGTATTTTTATTTTCTGTTCGTAAAGGTCTCGCAGGTGTAACCGTATGCCACGATTGCGGACATACGCTTCTGTGCCCTAATTGCTCCGCTCCAGTTGTTCTCTATGGTGCCAAACAGCGCACTGCAACCAAGATGGCCACTGCGCGGATATTCATGTGCAACAAATGCGGACGAAAAGAAACTACAGAAATCCGTTGTCCGGAATGTACGAGTTGGAATCTGACTCCACTGGGTGTTGGTACTGATCGAGTCTGTGAGGAAGTCCGAGCACTTTTTCCAAAAACTTTTGTCATCCAAATAGACAAGGAAGCTACTCCAACTGATAAGGAAGCAAAAAACGCAATCAATTTGTTTTATAAAAAGCCAGGAAGCATTTTGATCGGAACTGAAATGGCATTCTCATATCTCCATAATGAAGTGACACATAGCGCTATTGTATCCTTGGATGGACTCCTCTCTATACCCTCTTTCAATATTACTCAGAAAATTTTGCATATTATTGAGAAGCTACACTATATAACAGAGAGTAATATGATCATACAGACGCGCATCCCCGAGAATCAGATTCTTCGGTATATACTCTCTGGCAATGTCTTGCCGCTATATCGTGAAGACTTAAAAGAAAGGAAATCGTTTGGCTACCCGCCATTCAAACGACTTATAAAGATCACCTTCGCAGGCACTGCAGGAGAGACAGACAAAGCTCGCACCTTTCTCGATCGCTTACTTGGTAACTACGATCCGCAAATATTCTCGGCGTTCATCGGCCGGGTTCGCGGCCAGTACATTACAAACACTGTCATAAAAGTAGATCCGTCTTTATGGCAGCTTCCGACAAGCGAACAACACCTGACTCCTTCTTCTTTACGAGAAAGCCTCTCTCATCTACCTCCATCTTTTTCTATTAATGTCGATCCAGAGGATTTGTTATAGCCATTCTTGCCTCGCATACATATATATGATACTATGTCCCCACATATGATTACTGTCATTGAGGTCAAGAAAAATACAAATGAAAGCAACATGAACCTAGTTCGTCGCTTTTCACGCAAGGTTCAGGAATCTGGTATCATACAGAAAGTAAAAAGTAAACGCTATAACGAGCGCGATTTATCGAAACTAAAGACAAAGCAAGCAACCCTCAAGCGCCTCGCTCGTCGTAAGAATCAGGAGAAGCTTATCAAGCTCGGCAAAGCTACCAAAGCTCCCATCCGCGGCCGACGTTAAAATATGGCAGACAAAGAATTCTGCACAATTAGAAATACTACAAAAGACAAGCTTCCACGCTTGTCTTTTGTGTCTATAAAAAATAAAATACTTGGACAGAAATATGATCTGTCAGTGAGTTTTATATCTCCGCGAGAACAAAAAAAGATAAATAAAAAGTACCGCGGAAAAGACACGACGACCAATATCCTATCTTTTTCTCTTTCAGAAGATTCTGGTGAAATCACATTTGATCTTAATAAGGTCAAAGCCGATGCTCCCCAATTTGATATGACCTATCCTCGATTCTTAAAATATCTGTTTATCCACGGCTGCTTGCATTTGAAAGGTTTCGAACATAGTAGTACAATGGAAAAAGAAGAGAAGAAATTTCTCAAGATTTTTAAGTAAACTCTTCACTTTTTAACTAATGGCAAAAATGAACTACACTTGCGGTATTGACGTGGGCACGCATACGACGCGGGTGGTAGTCGTGGGCTATACAAAAGAAGATAAATCTCCGTATACCTTGGCTGTCGGCCAAGCGGCTACTTCTGGTATGCGCTTGGGCTACATAACCAATACTGACCATGTGGCAACAAGCATCAAAGAGGCTTTGCGACAGGCTGAAAAAACTCTTGGATTCAAAATTCGCAAGGCATATGTATCGATCGGAGGCATAAGCTTGGGTTCGATTGTTTCTATTGGTTCAGTAGTTATCTCTCGAGCTGATCAGGAAATAACTCATCTAGATATTTCTAAGGCTCTCGCCGACAGCGAGGAGAATTTAGAAATCTTGAATAAGAAAATAATTCATATTATCCCGATCGGATACAAACTTGACGGCAAGGATATCCACGGCCGACCCGAGGGCATGAAAGGTGTGAAGCTTGAAATAAAAACACTCTTTGTCACGTGCTTGAAGCAAAATATAGAAGATCTTATTACTTCTCTTGCTCTTGCAGGAATAGAAGTGGAAGATGTTATCGCATCGCCTATTGCAAGTTCCGTTATGCTCCTTGGAACCAAGCAGCGGGCTGCCGGGTGCGCCCTTATCGATATAGGAGCCGAAACAGTGGCTATTGCAGTCTTTGAAAATAACCTTTTAATGTCACTTCAAGTCTTTTCTATAGGCAGCATGGACATTACCAAAGATGTTGCTCTCGGATTTAAGATCGCCTTGGAGGAGGCAGAGAGTATCAAGCTTGGCTCTGTTACCGGAGGAGACTATCCAAAGAAAAAAGTGGATGAGATCATTGAAGCGCGTCTTTCAGATATATTTGAACTGGTCGGCAACCACTTGAAGCGCCAACGGCGCAGTGAACTTTTGCCTGCAGGTGTCGTGATCACTGGTGGTGGTTCACACATCGGTCGTATAGAAGAACTGGCACGCACTCAACTGAAGCTTCCTGCACGAGTAGGACCAGTAGACAGCGCAATTATCAATAAATTTAAAATTCGTGATTCTTCCTGGTACACCGCATACGGACTTGCGCTATCAGCTACTGATTCATCTTTGAATAGCAATATCCATAGTTCTATTGGAGATAATATAAAGCAAGTAAAAGGATTTTTCAAAACTTTATTGTCTCAGCTTTTACCATAAAACTCTCTTTTGTCAAAAAATGGAGGTGTAGCCTTTTTATAAATTTCTGCTATTATGTACCTACAAAAGATATATTATTAAAAGCAGTAATTCACCTATCATAAATATGGCTAAAATCACCACAGACGTTGAATCTTTCGCTCGAATCAAGGTTATTGGAATCGGCGGATCAGGCAAGAACGCCCTCAATCACATGATAAGTTGCAAAGTCAAAGGAGTCGAGTTTATCGTTATGAATACCGATACTCAGGACCTCCATAACTCCTTCGCTGAAAAGAAAGTCCACCTTGGCAAGAACCTTACCAAGGGTCTTGGCGCAGGTATGAACCCTGAAATCGGCAAGCGTGCAGCCGAAGAAACAAAGGCAGAGATCCAGGATGTCATCAAAGGCGCAGATATGGTTTTCATCGCATGTGGAATGGGTGGAGGTACAGGAACAGGAGCAGCTCCTATTGTTGCTCAGGCTGCTAAAGAACAAGGCATACTTACTGTTGCTGTTGTAACAAAACCTTTCTCTTTCGAAGGTAACCAGCGCATGAAACTCGCCGATGAAGGATTGGCGCTTCTTGAACATGAAGTAGATGCAATTTTAGTAATTCCAAATGACAGACTTATCATTATCTCTGGCAAAGAGGTAGGTTTCCGTGAAGCATTTGCGATGTGCGATGAAGTTTTGAAGCAAGCAGTTGAGGGAATTTCGGAACTAATTACTACTCCAGGCATGGTGAATGTTGACTTTGCTGATATTCGTGCAGTCATGCACGATGCAGGTTCAGCACTGATGGGCGTAGGTATCGCAGCTGGCGATGGCCGTGCTGAAAAAGCAGCTCTAGCTGCTATCAACTCGCCTCTTCTTGACCTTTCTATCTCTGGTGCAAAAGGCGTACTCTTTGCAATATCCGGCGGTGATGATCTGACAATTCATGAGATAAGTGAAGCCGCAAAAGTAATTACAGAATCCATAGACAAAGATGCAAAAGTCATTTTCGGTACTATCCGCGACGAGAAGCTTAAAAAAGGTGAGATGAAAGTTACCGTCATTGCCACCGGTTTCCCTACCGACATGCCACGTCGTTCACTTTTTCAGAGTCAAGCTCGTACAGGTGATCAAACTATAGCCACAGCAACAAAAGAAGATATCATCCAAGCAGTCACGAAGGAAACAGGAAAAGACTCTGACTATATAAAAAAGACCGGCAAAGAAAAAGAGGATGATCTATTCATAGATGATACAGATGACTGGAGCACTGTTCCAGCATTCTTGAGACGTAAAAAATAGTATAAGCAAAATCAAAAATAGTCATCTTGTAGGACACGCATATTTTTCTGTTGAAAAATTGCTCTGCTCGCGCCAGTCGCGCTTGTGCAAGTTCCTACAAGATGACTATTTTTGATTTTTAGTATAAAATGTGACAATGTACGATTTAATTATCTTGGGTGGCGGACCGGCTGGTACTGCAGCAAGTGTTTACGCTGCTCGTAAACAATTAAAAACTGCCTTGATCACCAGTGAATTCGGCGGCCAATCTGTGGTATCCGAACTTATCTACAACTGGATTGGAACGCCCGAAATATCTGGCAAAGACCTTGGAGAGAATTTGAAAAAACACGCCCTTTACTACAAGGGGGCATTTCTTGATGTCATAGAAGGAGAAAAGATTACCAAAGTAGAAAAGAAAGATAAAGTTATTACTATTACTACAGAATCTGGAAAGACATACGATACTATGACATTACTCGTTGCTACAGGAAGTGGCAGGCGTAAGCTCGATGTCACAAACGCTGAAAAATTTGAAAACAAAGGGATCACCTACTGTGCATCATGCGATGGTCCCCTTTTTGCAGATCAAGATGTTCTTGTCATTGGCGGAGGCAATGCCGGCTTTGAGACGGCGGCACAGCTCTTGGCATATTGTAAAAGCGTGACGATGGTTCATCGAAGTGCAGATTTCAGAGCAGATGAGATCACAGTCAAAAAAATATTTGAGAATCCGAAATTCAAAGCGATTACCAATGCAGAAATAACGGAAGTAAATAGCCTGCCCGTGCAGGCAGGTGATCCTCAATTTGTAAGCTCTCTTACCTATAAAGATAAGATTTCTGGAGGGTTAGTGACCATACCGACAACTGGTATATTCGTCGAAATTGGTCAGATCCCTAATACAGATTTTATGAAAGGAATTGTGGATATCGACTCGTTTGGTAAAATCGTTGTAGACCCTATGACCCAGATGACTAAGACCCCTGGCATCTGGGCAGCTGGAGACTGTACTAATGGCAGATACCATCAGAATAACATAGCAGCCGGCGACGCGGTAAAAGCACTAGAAGATCTCTATATCTGGGTGCATAAGAATAAGTAATTACTTATTTACTATTGTTTCAAGTCTTTCTAATTCTTCAATTGTATTCACTCCAAGAGCTTCTTCTGGACTTATAGCAACAGATGCAATACTTTTCTCAGCGGCTGCATGCTCTACGAGATCTGTTAGATAGTACTCACTTTGTGCATTTTCGTTTTTTAGTTTTGCCAAGTGTTCAAAGAGCCATTTCTTTTCGAAACAAAAATAGCATGGATTTACTTCCTTCAATTCTTTTTCAAATTCGCTCGCATCTTTGAATTCTACGCTACGGACAATTTTCCCATCTTCTGCACGAACAATCCGACTAAACGGTTTATAAAAAACTTGGTACCAATCATCGAACGATGGTACCGTAACAGTCGCCATTGTAAGTGAGCAATTACTTTTGGCGTGAACAGCTATCAGGTTTGCAATCATAGCGCCTGTAACCGCAGGAGCATCGCCATAGAGCACGAGTATATGTTCCACAGACTCGGGAATACTTCCTTCAGTAACTCTTACGGCATGACCAGTGCCAAGTTGTTCTTCTTGAACTACATAAGTCGCTTCAGTTCCCAAGTGATTTATAATTTCTTCTTTTTTATATCCGACGACAAGAATAGGTTTTCCTACAACACCACTATGTTTAACTGCTTGCATGAGATAGTCAATTATCGGCTTACCATTAAAAAGCACTAGCGCTTTTGGCATCTCAATATTCATTCTTTTTCCTTGCCCACCGGCCAGTATTAGGATTTGGGTATTCATAAAGTGTAATTAATTTTTTGTGCGCGATAGAGGAGTCGAACCTCTGACCTACCCCACGTCAAGGGGTCGCTCTACCAACTGAGCTAACCGCGCATTGCTTGCGGAAGCGGTGAGATTTGAACTCACGAGAAGTTTTCACCCCTGCCGCTTTTCGAGAGCGGTGCCTTCAACCACTCAGCCACGCTTCCGCCCGCCATTATACAGAATTGGAACTATATTATCAATAATCGTCGGAGCTTGTTAAAACTACAGAAATAGTGTAATCTACAGTTTAATTCGCAATTGGTGTATCTAAAAAAGGGCACAGTGTTTTTCCTGGACAAGTACCAAGAGTGCCCTTTTTAAAAAATTTGATCTTTTAGTTTTCTCTGAGCCAATAAAAACGATTACCGTCTTCATAACAGGGTATATCGTTACCTCTCCAGATTCTGGAGAGGTTTTTTTATTGGAAGAGCATTATTGAGATCCTGGCTTTTTTAAATCAGCAATTTGGAGTGGGCTTTGAATCTGAGGCGGTGTCATATCTATTTCTCCGAATTGCCTCTCATAATTTTTGATCTGACCATCTATCCATATAGCAATACTCTTCATCTGCTGGGGAGTAGCAGCAAAAGAGTCGAGGCTGTTGCCAGAAGTTATAGCAAAGGAAAAGAATTCCTTGCCATATGCTCCAATAGCTCCATCGCAGAACTTCTTGGGCAGTTGATTCATGTCTATTTTTGTTGGGTCAATCATGAATGTAATTATAGCATTAAAAACGATGAGGTAATAATAATTCCCTCTTTGATATCCGAAAGCTAAGTCACCCGATTGAACAGTTAGGCTATTTGGTAATATTCCAGAGGTGTGACCATTGTATAATCTAACATATTTCATATATCTTTTGCGATTTTTCCAAAAATGAAGTAATATAGGCATTACTGGCCCTATATCGTCTAGCCTAGTTAGAATGTAGTGGATGTGGGCTTTTCAAACCGTAACAGGTAGCACAGTTGAAAATTATTATGTTATTGTAGTTTAGTTATGGCCCTATCGTCTAACGGTTAGGACATCGGCTTTTCAAGCCGGTAATCCGGGTTCGATTCCCGGTAGGGTCACCAAACGATTCACTTCATCCATAAATTCAGGTTCTATGTTGTAAACACAACATAATTCAGGAGTTTTAATAGTTGGATAGTGATAATAGAGATTGGAAGGAAAAAGTAGGGTTCTTAAAACTCTAAGGTCTTTCACATAGATGTCTTCCCAAATTTCAGGAAGATGCTTTAGAAATTCAACCCCTGTATCAACAACCCTATCTATTTCAAGTTCAGGAGAGGACAACTCACTCAAATCTTTTTGTAATTGCAATATTTCTATTTTGCACTTTTCATTTGCTGGTAAAAAGTCTTCATCTGATATCTTTGTTTCAAGTCTTAGATTTAGCAACTTATCTTTCTTGTCTCTTATTTCTGCAATCCTCATGTTAATTTTCTTTTCCGAGGTAGTAATAGAATTCAATTCATTTTTATGAGCAAGTTTAATTGCCTCTTTGAGAACATCAAAGTGCTTATCATCAGGGGTCATCTTTGTAAGAAATTCAGTAAACTCTTCTTCCATATCTTTCTTTGGTATAGCAGTCCTCTTAGGACAATCACCACAAAAACAGCCATAATACTGGTAGTACTTGGTTTTACCTTTTGTCTTTCCTCCAGAGATACTCTTGCCACAACCACTGCATTTTATACCCCGCAGGGGATAGTCAGGACTATCCCTATTACGAGCTAACTTTCTTCCAGCCACACCTCTTTTATTACCACTACCATTAGCTTCATTAAAGAGTTCAACAGAAATTATTGGTTTATGGCTACCTTCAACATCAACACCAAATTTTTGAACCACAATTCTGCCACAGTAAATTGGGTTTTTAAGGATTTTAGCGACTAGTTGCTTGCTTATTTTCATACCATGCCTACTTTTTTGTCCGCACTTATTTGCCAATCCTGCCAATTCCTTACAACTATATTTTCCCGTGATATGCTTCTCAAAAATCATTTTTATCACTGGTGCTCTTTCTGAGTGAGGAATAATAATTTTGTTGCCTAATTTATCTTTTGTATTTACATATCCCCAAGGAGCACCATTAGGCCATAAACCTTTGAGTGCTCTTGCTTTCATTCCTTCACCAGTTCTTTGAGACCTGACATCATTATCAAACTGAGCAAAGGCAGCCAGCATTGTTTCTTGCAATTTACCGCTAGGACTATCATCAAAAGCCTCTGTTACAGAAACTAAAGAGATATTTAATTTTTTAAGAAAGCTTCTAAATGCAAGATGTTCACCAGCGTTTCTGAAAAATCTATCAACTTTGTATATGACAACTCTGTCAATTTGTTTTTTGTTCTTATCACAGAACCTCAGCATTTCCTGAAATCTTGTTCTGTTTTCCGTCTTCGCACTCTCTCCCTCTTCTCTAAATACTTTTAAGACAGTATGTTCAGTTCTTTTAGAGAATTCTCTGGAGAACTTTTCTTGATTGTCTAAGCTAAAATTCTCAACTTGTTCTTTTGATGACACACGCACATAGATGACATCATTTTTAGGTTTTTCTATTTTAGGTTTTATTTTCATAAATTTGTTATTAGTTAATTTAAACTCTTTTCCCAAAAATCTCAAAATGTTTGTTCTGGAATTAAAGAGCTTATTGTTCTTGTAATTTGGTTTGCACGGCAAATAGCCACATTTATGGGGAATTACCTGCTGACGCTAGTAAATCCTCCGCATTCTGTGGTTTTGGTGGTTTAAAGTGCTGTTTAATCTGTAGCCTGACGAGGAATAAAGCCAGTTCATATAGATTTTTGGCAGTTTTCTCTAAATCCTGTTCTGGAACTTTTGAATTGATTCTTTTCAGGTGTTCTATTATTTTTTGGACTTCTTCTGTGTTAAACATAAAAAATCCCCTGTTGGGGACTTCTTGAAGTCTATACTTTGAGTTTCTTTTAAGGTCCTAACTCATCCTAATTCAGTAGTTTCTAAACACTGCTGGTTCTTGTTGGCGAAACAAGGATTGATTTATACCTTTTATTTTTAACTTCCTATTCAAATTAGCTACCAAATTTGAAATTGATTTTTTCTCCCTCCCTCCCATTTTAGTATATTCATCTTTTTCACCTTTAATTGTTTCCCAGATATCACCATAGCTAACAGGTATTTTAGGTTTTGGTTTAAACATGATTTCACAGAAATAAGAATAATTTGTATTTGGATAAATCTTTAATTTTCTTTTACCAATAATAATTTCATTGTTTATATAATATGACTTTAGGTTAGATTTATAAATGCCTATATTTAATAATGTTTCAGTTTTTTTTAAAAATAATTTCCAGTTATATATTTCCAAAATCAATGAATCTTCATCATCTTCCAAGTAAACTCCTGAAACAGGGTTGATATCTTCTTTGGTCTGGGATACAATTTCATCCCCAATTTTAGTAATTGTTCCATTTAGAATATTTATCCATATTGACTCAGGATTAACTTCCCCTATATTCTGGTTTAGATATTGAATAAAATGCCTTGCCTCAGCTTTATTAATAGAAGATTCTTTTAGAGTATCAAAAGGTATTTTCACTACCAAAGGCTCTTGTGTTGGAAATAGTACAGACTGTTCTTGAATCATTTTAAGCAACAGAGCTATTTGCTCTTCTTGGTGTAGGGTCAAGCTATTTTCTTTCATACTTAAATAATACATACAAAAAGCAATAAAACAAAGCTTCTTTGATTTTTAGGTAAATAGAGGTAAAATGAAAGCATAATTTAATATATAAAGTAGCCTAAACCTTTAGAAATAGAGGCATGGTGAAAAAACCAGTCAAGCATAAAGAACCTATCATATAGGGTTGCCTTGACTGGTCATATCTGGAAACGGATATGGGGAGCGAAAGCTCTCACCTATGTGGTAGGCTTTTTGCGTCTTACCATGGGCTTATTATTAAAACGCAGAAAGAATCTTTATGAAAAAATATATTACAATTTTATTTTTAGCAGTATTAATAACCCCTTCAATTACTTTTGCTTCTTGGTGGAATCCTTTTTCTTGGTCAAAAGATTCCAAACAAGCTATAGATGTTATTGAGCCAACATTAATTCAAGCAACTGATAAATCCACCTCAGTAATTGAAACAAAACCTAAAGAAATTAAAGTTATTGAAAAAATAGTAGAGAAGCCAGTTATTCAGACTATTTCAGTTCAAGACCCTGCTTTACAGAAACGGATTAAACAACTGGAGTTAGAAAACCAAGAACTTAAATTACAGATAGAAAAACTAAAGGCTTTACAACAACAAGTGCAAACACAAAAAGAAGAGATTGAATCATTAAAAAGTGTACCAGTCTTTTCAAAAGATAAAGAATGTGAGGAAGCAAAAGAATTCATTAATTCTACTGGTGAAAAAGTAACTGATTTAAGAGAACGGCAAGCAAAGGAAATTGCTGATTATATGAAGAACGGAATAAAATTGCAAAAAGACATAGACGCAATAAAAAATAAGTACCGTACAGAAGGAAGCCAAATTGACAAAAAAATCAAATCAGCTAAAGATAAAATTCAACTTTATTGTGATTAGAAACTGTTGATTCTATCTAATTCTATCTACTTTTAAAAGACCCCTGAAAAGTGTTAAATAAACCAAATTAACCTAATTTAAAAAGACCTCAAAAAGTGTGTATTAAGCAAATTAAGCGAAATCTTTTTTGCTACTAAAACTTGGTATATATACCTAAATTAACCTAATTCTAGGATATTCCTCTAAACTGCTTATTTTACAAATTTACCAAAATCATTTCTGGTCTCTAAAAGTGGTATTTATAGCAAATATAGCAAATCTCTTTTTGGGTCTGAAAAGTGTTAATTATATCAGTCTAATCAGAATTTCTCTGGTGTCCAAAACTGCGAATTATATCAAAAGTATCAAACCTTAAATTGGACTTTTAAATAGGCTTTATTGGTGTATAATGCAAATTATGTCTTCATACATTAAATCAATAAAAATTACTGAATTTGAAGGAGCTTTAGACCAGACTCTGGAATTTGAAGCGGGCTTAAATATCTTGAGCGGAGAAAATGGAACTGGTAAAACAACGGTATTAAAGAAAATTAAAGAATTTGCAGGAGGTAATAATAGCAATTTAACTTTACTTTCTGACATTTCAGATATAACACTACCAAACCAACTCAGTATTTACGCTCTTAGCCCAAAGAGAAATTCAGAAAAGAAGACTATAAATAATACTTTTTCACATCTCCGTTCTATAAGCAAAACGATGGATACGCAGCTTGAGGAATTAAGAAATAGAGCAATTAACGATAATACTTTTGAAGCATATCCATCATTTGGAGAGTTATTTATTTTATATTTTGATGAAAAATGCAAAGACGGTGGAGAGCAAATTGGAAAGATGAATGAGGTAACTACTGAATTTAATAATCTTATACAAAAGGTTTTTCCTGAGTACTCCTTTGTTTCAAGTTGGGATTCCGTGTCTGGAAGACCAGATATAAACCTTAAAATCAGCAACCGCTCTCCCCTTAGTTTAGATAAATTAAGTTGTGGACAACAGGAAGTTCTGTCTTTGATATTTAACATTTATACTTCAAAGGGAAAATATAATATCTATTTAATTGATGAGCCTGAAATACATTTAAACTGGAACTTAGAAAAAGGATTATTCCAATTTTTGGATTGGTTCTGTGTAAATCACAATAAGCAAATTATTACAGTTACTCACTCACGTACTATCTTTGAAGAACCATTTTATGAAAAGGCGAAGTTTTTGGTTTGGGAAGATGTAGTTATAAAATATCAAAGTGATATTTCTGATGCTCAGCGTGAAGCTATTGTAGGAGAATTAGCAGCAACCATAAATGTTGTTGCTCCTACTTCTAAGACTTTCTTTGTTGAAGATAAAATGCATGAATTTGTTATTGATACTATTGCTCAAAAGCTAGGTAAAGTAATCTCAACAGTTAAGTGTGGAAACTCTGCAAATGTAAAAAGTTTCTATGGACTATCAAAAGATAAAAGTAGTGCTTGGAAAGAACATGGCTATTATGTTGTTGATGGAGACAATGAGGGTAATCCTTTTCCAGGAGAACCAAGGTTTATCCACTTAAATAAATATTCCATTGATTCATATATATTTAACTTAGAGTTGCTTTCTGAGGTTCTAAATAAGACAGTTGAAGTTATACAAACAGAGATATTGTCTGTAATGCAGACAAAGAAATTAGCTATTTTTTCAAAAGGTAAAAATGCAAAATTTGGACATGCATTGATAGACAAAATGACAAGCGATTACATAACAGAAGCACATTTGGCACTTGTAGATTGCACAGAAATTTTAGAAGGCTTTGCTCAATTACAAGGTAAATCATCGCAAGACTTGTTTGTAGAATATATTGAAAAGGCAAATCAAAAAGGAACATTGAATAGTATTTTTGACTCAGAACTTATTGACGTAATAAATGCTTAAGGATGAATTCTCTAGATGTTTCTTTATGTAAAATTATGGTAAAATACAAAGATGGAAACAGCAAGCCCTATTATAGTGGTTAGTACAGCAATTCTTACAAGCTTTTTTACATATTTTTTTACTTTCAATCAATACATAAAACAACGGCAAAGAGAAGAAGTAAGAAAAACATATATTGAAGATGGTATAGGTAGAGTAATGCAAGTCACAGAATCAGTTTCTCAGGCTTGTTATTTTAACTTTACAAAAGTAATTAGTGCACTAGATATTCTAGAAAGAAATTTTGGAGGGAAAGAGATTGAAAAAGAAATTTTAAATAATATTTTTCTGGAAATGCAAGATGTAAAAGTTGCCCCAGATTATGGAAATCTAAAATTGGCAATTTTTGATAACCAAACCCTTATTATATGGGTAATTCAATCTTGGGCAGAATATCAAAAACTAAACGAATATCTAAGGCATTATATATTTCAAGAATTTAAAGCATACTTAAATGATTCAACTTTATCCGAAGATAAGAGAAAAGAATTTTTGATTAAATTGAGAGAACAAGTTCGCAATCATTGGAACAGAGTAATTAACAACAATGAAATATTAAGGGGTCAGTTATTGTTACTACAAGTTGAAGCTGATAAAGCAAATATTTCAAATATTCAGGAGATAGATAACCTAGCAAAGAAAGAAGGGGTTTTAAAAGTTTTAAAAGCCATAGAAGATGGATATAAAAAAATTAAAGATAATCCAGTAGATATTACAACACTTTAAAATTCAACTTCTAATTCCTAACATTTAAATACCATTAAGGGAAGAGACTGGAAGTAGTTCTTGTTGGATAACCCTGTAATTTAAAGGTTTTTCAAAGTTAGAGATTATCTTTTCCAGCTCCTTAAAGAAGTTTACATAGGGTTTTGAGTCTGGTATCATTAAGGTCACACATACTTAAAAATCTGCACTGCTGCAGGTTTTTAAGTATGTGTGAAAACGCAGGTATAATTTTTCAGAAGAAAAATTGCCGAGTTGGGGTCGCGAGTACTTACGTAGAATTTGAGCAAAGCGAAAATTATACTTAGTAACTTGTGACCACATAGATTAGTACCTGTAAGGTTCGATAAGCGTACTCGCGGTCCCCATAGCTCACAAAGAAATTTTATTTACTATTTAACCCTCCAAAAGATGGGAAGTTGTGTACGTCGTAATCTTTTCTTATGTTTCGAAGATGTAATTTAATCGCCTTGTTATAGGTAAAACTTTTATCAAGAAGCAATTTTGCACCTTTAACGATTTCTGGAATCTTTTTTTCAATAAGATCATCTGCAACACAAGCCACTCTTTTACCCTCTCTCAAGAGCCTGTCACATTCTTTGGTTCTATTATCAAGAGAGGGGTATGAATTACACTTAGGAAGAACCGAGTAAAATGGAACATCATTTAGGAAATATAATGGCCAACGACAGGTAGCAATTTCTAACCATGGCGTATCAACAAGAAAAGCAAGAAATGCAAAACCAGTATGTGGGGAAAGAAATATATCGCATTTTTCTATTAACGCTATCTGATTCCATAGACCGATATTGTATGCAGACTCCGCATTTTTAAGATGCTTGACCAAATAGTCTATATCATTCAAAGTAAAATCTTTTGTGAAAGTTCTATGATGGTCACTTTTGGTGATACCCGTAAAGTAAATTTTAAGATTTGGTATTGCCTTTTCTAATGCCAAACAGATTTTAAGCCACATTTCAACAGACGGACTTTGCCTTAATCCTTTAGCGCCTCCAAGCATGATTACAACTGTAGGGCCACGATGCTTAAACTTCTTTGTGAATGTTTTTGCTTTTGTTGGAATAGGAAGGGTAATTTTTTGATTTGATACAGCCGGTAGAATACTACCTTCATTGTCTCCGTTTTGCTTAACATAGCCCTTTGCAATCTTGGCAACAAATATTTTATGTAACACTTCTTGAGTTTTTACTAACTCTGGTCTGTCGCTTACTTTTACCAGTCGACCCGCTCGATTATCAGTACTTATATAATCCCAATTTTTGGGAATCCTTTGAAGACATTTTGCCTTTTCTCCGTCCTTGAAAACCTCATCCGTTGAAATGGAATATGTTTTCTTAATCCATGGACATGCGTCTGCGAGTTCTGTCGGCGTATTAGCATTGAGCAACAAATATACATCAAGATTTTTGTTAGCGAGCGAATAACCCTTGGCAAGTTTTAATGCTTCAACTGCGTGCCCGACGGGTGGGTAGTATACCCAGTTAAGGAGTAGTTTTTTCTTCATGAGACAATTATATCAAATCATGCGTATTTATCTTAGTTGTAAAATTGTGATAATTCTGATCTATGAGATAAAAATGTGAAAATACGCTTATACTACCAATAATCGGGTTCCAATTTGCACTAATATTAGGATCACAGATTTTAGCTTATATTATATAGCTCTATTCAAGTCGAAAGGCCTTGACTTTTGGGCTTATTTATGCTATTGTTCAAAGATAGGAGTGGATCTTTAACAAAATTTGTTTTCGAGATTGTTGCGAGAGTAGTTTTCGGCTTCCCTTTTTGCGAAGGTTAGAGCTACTCTCGTAAACAATCAAATTAAAAACAAAAAATAAACTTATGACACCTGCAACAACTCCAGCTACAACAACTGGAACACCTACTCATCATGCAGCAGTACCTGCAACCCCTGACAAAAAAAGTTATGGAGGCCTTGTGCTACTAATGGTAGTAATTGTAATTTTAATTATTATTTTACAATCAATACCTGGTAAAAAAACGACCAGGAGAGATACTCTGAAAAAACAACTTACTACTGTAGTACAACAAACATTTGATACCTATCCCCCAATTGATCCTCAAACCTTTGAGATCAATGGATCATTTTCAGAAAAGAAAATAATCCGGGACGGATATTATGTATCATTTGTATGTAATCAGCCGTATCAGATACGGAAAAGTAATGATAAATTAGTGGAAAGCGAAGCAAATAAATCTGCAAACATTGGTCTGTATAAGGCCGAGGAATCAATCGAAAATTCGCTTCTTGAATTCCGCACATTAAATGATGCGACCACAACAATGACACTCATTTTCACACCGATGAAAATCAAAAAACACTAAGAATTATGAAAAAATTAGCCAAAGAGATAGTTTTCCATAAATGGAGTAACTATCTGACAGCAGTTTTGATATCATTCCTGCTGTTTATAATCCTGTACTTCGTCCTGTACGGAAGGATACAGAGTAAAATTGAAACAACTCATATAGTAGATCTCGTAGCTTTCTTTGGACTCCTTGCTGTAAGCATTGGAGCAGTATATGGATCAAAGCTAATTTCTCCACCGAGGAGAAAGAGGCATCTCATTGACATTTTCGGTGAAGAAACTGAAGTGTGGATCACCGGAACAACCCGGTTCGGCTTTTATCTTTTCCATTTCGATATTGGTAGCCAGACAATTAGTGTTGAAGAAGATGAAATAATCGTTACCACTATTTGCGCCGATAGAAAAGGCAAACTAATAGAGATGAGATTAAGCGGCGTATGGAGAGTAGGTAAACATAACTGGCAAATGACTAACTTCAAAAAATTAGATGAGAATAGACAAGAGAATGAAGTAATTTTCAGTAACATGCTTGACAGAGCCAATGTTAGGCTGGGAGGAAGGAAAGAATTCTGGTCTCAGATTCATGGAAAAGATTTACACAAGAGTATCCTCAACGATCCTATTTTCGTGGAGGATAAAAATGACTACGGCATAGAATTCCCATCACTATCATTGACTGTCAAATCAGCCGATCAAGCTACCGACAATTTCAACGCTCAGTATGATCGTGAGCTGGCGAAGTATATGTCCAAATACCCAATAGGTTACAAATTTACTCACAAAGAATTAAAAGAAGCGAGTGATTTGATATTTGCTAAATTGGGTCGAGCTAAAATGCTTATTGTCAGAGGCGGAGCTATCGTACGAACTGATGCTGATGCATTGATGTAAATTAATTTGATCTTTTAGAGTTATAAAATAAAGAAGCGCACGGTCTTACCGCAAGCGCTTCTTTTTTATATCCACTTATTTTTTATATTGTATAGCAATCCAATAATCGAAATTGCCTGTTACCGGTGGAGATTGGGTATAATATTGTTCTTCAAGAGAAAGCGCGCCCGCGTCATAGAGCGTAGAAGTACTGGTAAGGCCTTTCAGCCTTGCAATCTCAATAAGAGCATTTCTTATAGCTTTTCCACGAGCTTTGCTGAGATCTTTGTCTACTCCCGAGTCCACTACACGCCAGTACGTGGAATCAGATACATAGCTGTTAACGAGTGGGTTCGGCTTTGTACTTCGATCAGCTGGAGTTGGAAGTACTTCCGGCGCAGTAACTTCAGCCAGATTACAGTCATTGACAGTACCAGCGCCCAAGGGTCCTCGGACATCCCACCAGACATAGTAGAGCTTGGTTGATGGATCGTACATAGTCTTCCTATCATAGACATGAGGATAGTCTAGACGGTCAGCAGGCGCAATACCGCTTGCTGCTATATATTTGGCTCTGGCATCAGCTCGTATGATTTGAAGGGCTTTATACTCAGTACTATCACTTGCTGTGACTACTGCCTGCCAGCAAACTGTTGGTTTTTGTATATAGACCTTTGTAAATGGATTTGTTGTATACGTGCTAGCCGGCAACTGTGGTGTGCTAGGAGCAATCCCTGGGGTCTGTGTAAGCGAACCACTAGATGTGAATATATCTTGGCCGGTGTTAGGTGAATTAGGAACATTGGTAGTGGGAGGAGTGGTGCCATCAACAGTATAGTCCCCGCTATTTTTGTTTATCTTAATATTCTTTACACCCAAGGTATCCAAGATTATATTCATAATCCCAAATACTGCCACCATAATAAAGAGTCCGATCACTCCCCAGAGCATATGAGATTTGCTTTTCTTCCGGATTTCCTCGCTATTGGGCGAAAGAAAGTACTGAGCTACTCCATAAAGAAAGTAGGTCAAGGCACATGCAAAGAGAAAGAGAATAATCGGGTTGATGATAACCCTATTGATACTCATCATAAGCGTTTTCACGCTTGCCTCTGCAACCGGAATGAACTGGAAATCCATAAAGTTCCCTATTATATTATGGACAGAGTATGCCAGCAGATGGGATAGGGACACATGGTATATCACTCTGATTGACTCTCGCACCTGTAACACCAAATGTACTTTGGAAGACTGCAATGATACCCCAGAAAGCCAAGATGACAAAGAGTCCGATAAGACCCTGGATGATCATGCCGCGGGCTTTCTTTTTTTTCTCCTCATCGGTTGAAAGAGTGTATTGTATGACACCCCAGATAAAATAGACGACGGCAAGAGTAATGAGTACAGGAATTATTCTGTTTAGAATATTAGCTGTAGTACTGATAATATCGAAAAATGTTACCGCTGAAACACTGAGTGGGGCTATGACAGCTGTTATAGCACCGATTGAAATGAATTTCTTCATGATAAATTATCTATAATAATAACGACTTTTTAATAATATTCATTGAACCCGCGACCGCAGGCAATGATAGGAACACACTGTTTTACATGATTATTATATCACAAATGAGCCCTAAATTAGCAAGCTTTACTGAGAAAGCTGTGGAATAAGAGTTTTGATGCCAAAGGTGCTCGTAAGAACACCGACCAGCCCCCAAATACTTATCATGACAAATAAGGCTATCAACCCCCAGATCATAAAACTCTTGCCTTTCTTGCGCTTTTCTTCATTGTCAGGATTCAGGAAATACTGGATAATCCCCCATATGAATCCGGCAACGGCAAGCGTCAAAAGAAGAGGGATTATTGATTGGACGAGCGTACAGCTGGCCCAGTTGAAGATATTACCCAAGGTGTTTAAATCAATTGTTTGGCAGTCTTTCATAATATATTACGTCGTGCTTTTAATTTCGTCGACCGTTCCTTTAATAGCGTCTGCTACCACAAAAGCACCAAGCAAAAGAGCTGCGCCGATGAGAGTATAAAGGAGGGCTTGTTTTGCTTTCTTGAGTTTCTCGGAATTGCCGGCAGCGGTTACAAAAAGAAAACCACAGTAAATAATGGCGAGTGCCACAATCGGTATTCCGATAAGAAGGACGAAATCAATTATAGCTCTTATAAAAGAAGGAATGTCCTGAAGATTCGGGCCTAGAGGATTCTTGATGCCGGAGTTTATCTTAACATCAGTACCATTTCCAGGAGGGATGGTACCATTATCTGGTGGAATAGTGCCGTTGTTTGGAGGAATTGTGCCATTACCAGTTGTAGCTCCAGCTGTACGAGCATATCTAAACGGTACTTTTTCTGGATTAATTGAAACAACTCCATTAATGTATGGAAACGCTTGAACTTCAAGATCGTACGACCCTGGATCAAGAGTGATAGTTTTTTTAGTTACTGCTTGTTTAGGATCCATATCGCCAAATACAATTGTCTGGACCTTTTTTCCTCCTGTTGATGTATATAGATCGCCCATTACATTGTATTTAGTAGAAGCTACATTGGTAAGCGTAATAGTGAGTGTAGTCTTATCCGCTTTATAACTCATAATGACAGGGCTCGCTGCAAGAACTATATTTGCAATGAATAATGAACCAGTAACAATAAATACAAAACTATGTCTCGCTATTATTGAAAGTAGACGATATTTATTTTTTCTAAGTATATTCATATGCACATTATAACACTTATTATTTAATAGTAGTCACTTAACAATCAGGTATTTCATTGCCAAGCCAATTTAAACAAGGATCGGCATTCACGATAGAAAAAATCGTATGTATTATGAGCCATGCGGCTAACGCTATGATAAAGCCAAAAATTGCATGCATAATCATCTTTTTGGCTTTGGAGCGACTTTCAGAATTACCTCCTGAAGTAATCAATTGAAATCCAGCATAGACTAGTATGAGAGCTACAAGTACCGGTGCTATAACGAAAATTAGAAAATCGATAACGTTATTTATCAGTCCCATGAGGAATCCAAAGTCACACTGCTTCGCGACCACACTCTCCATGACTGGTTCCCCTTTTTCAAGGACAGGTTTACCCGTCGAATCAACCTTGGGTACTTGGATAACCTTGCCACACTCGGGAACCAAGCCCGCGGCATGAGCTATACCTAGTGGCACAATCGGGCTAATGATAAGGACAAGCCCAACGATATATCCGAGCAATTTTTTATTGAAAGACATATTATTTCTTAATTATGGAATCCAATTGGTTACTTGCTTTACCTAATGCATCTTCTACTGAAAGCTTGTTAGACACGATGTTATCTAAGAGCTCTCCAAATATTTCATCACTTCCCTTTGGATCCGGATCAAGCCACGCTCGAGAAATAATAGCAGAGTTAAAGAATGTAAAAAGATAAGGATCAGTAGGCTTGGTAGAGAGAAGCGCACGTGATGCTGGTGGAAGAGAGACTGCGGCTGCCAGATTCTTGGCTGTATCCCCTGCACTCAGAAGTGTAGCCACACCGAAATCTCCCGCAAGGTTGGCAGACTTCTTGTTAACCGCCACCGCATATATAGTACCATAGGTACGTTTGGTATTGGTGCCTCGGGTTTGCAGCACATCTGTGACATCAAAACTAAGATTTGGATTAACTGATTCTATCTTGAACAATTCGCTTGCATGACCAAGATACATTGCAAGCCTACCTCCGGTAAACATATCAGTAGAATTCGGGAGCGCCCTGCTCCATGAATAGGCGGCATCTGATGGGTTAGAGAATTTTATGAAAAACTCAAAGATCTGTTCTGTAGGTGAAATTGGAAGCGAGGCGTTATTTCCGTTAAGTACTGACGAGTACGAGCCATTGCTTCCTAGGGCAACAATCTGATTGTTGCTTTGTAGAAGAAGCGTAGCGAGTATGTCTTTGACGTTTGTTATATTCTCGTATCGCCCGAGGGCTATAGCGCTCTGTAGTACAGTACCATCATCTTTCTTTTTTGTGAGTTTGGAAACAAAATTAAAGAGCTCATCCCAATATGCTGGCGGAGAGACGATGCCCTCATTGGAAAGAATGTCCTTATTGTAGTAAAGTACTACAGGATCAACAACAACTGGAAAGCCTATCAATCCGTCTTTTCCTAAATAAATATTTGCTCCATCAATATACGTATCGCGAAATGTTTTCTCTGGATAGCTCGCATAAGGAATATTATAAATGAAATCTTTGTTTTTTAGAATCATATCCGGAGTTATAAAGAAAAGATCAGGACCCGTGCCAGAGGCAAACGCTTCAATCAGGTTTTGTTGGTATGTAGAAAGTGGTTTTTTGACATAGCTCACATTCAAATCCCTGTTGGTTCCTACCATATCAGAGAACACCTTATTGAGTTCTGAACTGCTATCAAACGTCCCCCAGATTACAACCTTACCCGAAAGAGTAGTGCTTGTACTCGACGATCCTCCGATTTTTAAAATTCCGGAAAATATCATAACTGCAAATACAAAGAAGGCTAAAAAGATTGCGACCACGATTGTCTGAAAGTTATTCATGCATTAAAATTATACCATACTGATGAGCCGAGGCAGAAATGTTTTCGAGATATTTGAACCCTCGACGTGTAAACAATTCCTTGGCCTCTAATTCTTTTACGACATACATTCTAGCTGGACCCATGCCACTGAAAGATTCCTTCCAGTCAACAACAAGCACTTTACCACCGGGTTTCAGTACTCTTTTTACTTCATCTACTAGACCAAGTTTATCTGATGCCGAAAAAAGGACATTAGAAACAATGACTCTGTCTATACTATGCTCTTTCAATTTGGTGCCTCCTTCACATTCTATATCACCCCAAATAACATCGACATTCGTTATTCCTAATTCTTTCAGTTCAGCATCCAATTTTTTGAGCATGTCTTTCTGGATTTCTATTGCATATACTCGGCCTGTCGTTCCCACTTTAAGAGATGCTTCTTTTGTATAAAATCCAGTTCCTGCCCCAAAGTCAGCAACACGCATACCTTCCATAAGTCCAAGCGCGGCGACATTTTGTTTAGGATTTGCAAACATGATTTAATTATATCATGGGTTAGCTCTTAGCTACTAGCATAGCTCTTAATTAGAAGCTAAAGGCAAGTTATCGAAGCGATGCTATCGCCTGGGCGGAGCTTCATGATGGTAACACCTTGAGTTTGTCTGCCAGATGTAGGAATTGATTTGAGATCCACACGTATCACTTGGCCTTTTTGCGACACAGCTATGATCTCGTTCTCGTCTCCGACAATTTTGGCAACAATTAGTTTTCCTGTTTTTGGGGTCACTTTGGCAGTTTTAATGCCTGAGCCGCCGCGCTTTTGAGTTTTGTATTCTTTAATATTTGTTTTCTTACCAAGACCATTAGAAGAAAGTGAGAGGAGAGCTAAAGCAGTCTCACCTTTCGGAATGTTATCGACACCGATGACGAAATCCCCTTTTGAAAGCTTGATAGCGCGTACACCTCCGGCGGCACGACCCATTTCTCGTACGTCGGATTCTCTGAACCTAATTGATTGGCCGAGAGTTGTCGCAAGCATAACATCATCTCCTTTTGAGATAGCGAGTACAGCCTGAAGTTCATCTCCCTTCTCGAGCTTGATCGCGATCAAGCCGCTTCTACGGACATCTTTGAAACTCTCAGCGGCAACTTTTTTGACCACGCCCATCGATGTCACCATCATCAAGTGTTCAACTGTTTTCTTTGCTTCCTTATCTATCGGAAGTATGGATGTCACCTTCTCATCTCCTTCAAGTGAGAGGAAATTCATAATAGATTTGCCTTTCGTAGCGCGCTTACCCTCAGGGATATCGTACATTTTAATCTGATAGGCTTTGCCGCGGTTAGTGAAAAACAAAAGGTCACTATGAGTACTTGCAGTAGTGAGCATTATGACAAAGTCTTCTTCTTTTGTCTCTATATCTATCACCCCCACACCGCCGCGCTTTTGAGTGCGATACTCTCCAGGATCGGTACGCTTGACGTAGCCACCCTTAGTGAACACAAGAACTGACTCCTTTTCTGGAATAAGATCTTCTTCATTGATAGTTTTAACACCACCCTTGACGATGCGTGTGCGACGCTCATCACTATATTTCTCCTTAATATCTTTAAGTTCTGTAGAAATGACGGTAAGCATTTTCTTTGGACTGGCAAGGAGCGCTTCGAGTTCTTTGATTAATTCTTGCTTATCTTTGAGCTCGAGTTCCACATTCTTGCGCTCGAGTCCGGCAAGTTTCTGAAGCTTCATTTCAAGTATTGCGATCGCTTGGAGATCGGAGAACTTAAATTCCTTCATCAAGTTTGCTTTAGCGGTTGCAGTATCTTTGGATGCGCGAATAACTGAGATGACTTTATCTATATGATCGAGCGCCTTCTTCAATCCGAGCAATATATGCTCACGTTCTTTGGCTTTACGCAGATCATATTCGGTACGACGACGGACAACAACCACTCGGTGGCTAATAAACTCGGAAAGCAGGCTCTTAAGCGACAAGGTTTGCGGTACGCCATCTACGAGAGCGACGATATTGAAATTAAACGACTGTTCAAGCTGCGTATGTTTATAGATATAATTGAGTACTTTCTCAGGAATAATTCCAGACTTTAGATCAATAGCGATACGAATATCCTTGGTCGATTCGTCACGAAGACCTTTTATGCCTTCAAGCTTTTTCTCTTGCACAAGCGCCGCGATGGATTCTATAAGCGCTGACTTATTTACGCGGTATGGGATGGAGGTGATGATAATCTGAAATGTTCCGCTTTTTGCCTCTACGATCTCCGCTTCACCGCGAGTGACTACTCCGCCTCTACCAGTCGAATAGGCATGGAGCAAATCTGCTTGGCCATATGCAATTCCGCCCATCGGAAAATCAGGACCTTTGATAAATTCCATCAAATCCTCCGTAGTAGCGTCTTTATTTTCAATCAAGTGAATAGTAGCATCAATTGTTTCAGATAGGTTGTGCGGAGGAATATTTGTCGCCATACCAACAGCGATACCAAGCGTACCATTGAGCAATAAGCTCGGAACTGCAGTAGGGAGAACCGTCGGCTCTTTGCGAGTCTGATCGTAGTTTGGACGGAAGTCGACTGTCTCTTTCTCAAGATCAAGTAAAAGCTGTGATGATAGGCGAGCCATCTTAGCTTCCGTATAACGCATCGCTGCTGCATTGTCTCCATCAATAGAACCGAAGTTACCTTGACCAAATATAAGCGGATAGCGATATGAAAAGTCTTGAGCCATACCTACCATGGAATCATAGACCGCCACATCACCGTGCGGATGATATTTACCGAGCACTTCACCGACAACTGTGGCTGATTTACGAAAACGACCCTGATATGTAAGGCCCATTTCGTTCATCGCATAGAGAATCCGACGATGTACTGGTTTGAGTCCATCACGCACATCAGGAAGCGCGCGGTCAGTAATAACCGACATCGCGTAGTCGATGAATGACTCTTTCATTTCAGTACTGATATTTACCGAAACAACATTCTGATGATCCCCGCCTGAATGATCATCAGATCGGGCAGGTACTTTTGGCTCTTCTTTTGGCATGTTACTGGTTTTCTTTTGGTTCTACAACAATAAGATCTATCTGCTTTTGTGATGTTTCATCAGTCGCGTCTTTAGATGATGTCTTTCCGACGCTTGCGCTTATGTCGTCATAGGTACTTGAAATGGAATTCGCAAAGAGTTTAAAAGGCTGCAGATTATCTTCTTGTTTACTTGCGACAGTTTCACTGCTAAACCGGTCAGTGAGATTATACACCCAGACGCCAATGACTAAAGACATGCATACGACCATAGAACCAAGTAAAATCTGCTTGCGAGCAACTTCGTTTTTTGATTGTAACTTTCTTATATATGAATTCATAATTATTTTAAAAAATAGTTATAATAATCTACGACGATAAAACTATTATTTCACCTTCACGGCCAACGAGCTCTTTGGCTTTAATTGTGAGCTTTTCGATTGGTGATACTTTCTCTTGTCCGCCTTCTTTAAGAAAGCTCTTCAGTGTCGCTTGGTCGTATTCCATCGGTATAATAACTTTCGGCTCAAGTGATACTGCGAGCTTGTATGCCTCGGCTGGTGTAAGGAGTTCTTTATTGCCTATGGGCACAAACAATATATCAGGTGATTCAATTTCTCCTGCCACATCAGAACTCAACTTCCCTTCTGATACACAACCCAGGAAGCAGATTGATATGCCTTCTATGGTAAGCGTGTATATCGTATTGATATATTTTTTTCCTGCCTGCGCAGGCAGGCCGCCAAGCTCAGTCTCGGTCATGATACCTTTTATAAAAATGTCTTTGATCTCGTAGTCGCCAGGGCCTTTGACTTCAAAAGGAACCGTTTCGCCATGAGACACCAAGTCAAATCCGTTGTAATCAGGATGATTTGTGGTAGAAAGAGCGATCACTGAGCCAAAACGAGATACAGACTCCTTGGAATCTTTACTAATAGGGTTCATTGCGATTACCAACTCTCCTTGCTGAATTTTGAAGAATTGCTTGCCCAAATACGTGATAATCATGCATGCATTATAGCAGATTTTGGACAAAAAAAGAACCCTCATACTTATTTAATCAAATAAATATTGAGAGTTCCCGGTTTAGCCACCTTCCAAATGGTCAGTTTAAATACGGTTGGTATGCCATTTCATATACCAGCTCGTAAATTTTTTCTTCTGGTGGTGTAGTAATATTATACTTACCTATTCCAACGCCAAAGTATTGGCGGAATTCTGCGGCCATATGAGCATGCCATTCAAAAATGGCCACCAGTTTATAGGCTGCACTTCGTACAATAGTCTTAAACAAAAATTTACCTGAAGCAGCCAAATCTTTGATTTCATCTCTAAAGACAAGGATGCTGTAAGCTAAGTCTTTCTGCAATTCAAGAATTTTCTTATCACAGGCTTTTTGCATTAAAGAGCATGGTACATTAAAGGCATTCACGGAATAGTCCGTTTTTTGGTTCAAGTTCATAAAATAACAAATTTTGGGTTAGAAGATTGGGTTAATTCACTTATCTACATTATATAACCTAACTACTAGTTAAAGTCAATAAATGATCTGCTTGCTAAATATAACTTTCTGTAGTATATTTACTGCATTATAAGCCCAGATTGAGAGTAACCCTTTATGTTTACTTGGAAGGCCAAGAATCATTGAGAACCTCAAACTGTGCCGCAACCCATTCAACTTCGCTCAGGGTAAATGCCCTCTTCGATTGTTCGGGATAAAGTGCGGTTTTTATTGTGCTCAGAGGGCACAAATTTAATTATGAAAAAAGACGAAACAAAAGAAAGTGATATAGTTACAAGTATCGCCGAGAATGCCAAGATTGAGCTCTCGAGCGTCGGTAAGATGCTTGATAAGGCGGAACTACCCCCAGCTGTTGATGCGCTTGTCGAAGGCCCAGTGATTTCTATACAGAAATCATCTGTCTATATTGATCTCGCTCCATTCGGTACAGGTATCATTTACGGACGTGAGTTTATCAATGCAAAAGATATTATCAAGAAGGTAAACATCGGTGATGTCGTCAAAGCAAAAGTAGTATCTACTGATAACGATGAAGGATACATAGAACTATCGCTCAAAGAGGCAAAGCAAGCCCTTATCTGGAGCGAAGCCGACAAAGCAATCAAGTCTAAAATCCCACTTGAGCTTACTATTAAAGAGGCCAACAAGGGCGGACTTATTTTGGAGTGGCAAGGCATTCAAGGATTCCTTCCTGCATCACAACTCAAGAGCGAGCATTATCCTCGTGTTGAAGACTCTGATAAAGACAAGATATTGAAAGCACTCAAAATGCTCGTCGGTAAACGCATCAATGTGGTTATGATTTCTGCATTGCCAAAGGAAGGCAAGCTTATCTTCTCCGAGAAAGACAACAACCCTGAAGAACGCCAGGAAATTATCGGAAAGTACCATGTGGGGGATGAGCTTGAATGTAGTGTTGCCGGTATCGTGGATTTCGGTGTGTTCTTGAAAATTGAGGAAGGCTTGGAAGGTCTTGTGCATATTTCTGAAATTGATTGGGGTCTTGTAGAAGATCCAAGAGCGATGTTTAAGGTTGGCGATAAAGTCAAAGCCAAGGTCATAGAAATAAAAGATGGCAAGATTTCCCTCTCCATCAAGGCTCTTAAGGAGAATCCGTGGCATGAATTCGAAAGTACACTCAAAAAAGGTGATATCGTTTCTGGTGTAGTGATCAAGTTCAACAAGCACGGCGCCCTTATCTCTATCAAGCAAGGTGTGGCGGGACTCGTCCACAACTCAAGCTTTGGTTCCGAAGAGAAGCTCAAGAAGACTCTGGAGCTCGGCAAGACATATGACTTCCAAGTCACATTGTTTGAACCGAAAGATCAGCGCATGACACTCGTCTATCTAGAAGTTTGATTAATATTTTGCTATAATAATTTCATGGAAAAAGTTGAACTCAAATGAAATATCAACTCCCTATGTAAAAGTAGAATACTGGATGATCTACCTATAAAATATTACAGTGAATAAAAGAACACAACAAAAAGGTTTTACTCTCATAGAGCTACTAGTAGTAATCTCTATTATTAGCCTTTTGTCTAGTATAGTCCTCGCAGCTTTAAACTCTGCTAGGTCAAAGGGTCGCGATGCTGTCAGATATCAAACTGCAAACCAGATAAAAACTGCGTTGGAGCTGTACTTTACCAATTACGGCTATTACCCAGTCTGTGGAGGAAACGTTCATTGCACTACGGTAGGAACATATAGTGCTCTCAGTACGCTTGCAGTAGTGCCTACATATATATCAAGTATCAAAGACGATCCAATAAATGCCAACGGCTATGGATACTTTTATGGTAGAGGATATATAAAAACAGGAACTAATTCATTCTTATATACAGGAGCCGAAACAGACTATATTTTTGGCATGAGACTCGAAAATAGCTCTGCTCCCACTTATAGCGGCTGGACTAACCCTAATCTAAATTACCTCGACAGCAATAGAAATCAGTAAGTGTCCAGAATGGAAGCTTTTAAGGGTTATCATATAAATTCTAGTTATACAACGTCATCGCTTTATCTTTGCCTTCGGCGGAGATAGTAACAATTATTTCAGTGACTTTTTTGGAAATCTTTTTTAGTTCCTTCAATTCATCATCTTTGAAATTACCGAGAAGAAATTTGAGTACTTGCTCTTCCCCTTTTGGTTTCTTAATTTTACCTGTTGGTGTATGAGGCGAGACGCCAATACGGATCCTGACAAACTCCCGAGATTTTACCTTCTTGATGACTGATTCGAGTCCATTATGCCCCCCGGAGCTCCGATTGAAGGAAATCTTTAGGCTCCCAATCGGTAAATCGATGTCATCATATACTACAATAAAATTTTTGAGTTTCTTTGGGCTATCTATAATCTGCATGACTGCATTCCCAGAATTATTCATGAACGTATTGGGTAAAAGGAATTCTGCTTTCTCTTTGTTGAGTTCCCCTTTTGCTCTCCATGATTTCAATTTCATATCGTTTTTCCAATCTGAAAAATCATTCGCTTTGGCAATGTTCTGTAAAACAATCCGCCCGGCGTTATGGCGATTGCTTTCATGTTCTTTATTTGGATTTCCTAAACCAGTGATCAGCATAAAAAAATTATATCATACGATCAGGAATTGTACTAAAACACAATAAAACATCTTCTGTCAATAGTCTTTGTGTGTTACTATAATGCTTATATGGAGGATAACAATAATAAGGAACGAATTGCCCCTGTTCAAAAATCCAAATTGGGGAAGCATGCCGAGAACGCATGGGATCTGATCAAGTTCGCAATTATCGCACTTGCGATTGTTGTACCGATCCGCATGTTCGTAGCTCAACCATTCGTAGTGAGCGGTGAATCGATGTACCCTACATTTGATGATGGACAGTATTTGATCGTCGATGAGTTATCATACAATCTAAATGGCGCTCGTCGTGGCGATGTTGTCATCTTCCGTTACCCGCTTGATCCATCTCGATTCTTCATAAAGAGAGTCATAGGTATGCCGAATGAAAAGATAGATATCAAAGACGGCAAAGTAACAATCATAAATAAAGAAAAACCTAATGGTTTTGTGCTTATCGAGGATTACATAGATGAGCCGTTCCATACAACGGCCACATATACCACTGGCACTGACGAGTACTTTGTCATGGGCGACAACCGCAACCGAAGCTCTGACTCACGTATATGGGGAGTCTTGCCAAAGAAGTTAATGATTGGGCGCGCATTTGTGCGACTTCTACCACTCAAAACCTTATCATATTTGCCAGGAGCAATAGAAGAAACGAAATAAATAATGTATGAATACTGAAAAGAAAAAAGGAAGTAAAGAAGTAACATCGGTCAAAGGAATGCGCGATATTATAGACACTCAATATTATCAATTCCAGGGGTTTTTTGAAAAAGCTCAGGAGGTGGCAGTTTACTATGGCTTCAAGCCGATCGACACGCCTATCGTAGAGCATGAAGAGGTTTTCACCTCAGCTATTGGTATCGGCACTGATATCGTCGACAAAGAAATGTATACCCTCAAAACAAAAGGGGGTGACCATTTGGCACTTCGCCCTGAGCACACCGCAGGACTTATGCGTAGCTACATCGAGAACGGTATGCAGACCCTTCCCCAGCCAGTGCTTTTTTATAACTACGGTCCAATTTTCCGCCACGACAATCCTCAAAAAGGACGCTATCGTCAATTTTGGCAATTCGACATGGATGCGATCGGGTCAGAAAAAAGCATTCTCGATGCGCTTGTCATCAAGACTGCCTGGACAGTACTTTGCGAGGCAGGTGCTTCAAATCTTTCCATAGACATAAACTCTATCGGTGACAAGGAGTGCAGGCAAAGCTATATTCGCGAGCTGGTTTCATATTATAAAAAGCATTTGAATGCTCTTCCGCCTATTGACCGTGAGAGACTAAAAGTAAATCCCCTTCGAATCCTCGATTCAAAAGAAGAAAAAACGATAGAGCTCAATCAAGGTGCCCCAGAAACGCTCTCGCACCTATGCCCTGCTTGCAAGAAACACTTCAAGGAAGTGCTTGAGTACTTGGAAGAGATGGAGATACCGTATTCGATAAACAAATGCCTCGTGCGTGGACTCTCGTACTATACTCGTACCGTATTTGAAATCATGATACCAAATGAAGAAGATGGCAAGCTCGTCACTATTGCCTCTGGAGGACGCTACGACTATCTGGGCAAGCAGTTGGGAGCAAAAAAAGATGTACCGGCCGTCGGCTCAAGTATCGGAGTCGATCGAGTCGTTGAGGCCCCGTGGTTTGCCAAGCTCTCGCCCCGTATCATCAAGAAGCCAAAGATATATTTTATCCAACTTGGCTTTGATGCAAAATTAAAATCACTCAATGTCATAGAAATACTTCGCAAAGGAAAAATCCCGATAGCTCAATCGATATCAAAAGACAATCTCGGTGCTCAGCTTGCAGTCGCAGAAAAGCTCGGTATGCACTATGCGATAATCTTTGGGCAAAAAGAAGCGATGGAGAACTCGGTGATTTTCCGCGATATGATAAATCGCTCACAAGAGACAGTAAAACTGCCAAAACTTTTAGAATACATAAAAGAACTCAAATAAATCCACCAAAATTTTTGTAAAAACTATGATTGAAATTGTTCAAAATGGTCATCCTGCGCTCCGCAAAATTGCAAGCGAAGTATCACGTGCGACTATCTCAAAACCAAAAATACAAAAGGTCTTGAAAGACATGGCTCAGGCTCTCCACTCGCAAGATGACGGAGTGGCTATCGCGGCACCGCAGATAGGAGTATCACTTCGGATATTCATCGTATCAGGCAGAATTTTTGAAGAAGATTTCATTCGAGGCAAAAAACCGGAAAAAACAGCTAGAAAAATAAAGTCGATTCATAAAGATTTAGCTTTCATTAATCCAGTTTTCAAAAAAATATCAAAAGATAGAAAGCTTCTTGCAGAGGGCTGTTTGTCAGTGCGGCCTCTGTATGGCAAAGTCCGCCGGGCTACCAAGGCCACAATGGAAGCTTATGATGAGCATGGCAAGAGGTTCACCATGAGCGCATCAGGACTACTCGCACATATTTTTCAGCATGAGACTGATCATTTGGATGGCATATTGTTCATAGATAAAGCGCGTGACATCCATGAATCAACATCAGATGAAGAATATAAGTAGGGATTATAGCAAATAGAGTAAAATGAATAGTGAGATAAGACAATAAATATATGAAAAACATTTCCTTTGCATTTTTTGGTACTCCCGAATTTTCACTATTCGTACTTGAGGAAATAATTTCTGCTGGGTATTCCCCTTCATTGATAATAACTACACCAGACAAGCCAGCCGGACGAGGACTCGAAATTTCCGAGTCGCCAGTAAAGAAGTTTGCTATCGAAAACAATATTCCAGTACTTCAACCAGAAAAACTTGATGAAAAGTTTATTAAAGAATTAGAAGAAAGGAACTTAGAGTCATTTATAGTAGCTGCTTATGGAAAGTTAATCCCAGAATCTGTTTTGTCGATTGCAAAATATAGAGCTCTTAACGTACACCCATCACTCCTGCCAAGATATCGAGGCACTTCACCAGTCGAAAGCCAGATACTCGCTGATGAAAAAGATGTAGGCGTTACAGTTATTGAAATGGATAAAGAGATGGATCACGGACCTATAGTTGTAAATGAACATATTGATATACCAAATTGGCCAGTATCTCGAGATACGCTAAATCATATTTTATGGAAAAAGGGCGGGCAGATACTCTCACAAGTTATTCCTAAATGGCTTGAGGGTAAAATCCAAACAGTAAAACAAAATCATGAAGACGCTACTTTTACAAAAAAAATACACAAAGAAGATGGGCTTATTGACATATCGAAGCAAGGAAAAGAAAATTTCCTAAAATACTTAGCCTACGAAGGTTGGCCAGGAGTATTCTTTTTTAAAAATGGAAAAAGAATAAAAATAACGAGAGTGCGATATGAAAACGACTCGTTCATCATTGAACGAGTCATTCCCGAAGGGAAAAAGGAAGTTTCTTATGATGAATTCTTAAAGTCTAATATTTCGAAGTAAATGGATTTCTATCAGAAAGGCCTTTGAGCATCTTTTTGATGCTTGCTGCCCCCCGCTTAAATAGCGTTTTTTTACGATCTTTGTTATTGCTGATTTTCTGCGTTATTTCTTCTTTGGCATCATCGATAGCAGAGTATAAGTCACTTTTCTCTGACATAGCAAAGAATTTTTCACCGTTCATATTTATATCGAATTCGGCTTTGAATACATCACCTTGCTTGTGGTGATTTGTAGTCTTTCCGATTTCTACGTGGCCTGTAATCTCACCATCTTTTCTAAATTTTTCTATCGTACCCAGACGCTTGTTCACGTAATCATTAATCGCACCAGTTAATTCCATATTTGTCGCTTTTATATTGATGTTCATCCCGTTAGAGATAGTCCCCCGTAGGTGGACGTATCTTATTAATTATTATTAATATATAAAACTGAGGCGACCCATATTTATTATACTACAAAACTCAGATAAAACATCTCTCTAATGGGATTCAGAATTTTTATATCTAGCAACAAACAACAAATAGAGCTATAATGTAACTATGAAAAAAGAAATTAAAATGCATCAAAAGAGTCCTGCCAATGGATTGTATCGAGCATCTCGCCTACCGACTGCTGTAAAAAACTTCGGCAACCGCCAGATTCGTAAGGCAAAGAAGTCAAAATAAGACTCAGAAGTTTCATGTATCAATCAACTCGTATTTCCATTGACTACTTTCCTTATATATGACATAATGTATTTGAACCTTTAAAACTCGTTAAATATGACAACTAAAATCATGTTGTTTATCGCCTTATTTGTATTGTCATATCTTATGACTATGCAAATAATTTTGGGCATAAAAACCCGCAAGAATATCTGCCACTTGAAAGACGGTGTACAACCGTTTACAAAGCACAAAAAATATGGAAGGATTATATTCTTCTTTATGTTAGCTTTGGTAATTTCTATCGAATTAATGGTAAGAATTAAAGGCAGTGTAGTAAAGACAGATGATCTTTTCTACTTCCACATTGCATTTTCCAGCGCATTTTTTGTGACTACTTTTTTCCTTAATTGGCCATTTAACGGTCAGAGGAGCAAACATCACAAAGAGATGGCGTATTGGGGGCTCACCTTCTTCTTAGTTATGATTGGAACAGCTGTTCCAATCATCTTACGATTAGAATGATAACCTTTTATTTTGTCGCAGCCCATTCCCTTCACAGAGAATGGGCTGCTTTTTATTTACCCTTGACTAATTTATTTTCAAATGGTAATTTGAGCAAAACCGCAATGGTATGAAAATTAGTGAAGATAAAACCATCTTAGATCTTCTCTTTCGTAAGGCACAAAAGAATAATGTTAGGGAGTGTTTGAATTTCTTAAAAAACGTATTGACACTCAGTAACTCTTTCAGAACAGCACTTTTGGAGAAAGACCGAGTTGGAAAAAAATTTAACAAAACTGACCGAATTAGAAACGAAATTGACAAGTTGGTGAATAAGGAAGGAGTAATCCCCCAGTTTATCAATGAGTTAATTGCCATCATTCGGAAGGGAAAAATTGAGACAATCAGAACAGAAATAAAAGACAAAAAAGTGGAGGTTACTGCCATCACTGATTTTGATCAGCTTTTATCAAAACTACTGATGCCTCAATTACAAGAATGATTTAGCTTTAATTTGGCAAATCATTCTTTTTTATTTAAGAGAAATAATTTTGCTTTTTTAAGCCAATTTTGATAGTATTCATACATTCTGGAGTAGACTGATATGGATCAGGACTTAGGATGTGAGTGCATAAAAGCATTCCGGAGTAGCTCAGCGGTAGAGCAAGCGACTGTTAATCGCTTGGTCGCAGGTTCGATCCCTGCCTCCGGAGCCAGATAGGATTAACATCAGCGAAAGCTGGTGTTTTTCCTTTATTGACGGGCTCTTTTGGCGGTTCGAAACTCTTTTTTTCGTCTACTTTTTCTCCCAACATCTGCATTACGCGGTCAGAGACCATTTTAAAGGCTTTGTGGTATGAAATCTCAACTTTCTTGCCATTTATCGTCGAGTTCGAAAATAAAAGGGACATAAGCAACTTCTTGTCGTCGACCATCTCGATACTGCTTCGGTTTACATAAATCTTTCGCGCTTCCTTTGCCATTTGTAGAAAGGTCGATCCCATATCGTAGTACTTGAGGTTGGCATTCTTATGCTTATTGAGGCTATCCATCACTTCCTCCTGCTCGATCTTGTACTGCTCATACTTTTTCTGATAGAAATCCTCGCTTATTTTGCCGTCGATCTTGTCGTCGTATATCTTGTCCAATCTCTGCGTGGCTACTTGGTAGCGTCGCTCGAGCTCGCCGGTGGCCTTTTCTCTGAATTCTATTTCCTCGCCGTGGCTTTCCTTGAGAGCTGTTTGGACCCAGCCAAGCATGTTTTCTATTGCCTCATCGTGCCTGGAGCTTAGTTGCTCAATATTCTCCATTACCTGCAAATCAACATTTTCCTGTTTGACCCATTCTCGCTGGGAACAGTTTTTATAATGGTTACAGTGGCCATACCAGTGGCCTTTCTGTATCTCCCACGTCACCTTTCCTTTGCATTCGTCACAGCGGAAGACATTTTTAAAAAGCGAATTATGCTTATTGTGTTTCGGCGTGCCGTTGCTATGCATAATGTCTTGGCACCGCATAAATAATTCTTTGGTGATCAATGGCTCATGTTCACCTTTACCGACCTTACCATTCCAACGATTCATTCCATAATAAAACGGATCGCCGAGAAGCTGATGGACTCGCGAGTGACTCACTTTGTTTCCTCCTCGAGATCGCATGCCGAGCTTATACATTTCTTCGGCCAGTCTTTTTGTTGAGCTTACGTTTGTAGCATAGAGATCAAACATTTTCTTAACCAGTGGTGATTTTTCTTCGTCTAGCACATGAATTTTATGTCCTTTCTCGCCGATGGTTTTATATCCGAGCGGAGGCTTGCTCGGTAGCCAACCTTGAGCAAGTTTTTCTTTCTGTCCTTTCTTTACGTTTTCGGAAAGGAGTCGGATGTAGTATTCGGCCGTTGCTACTTTCACTCGCCACATAAACCATTCGTGCGACTTGGAGTCCTTGTGGAGAGTACATCCTTCTTTGACTAGATGGATCGTATGCTTTTCATCGGCCAGTATCCACTCGTCGATTATCGGCACATCGGCAAAGTTACGGGTTAAGCGGTCAGTCGTTTCCACGAAGATCGTGTTGATCTTGGACTTGGTTACATATTCCAACATTTCGTGAAATATCTTTCGCTGGATTTTTCCAGCGGCCGACTCTTGAATGGCAAAAACTTTTACGAGCTCAAAGCCGTTCCGGTCAGCATAATCTCGCAAAAGTTTCTCTTGAGCCGGAAGCGAATAGCCGGTGTCCTCCTGATCCTTGGAAGACACCCGGGCATAGCCTACGGCCTGCATCGATTGATTTTCTTGATTCATTATCATAATCATTTAGTTAATAATTTTGTTGGTTCGAATGCGACTTTTCGTACCACGACACACCCTATACTAATTTTTCGGACACGCTAAGCTCGAGTTGCCCACAATCGGTTATTCTCCGTCTGCAAGCCACTTTTTTATTATCGCGGCTTTCGCATCGGGATATTGATTGCGTGCGAGTGCCAGTTGCATTTCATAAGGAATAAACTCCCAGCGTTCGCCTGGAGACATCTCGCTAAAGTTGATCTTATTAAGTTGAAGAGTTTCTTTCGGATGACCCTCCACACGATCCAGTAGTTCCTTGATAGCGGACAGCTTCACGCCATCGTTCTGGCTTCCCATAAGAGCGACGAGCATTTCGTTGGCCAAACGAAAGTTTTGCTCACGAACACGTACACCGGCTTTTCGGACAATGTCCACGGTTTCCTGATGGATCGCATCCATTTCCTGTTCGTACAGCTCGTAGGTTTCCCGTAGCGTTCCCGATTGCCTGAACCAGTCTTTGACGGTTTGCTCGGTGAATTTGGCTTTTCTACTTTTTTCAAACCGATGATTGATATCCTCGGCGATGTTTTGGTAGGAATGCCCTTTATATTTCAGCTCGAGTGCTCGCTCGTGGTATTTGGTTATGTGTTTAAGCTTGGCCATAAAAGTGGAGTTTAGTGGAGTCTTTTCTTGCTCTCGATTGGGATGATGAGGAGCGGTCTTCCGGTTGTCCACTCGATGATGTAAGCGGCCGCTTGAGCTCTTACGACTTTGTCTTTGCTTCCCAGAAGTGAGATCAGAACTTTCGCCGCTTTTGGCATGTTCTTTCGGATGATCTCATCAGCGATTTCAATTTCAGTTTTCTTTTTATGATTGGTCATGGATTTTAGTAATTACGCTTGTGTCGATTCGACGAGAACGACATCTTGGCCACGAGACTCGCTTTCATCTCGTTTATTTTCTTAATTTGGTTTTGGCCGTTAACTTCTTTATAATTTTCTTTAATTTCTTTTAAACCCTTAGCTTCTATATCATCGCCGTCTGACGCAGTGTGCATGTCATGCCGTCCGGTATTTCGTGTTGATCGGCCTCCGTCCTGCTTCAAATGTAGGACGGAGAGCAATGTAATGCTTCGGGGTTTAAACTTTGCATCTTCACCACGGATTTTAGTGATAGCGATAAAAGTCCACTCCTCGAGCTTGTCCAAACATTTCTTTATCGTTCGCCAATCTTTGAGGCCAGAGTAAATCAAAAGCGTCTTATTTGATGCTTCGATGGTCTGGCTTGCCTTATTGGAGGCAATTTCGGTTAAGGCGCAATAGACATTACGAAGATTCCGATATGCATCAACACCAATGTGCTTATCAAGCCACTGCTGGCGCATAAACCGCAAAGCCGGTTTGTCTTGGTAGGCAAACGGGGCTTCGCGGTAATCTCGGACCTTATGCTTCTTGTCGCTTGGGTACATTGTCATATGGTTCTATGAGCGTTCGACCACTGGTGATGTCCTCAGTGTAGAATCGCGACAAAGCATCGTAATAATTTACGAGATTGAATGCTATGTCGTGCAGGTCTTGGTCATTCACTTCCTGACCGAAGTCTCTTTTGAGAATCACGCGAAGCTTCTCCAGCGTTTCCGGTTTTATTTTCACAGGTCTTAGTTCTCGGCATAAATCCGTACTTTGACCTGTTTGAGCTCGTTGAAGAACGCTTGAGGCTCGACTTGAAGCTCGCGGCTCCAATATCGCTTCACCAGAGAATCCAAGTCCGGGCTCTTGCCGAAGCAGAAGAGCACCTTGTGCGGATTTCCCCGATCCACGACCTCAAGAGAATCAGGAATAAATAATAAAAGCACCGCGACCAATGCCAGGTCGGCGGTTTTGTAGTAATTGTTTTCCATATTTTGGCATTTTCATTGTCATTAACTTCCTCTCACACACTTTTATTGTTGCAGTTGGACCGCACCTCTTTACATACTCTTTAGGTAAATTCAGAAACAAAAAAGATGGCTATTTATGCCGCTTGTAAAAAAGTTATCAAGAAGGGTCGGGAGAGTACCAGCGATTTTATTCCTTTTTCAAAATTATGCCCGGATAAATTCGATATCCGGAGTCTCGGTATCCTTCTATTAGTTTAAAGACACCGAGTTCTTTATGGGCGATCCTGTTCATGGCATCAACGGCACTCTCAAGCGATTTCCTGGATACGAAACCGCAGAGTTCTATCAGAGTTTCAGTTGGCACATAAGTTTTGTGAGCGATCAATGTCCGGAGCATCTTGTCCCGGTAGCTATTTACTTCCAAACGATAGCAATGGTCGCTTTTAGGTTCGCAGTAGAGTTCATGGTCAGTTGAAAAATAGACTATCGTTTTGTTTTTGATTGGCTGGATCGGCGTGGTTACTTTTTCAAACCAATAATCCACCACGTCCTTAGCTATCCTTTTTCTCTCGCTTTTGTTTTGTTTCTGGTATTCCTGTATGCCGGATAAAATGTTTTCTGTTTTGGCTAGCCGGTTTTTGTATTCCAGTTGGGCTTCCCACATTTTTTGACTCAAAGTTTTTACGACTTCGGTCGCTTCTCTTAAAGCCAACACGAGTCCGGCATTATCAAAAGCATTTTGGACCGCGTCTTTCGTTGCGATAATATCAAATCTATAACAGCTCTCGATCGAGACTTTCGTCATTGTCATAATCATTATCAGTTAAACAAAAGGCTCGCGATCCGTAATCACAAAAGTGACGTAGATCGCGAGCTCTTGGGCCCGGAATGCCTTTCAGGTTTGCCTCGTAGGGCGCTTATTTAACTGTTGGATTCATTTTATCACTTTTACCTGTTTAGCCATAGTTCAGCGCGGTGGACAAAAAGTACCGATTCTGTCCAGTACAGCGATTTAACTGCTCAAAATCGGCGTTTCCGTAATGATACAAAAGTGTACTAGTTCGGAAATGGTTAAACTAATTATCTTGCAATCGATTCAAATATAGCATATAATGTACTGGAACTAACCTTTAAGGTTATTTCTAGTCTATATATGGACAATAAACCAACCAAAGGTGAATATGTAGAGGTCTTATTGAGATCTCCTAAAACCGTCTTTTCCACCAAAGATGTTGCTTTGTTGTGGGGTGAAGAAAAAGAACAGACCGTTAGCGGACGATTGTACAAATACGTTAAGGCTGGAAAGTTGATCAAAATTCATCGTGGTATTTATGCAAAAGACAAAAATTATAATCGCTTTGAATTGGCTACTCGCATTTATACTCCCTCCTACATAAGCTTTGAGACTGTATTGACTCGAACTGGTATCAATTTCCAATTCTACGGAAACATTTTTGTCGCCTCGTACGTGACTCGAAATATTGAAGCTGGTGATCAGAAAATATCATTTATCCGGATGAAAGACTATGTCTTGAGTAACACTACCGGCATTGAGCATCAGGATGGCATTGCTACGGCCACCAAAGAGCGGGCTTTCTTGGACCGGATTTATGTCAGCAAGGATTATCATTTTGATAACTTAAACGCATTGGATTGGGACAAAGTCTTTCAGATTTTGCCGATCTATAACAATAAACGGATGGAGAAAAAAGTTAAATCCTACTTTAAGCATTATAAAAGTGATCAACCAACTCAATCAAAAAATATATGAAATTAGATTACTCAAAACACAAAAATATTTTGTTGCAGATTTTGAAGGATATTTATTCCGATACATCTATCGCGCCTCATTTGGGCTTTAAGGGTGGAACGGCCGCTCTGTTGTTCTATGGCTTGACCCGTGATTCGGTTGATTTGGATTTTGATCTATTGAACGAAGAAAAAGAAACTGAAGTATTTGAAAAGATTCAAAAAATGATTTCCAGTTACGGGACTGTCGTTGATTCTAGAATTAAGAAATTCAATCTATTGAATGTTCTCTCATATGCCCCTGGAGCTCAAAGAATAAAGGTTGAAGTTAATCGTAGAAATTTCAGATCGAAGTATGAGCTAAAGACCTTGCTTGGCATATCAATGTTGGTAATGGCGCAGGAAGATATGTTCGCCCATAAGCTTATGGCTATGCACGAGCGTATCGGTAAAACGAGCCGTGATGTGTACGATGTTTGGTATTTCTTGGAAAATCACTGGCCGATTAATAAAGAGATTGTTGAACAGCGTTCCGGCAAGACATTCAAGGAAGTTTTGCAATTGACTGCCGAACAATTGGAGAAAATGGACAATAAGCACGTTCTCGATGGCTTAGGTGATTTTCTTACGGAGCCACAGAAAGACTGGGCTAGAGCAAAGTTAAAATCCGAGACTATCTTTCTTTTGAAAGCTCGGATGGAAAGCGAAAAATAACATTTATGCCAAAGGAAATCGCCATCAAAACTGAGAAAGAAACCTACATCAAGTGCAAGAAGTGTGGCACTGAGATTTTTTCTATTACGTATGGGGATTTAACCTCATGTAAATGTGGGGCTGTTTCTGTCGATGGCTCTAAAGAATTAGTGAGAGTTGTCGGTAAACCAGAGGATTACGAAGAAATCCAAAAATAAATTTATGCCTGAAAAAGATTTACAAAAAGAAATAATAGATTTGAAAGCCGAAGTAAAAAGGCTGAAAAAAAGTCGTCAGTACGGCTTGGTTTGGGAGCATAAGCCCGAGGATATTGTTTTAGAGAGCAATGAGAATATTCCCATTCTTAAGGAAGTAAAAGGCAAAAAAGTCTTTATTGATAGTTTGGTGCCAAACAACTTTTTAATCGAAGGCGATAACTATCACGCCTTGGCAGTTTTGAATTACACTCACCGCCGACAATTTGATGTGGTTTATATCGATCCTCCCTATAACACCGGCGCTAGAGATTGGAAATACAACAATGACTTCGTTGATATAAACGATGAGTACAGACACAGTAAATGGCTGTCTTTGATGGCTAATAGACTTGTGCTAGCAAAAAATCTTCTCAAGGAAGATGGTGTACTCGTTATTGCGATCGACGACAACGAAGTGCATCATCTACGGGTTTTACTCGAACAGCTGATGCCCTCGTATGACGTTACTTCGATAACTCTTGTGCATAATCCGAGAGGAAACATAACAAATAACTTCGCACGTACCCACGAGTATGCTCTTTTCGTTATCCCGAAAGGGCTATCTGCTATATCCCGCACGAAAAAGGATAATTCGGTATTAAGAAAAATGCGAAGATGGGGTCATAATTCAACACGAACAGCACGACCCACGATGTTTTATCCGGTCTATGTCAAAGATGGGAAGATTTCCCGAATCGGAGAAGCTCCAGAGAAAGATTTTCATCCAAAAAATAAAAACATCAAGTTGGCCACCGGCGAAATTGAGGTATGGCCTATCGATCAGGACGGCGTAGAACGACGTTGGAATTTCGGACTTGATAGAGTGAATGATGAACTTGAGAGAATGGTTGCTGTTGAAGCAAAGAGTGAGTTTGATATTTTCTTAACGCAAGAAGATACGACGACCAAAACAGTCTGGACGGAAACGGACCTAGAAGCCGGAAGACATGGATCGACTTTGGTGAAAACAATCACAGGAAAAGACTTTCCTTTCCCTAAATCCATTCACACAGTCAGAAAGTGTTTGGAATTAATTATTGGTAATCGTCCAAATGCAAAAGTCCTAGACTATTTCGCAGGTTCCGGAACAACAGGACATGCGGTATTGGAAATCAATAAAGCCGATGGAGGCAACCGGCAATTTGTTTTGTGTACGAACAATGAGAGTAATATCTGCGAGGAAATAACGTATGAGCGAGTTAAAAGGGTAATAAAGGGCTATAAGAACGGAAAGGATGAAAAAGTAGTGGGTATTCCAGCAAACTTTGCTTATTACAAAACAGATTTAATAAGTGTTGGCTTGCTAAAGAAAATCTCGGACGATGCAAAAGTTAAGGTTACCTACCAAGCTGGAGAGATGATCGCTGTGCGTGAGGATACACTGAATGAAGTCGAGAAGAACGACTGGTGGCAAATCTTCGAGGGACGAGGACGAATGACTGCAATTTATTTCAAAGAGGATAAAGCCAAGCTTGCCGAACTGATAGCAAAATTGGAAAAGAAAGATGAGCCTATTGCTCTGTATATCTTCAGCTGGGGCAAGAACGAGTACAAGGGCGAATATTCTTCCGCCAGTATCCGAGTCGAGGATATTCCCGAGCCAATCCTTGAGGTGTATAAGGAACTAAACCGCCTATAAAATATATGTTTGCACTAAAACCATTTCAGGAAACCGCAGTATCAAAACTCAAGAACGAGTTTCTTTCGCTGTGGAAGTTACCGAATCAAAACACACCGCTTGTTTTCAAATCTCCTACCGGCTCGGGCAAGACCATTATGCTGGCGCAGTTTTTGCGCGATATCGTAAGCGATCCACGCTTTGAAGGTAATGACGTAGCGTTTGTGTGGTTCTCGTTCAGCGAGGACTCATACGCACAGAGTAAGAAGAAACTCTTTGAATACTATGGTGGCGCATCAGAACTCGACTTGATTGACCTTAACGACCTTTCCCGTGGGAAACTTCATAAAAATGATGTTTTCTTTATTAACTGGCAAAAGATTAAAGGTAAAACAAAGGATAGTCGAAAGCTTCGCCGTGAAAACGAGCAAGGACTCACATTCGACAATTTTATAAACGAAACTCATGACGATGGACGCAAAATTGTTGTGATCATCGACGAGGAGCATATTGGTTCGGATACAGAACTAGCGCTGGAAGTCGTGGACGGACTCATCAAGCCGAAAATAACGCTTCGAGTATCTGCTACGCCAAAATATATCCCTACCCGCGCCGATACTGCGGGTTATGTCGAAGTAAAGCGAGCCGAAGTTGTGGAGGCCGGACTTATTAAAGAAAAGATTGTTTTTCAAACTGAAGAAGATTTAGGACAAAAGGCAGTCAAGAAACTCGATCAAGATGAGATGCTTTTGGAGCTTGCTTATAACAAACGGCAGGACCTTATTGATCTATACAAAGAAATTAAGACTGAAGTAAATCCGTTGGTGCTTATCCAGTTGCCAAACGATGACCAAGCCACGAAAGAAACAAATGGTACGACCAAACAACAGATTGTTTTGGACTACTTCAAGCGCAAAGGTGTGAAAGAAAACGAGATCGCCGTATGGCTCTCAAAAGAAAAGGAGAACCTTGAGGATTTGGAAAAGAGCAATTCTCCGGTCTCATTCCTCCTATTCAAGCAAGCGGCCGCGACCGGCTGGGATTGTCCACGGGCTGGCGTGCTTGTGATGTTTCGCGAGATTAAGAATCCGACTTTTGCCATTCAAACTGTTGGCCGTATTTTGCGTATGCCGTTTGGAACTCATTTTGCTCATCCCGAGCTTAACCTCGGTTATCTCTACACAAACTACAAGCGCAACGAGGTGCTTGCGGAATATGCCAAGTCAAAAACGGAAAATCGCCCAGCGATCAATGGCAGTTATCGTAAGAAAAACATAAAGCCGGTCAAGCTTGAATCCGTCTTTATGACACGTGCCGACTATAACGATCTCGGTGATACATTCCAACAGACATTCAAGAAAGTTGCGGATAAGAACCTTGATATTAAGAATTTGGATTTGAAACCAAAAGTAACGAATGGTCTTATTGTTGGTGTCGAGATTGACGACTATGACAACTTTACGAAAGAGCTTTTTGAGGAAGGTGGGAGTCATGACCAAGAAATGTCGAGGCATGACCTCGAACGACTCTATAACCTGCTTTGTTTCAAGATAATTGCCAAGCAGACAGATGAGAATAGAAAATTTGCGCCCGAACGTTCGTGGGGAAAGCTAAAAACCGCACTCAATATCTGGCTTATGGGTAAGCTGGGAGCTTCGCGTACTGATGCTTACAAAATTATTGTAAACGATCTTGTGAGTCCGGCAGGCGCTCTTGCTCCCGTCATTGGTGATGCACTTCTTGAGTATCGCCCTCTTCGAGAGCAGGAAGTTAACAAGAAATCTGCCCGAGCGAAGCGTATCGAGCACATCGAAATTCCGCGTGAGGCACTGTTCTTTACCGATCAATATGAGTCTATTACTACAAAGAAATCCGCGATGGAACCATTTTGGCTCGAGAAAGGAATGTTTGGTGCGGTAAATGAAAAAGCTTTTATTGAATTTCTCGAATCTCCAAAGAATAAAAACGTAGTCTGGTGGTACAAAAATGGCGACTCCGGAAGCGAGTATTTCTCAATCTCTTACTATAATTCTGATGAGAACAAGGAGAAGCTGTTTTATCCCGACTGGATCGTTCAGTCTAAAGGCGAGGTTTATATCCTTGATACCAAAGCCGGGATAACCGCCGAGAGCAATGACACAAAATATAAAGCTGAAGCTCTACAAGCATGGCTCAAAGGTAGGAAAGGTTTTGATGGTGGTATTGCAGTTCAAGACGGACCTAATGGCTGGAAGATAAATCGGAATGCTAAATATACTTACGACTCGTCAATGAAAGGCTGGGAGGTTTTTGAATTGAAATAGACATGATATTAGAACCAGAAAAATCAGAGGAAGAAATAGTTGATAACTATCGCACCGATACGCTTTATACGCATAAATTCAAAAATGATGCCGGTAAGTATTTCACTATTGTTTCAAGAGATGGTAATAATGTGCCAGATGCAGTCGATGTAGAACATCCTTATCCTGTAATAAGGAATAAGATTAAAACCACATTTACTTTCATTAAACAAAATAATGAAATTACGGATGTATCGTTTAAGCGCTTCAAGTACTACAAGAATAAAGGCTATGTTGAGCAAGAAGAGCAAATTGTTTTTTCATTCCCGTTTTTCAAACAGATTATCGGCTACCTACAACTTCTCTCGGAACTAAATCTTGTTGATGTGAATGAGAGGAGAATAGCACTTGCTGATGACAACCTACCAAATTTAGACGATGAGACCAAGAAGAAGATTAAAACTCTTTTACTACGAAAGGACGGGCAACAAATCATAGAAGAGGTGTTGGCTAGTGGAATTATAACCTCGACTGACATAGTTAATATTGGATATCGCAAGAAGCAACTTGAGATTTTCGACAAACTTATAAACCAAGCTGATTATTTCTCGACCTATGTATCAGAAAATGAACTTACTGATACCCGCCACGAATCGGTCTGGCAACATTTTTTCCATACTAACGATTGGATTTTTGGTTATGGATTAGATTATCGTTTTCTTGGCATCCTACAAAAAGAAGCTCATGTAACCGGCTCGGATGTTGCTGGGAAGGATTCTGTGATAAACGATTTTCTATTAGGATGTAGTAAATTTACAGTTTTAGTTGAATTAAAGAAGCACGACACTCCGCTATTTGGTAAAGACAAGAATCGCTCAAATTCTTGGACTCTTTCCGATGACTTAATATCCGGTCTTTCTCAAATCCTAGAACAAAAAGCGAGCTGGCAGATTTCGGCGGAAACAAATCCTAGTGGAAATTTTGATGATCAAGGAAACCCAATAAAACAAAAGACTATTGACCCCAAAAGTATTCTTGTTATCGGATCAACTAAACAATTTGACGGGGATGAAAAAGAAAAACAAATCAAAGCAAAAACATTTGAACTCTTTCGGCGTGATTCTAGGAATATAGAAATTCTCACTTACGATGAATTGTACGAGAGGGCGAAGTTTATTGTTGAACATAAATTTAAAGCTAAAAAATAATGAGAAGAAAACGGGACCCGAAATTTAAGGTTGAGGTGGTTTATAAAGGGGTACCGGACAAGAAAGATAACGTGCGCCAACTTTGGGATTTGCTAGTTTCCTTGCCTGATCCAGAGAAAGTGTCAAGGGAGATTAAAAAGGCTAATTGAGTATGTAAGTCTATTTTGAGAAGTGGTATAATATTATTAATCAATTTATAAATAATTAATCGCCAGCTATTTTATTGGATCAAAATACAATAAAGCGACTGGTTCAATATGAATATGAAAATATTATATAAACTCAGTTCGTTTTTATTAGTATTCTCTCTCGTTATCCTACCAACCGCTCCGGCCTTTGCTCAACTGGGAGATGTATCAGCACCGACAGTTGAAGCTTCTCCGGCTCCAGCACCCGAGCCCACACCTCCTCCAGTAGTTGAACCTACACCGGCTCCCGTACCGGAAACAGAAGGTCTTGAACCAGAAGTTCAGACTACAACTGAAGTATCAACTCCTCCAGTAACTCAATCCGGGCCCGAAGTTTCCGTAGGAACTGGATCAGGAGTTACGGTTACGGATACAATTGCACCCACCATCTCCGGTGTGGCCGATCTCTCACTTGGTTTAAGCGAAGCCACGATCGTTTGGACTACAGACGAACTTGCCGTCTCCCAACTTGAATATGGCACGACACAAAGCTATGGCCAGAGCGTCACACTTCCCGCAACTGGTCTTCTTGCTCATACAGCCATACTTCTCAACCTTTCTCCAAATACCACATATTACTACTGCATCCACGCCACTGATCTAGTCGGCAACACGAGAAATTCCTGCGGGCATACGTTCCAAACAGCAGCGCATCAGAGTGTCGAGGACACGACACCGCCAAATGTCACCTTGATTACTGTTGCTCCCATCACCACCACATCGGCAACGATAAACTTCACCACCGACCTTGTCGGTAATGCTCGCGTCGAGTACGGCATGACTGCAGGGTATGGAGAAAGCACACCGCTTGATACGACCTTGAGCTTGAACCACAGTGTCGCTCTTTCAAATCTAACTCCAAACACCTTGTACCACTATCGTGTCATTACAAGCGACGAGCTTGGCAATGAGAGCATCACTTCCGACGAGACATTTACCACCGAATCTATTGCCGCCGTTGATGCGGGAGTGACTACTCCTGAAACAGTGAACGTAGGTACGGGACAAACGGGTGTGAATGCATCGGTTGTCATTTCCGCTGTCGATACCGTATCAATCAGCACCTCGGCGGCAACGATCACTTGGCACACCAATCTTCCATCGGATTCACAAATCGAATACGGCGACAGCGAGAATTTCGGGTCGCAAAGCACTTTGAGTTCAGCATTGACGACTTCGCATTCCGTCACGCTCACCGGTCTCGCCCCAAATACCAATTATATTTTCCGGGTGAAATCGAAGCCTCTTGGCGCAAGCGTTGCTACTATTTCGCAAAACTATGAGTTCAATACGCTCAATCATTCGATTCCAGTCGTCGCTCCGGCAAACATCATTTCCGTTTCTTCCGGATCGGTGACGAACACTGGGGCGACTATCAGTTGGACGACGGACAAGGATGCAACATCGCAAGTTGAATATGGATTGGACACGACATACGGCTCGCGCAGCACTTTCCAGTCAGGCCTTGTCACAAGCCACTCGGTTTCTCTCGCAGGACTTTCTTCCGGCACGACATACCACTACAGAGTCAAGTCGGTTGATGAAGCTGGTAACATTACCTTTTCGGAAGATTACACCTTCACCACATCGGGTACTTCTTCGGGTGTTGTGGCACCGCATGTCACACCAACACCTATCGGTGAGGCAGTTACGCCCGTAGTCGACGTAAACGGAGCCGACTCGCAGGTGATCTTCGAGATCAATGAGGGGAATCCAGATATTGTCGAAGATGTCGTAATCGAGCGTGACGGACAAGTGATCTACGAAGGAACAAGCCAGACCTTTACTGACACTAATCTTGTAAACGGTCATGACTATCACTACACCGTCTTTGCTCGTGGGGGCGGAGGATCAAGTTCGGGGAGAGTCAACATTACCATCGCTCCGCAAGCAGGAGTTCGACAGGTTCAGTTTAACGAAAGTGGCACACTTGCATCATCAACCCCAGCATTTCACTTCGTGAAGACATGGCAAAAAGGTGACAAGGATATCGAAATCGAACATTTGCAGGAAATTCTCGTTGCAGACAAAGATTCATATCCGGAGAAATATGTGACTGGTTACTTCGGCTCTTTGACTCAAGCCGCACTCAAACGTTTTCAGGCAAAGCATGGACTTTCGCAGACAGGAATTGTTGATGTGGTAACCCAAGCAAAACTTAATACTGTCTCTCATTCTGAAACAAAGCTCAATGTCCCGCATGATTATGTTGTCTTCTCAACTGACCTCAAACGTGGTGATCAGGGCGAAGCGGTCAAAGACCTGCAACAATATCTGATCCATGAGGGTAGCTACGTCGAGGCACTCGTCTCCGGCTACTTCGGTAATTACACCCACAATGCGGTAAAGAAATTCCAGACCAAATATGGTGTGACTCCGGTATCAGGGTTCGTCGGTTACAAAACACGTCACAGAATGCAACAGCTTACTGGAATGTAGCATTTGGTTTTTCTCAGCCTTGCTTAGTATACCCCCTAGGGGGTATACTTGTTTATATGAAATATATGGATGATAAAAATAAAGGTCGGATCATTCGGCGACTCAAGCTTCTTGAGGGTCAAGTGCGTGGCCTTCAGAAAATGGTTGAAAATGATACCTATTGCATCGACGTGATCACTCAAACGTCGGCAGTAAAACAAGGACTCTCAAATGTTGAAGACTTGTTGCTCGAAAATCATCTCAGTGGATGTATCCTCGACCAAGTAAAATCTGGTCAAACCAAGAAAGCAAAGGAGGAAATTCTAAAGGTATATAAACTCAAGAGAAAATAATATGCCCAATAATATTCATAGCCAAACCTACAGAGTAAAAGGAATGCACTGCGCTTCGTGCTCCTCGATCATCGAGAAGACCTTTAAGAAAGTAGAGGGTGTGCAATCCGCAGAGGTAAACTACGGCACAGAGAAAGCCAAAGTATCTTTTGATCCGTCAAAGACGAATCCTCACGACCTTTCAAAGCATATCGAGCCCCTTGGTTACTCACTAGAAGTTCCTTCCACTGCCGAGGAAATGGGAATGTCTGAAAGCGAGCATGCTGGACACCTAGGTCTCAATCAATCAAAAAAAGAAAAGCTTGCCGAGGTCGCTGATATGCGGACAAAGGTAATGACGGCTATCCCTCTCGCTATTTTCAGCATCATCGTCATGGGCTGGGATATCTTTGCTCAATTTGGAATCTTTTCCGCAATGTCTACAGTTGTGTCTGAGTTCGTCCATCACCTTTTACCGATCTTTGCGACATACGTACTCTTTGTGGTCGGCAAGCCCTACCTTTTAGGTTTCTATCGCTTCTTGCGTTACGGCAAAGCAAACATGGATACACTCATCGGTATCGGTACGTCAATCGCATTTCTATACAGCTTTATCATCACCGCTTTTGAAGAACCGCTCCGCCAGTTTATAAATGTTGAGCATACATATTACGACGTTACCATCGTAGTGATAGCTTTTATTACTCTCGGCAAATATCTCGAAGCGAAGGCAAAAATTAAAACCGGAGACGCTATAGAGAAACTACTTAATCTCCAAGCTAAGACAGCCATCGTCATCCGAGACGGCAAAGAGCAGGAAGTACCTATCAATCAGGTTGTTCATGGCGACAGTATTGTGGTCAAGCCAGGTACTCGCGTTCCGGTAGACGGGACCGTGTCTGAGGGCTCGTCATTTGTAGATGAATCAATGGTTACCGGAGAGTCCATGCCAATTGAGAAAAATGTCGGCGATCTTGTTGTGGCCGGTACGATCAATACGACTGGATCATTTGTATTTAAAGCAACAAAGGTTGGATCGGAGACACTGCTTGCCCACATCATCAAAATGGTTGAGGACGCGCAAGGCAGTCGTGCTCCGATTCAAGCACTGGCTGATAAAATTTCGGCTGTATTCGTTCCGATTGTCTTAGTCCTCGCTTTTGTGGCACTAGGTGCGTGGCTTCTTTTAGGCACGTCTACGCTCGGTTTCTCTCAAGCTCTTTCGTACGGACTTACTTCGTTCGTTGGCATTCTGGTCATCGCATGTCCGTGTGCGCTTGGGCTTGCGACACCGACGGCGATTATTGTTGGTGTCGGTAAGGGGGCGAAAGAAGGAATTTTAATTAAGGACGCCGCGACTCTTGAAAAGCTTCATAAGGTCAATACGGTTGTGGTAGACAAGACCGGCACGATCACTAAAGGCAAGCCGGAACTTGTCAGTGTGCAGAATCTATCAACATTACCGGAAGAAAAACTCATCTCTATTCTTGCAACGCTTGAAGCCAAATCCGAACATCCTATTGCTCATGCCGTACTAGAATATGCGAAGACAAAAAATATTCCTCACATGTCAGCTTCTGGTTTCGAGATTATCAAAGGAAAAGGGGTAAAAGCCGTTATTGAAAACACCGAATACTTTGCTGGAAATACAAAACTCATTTCTGATCTCAAACTATCTTTTGATCTAAATAAAATTGAGGCGGAAACCTTACAGGGCAAGACTCCGGTGATCCTTGCTACAAATGAGGTGGTGCTGGGTGTGGTTATGGTGGCAGATGCTATCAAACCAGAGGCTGTTGAAGCGGTAAAAAGTCTGCACAAGCTTGGCATAAAAGTCATTATGCTAACCGGTGATCACAAAAACACCGCTCAGGCAATCGCTAAAGAAGTCGGGATAGACGATGTGGTGGCCGAAGTGCTTCCGGAGGATAAGCTCAATAAAATCAAAGAGTTGCAGAGTCAGGGTCGTATCGTTGCTATGGCTGGTGACGGCATCAATGACGCCCCAGCACTTGCTCAAGCCGATGTGGGTATTGCTATGGGGACCGGCACGGACGTGGCTATCGAGACTGCTGGCATCACACTTTTACACGGTGATATCTCCAAGTTGGTAAAAGCCGTTCGCTTGTCCAAGCTCACTATGCGAGGAATAAAACAAAATCTTTTTTGGGCTTTTATCTATAACATCATTGGTATTCCACTTGCCGGAGGATTATTTTTCCCGATTTTTGGTTGGCTCTTGAATCCAATATTTGCAGGGCTTGCGATGGCATTCTCAAGCGTTTCGGTGGTCGGCAACTCATTACGACTTAAGGCAATGAAAATATAACTATGAAAACCTACACATTCCATGTCACTGGTACCCACTGTGCATCATGCAAAATCTTAATCGAGGATGTTTTAAGTGAGCAATCTTTTATTAAGAGCTCGCAGGTTAACTTGAAAAAGGAAACGGTCACTATCGAGATCGAGAGCGAACAAAGTGCCGAAGAAGTGGCGCAACTACTGACAGGTAAAATAAAACCCAACGGCTACACACTTTCAGTTAAAAAAGTGATTCAGGAAAAGAAATCTGACGATGTTATCTGGAAAGCAATCCCAATCGGTCTTATATTCTTGATACTATTTTTTATATTGCAAAAGTCAGGCATTCTTAATCTCGGTATAGGCGGCACCACAACACCGGCGACAAGCTTTATTATCGGCCTCATCGCATCGGTGTCGAGCTGTCTTGCGATAGTTGGCGGTCTGATCCTTTCGCTCTCTGCGAAAGTCGCGCAGGACGAAAGCACCAAGACCAGTAAAAAGCAGTTTATCCTATTCCACGGCGGTAGACTGTTTGGCTTCGCAGTACTCGGTGGTGTATTGGGTCTCGTCGGGCAAGCGATCGGTATCAGCTTCACCTTTTCTGCGATCCTTGGCCTCATTGCATCGAGCGTGATGATACTGCTCGGTCTCAATCTGGTGGGCGTTATCAAGAAAAATAAGGTCTCTCTGCCAACCGGCATATTCGCGTATTTTAGAAAAATAGAACATTCGACCTTTGCTCCGATCCTCATCGGTATTGGCACGTTCTTCTTGCCGTGCGGATTCACTCAAGCGATGCAGGTCGCCGCGCTTTCAAGCGGATCATTCGTGTCCGGACTCCTGATCATGCTTTCGTTTGCGCTCGGTACGCTCCCAATGCTCGCGCTCCTTTCATTCGGATCGGTGTCATTCGCTCACTCGAAGCACGCGCCACTGTTTTTCAAATCAGCCGGTATTGTTGTGATCGGACTCGGAATCTTTGCACTCCTTGCAGGTCTTGCCGGACTTGGAATCATCCGTCCTTTATTTAACATTTAACTTTTTGATATAATAAGCTTATGAACAAAACCGCCTCAATCATCATCACAATCGCCCTCGTTGTCGGTATCGGCATTGTCTTTCTTGGCGGTTCAAAATCAAATAACAATACTTCTGCTGTTTCTAGCCAACCTACATCAAACGTCGAGATAAAAGGCGGCGTTCAATACGTAACGATTGATGCGAAAGCCGGTTATGCTCCAAAAGTATCAACGGCGAAAGCTGGCATTCCAACCAAGCTCGTTGTAAAAACGAACGGCACCTATGACTGCTCGGCTTCTTTGGCGATTCGGTCAATCGGATATCAAAAAATACTGCCGCAAACGGGAGAAGAAACAATCGACATTGGCACTCCGAAAGCCGGAGAGCCATTACAGGGAGTGTGTGGTATGGGAATGTATAACTTTTTGATTAATTTTAGTTAGACTAAACCAGTCATATTTGCTTAATGTTTCAAAAGTTAAGCAAATCGTCCCATGCGCTCAAATTTGGTTTTACGGCTCATCAGTGTCGCAATTGGTGCAAAGCTCTTACTCTCGACACAAAGCTCGCCACAGGGGCAAACAGCTGGGGAATCAGGGGTTACAGGTTCTCGTACTTGGCCAGCAATCCTTTCATCTGGTCTAAAACCACGGTAGGATATTTGTACTCCTCCGCCCAGTCAAAAGTTCGAAAATCGTTGAGCAGGGCGAGCTCGTAAAAATCTTAAGTCCCCCATCTGGGGGCTTTTGATTTTTTGAGCTCCGGAGAGAAAGCAAACTGCTTTGCTTTCGTGCAGGGAGCGAAAGATTGGTGCTGTTTTGTTTACAAAACCACCAATTCACGCGCTGTAGGCGAGATCTCCTGCCTCCGGAGCAAAATTTTTAGCCCCGCCCGAACGACTGTTCAGTCGGGCTGGCATATATTTCAATGGTTATTTTTTCTACCTTCTTAGGAAGTTCGAACCTAGTTTGTTATAATTCAATAATGGACAAAGTACCAGGACAAAATAGAAAACCATACCTAATAAAATTTGAACAAACAGATAAAGGTAAAGAAGGTTTACTAGAAGCAGAACTTATATCAGGAGAAAAAATTACACTCAAATTCTCCTCTCGCTTCCAAGGGAAAATAGAATTGCTCAAAAAAGCATTATCTGCAAAAAATTACGAGGATTTATATACTGCTATATCAAGGATTCCATCAAATGAAATGGAAGAACTCACTAACGATGAAATTGTTTATTTTATAGAAAATAACCCTGAGGGTTACACTTTAGACGATTACAAAAAGTCATATCCGGAAGGAGGTCTAAAAACTGAAAATAATCCAATCGGTGTTGAATACACTTTGACTTTTGGAACCGATAAAGGAAAAGAAAAAACACACGGTCCTTCCATACCTTACCACCTACAATTAGAATTATCCAAGTATCAAAGGGCCGGAGAGGGTCAATCTGAGGAAGCAATTAAAATTATCCACGAAATGAGAAAATGGTGGCATATGCATAAAGATTATGAAATGTTATCAGGTTATGCTCATCCCGAACGATATAAAAATAATCCAGAATTGCAAAAGAAAATTGTCGCGGAGATAAGATCGTTCCGAAGTTTACATTCTTGGGTATATGAAGAAATAAAAGGAGAACACGAACGACAAAAACAACCAAAAAAGAAATTTGAGATTAAAGGTTAGTTATTGAGAATAGCTATTCGAACATTGTCCCACGTTCGGAGCAAGCGTTGACAAAAACTAAATATTGTTATAATGTGATTTTAATTACGATTGTTTTGTGTTTATTGTGGTGATGACCAGAGAAGATTTATGTCTCTTGTGGTCATCAACACAATTTGAAAATATGGCAGCAGCAATAAATAACGAGCAGGCGCAGAAAAAACCTACAATCTATCCAGTTGCTAAAAGACCAGGAAAAAAGGAACCTGGCGGTGAAGGGTGGAGTACAGATATAATGCTTATATCTGGGGAAATTGAAAGAAGAGGCTATTTTGATCCTGAAGGTAGTATTGCAGGTGGTAAGTTTTTTTATTACAAAGATAGCAAGATAGAAGACTGTGCTACTCTAACGTCTTTGGGAGAATTTCCTACGCATTGGTATTATGCAGAAAGTGAAGAAATAAAATAATTTACCTTCTAAATTCTGAGGAGGCTGAACTATAGGTTCAGCCTTTTATTATTGCCACCCGAACATCATCCCACGTTCGGAGCCAAGAAATTAGATACGAAAGGTGTACCGTTCCCGTAGGAAAAGGTTCCCCTCTTAACTAGGTACTAAGTATTGCAAAAAAATAAAAACACGGTAATATTAAGATATGGACAAAATTAAAATAGGAATTCCATCCAACACAGGCGATGGCTACAACATAGAAGAATTTAAAAAGAAAACCAGTTATGAGAGATTAGGTATTCGACCAGGAGCGTCAGCAGATGAAATAAAAAAAGCGTATCGTAAAGCAGCTTTTGATTTTCATCCAGATCGACATCCTGGAGATAAACTAGCTGAGGAAAAATTCAAACTTGTAGCCGAAGCGTATGAGATGCTTACTTCTGGAAGTGGTAAAAAGATGAATAGTGTACATGAAGCTAGGGATTACTTTGAAAAAACTTTCGGATTTACAAAAGAAGAGTGGGAAACACTAAAAAACGGAGGGTTCGTCATTGATGATACCGAAGTAAAAGAATCACATGACAAATTGTTCGGCAAACCAACGAGTTACAAAGAAGTGAAAAAATTCATGAATGAGGGAGATTTTTTTGGTAAAAAACAAAATCTTAATTAATAATCAAAATTAGAATCACTTAAACCTTGGGATATAGTAAGTATTCGAACCTCATCCCAAGTCCAGAGCAAAGCTGTTTGAACTAATTATCCTATCTGATATGATTATTATATGGCAACAATAAATCCTTGGATTAACTTCAACGGCAATGCCGAAGAAGCGTTTACATTTTATAAATCAATATTTGGTGGCGAGTTTTCAAAGATCATTCGTTTCAAAGATCTCGCAAGTTCAGAATTTCAAGTATCAGACATAGATGCAAAGAAAATTATGCTAATCACTTTGCCGATTGGCAACAATAGTGTCTTGATGGCAAATGATGTACCCACATTTATGGGCAAAGTGAATGAAAATGAAAATCGAAGTAAAATTTCGGTCAGTACAGAGAGCAAGGAAGAAGCAGATTCTATATTTAATGGTCTCTCGGTGGGAGGGCAAGTAGAAGTTCCTATTAGTGAGAGTGCGTGGGGTACTTATTTTGGTATGCTTAGAGACAAATATGGCATCGAGTGGACAGTAGAATTTCCAGTTGCTAAATAACTACTCTGTCGGAGCTTTTTCTAAAATTTCTCTTCGAACATCATCCCGCGTTCAGAGCTCTAGAAAATTACCTTAGAAATAAGGTGATTTTCTTTTACCTAACTTAGGAGTTCGAACCTAAAATGTTTAGTGTATAATAGAAATATGAAAATCTTAATGATCGGTGCTAATAGTTATGTCGGAGCAAGACTTTATTTCGATTTGAAAGATAAATATAACTTAATAGGTACTTATTTTTCGAAACCGATAGATAAATTCATTCCTCTTGATATTACTGATAAGAAACAAGTAGAAGAAATAATAAGTAGTATAAAACCAGAAATCATTATTCATGTTGCTAGTAATGCAAGCTCAAAATGGTGTAATGAAAACCCTGAAGCAGCAGAACAACTGAATGTTGGAGGAACAAGCAATATTGTAGAAGCCGCCAATACAGTTGGTGCAAAAATAATTTATATCTCAACAACTGCTATCTATAATAAAGACACGAAATACGCTACAACGAAATTAGGAGCCGAGGAAGTTGTAAAAAATGCGAGAAATGGCTGGTTCATAATTCGCCCTTCTCTTATCTACGGCTACAGTCCACACATACCTAGTGACAGACCATTTGACCGAATTTTGAAAAATATTGACCAAGGAATAAAAGCTGAGTATGATAATGTGCAAAAAACTCAACTTACATGGGTGGGACATATTTCCGAAGTTATTGATAAAGCAATAAAAAAAAGTATCTGGGGTGAAATTGTAGTCGTCGTGAGTTTAGGGATGAAATCACGCTATGATATGGCAAAAGATATTCTATCCTCTTTCGGCATTGAAGTTTTTCCTAAAGAAGGCGATAAAGGAGCAACATATGAAGGAAATACGAAAGAACTAGAAAAACTTGGTTTACCGACTTATTCTTACGAAGAAATAATCCAAAAGATTATTTCTGAGATAAAAAATAGAGAGAAATACATACTATAGGTTTGTGAGAATAGCCACTCGAACCTCGTCCCAAGTTTGGAGCATCATAAATTTGGACTGACGTTCTGTAAGTCTCTAGTAAATTATCAGTAGAGAAAGTCTAGTAATAAAAAACAGCCCGCGCACTGGTAGGTACGGGGCTGTTGTTGATTCGAAACTTCCCATGTAGCTACACCGCAGCCAAAGCGATTTCCTCGATGGTCCGCATGACCGCATCGTAGGGGTTTTCGGCCTTCACGATCGGCCGTCCAACCACGATACGATCCGCGCCGGCTTTTATGGCCTTTGCGGGAGTCATGATCCGTTCCGGATTCTGATCATCACCAGGAACGATCGCCCATGTCGGCCGAATGGCCGGAGTGTTGAGTGACAAGACGATGCCGAATTTCGCACGGAGCACTTCCGCCTCTTTGGGGGACGAGATGAGTCCGTCGATCTTCGCGTCTGCTGCGACTTGAGCAAACCGCATTACGGCTTCCTCGGTCGAACAGGTGAACATCGCCTGCGTGTCAGCGTCTTTGAGACTCGTGAGAACCGTAACGCCGAGCACTTCCGTGTCCGGTAATTCGGCTTTCAGAGCCTGCATGGCGGTGAGGCCGGCAACGCACATCGTAGTGAGCAGCTCCGGCTTCGCTTCGCGGATGAGAACGCCGTCCGTGGAGAGCGTCTCGCCGATGTCAATTAATTTGAGATCAGCGAAGACCCGCAAACCCCGCGACTGGATTTCGCCGATCAGATCGTAGCCGCAGGCTCGCAGAGCAGAGTTCACCTTGAGGTAGACTTCGGTTCCTTTGAGACTGTCGGCCAATGCCAGGACCTGGGCTTTCACCCAGTCTTTTCCGTTGGGAGCCGTTGGCTTAAAGTCGGCGGCAACGATCAATCGTTCCGCTGGTGTCAGTGTCTTTTGCATGTGCTGTTTTTTTGTTTGGTTTGAGAATTACTGTTGCATTGCAGCGCAGAGACGCGCCCAGTTCTTTTTCACTTCGAGTTCGAGTTTGCCGGCAGCTATGTCTCCCGCAACCGCAGGATCATCCTGTTCAAATTCGGGATACGCTTCACGGATGGAAGCGATCACGGGCAGACCTTTGTAGGTCGTGTCGTAAATCGGAGAGCGGTTGAGCGCTCCGACGAGGAGCACGATGTTCGCTCCGGTCACGGAGATCTCGGCCAGGGTGCTGTCGGTATTCTGGAAGTTGTTGTAAACATCTTCCGCGATAGCGACACGTTCGCCCTGTTCGAAATCAAACTGCGAGAGATCCCAGGAGTATTCCTGTTTCTTGCCCACCTCGGTGGCTTTTGGCTTCTTGTCCGCATAGGCGAACCTTTTGCCGGCGACGAGCGCGAGCATCTGACCGAACGTCCGGCCGCCTTGCGGGATTCCGCAGACTGTGTCGAACGAATCAAGCAGACCCTGATCACGGAGCTTCTGGCAGGCAGCCTCGGCATACGCCTTGACCGCCTTCGGGTGAACTTCGATCCGCCGGAAGTTGAAATAGATATCTCCGACGAGATTCCGTCCCTTGCCGTCTTTTCCCGCATAGGCGACCAGAGGTCCCTTGCGTTCAGAGCCGACTTTCGGACAGACATAAACTGCGTTGCAGCGCTTCCCAAGTTCCAGAAGATCTTCTCCTGGTAGTGGAATGATTGGCTTCATGGTTATTTCTTTTTAAAGGTTCAAGATTACGCTTTAAGGCAGCGCTTTTGCCTGTGCCGATTGAATCGACTCTGCGGGTACCTTAGCCAAAAATTGACATAAAGTCAATCTATTTTATCGAGTCGAGCTCGTAAAAATCTTAGGTTGCCAGAAACAGTGGTCTTTGATTTTTTCCGTTAGCAGAAATTTAAACCCAATGTTATAATTTTTCGTATGAAATTAATTACACTAAATACATGGGGTGGCAGATTAAATAAACCCATACTTCAGTTTATAGAGAACAATGAAGATACTGATATTTTTTGTTTTCAAGAAATGAACAACAATGCTTCAGATGACATAATTGAGTCAACAGAAGAAGACAAGAATCTTTTTTCTCATATTCAAGAGGTATTACCAGGGTTTAATGGCTATTTTAGTCCTCAAGTTCCAGGCACAGGTCATGCAATTTTTATTAAAAATGAGATAGAAATAGATCGTGTAGAATCCCATCTTATTTTAGCTGAAGATGAAATAATTAATATGCCAGATCCTTTTCCTCGGATTTTACAATCTATACATCTAAAAAATATAAATCTAAGTGTGTATAATTTTCATGGAGTACCGAAGGCTGAAAAGAAAGATACACCCGTACGAGATATTCAGACCAATAGGGTTATGGAAATAATAAATAAAGACACGAACTTAAAAATTATTGTCGGTGACTTTAATTTGAATCCTGATACAAGAGCAATAGCTGCATTTGAAGCAATTTTCAGAAACCATATTAAGGAGAGTAGTTATACTACAACAAGGAATAGTTACTATAGTAAGTTAAACAATTTCCCTTTTGCTGACTATATATTTACTTCTCCAGAGATAAAAGTATCTGAATTTAAAGTTATTAACCAGGTGGTATCTGATCATTTACCTCTTTCACTTAGTTTTGAAATTTAGATATATAAGTAACCTTAAATTAATTTCTTGTATTTATAGCCATTCGAATATCATCCTAGATAGATTTTTGTGTATAATATACGATATGAGGAAAGAAATAAAATTCACTGCCCTATTTGTAAAAGACATAGAAGATTTATTAAAAAGATTTCCTCCTAAACACAAGAAAACTTTTGGGCATCATTCGACAATCGAATTTGAACCACTTAGTTTAGATGGAATCGAAATAGGGAAAGAATATAGTATAAAAATAATTGGGCGCGCATGGGATGAATTTGGAGATGATCTTCTTGTTGAGAACCCAAAATCTAAGAATAAATATCCTCATATAACCCTATCTCGCGCAGATATTGCTCCCACACTATACTCAAAGATACTATTTGAAAAAGCTATAGCTTCAAGCGGTATAGAATACTTTAATAATGAAAAAGTTGAAGTGATTGAAGGTTACTCAGATGGAAATAACCTCATTATTGAGAGAGTATAGCCATGCGAGCATCGTCCTAGCTTTGGAAGCAAACTGTTGACTTATTGTACTTTATGTTAAAATTAGTAAGTGGTTGATTATCAATTTTTAATTAAAATAATATGAAAACAAAAAATAAAAAATATGTGGATGGGTTTGTAATACCAATAAAAAAGAAAGATTTGAAGGCATACAAGAAAATGGCAGAATGGGGAGCAAAGATGTGGAAAAAGAATGGTGCATTAGAGTATTTTGAATGTGTAGGAGATGATTTAAAAGTTAAAAAAGGCATGGGGCAAGGATTTGTCAAGATGGCTAAATTAAAAAAAGATGAAACTGTTATTTTTTCTTGGATTGTATACAAATCCCGTGCGCATAGAGATCAAGTGAACAAAAAAGTAATGAGTGATCCGAGCATGAAAGATTTTGATCCCTCCACTATGCCAGTTGATATGAAGCGTTTCGTATGTGGAGGATTCAAGCCAATAGTGGAAGCTTGATAACTTAGAATCGCTCTTCGAACATTGTCCCAGGTTCGGAACCAACGAAAATCACTTTAAAAATAAGGTGATTTTTTGTTGCGTAGTAACGAGGGCTTGACTTTTTATGATTTTAGTGCTACTATCCTAGGCAATTCTCCATTTACTGATCACCTTAAAAAATTAATGATGAAAAATTATTTAGAAACGGAAGAAGGTATATTAAACCAGCTTCGTCATCTATTTATGACTGCTATATGGATATCACCATTCATGATATTCATTGTGCCAAAATGGTTTGCTTTTAATTGTTTTTCAAGCACCACACTTGGAATAGGCGCATTTTGTATGTTAATTGGCCTTCTTATTTCCCTTCCTATCAACTTTATGTATATGGGAAAAATTACCTTCAGGGACAGACTTTCACAAGAAGGTCCATTTGCATATTGTAGAAACCCATTCTATTTGGGACAGACAATAGTGAGTATTGGTATGGCAATCTGTTTTCTAAGTATTTTTACTGGGATTTGCTTTGTCATTTATTTTTTACTCACTTATTTTACAATCAAGAGTGAAGAAAAAAAGCTACTAGGAATATATGGCCAAGAGTATCAACAGTACAAGAAAAAAGTGCCACGCTATTTGCCTGACAGAAGCTCTATATTCCTGTTCTTAAAATCATTGTTTGAGTTTGAGAAAACAAGGTTTTAATCACATTTCATAGTCCCATAAGAATAAAAAACTTATGGGACTATTTTTAATTTAAAATAGTCTGATTATGAAAAAGTTTCATTACTAATCCTTGTTTTTATCCACATCTAGACTAAATCCCTAGCCCTGAAAATCTATCTCAAACAGATACATACCCATTCCACACGATCCTTGGAGTGTGCCGAGCTGGCCGCTACCAATGTCTATATCTGTTGCTCCAGACTGAGGCAGCGACTTGCTTATATTCAAACTTGGAATTCGAACTGATGAGGAGCAATCAAAAGTCCCGTTCGTATTGAAGCGAATGATTGTTGGAATACCTGCTTTGGCTATACTTTTTCTCGGCTGGTATCCACCTTTAGCACTGATCTCGATGATCTGCTTACCATCTACTATACTCACATTTTTTGCTGCCACTACGGGAGCATTATCATTATTGCCCTTGGTAAGTATAAAAGCTCCGCCGATGAGGACGACTGCTGCAATAATTGATATGATAGTTGCTTTCATAAATATAATTATACTAAAAATTAAAGATGGGCGGTAGGACCCCGATCACGACCAGGCTATTAATAAGATTAAACAATGCGAACATAATGACGATCAGTCCGGCAGTCTTGAAGAAGATTCCTGCCTTCGAACTTTTTTGAATGCTGAATGAACTAAAGCTGATGAGACCGAGGACTGGAAGTGTACCAAGTGCGAAGGCGAGCATCATTAGTCCACCTTGGAGAAAACTTCCTGTGGTAAGCGTGTAAAGCTGCATTGACTGCGTGAATCCGCATGGTAAGAAAAATGTAGCGATACCCACCAAGAGTGGTGTAAGTGTGTGATTAAACTTTGATACACCATGAGCATGTTTGGAAATAAATTTTGGCATCGAGAGCTGAAGCTTTTTCGCCCAGTGGAAGGTATCGAGTAAGTTGATACCGAGAATGAGCATGACGATACCAATGATCAAACTCAGAATGAATGTTGCAGAAGTATTGAGCGTGAAGGCCGATCCGATTGCGCCTATCACTCCACCAAGTACAAAGAATGAGGCTATCCTGCCTGCATGGAACATAAGCTGAGGCTTGATTTTGTCTCCTTCTTTGGCAAATGTAGCCGACATCGAGAGGACCAGTCCGCCAACCACCGCCATACAGGTAGAAAGTGAGGCGATGATACCAATTACAAATGCTGTACCGTATGTTACGTTGCCAGCATTAACTAGGTTTACTATTCCCATATTTTGGAGAATAACGAACAGAACCGCAAAACCAAGTGCGATCGGAATGGCAATTCTAAAGTCTCCCCATTTTGCATTACGTTGCTGTTTTTCTACCGAGACTGTATAGCCATGAGGTTTGAGTGGCACAGTAAGATCCTCTGCAATCTGCTCCTGTGTTTTATCACCAAAGTCTCCGGTAACCTCTACTGAATGTTTTTTCAGACTTGATTTGACGTGAGTGATGTTTGGCAGATCTCCAAGCTCGCTTTCAGTCATGAGTACGCAGGAGTTACAGTGCATGCCATGTACGTGAAATGTGTATGTTTTCATAATGGATAATATTTCTCTGGAGGGATTAGATGACCTCTCCTTTTTTCTCGAGTATCATGTGATGAATAGTTGCGACCTGAAGCCATGTTGCAATGAGGATGAGTATGCCGGCGCAGAGTAGAGCGTCGATTTTAGTAACTCCCAAGACGGAATTGTCAGCTCCCCCAAAGACTGCAGCTAAAAATGAAATTACTCCAACAAGACCGACTGCGACACTACCGACATGCATTACTTTTGATATTTTCATATATTTTATGTGTGATTATTTTTTTAATGAGTTTACTTATACCACTCTACATACCAAGACTGCATCTGCTGTATTTCCTTCGACTGTGAGAAAATAATATTTTTTACCAGCTGCTGCATCTCTGGTCGATTGGTTCCTGACTGAAGCATATTCGCCATCATGATTGCCAACTGATGATGCGGAATCATTTCTTCGATAAAGGCTTTGTCGAAATCAGATGCATTTTCTAGCATAGTCATGTCTTCCTGTCCACCCATGTGCATTCCACTCGAGGACATCATGCCTCCACCCATCATTCCTGTGCTTACCTTCGATACAGTGCTTCCAAACCAATCCTTATACCAGCCATTCATATCTTGAATCTCTGCTGTCTGGGCTGCAATTATTGCTGTGGCCAGAGTCTTAATCTCCGGATGTTTAGCTTTTTGGAGTGCCAGATTTGCCATAGCGATCGCACCGTCATGGTGAGGAATCATTTGCTCAATGAAGTGCTTATCGATTGTACCGGCAACTTGAGCATTTCTATTTACTCTCTGATCTGTCACCAAGTTGTTTCCCCAATTCATCATTCCAAAACTGCTGTAACGCATCATCGGAGTGAAGACTGAGACAAGAAGAATACCAATAATAATTCCGCCGATTCCGTATACTATTTTGTTGTTTTGATTGTTCATATATTTTTATTAAATTAATAATTTTGCTTACAATCGTTTGGCTTTGATTCTAAGCGAGTTCGACACCACAGATACTGATGACATGGCCATGGCAAATCCTGCAAAGACGGGATTCAAAAGCCATCCAAAAACTGGATACAAAGCTCCTGCTGCAAGCGGTATACCGACAATATTGTAGATAAATGCCCAGAAGAGGTTCTGCTTGATGCCACGCATAGTTATTTTCGAGAGCTTGATAGCCTTCACGAGTTTTGAGATATCTCCACCAAGAAGCGTGATGCCGGCCGACTCTATTGCAACATCAGTTCCTGTACCCATGGCGATACCCACGTCTGCTTGCGCAAGCGCAGGAGCATCATTTACACCATCCCCGGCCATAGCCACTACTCGACCTTGGGACTGAAGCTCTTTTATTTTTTCGAGCTTGTCCTGTGGCAGCACATGGGCGACAACATCATCGATACCAACAAGTGATGCAATATACTTTGCAGCCTTTTCATCATCACCCGTGAGCATGACTACTTTGATTCCAAGCTTGTGTAGGCTCCTTACCGCTTCAACTGATTCAGCCTTTATTTCATCAGCAACCATAACAAATCCAAGAACCTTTTCTTTGGTAGCAAGTATCACTGGCGTTTTACCCTGAGAAGTGAACTCATTGAGTTTCGTTATGTCAAATGGAAGTTTAAGATCGTTCACAAGTTTTGCATTACCCACAAAATATTCAGTGTCATCAACTGTTCCTTTGAGCCCTTTGCCTTGTATGCTCTCAAAGTTTGAAGCATCAGATACGGAAATATTTTTCTTATGAGCATAGTTTACAATTGCATGAGCAATCGGATGTTCGGATTTTTTTCAAGTGATGCGATGATTGAAACAAATTCCTCGTCTTTTAGTCCTGAAAGATTTTGTATATCAACGAGAGTCGGTTTACCTTTAGTGATCGTACCAGTCTTATCAACCACAACCGTATTTACCTTATGAAGCTTCTCAAGGGTTGCGGCATCTTTAATGAGAATGCCTTCTTTAGCCCCTTTGCCGACTCCTACAATGATTGCTGTCGGTGTAGCAAGACCAAGAGCGCACGGACACGCGATTACAAGGATGCCGACAAATGATACGAGTCCGGATGAAAGCGCTTGTGAGAATCCTAGATACTGTGACCCGACAATAAGCCACACTCCGAGAGTGAGGAATGCGATTACAAGAACGATCGGCACGAAAATTGATGAGATCTTATCTGCAAGAGCTTGAATTGGAGCTTTGCTGCCCTGAGCGTCTTCAACCATCTTTATGATCTGAGCGAGAAGCGTTTCGGACCCAATTTTTGTAGCCTTAAAGGTAAATGAGCCACTTGTATTGATAGTCCCGGATACTACACTGTCTTCAATTTTCTTCTGTGCAGGCATCGGTTCCCCTGTGACCATGGATTCGTCTATAAAAGAAGAGCCTTCAGTAATGACACCGTCCACTGGAATCTTTGCGCCTGGTTTAACAATAATGAGATCGCCATGCTTCACGTCATTTACTGAAATTTCCACTTCTTTTCCATCACGGATCACCAAAGCTGTTTTGGCCTGCAGATTAAGAAGTTTTTCTATAGCATCACCCGTCTTTATCTTTGATCGTGCTTCAAGATATTTTCCAAGTGCAATAAACGTGATGACCACAATCGTAACGTCGTAGTATTGGTAATCAACATTTATAAAAGGCTTCAGCGACTCCTCAAAAGCAGTGACCGCAAAGCTGTATAGAAATGCGGCAGTAGTTCCTATGCCAATCAATGTGTCCATATTTGCTTTGCCATAGCGGAGAAAGCGATAAAAGCCGAAGAGGTACGGCTTACCGACCACAAAGAGAGTATAGGTTGCTATCAAAGGCATAAGGTGATGGAAGAATTCTTTAACCATGTAATTCATTTCAGGGACCGCAGTGTACTCGGCGAGAATATCCCACGCCATAACTAATGCGGCAAAAATTGCGAGAGGAATAGCAGACAGCACTTTGATTCTCATGTCGGCAACCTCAGCAAGCTTCTCTTTCTTTGACTGATTGAGTCCAAGATGCGCCGCATGTTCATCAGCCGACATACCCATCTCTTTTGCTGATTGACTACCATGATCATATGAAGTCTCCTGGTCTAAAGCAAGAGAGTAACCAAGGGGCTCTATCTTCTTTGAAAGCTCTTGTGCACTTATCTTTGATTCATCGAAAGTCACCTTTGCTTTTTCAGTCCCATAATTTACGAAGGCAGAATGGACTCCTTCAGTCTTCCTGAAAGTTTTCTCGATGATGCCAGCGCATGAAGCGCAGTGCATTCCCTTTATTCTGTATGTTTTAGTGAGATGATTCATATGTTTTACTTGCGCTTAAGCTTATAGACCTTGAGAATCTCATCGACTGCCTTCTTCTCACTTCCGTGCTTCATTTGATGAACCACATGTGTAGAAAGATGGTTTTCAAGAACTAAATTCTCAATCCCTGTAAGAGCTTCTTTGATAGCCGAGACTTGAGTAATAATATCAATGCAATACTTCTCATCCTCGACCATTTTTTGTAAACCTCGGATTTGTCCTTCCGTAATTTTTAATCGCCGAATGGCTTTTGATTGTATGTCTTTTCTCATATACAGACATAATACCCCCTGGGGGTATTATAGTCAACTGATCTACGGAGACCCTTTTTCTAAAGGGTTTTCTGTTTTAATAACGCTAACGGAGTACTTGGTATATAATAGGGGGATGAGAGCAATAATTTTTCACGGTACTGGAGGTTCACCAGATTCTTACTGGATTCCTTACATCAAACAAAATCTCAAGCAGAGAGGTTATAAAGTGCTTACTCCCTATCTACTAAATACAGATAATCCTAATTTAAAGGAGTCATTGGAGGTTGCGCTTAAACTTCCCTATGACGAAGATACAATTTTAATCGGACATTCATCTGGTGCATCTCTTATTTTAAGTATACTTGAACATATAGATTCTAAAGTAAGGCAAGCAATTCTAGTCGCAGGATTTTTTGAACCCTTGAATCCACCCGAACCAGAACCAATGGTTCAAGAATCATATGATTGGGATAAAATTAAATCACACTGTAGTGAGTTTGTTTTCATTAATTCTGATAATGATCCGTGGGGTTGCACAGACAAGGTTGGCAGCGCATTAAAAGAAAAACTCGGAGGTAAACTTATTATCTCCACTGGGCAAGGTCATATGGGTTCAACAACTTTTAATCAACCATATAATGAGTTTCCTTTATTATTAAGCATTGTTGAATAAGTTAATTAAGCGGAAGCATCGGAGTTTTAAAAAATCACTTTAATAAAAAAGTTATTTTTGTTGGTCTGCTTATTGTCTTCTCTTATTTCTGGTTGTATAATAGAATCATGCAAAATATTGAATTCGATAATGAAAAGTTCGTACCACTGTATCGACCAGAGGAGTCTATTTCTCCTATGGCAAGATTGGTGATTAAACTCTCGAGAGGATTGATAAAAACAAGAGGACAAGCTTCCTTTGCCCTTAGCATTATTGCTATTGTCTTCTTTATTCTATCAATAATCATTTTCGCTTCGGCGTAGTACATCGAATTCGATTTCTTGCAGTGGGAACTCTTGAAGTCAGATTTTAGAGATACAAAAGATGTAGTAGCATTATATTCCCGCTTAGAGTACAATAATGATATGGCAAAACGAGATACAACATTAGGTCCAAAAAAGAAATCCAGGCATTCTCATAAGACCAAGAAACGACTTGCGATCAAAAAAGAGATGCTTGTCAAAAAGAAAGCTGGTCGGAAATCTAAATAGATGACTATATAAAAACACCCCGGACTGGGGTGTTTTTATATTAATCTTTTAGTGCGCTGTAACCGTATGAACTTCGTGATGATGAGTAGGTCGGGTAAGCATACGAGCAATAATGATTATGACAAGGATAAGAAATATGACGAGTAACCACTGCCAGATTGAACTTGGCATAAATCCACCAGAGCCTCGTATTGAGAGAGCAGTAAGGCTACTCGCGCCTTGATCATAAACTACTGGGGGTAAATTACTCATTGTAGTGTTACTGATATTGCTAGATGCTGGTACTGTGGTGTTCTTGGCTGTTGTGGTAGTTACAACTTTCTTTGTAGTATTTGTAGTTGTTATTGGCGCATTGGTAGATGTCGGGGTAGGATCAACTACTGTTTTTGTCTGCACATGATTGACGACATAGACCGTATGCGCATCTTCAATAGGAAACATAGTAAGAGCCATGGCATTAGTAGTAATTCCAAAGAGGAAGGCAAGAGCGCCGACTGTTATTGTGTTTTTTATTGTTTTCATATTCATGCTGGTATTATAGCATAGATATATGCTATTTGTCAAGTCTCTAGCTTGAAAATGCTTAAGTTCATAGAACCCTTATATTATAAGCTGAAATGACTAAATTATATATAAGTTATCAAAAAGAGTATAATGGGGCATATTAAAATATTAAATATTATCTTATGAACAATCCTTTCCAAAATGCCATGCTCCAGCTAAAACGAGCTACCAATATCAAACCTTTTAACAAAGAATTTCTCGCAAGACTAGCACAGCCAAATCGAGAAATTCGGATTGCCATACCGGTCACAATGGATGACGGAACGCTTTCGATCTTTGAAGGCTATCGCGTCCAGTACAATAACGCCCGTGGACCATACAAGGGGGGCATACGCTATCATGCCGATACTGATATCCACGAAGTCAAAGCTTTGGCATTTTGG
>JANOFO010000008.1:0-34281 GCA_031413715.1 Minisyncoccota bacterium
GAAAACCATCTTCATATCTTTTGACGGATAATCGGACGGTGCACACATTCTCGGGAACCGCTTCCTCTAATGTGTGTACACTTTTTTTGTTATTGCATTCTGTTTGTGACTCTAATGAAAAGACCCTATAACATGTAAAACATGTTCGGGCGATCAATCAGTCACCTGATTGATTTAGCCCTGACAAAAATTGTTAGGATAACAGCGAGTCACAACAGCATTCAGTTTTCAAATATCATATTCGATGTCTCTAACTAAAAAACCGCCTTTCGGCGGACAAGCAAAACCAGTAGAGGCTTACTTTCTCCGCAGATTTGTGTGGTTTTTTACTATTAACATCGTGGGTGTATTTTATACTAAGGGTATATATAAGTCAAGGGTTTAACCCCTTTCCAACATATACGGTTTGGACATAGAAAAAACCCTATGCGAATAGGCTTATTATTGTTAGTTTTTTCAAATAAAACCAAGAAATAGTAGGCTCAATAATACAGAAATCCCTCCTAACGACAATAAAATACTTGTCATGACCATAAACATACCGTTTGCTCTCTTTTCACCAGAGGGATTATTTATAAATACTTTATTGGCGATCCACTTTATACTATTTGCTTTAACATTACCGTACCAGTTTGTATAACCAACAATAAAGAGTAATAATATCCCTACAGAAAGCCCAGCCAAGGGCTGTGCTTTAGCTAAATTTATAATTGTTGAATGCATAATTTTTAAATTGTTTTCACTTCTAATCTTTCGATTCTCTTATCATAATTTCTAGATGTGTCAGATAAATCATCTAATTTCTCATTTACTTCTGTAAAGTTATCTTGCGTTTCTTTTTTAAAGCTTTTTATGTCAATTTGTATATCATTAAAGTTTTTATATGTTTCAAACTTAAATTCTTTTCTGGTTTCCGAAACTGTTGTTTCTATTTTACCCACTTTTGTTTTAAGTTTATCAATACGCTCAAGAACCTTGGCCACATTCTTTGCCATTACATCTACCGTTTTTACTAAGCCTTTGACATCTTTTTCCATACAGCAATTATAATACGCTCGGAATAAGGACACAATACATACTGGGTTTCTGAGGTAAACCATAAGTATATAAAAACCCTCTAAATAGAGGGGGTTTTATAACTATAATTTTATTACCTTCCCATTTATATAAACTTGCGGATTAGGTCCTTTCTTACCATCATTTAAATCCCCCCTAATAATAGGCACAAGTTTGTTGATATATGATTCATATTTCCTGTGATTTATCTCTGCAACAATTTCATCACTTTCTCCTGGATTAAGATTAGGTTTTCCATCTGTTGTTTGTAAAAGTAATCTAAGATTTTTTTTATCTTCTTCATGAAAAGATGCACGATTTTTTCTTAATCTTGCAAGACTTTGTGAAAAACAAAAGACCTCTAGGAGTTTGCTTAACGCATACTGACTATATGTTTTTTCGTCCATATTGAAGTCCGGCCCAAACACATCGTTGCTTACTTGGTCAATTATCCTGTCGAGATTTTTTGATGCCTCATCAAAATCACCTTCCTTAATTTCAACACTACCTTCATTTTGATTAATAGCCATGTCAGGTTTTGGTGGTATATCCATATAAGATTATTATATACTTAATTTTAAATTTTGTAAAAAACCTGTTTCTGGGATAAACCCTAAGTATAGAAAAACCCCTCTATTTAGAGGAGTTTTTCTATAACTTCTATTCGCTTTTCACTACACCCTATCCGCTACTCTATTACATCTTTGAAGACATGTCACTCGAGAAGCGATCAACAGCACGGCCAGCAGCTTCTTTGCCACCAAGACCAAATGCAAGTCCACAAGCGATAGCGAGGGCCGCAACCAATCCTGTAAATAGGATCTGCATGAATGCAGTCGCAATACCAAGCTCAGATAGAGCAATGATAAATGCGAATATCCAGATTGCATAGCGAGTCACTGAACCGATCATGTTCGCACCGCGCACACTCGCTGCCTTTGCAGATGATGAAACCAATTTCTGCATTGTATTTGCGATAACTGCCGCAATGATAAGAACGAACGAAGCTATCACAACCTTCGGCAAGTAGAACAAGACTGCTTCACGAAGGAAGTCATTGACCTGTGTAAGACCCATGATTTCAAGTGATGCCATCAAGAAGACAATGATGATGAACCACTTCACAACGCCACCGATGAAACCGCCGACATTGAGTTTGAGTCCTGAACGATTCACGACTTCTGTAGCGCCGACAGATTCAAATACTCGATCAAGCTTGAGCGCAGCGAGAACCTGCGCAACAGCTTTACCAATAACCGACCCGACAACCCAACCAATAATAAAAAGAATAATCGCGCCCAATAGACTAGGTACGAAGCCAATAAATCCATACCAAAGATTCATTAATGACTCATTGAATGCTCCTCCCCAAGTTTGTATAAACATCATAATAGATACGTTTGTAAAAAAATAATAAAGGTACTTACAAAGCTTCGACCTTCTCAAGTACTATCTCTATTATATCAGATTTTGCTACTTTTTGGAGAGGTATGTGGATAACTGGCCGTTATCTATAAGCTTTAAATGAGGCAAGTCTATGATATCGCAGACCAGCTTGTCATACATATCCATACGGTATTTGAACTCTTCGGTGTCGAGGACCACATAGTCGAGCTCCTTGCCTATCTCAGCTTCCATTGCTTTTACAATCTGATGGAGAACATTCTTCTTGAGTTTGTCACCGACGAGAAGCATATCAGCTCGACTCTTATGGTCGCCTATAAAGACGCCCGATACTATCATGAGCTTTATCTTCCCTATTTGCCTAAAACGTCCAGTCATATCCTCTTCCAAGAGAAAATTCGGGTCGACTAGCAGATCCTCCATAGCTTCTATGTATTGAAATTGGATGTTTAGATTCCATGCGGAGACGCGTTTCTTTGATCCGCGAGATCCTTCTCGGATGAGAGATTTCTGCTTTATAAATCCAATAGATGAAAGGCTGTTAATCTCCTTGCGAGCAATCTGCTTAGCGACGCGACTACGGCTTGCGACTTCCTCCAATTCAAACACAGTGCCACCGTTCAAGAGAAAAAGGCGCATGATCTTGACTCGCGCCTGTGAGCCTAGTAATTTGGCTAGTATTTCCATCCCACCAGTATACGCTTTCTTTATTTTGGTATCAAGTCTACAAATCAATATACAAAACGTCCCGTCAAAGCAATAACTCTGACAGGACGTGTGAACTTTAATTATAATACTCTTAGACTTTTAAATACTGAGTTATTCCTACTTCATCGGCTAAAGCAAAAGCACCTCCTTTACCTATACCAGGAGTCACTTGGTGATCAAGGGTGTACTTGAAACAAGCTGCTCCAAGCTGATCTTGGGAATATTGCGCAACCTGCGGAAGCTGGGTATTGTAAATTATGCTGGCTCCGCTTTTGTTAAGAGCAGCCAATATTTGTTTACCCAGTTCAATGCCATCCTCATTCTGTGCTCCAGATCCCAGTTCGTCCAATAAAACCACAACTTCGTTTGAACTTTCGTTACTGATATCCTGTAAAACATTTTTACATTTAGCAAGGAAATTCTGAAGCTGTGATCCTGATCCGCGGGTATTGAACACAAGGCCGATGATCTTTTTTACATTCAAACGAACCCCTTCTCCGAAAACCGGGAGTCCCGATTGGGCTAAAAATACCATGTAAACAAATTCATTAATCGTCGCTGTTTTTCCTCCGCCATTTTGTCCGGTCAACCCTATGATTTGGCCGTTCAATGGTGGCAAAGAGTTAATGGGTATCAAATCGCTAGCTTTAACTTCTACGCCACTTGGATCTTTGCGACCGATCAAATGGATCGGATAAATTGTTTCGAATCCGATTACATGCTCATTGCATGCCAAAATTTCGGGAAACTGTACAGGTATATTCCACCTGTTTGAACAGGAAACTACTTTTTGAAGCAATTCCGCCATTGATCCTAATTCATCCCATATTTTTCCCATGAATGAACGATAATCTTTGATGATATTGTAATACCTCGCAATGTGGGGCATTTTTATCGCTTCATTGATAGAATAATACTTATACCTGCTGTCGGTTCCAGGCGAAGGTAATTGTTGGCCTTCTTTAAGAAGTGAAGGAACATTCTCATGAATAAAATTCAACACTCTGTATGTTGTTTCATAAGCATATGCCTGAGAAAGTGCAGTCTTGGACAATTCCTTACTTTTTATTTTTATCTTCCTTATATAGGAAGCTGAATATCCTTTGAATAAAGTAGGATACTCAGGTACATTGTAATAAGAACGCCGATCTTTTTCGGGAGAGGAAAAAACTTTTAGGATCCTGATCAAAAGGCCGGTTTTGCCGTAGCTGTAATAAACCTCCATGAAAGTCCTGTCCCCTGACCCGCTTCTGTGGTAATTTTTGGGATCCCATAACATTAATGGTGATCCTTTTTTGTTCAAAAGAAGCACTTTAAGTCCTATGCAAATGTCCTCAGTCACAGAATAAGGCACATTATCAACTATCATGGGATTAAACGCCCTTTTCTTGAGCCGATAGTTATGGATCAAGAAGTAAATGCCAATCGGGAAAAAGATAATTGACCAAACAATAAAGAAAATACGCCAATTATTGATATCCTCCCAGTAGTCAGAATCTTTTTTAAGATGCATTTTTTTCTTCGCATGCAAACTGTAAGAGAAATGCCGGTAGCCTAAGCCTGCTTCATTTTCATGAGTAGGTTCAATCCTGAAAACTTTCCCATCACCATCTCTGAGGGATTCAAGCTCAACAGTTATTGTGCCGTGTAGATTGCTGGCTTTTTCAATTTCTTCTCCCATCAATTTGCCGAAGTTGCGTTCGATTTGACCCAGTTCGCTTATGGAACTTTTTAAGAAATTAAACAATTCAGCAATTTTGCCAGTAAGTGGTTTCTGTACATCAATCATACCAAGCAACTGTATGAAAGAAATAGTTGCCTCCACAAAAGACGAATTGGGTTTGTCGGGACGAAATTCATCCAGAAAAGCTTGGCCTTCCTGGGGAATGCCAGTAGTGATAGATGTGCCGACGAATTTGCTTAGATCGGGATTTTCGTGTAACAATCTCATGATCTGTTGGCGGGCGGTAACTTCATCATAGCTGCTACTTCCCATGCTATGAACTAAAGAATCGTTTTCATCTAAGCCGAGATTGGCAAGGAGCTCATTTTTCCAGAAATCTTCCTTATTGATAAAGGTTATCCCTGGTGCAGTTTTGTCCCAAAAGACAAGCTGAGGAAATTTAAAAGGTTTCATGACATGTTGATTTAGTGATCCAATATTGGACTATAAACCTTAATGAGATTAAGATCCAAAGTCCAATATTGGAGCTAAGAGTATGTCAAAGAGCATAATATCGTTTCGAATATTAAAATAAAATCATCGAATTGTCAATTCGATCGCAAATCAAAAAACACCCTTTTGGGGTGCTTTTTGATTTGATGTTTGTTACTTAAGAGTTACTGTGCCTCCCACTTCTTCGATTTTCTTCTTGATTTCTTCTGCTTCCGCTTTCTTCATACCATCTTTGAGGACTGAAGGGGCAGCATCAACGAGGTCTTTCGCTTCCTTGAGACCAAGGGCGAGGACTTCTTTGACGATTTTCATAACTGCGATCTTCTGTTCACCTGCTGATGTAAGCTCTACAGTAAAAGTATCTTTTACTTCTGCTGCTTCGCCCGCACTAGCTTGCGGTCCTGCTGTTGCAACTGCAGCAGCTGAGACTCCGAACTTCTCTTCAAGCACTTTTACAAGCTCGTGCAAATCAATCACTGACATCTCTTCAATCTTTGAAACGATATCTTTGAATTTCGCAGGAACTACTACATCTGTTTTTGTTGTTTCGTCTGACATATATAATTTAAATTATTTTGCTAATGATATCCCAGTAGTAGAGCAAAGCTCACTACGGGACAGGTTTGATTAAGCAGTTTCTTTCTTTAGACTAACTTGGTCTAACGCTACTACTAATCTTTGAATTGGTGAATTGATAAGATTGACGAACATTGCGCGAAGAGTCTGTAGTGGAGGGATGGTCGCGATCGACATCATCTCGCTTGCATTCATATACTTCCCTTCAAATACTCCGCCGACGATTGCAATATTTTCTTTATGCGCTTTGGCAAAAGTATGCACTGCGCGAGCTGGAGCAAGCAAGTCTTCCCCGTAGGCAACTGCGATCTGGCCAGGCATATCAGGCATATCGCCTTCTATTTTGTCAGCACCAAGTGCACGCTTTAGAAGTGTCTTCTTAGCCACAATGTATCCGACTTCTTCTTTTTGAAGATCTCGGCGAAGAATGTTCACATCTTGTACTGTTAGCTTATCGAACTTCACAAACACCGCTGACTTTGATCCTTTCAGCGACTTTTCGAGTCCAGCCACTAATTCTTTCTTTTTGTCTAATGTAATTGGCATTTGAATTTTCTATCCTAAATTAAAAATCGACCCGCCCGCAACGCCTGAGCAAGCTCATTCTTGCAATGGCGGGCGGGCCCATTAAGGCCGTTTGGTATTCCCCCTCCCCTTGATAAGGGTAGGTCGAGAGAGGTTCTTAATTAATTTAGGAACCTCTCCTGTGTCCTCTCCTTAGTAAGGAGAGGAGGAACCTCGGTAGGACTTATGGGTGCCTACTGTCTACGGCTTACCAGATTAGATTAGCAAATAATGAGAATTTGTCAAATAAAATAGTATCTATTTATAAAGTGAAATATTAGCAATACCTTTTATTGTATTGCAGTCTACAATTAGTTTGTTCGGTAGTTTAGAGCTTGAGAGATTTACAATCTTGAAGCTTCTTGCGTTTACACCTATACTCTTCCCTACCTTTAGTGTTTTAAGTGTATCAGAATTGTTATTGATCATAACCTTCGTATTGTTTTTGAATGTCATAGTATTAGGAACAGCCTTGCAGTCGCTATCAATTTCTATAATCTTTCCTGCATATATACTTACAGCTTCTTGGTATGAAAGGAGTTTGACAACTTCCGGAGGAGCAATGGATCCATTGGTCTGTAACGCATTGACGCTTCCCCCGCTGATATCTTCGGTTTGAATATAGGCAACAGGATTTGGGTCTGTTCCCTTGTTTTTATAATTATTTAAAACCACAAGTGAAATAAGCCCAAAAAGGATTATACTGCAAAACCCAAATATAACTTTAATAACATGCTTGCTGAACATATGTACATTATAACATATACAAATTCGGGCAAGATATGAAATTTAGAAATAAAAAGATTGGAAATATAACAAAAAAGCACCCATTTGGGTGCTTTTTTGTTGGTTCGCAGTTTTCCTTCTGTTAACTAAGCTGAGCTAGGATATATATTATATACCAGTCTCAGTGATAGTGTAACCAGGTGTTTCGAACTCACTAGAAGGTGACAACGTCTGTGCAGACGGAGCTGAACCTTCAGTAAATGGAAGAACTTGGTTTAGAACAACACGATACTGTTTAGTAACTTCAGTTGTAGTACCAGTGTATGTGAACACTATAGTGAAGGTCTTGGTTAGTCCAGAACCGACACGGTATACATTACCATTCAATGTAGCATCATTTGAACTCATTGATGCAGATGTGACCACTGTTCCTGTAGTTTGTGCAACTCCAGAAGAAGCGTTCTTAACATTGAATGCAAAACCTACTAATCTCTGCATATTCGCTGTGAATGTAGCAGTTATATCAAGCGTAGCTCCACCTGGAGTTGCTGATAGTGTGAAAGTAGTAGATGAAGGAACTGTCAATACGTAGTATTGAGTGTTTGCTGTTATACCTACTGCAGCTGAAAGTGATGTGAATACTACACCATCACCAACAACTAGAGAGTGAGTACCTGATGTAACAACATCAGTACCAGCAACTGCAGAAGCTACTGCAACAACAGCAGGGATTGTAGTAGAGTCAGCGAGTGGTCTACCGATGTAAACATCCTCGTTTAGAGCCTTGACTGTTACTACTGAAGTAACAGTTCTACTTATAATCTCACCACTAGTGTTTGAGATACCACCGTCAGCACTTGTACTAACGAGGTCTACTATTGCACCATTACTTCGAAGTGTAAATACAGTACCAACTGCTGAACCGACACGGTATGTAGAACCAGCTGTAAGCTGATCGCCATTCGCATCGACTGAGAAGTTAGCTACTAATATAGCATCTCCGTTAGCAAATGAAGCTTGAAGAGTCTGACCTTCTGTGTAGTTACCAGAAACTTGTTTAAGATCTGCTTGGATAGTGAATTCTGCAGTTTGACCTGAAGAAATTACATTGCCAGGAGATGACAAGCTATTGAACACATAGCCTACTGTAGTAGTAGTGCCAGGCGTCTGGCCTGTAGTTGTAGTCGCACCTGCAGAAACAGTGTATCCGGATGATCCGTCAACTGAAGCTAGAAGTTGAGTACCGTTGTAAAGTCTAAGGGTGTTGATCTTTAGAGATACAGCTCCTGAACTTGAAACAACTTGGATAGGAATCCTTCGTAGAGTCAAATCAGAATTTGTAGCTTTGATTGTGAACTTAAGTAGATCAACATTGTTTGTTACAGTTGTGTTTTGCACAGCTACAACACTCGCTGTTGGATTACTTGCAGAAAGACCAACTGTAGCCTTAACACCATTTGCTGAGAACTTACCAAAGCCAAGACCAGAGCTTCCATCTGTACCTGTTACGTTACCAACTGCGGCATCGTAGTTGTCAGTTGAACCGTCTGGTGATGTAGCCATCACACCTCCTGTAGGAAATGCGACTGTCCAGTCATCTGTTGCATCTCCAGTGTCGATTGAACCGTTAACATTTATAGAAACATAGAAACGACCGATCTGATCCTGTGCAATCATTGCAGAAAGACCAGAGAAGTTGAATGTATATGTATCATCTGTAGTTGAACGATCAGCTTGAGCAACTGACATAGTTGCAAGCTTTGTTGAACCGTACCATAGAGAAACACCACTCGCATATTTAGAAAGACTTACTGAAGAGCCAGAAGTATCTGTGTTTCTAAATGTGACGCGAACACGATTTACTGTCTGAGATGCAAGACGAGCTGTTGCGCGGAAGCCGGCTACAACCTTATCTTGTTCAGATTCGTAAACTGTTGAAACGCGGTTTGTAGAATCAGAAGCAATGTCAGATAGGTAACCATTTGTACCAGTCTGAACAGTACCTCCACATGGCATACCAGTTGTTATGCTGAAGCCTGCCATTGATGTACAACCTGCTGGAAGAGTACCTCCAACGCTTGTGCTACATGCTAGACCAGTTGTTGAACTGAAGCCTGCTGAAGATGTACAACCTGCTGGAAGAGCACCACCTGCACATGACATACCACTTGTTGAACTGAAGCCTGTGTTAGATGTACAACCCGCTGGGTATGTTACACCGCCTGCATTCGCCTGAAGAGCCATTGCTTTCGCAGAGCTCAACTTGCCGAATGCGCCATCAGCTGACAAACCATTCTGTGATTGGAAGAGCTTGATAGCAGCAGTCGTCTTTGCGCCGTAGACACCGTCTACAACCAAAGGAGTGATCTGTGAACCAAGTGTCCAGTTAAGGAAAGTTTGAAGAGCCTGGATGTTTGACATGCCACTTGACTTGCTAACACCAGTAGAAGGAAGAGTAACCATGTCAGCAGATGCAGAGAATGCACCAACGAACACGAATGCTGCAACCATCAATCCAGTGAAAGCCAAGATAGCTTTTGATTTGATTTTTAACATATCTTTAATAATTGTATGCACGTTTAAATTAATTTCGACTAATCCGTAGACACTACTATTAATAATATTGTGTCCAAGAAAAAAATTAATGTGTGTGCATAATTGTGTGTTGTGCATACCGATCTCCCCTACACAATTTTCTCTATCAAAAAAAGTTGTCGGGTAAATATCAATACAGTATGAACAATTGCGAACGAACCTAAATGAATCTGCCTATCTTCATCCCTCGACTATGCTCGGGACATAGACAAGCATATCTGCCTTGTCGACAGGGCCGATATCACACTTACTGCATTCTCCTCTATCATCCTCCTCCACTCCTCTATCAAAAGTTACGGCGGGACAAGAAAGAAAAACGATAAGTGGACGCGACCAGTGGAAACCTAATGATGCAACACTATATTATAGATATCATAGTGCGCACTACTACCCTCTTGGTATTAGAGGCAATATAGTAGTATTAAATTTTCAATGATCGCTCCCAATTTAAATATGATTTCTCACACTCAAAAGGGATATTACATACTAGCATATCAAGTGAAAATACACCAGTGCTAGATGCTATAGCATTATATACTATGTGTATACAAATATGCAACAAATATAGGCTTAAATGTGGATAACCCGGTAATAGATTTGTATAAAATTCACCATACCCATAGACAAGACCTATGGGGTATATTTCTCTCTATTGATATCTTGACCAACGTTTGGCGCCAATTTTCTTGATAATCCCTTTAGCGACGAGAGAGTTTAATTCCCGTTGAATGGTCTTCTCGGAATAATCAGGAAAGGTGCTTGAAATGTCCTTTATGGACACTCCTGTATCATTGCCGGGAAGATTTTTTTTGTCTTTTATAGTGTTTAGGATCTTGACCGTACGCTCATCTTTCGTCATAGAGTTTCTATTAACTAAAGGTTTTTTATTGAAGGACATGTAATCTGTCCTTTTGTTAATATGAAAAGCTCTGTCCTTTATAGAAGGGCCGCGTGAAATCTGTTCACGGACAGGCACACCTACATCAAACATAGTATCGTCGAGAGTGAATGCAAAAGGGTTCTCAGAGGATTGTTTTGGTTCTAACTCAGATACGAGAAGTTGCAGTTCTTTTTTTAAAATGGAGGCGTTAGTTTCTGATATAAAGCTGAGAGTTTGGGCAATATATATAAATGAAAGGACTTCGTAAACTCGAGTAGTCGATAAAGTGATGTAGGTATTGTTGGTCAAAGGTGATGATGTAGAGAGCTTGTACATATCGGACAAGAGCTCAACGGCAAGGAACCGAATCTTGCCCTTCAAGGCATCGTCCCCATTCATGTGGTCAGTGACCATGTAAAGTGCAGTGACAAGCTTTTCTGTCTTTTTGTTTAGATAGGTGTACACAGGCTTATTAATCAAGGATTTAAGGGCAGGGACGTTTGACTGTCCGTATGAATGTATCTCATTATTTTTTGTGTCCTTTTGATTATCCATGTGTCTTTTTAGTAAGTTTTTACTAATTTTTGTGTCCGTAATTTGTCCATTATATACCGAAAAAAATGTAATGCAACTAGAGATGTATTTCCCCCTCTCCTTGATAAGGAGAGGGCTGGGGAGAGGTTCCTAATTAATTAAGAACTTCCCTTCAGTTCCCTCCTTACTAAGGAGGGAAGGAACTTAATCCAACTCCGAAATTTTTTATTTTTATATACCTATCATCTGTGATAAAATACATAAATAACTATGGCAAAAAAAGATATTCTAGAGGAAGAAGATGAGGCTCCCGCAAAACGTGGAAATAAATCCAGAAAAAATAAAAAACAAAAAGTAGAGCTCAGGGAAGAAGCTCGACATGGTATTTGGGGTATCGTTTTTATCGTCGTCGGTGTATTCATCCTTCTTTCGATGTTCAAACTCGCAGGCATCGCTGGTGATTTTATTTATACTCTCCTCTCTTCCCTTCTCGGATTCGGATACTACATTTTGCCGATCCTTCTTATTGTCGTCGGTGTATCGTTTATGAGAAAAGGCAAACCTCAAGTCGCGAGATTGCACGCGATCATGGCACTTCTACTTTTGCTTTCTGCACTTGGAATTATGGACATCGCTTCCAATGGATCAGGCAAATCAGTGAGTATTACGCTCGGCGGATATCTCGGCAGCGCGGTAGCATGGCCGTTTGTAAAACTTTTCGGAGTTTATGCAGGGATACTTTTGCTTGGAGCGATACTGATCATCGCGCTCATGGTGCTCTTTAACGAGCGACCAAACTTGGAAAAAATATGGGAAAAGCTTGCGGCATTTTTCAGAAGAGATATCCGCCTGCCTAGATGGAAGAAAAATATAGAAGATGATGCGCCTCTACCTATCGAAGAAGAAGCAATAGAGGAGGATGTAGAAGATGATAAAGAAGAGAGTCAGGAATACGATGAGAGTATTATCAAAGAAGAGGAAGAAGTATTCCCTGTAAAAAAGAAATTCCAGACGGCATACATCCCTCCCCCACTCTCCCTACTTGAGAAAGATAAAGGAAAGCCAAATGTTGGCGATCTGAAAGGCAACATGAATATCATCCAGCGTACGCTCATGAACTTCGGCATCTTGGTTGAGATGGATGAGGTGACAATCGGACCATCCGTAACTCGCTATGCGCTCAAGCCTGCCCAAGGAGTGAAACTCTCGCGTATCGTAGGACTTCAAAATGATCTGTCGCTTGCGCTCGCTGCCCACCCTATTCGTATCGAGGCGCCGATCCCTGGTAAATCACTCGTCGGTATTGAGATCCCAAACAAAGTAAAATCCACAGTCGGACTTGCGACACTTTTGAGCGACGACAAATTTCAGAACTCTCCGAAGCCGCTGACTATGGCGCTCGGCCGCGGACTCTCAGGCAAGGCAACATTTGGCAACTTAGCCAAGATGCCTCACGTGCTGATCGCCGGTACAACTGGCTCAGGCAAATCAGTCACTATTCACTCAGTAATAACCTCACTGCTATATAGAAACGGGCCAGAAGATCTGCGCTTTATCATGGTTGATCCGAAGCGCGTGGAACTGACCCTCTATAACAAGATTCCCCACCTCCTAACTCCAGTGATTACTGATCCAAAAAAGACTATTCTTGCCCTCAAATGGGCAGCAAAAGAAATGGATCGCCGCTATGATATACTAGAAGCAGAATCAGTTCGCGACATAGAGTCCTACCACAACAATATATACGGCAAATCTAAAAAGGATGCAGATAAAACTATGGAAGCCGAGCGTATGCCGTACATCGTGATTGTTATCGATGAATTGGCTGATATCATGCAGACATACCCTCGGGAACTTGAGTCCGCTATAGTGAGATTGGCCCAGATGTCACGTGCAGTGGGAATACATCTTGTGCTTTCAACACAGCGACCAAGTGTGAATGTTATTACGGGGTTGATCAAAGCAAATGTCCCTACACGCATCGCTCTGCAAGTATCTTCACAAATTGATTCACGTACTATTTTAGATCAAGGAGGTGCTGAGAAACTGCTCGGCGCAGGCGACATGCTCTATGCCTCGGGCGAAATGTCCCAGCCAGAGCGCTTGCAGAGCGCCTTCATTTCTGAAGACGAAGTGAAAAAAGTGGTAGAATATCTACGTAAGGCCTACATGGACGAACTGCCCGACACTATAGAACTTTCTGGGTCTATTGAAAAAGGAAATAATTTATTTAGCGATAGTATAAGCGATGAAGACGACGATCTTTACGAAGATGCTCGCGCGACAGTCATGGAAGCCGGCAAGGCATCGACATCGTACCTGCAACGCAAGCTCGGCGTCGGATATGCCAGAGCTGCAAAACTAATCGATATGCTAGAAGAGCGCGGAGTAGTGGGTCCGGGCAACGGCGCAAAGCCTCGCGATGTACTTGGAGGCGATTCATCTGGGATGTCATCAGGATCAAGTCCGGCAAGTGAAAATATAGACTAGTCCGCCGAAACTTTTAAATAAAATGAAAAATATAAAAAAGAAAAGTGTAAAATGGTGGGTAGGCGCAGTATCGTGCATGATACTTTTCATTGCAATCGGATCTTTTGCATATTTAAAGACAGACTTTCTATTTAACGGAGTTCAAATCAGAGCAACGATAGATCATACAAATAACTCCCCTCTCGTACAAGTACGAGGCCGCGCAAATCATGCCGTATATATATCAATCAATGGCCGCGAAATATATATAGACAAGGACGGTACGTTCACAGAGCCTATCGCACTACTCCCCGGACTCTCAGTTGTAACTATAAATGCGCAAGATAAATTCGGCAAGACTTCTGAGAAAAAGATGGAACTTATGTATCAAGAAAGTAATGGTGCTTTCGCTTACAACGAAACGAAAGCGATCAGCAATTAGTTATTCACAGGTATTTCTTGACTGTGAACGATCGTTCACTTATAATTATAAAGCTACCCCCTTCACACAATAGAGATAGCATCGATAGTTAGTTCGTTTTCTAGATTATTAGTTTTATTTTAAATACACGGGGATGGCGATTTATATAGTCGCAAACTCCTTATAAATCAGCCATGCAAAAGAAAACAAAAAAGGAACCAAAAGAAATGGGCGGAGCGATCGAGGATACTATTAAATCAATCCAGACGAAATTCGGTGAGGGATCAATTATGAAATTCGGCGACTCGCCGAAAGTAGATATTGATGTCATACCGACAGGCTCTATCGGCCTCGACATGGCTCTCGGTATCGGCGGTGTACCACGCGGACGCATGATAGAAATATTTGGCCCAGAATCATCGGGCAAAACCACTCTTGCGCTTCATATCGTCGCTGAAGCTCAGAAGAAAGGCGGTATCTGCGCATATATAGATGCCGAGCATGCAATGGATCCTGAATACACAAAAAAGCTCGGAGTCAATATAAAGGACCTCCTTATATCTCAGCCGGACAACGGCGAACAAGCGCTTGAGATCACCGAGAGTCTTATCCGTTCAGGAAAAATAGATGTGATCGTTATAGACTCTGTTGCTGCCCTTACCCCAAAAGATGAAATCGAGGGAGATATGGGTCAATCGCATGTCGGCAAGCAAGCTCGTCTAATGTCGCAAGCGCTCCGCAAGCTTACTGCTATAGTTGCCCGCTCAAAGACCGTTGTCATATTCATCAACCAAATCCGCATGCAGATCGGCATTATGTTCGGCAATCCGGAAACAACTCCGGGAGGAAAAGCTCTTAAATTCTATACATCAATCCGCCTCGATATCCGCCGTATCGCCCAGATAAAGAAAGGCGAAGAAGTAGTAGGCTCCCGTACTCGGGTGAAGGTTGTGAAAAATAAAGTCGCTGCTCCATTTAAACAAACAGAATTCGATATCCTCTACGGCGAAGGCATCTCCCGCGAAGGAGAGATCATGGCTCTCGGAGAGAAGATCGGCATTATTTCAAAATCTAGTGGCGCGGTATTCTCATATCTCGGTACTGCCAAAGCTCGCGAAAAAGGTGGAGTTGAAGAAATCAAACTCGGGCGTGGTTATGATGCAGCTCGTACGTATCTGCGTGACAACAAAAAACTCTCTGATGAAATACTCAAAGAAGTGAGAGGGCGCTTTGATGAAATACAAGTCACAAGCGCGGGGGAATAGAAAGTAAAAAGGACGTATCTTCTGATACGTCTCTTTCTTGTTTTCTACAAATAATTTTTTTTGGGATCCCGCACGATCTCGTAGATCGTAGTAACCGTTGCTGCGCCAGATATAATGGGAGCCAATACCCACTGTAATACTGTACCCGCATTTGCGATGTCCATTAACTGGATAATTAGAAGGAGGCATATTGCAAATTGGTTCACACATGTCGGGATTATTTCAGCCCATTTACCAAAATTCAAAGCTATAGTCAAATTAAAAACTATAGCCATAGTAGCAAATGAAGTCGTAGTTATTATATTTGCTGTTTCATTTGTTTTAAAAAATAAATAAAAACAACCAAAGGTTGCCAATAACAACATTAATAACATCAACAGATGAAGTACTGATTGCGCTTTCTTATACATATATTATTTTTTAAGGTTTTGAGAGTTAAAACAATTATAAATTTTTTACTCTAAAAGTCAATGGCTTGAAAAAGTATATAGGATAAGCTAGAATAGCCAGATGTTAGAGTACAGCGAAATACGAGAACGAAAAATAATCATATACGAAGGAGAGCCATGCGAAGTCATGGAGAACCATGTCGCCCGGACACAGCAAAGAAAGCCTCAAAATCAGGTCAAGCTTAAAAGCTTGCTCTCCGGACGTACATGGAACACAGTCTTCCATGCTTCAGATAAAGCTGAGGAAGCGGAGATCTCGAAGCGTGATGTAAAGTTTTTATATACTAATAAGGGCGAGTATTGGTTCTCTGATCCAGAAAATCCAAAAGACAGATTCGAGCTCGATGAGAAGATCATCGGGGATACTTCGAAGTTCTTAAAGCCTAACGAGATAGTCAGTGCTCTTGTTTGGGATAACGACGGTGAAGAAAAAATAATCAGCATCAAGCTTCCGGTAAAGATGGAATTTATCGTTAAAGAAGCTCCCCCATCAATCAAAGGCAATACCGCAAACGGCGGAGGCAAGCTCGTGACCCTTGAAGGTGGAGTAAAGATGAATGTCCCCTTCTTCCTCGAAGCCGGCGACAAAATCCGAGTGAATACAGAAACTGGCGAATACGTAGAGCGAGTATCATAAAATTTTAGACATGTAAAAATCCCACGCTCATTTCTGAACGCGGGATTTTTCAATTTTTACCTACAACAATTATTTTGCTACGGTGTCTGTTTGCAGTCTCCTGTGTATTACAGTAGAAATCCGACCGGCAGTTGATGAAGGGGACTTTACCATCACTGCTTCATAAGGGCATTGATTATCCATCGCAATTTTTTCCGGCACTCTCACCGGTACAGTGTCTCCACTTTTCGTTACCGCCAGGTACAGGCCATTACCTCCTGCATAAACTTTATCGGCTTTTGCAAAAAACGTTTTGCTTTTGCCGATTACCGTTACATTGGCACGGTAGTTTTGGCGGTTTGCGCAGGAATTAAAAATAATTAATACTGCAAAACTAAAACTGAGAAGAACGGTTACTTTTTTCATTTCAGAAAATTTTAGGTTTATGAAATTGTTAACAATTATGTATATTATAGCATAAAAGATGCCACCTTGTCAAGTGGTTTTAGCTTAAATCTTAAGGCTTATTTTTCCATACTTTTAAGAACTTCAAGATATAGATCCTCTACTATCTTCTGTTGGGCTTTGCCGGTGGTCACATAGTGATCGAGCCCTGGAGCAGCATTCACTTCCAAGACCCAATATTTTTTGGGTTTTTCCCGTATATCCCCTGCTATCATAAGATCAACTCCACACATCCGAAGACCCATGTCACGAGTTAATTGTATTGCGAGTTTTTTAAATAGTGGATGGATAACATTAGTCACATCAACAGAATCACCACCCGTGGAAAGATTTGCATTGTCCAAGAGAAATACTTGCTTCCCTTTTGATAAAATCGATTTCAAATTAAAATGTTGCCTCTTGAGCTTTTCCTTGATCCTCGGATCGCTAATTTCAACATTTATATCCCGATCTATCTTATTAAAATACTTTTTCTTTTTCAAAAACAACTTTTCTATTGATAACCTGCCGTCACCCGTCACTGAGAGCGGAATGCGTTCATATGCAGATATGATTTTTTTGTCCAGAACGACAATACGGTAATCCTTACCGCGAACTACATGTTGAACGAGTGCGACTCTGTCACGCTTAAAAACAAATCTCATGGCTCTGTAAAATTCCTCTTTGGAATTAACAAGCGCAACACCAACACCCTGACTTCCTCCATTTGGCTTTACTATTACAGGAAAACCTAACCTCTTTGCGTATATATAACCGGCACCTATAGTTCTTTTTGATTTTAAAACGTGAGCCCAATCATCCGAAAAGAACGTTTTACCAATAATAGTAGGGTAGCCCATATGACCCATAAAAAAGTTAGCATAGTCTTTGTCGATAGCTACACTTGAGGAGCCGAGTGAATTGAGATCAACACTGTTATACCTTGTATATCGTTTTTTGCCATTTTTAAACGTTATCTGTCCGACAATACCCCACTTGGGTTCCATCAAAACTTTCGCGCCAATTTTTGGAGCGATTTTCTTCAATATATGCCCGAGTAGTGGAGTTGTTTTTTTATTTTTCATTAGAATCTAATCTTTTTTATTTTCTCAAATAAAGGTTGATAGACGTCTTCCTTGGGATTAATAATTAATTCTTTTTTATTGACTGTGCTCGCAAAATCAACTGGTGCATCGCTGATAAGTGCAAGGGGTTGTCTTTCACTTCCCTCCCCCATCAGGAGTACGGCAGTAGTAGCTAAACTATCGGCGACATCTGTTCGAGACATTTTGAGGAGCCTTCCAAACAAATCAAGTTTGCCAATATAGTCGCGTACCCCCTTAAATCCAGCGTACCCAAGAGCGATGCCGACCACTCCGGCGCGAAGAGGTAGGAGCCTACTGTCCGAAATAATAACACCCAACTTTTTCACCTTATACGCTTTCATAAGCCGGGTGCGCAGAAGAGCCGCAGTTTTGAAACTATCTTTTGGTAGAAGAATTATTTTCCCATCAGCGTTTGACTCGTCTACACCTGCAGATGCAAGAACCATGCCATCTTTAATAGTAAGCCATGTATGCTTGGTCTTCATTGCAAACTGGCTTTCACTTTTTATAATTTTTATCTTTTCTGTCTCTGTATCAGCCGTGACTACCCTACCCTCATATAATGCTACGATCTTGGAAGTAATAACTAGGATAGAATTTTCGGGAATTTTTCTAATTTCCGATTTTATAAATTGCACAAGGTCATCTCGCTCGCGAAAAAGTTTTGTTTTAAATGCTTTTACTTTCATGGCGTCCTCGGAGTAAATAAAGGCCTAAGTAAGATAGAGGCAAGTAGCAAACACCCATAAAAACCTTGAATACCCAGAGGGTAAGTGTAATCTTTATGAGATCAGGCATAGGATAGACACCCAAGAATGCGATCGACATAAATATCACACTGTCGAGCAACTGCGACCAAATGTTTGAGAGTGTAGATCTGAGCCAGAAATACTTAGCCCCGATTTTAGCTCTGAAAAAGAAAAATGAAATGACGTCTTGATACTCAGCAATAGCGAATGCAGCAATGGAAGCAAGCGAGATGCGTATGGTAAGACCAAAAACCTGCTCATATCCACCCTTGACCCAGAGTCCGGCATCGGACCACGGAACTACATTCGACAAAAGATTATAAAAGACAAACACTACTGTGCCAAGAAATCCCATGAGAACGAACATTCGAGCAATTTTTTTGCCGTATATTTCTCCGATCACATCAGTCATAAGAAAAACAATTGGAAATGAAAAAACAGCAACAGTCAGATGCGAACCGAAAAGAAATGGCATGATCTTGATCCCGAGGGTGTTTGCTGCAATCAATGACGTAATATAAAGGGTCAGGCAGATAAGAATTTTCTTTTGGTCGCGAAACGAAATTGAATCCATAATAGTATTGATTATTTAATAAAAGCAAAATCTCCCACGAGTGCAGGAGATTTTAGGAAAACTATTCAACGATGGTAATACCGGCAGAGCGAGCTGAGCCTTCCACGATCTTCATCGCGCCTTCGATGTTCTTGGCATTCAGATCTTTCATCTTCTTTTCGGCAATTTCCTTAACCTGTGCGCGGGTAATCTTGCCTGCTTTAGAAGTATTCGGCTTACCCGAACCCTTTTCGATACCTGCAGCTTTGAATATAAGACCGGCGACAGGAGGAGTCTTGACTTTGATATCATAAGTGCGGTCTTCATAAACTGAGATGACGCATCCGACAATTTCTCCTGCTTGATCTTGAGTCATAGCATTGAACTTCTGACAGAATTCGGCGATATTGACACCGGCCTGACCAAGCGCAGGACCAAGCGGCGGCGCAGGGGTAGCTTTTGCGGCGGGGATTTGTAGTTTTACTTTTTTGGTTATTTTTTTAGCTGCCATATAAATTTAGTGATTAGCGTATATAGAGTGAAGCGAAAAGTGAACGAAAGCGTAACGGATTCTACTCTACCTTATAATTTTTTGATTTGCAAGAAATCCAATTCGACAGGTGTCTCGCGACCAAACATAGAAACGAGAACCTTGACCTTGCCACGTTCGCGATCTACATCGCTGACTTTGCCTTCGAGTTCCTTGAACGGACCATCGGCAATACGGACGATCTCGTCCACTTCCACGTCTATCTGATGCTTGCTTGCGCCCTCGGCTTTTTCCATTCGGCCAAAGAGGTCATCGACTTCCTGTTTGTTAAGCGGTACGGGATTAACTCCGGCTCCGACGAAACCAGTCACGCGAGGCGTATTACGGACGACATACCATGAGTTATCGTCAACAATCATATCTACCAATACATATCCAGGGTAGACTTTTTCCTCAACTTCGACGCGCTTGCCGGCCTTGATCTTTATTTTCTTTTCAGTTGGAACGACGACAGAAAAAATCTTGTCATTCATGCCAAGTGAGTCAATACGCTGCTTCAAATTACGCATGACAGCATTTTCGTAGCCTGCATATGTATGTATCGCGTACCAATTTCTTTCTCCTCGTAATTCTTGTTTTGCCATATGAATTTAATGAAATTATGTTGTGTAATGTCCGATTCTGCGAATCGGGTCGCGTACGTCCTTTTAACGCGACCACACGGCGCTTAATGATAATTAACGACTAAGGAGCCATGCGAGAGCTTGGCCAAATATCTTGTCGAGTGCTCCAAGATAGTAGGCGACAAGTATCGACACAATAATGACGGCCAGCGTGAAGGATATCGCTTGGCGGCGAGTCGGCCAGGTAACATTCTTCATTTCTGCTCGGACTTCTTTTAAATATTCAACAGTTTTATTCATATAATATCCCCTCTTATTAAAAATCACCCCGCAGGGCTTATGAGTACATAGTACCCCTTTCTACTTCTAAAGTCAATAACATAACAAAAGAAGACACTCTTGCTTTTTTTTGAGGAATAATGCATACTATGTTTAGTTTGGGAAACAGCCTTTTAGGCTCACTCCCTAACAAAATTCCCTCTTAATTGAGGGATTTTGCATATCTAATGAACTTTTAGGAAGCTATTATGTGTAATTCCACCAATACTATCTTCGTAATCAAATGTTTTTGTTTTAAGAGCTATTATCATTTTTTGCTCAAATGATTATTTCCCAATTTCAAGACTTTGTCCATGCAACACGCTTCCATATTTAAATAATAGGCTGCCATGTCGGCAATTTGTGTTTCAATGTCATGGTTCTTTTTACTAACAAAAGAGATGCCAGTAAAATGCTCTCTGACCCCATTATTATCTAGACCTAGTGAGGGACATCCATTTATTAATAGTTGATTGTACGCTTCAAACATAACCGAGTCTTGCGCCATGTTTGAAGATTCGATAATAATTGATCCTCTGTCTTTTTTCTTATAAAGTAATGATAAGTACATAATAAATATTTTTTCTGTAGTATCTTTTAGTAAATTTCTCTCAATTGAAGATACCATCGTATGCCAGTTATTTTTTACTTTTGGATTCAATTTATTTAGAGCATTTTTAATAGGAGGATTAGCATTTACATATGCAGTTTTATTAACACAGACCATCCCAATTTTAATTGGTGCTCCTCTTATATAATCAAGCAAATCATCCTGAAGATCTGTGATTGGTAATTTAGGGTTATTTTCAGGTCTAAACTGCGAGTAATTTCCTGCTAGACGTCTCATTTCAGCTGCGTGGAACCATGTATCCTTTTTTGTCCCCCAGTATTTAAATTTAATTTGATTAGCCTTAATTCTTAGGATTTCTTTTGCATTTTCATCAACCATTACAGACGCCAAAGAAAAATGGGGCTTATTTGCCTCAATATTCTTTAATGTATTTTTACCTGATTCATCGATATACAACTTGTACATAGATTTAATCATACACCCCTTCATTGATGTATAAAAGTGGATAAGACTCCGCCTTGGAGTAGGTATCATGAAAAAACCCTTGCAAATGCAAGAGTTTTTTCAATTAATATTTTATCGTATCTCGTAAGTGATCATCACATTCGAGATGATCTTGTTCTCCCCTTTTGGAAGTTCTGGTGCCGGAGCGGATGCTACAGAGCTCATTGCCATATCTTTGGCTGCATACATCATAGGATAGCCACCACCTGCGTTATCAGAGAAGCTGACAACTTTTCCAAGACGAACTCCGAGTTCTTTTGCAAGTTCCTTGGCTTTTGCTCGGGCATCATCTATAGCTTTTGCGCGAGCTTCTACATTGTATACGTCTTGATCGTCGATAGAGAACGTTGGGCCATTAATATCAGTTACTCCGGTACTTGCAAGACCAGTGCGTATATCGTTGGCAGTATCTACGTCACGAACTTTGATAGTAATAGACTGATTGGCAGTATAACCAATGATCTTAGAAGATGGTTGCGGGCAAGGATATGCGAAACATTCTATGCGATCATTTGAATATTTCGGATTGAGTCCGCCATACTCAGACTTAATATCTTTTTCCGCGATTGTAGTAGTCTTCAAGTAATCAAGTGCTTTGGTGACTTGAGTGTTGAGGTTGGTTTGAGCTTCTTTAGAAGTTGCACCATCACGAGATATGGTAAAAGACAATGTAGCAATATCAGAAACTGCCATTACCTCACCCATACCACTGACTGAAATAGTGGATGGCGGTTGCGAGCCACGACCGACATAGTGGCTTGCTTTGACTTCATTGATAAATTTCGCAAACACAAATAGAGAAAGTAATAATACTAACATTGACACAGAACTTATAAATCTTTTGTTGTTGAAAAGTGTTTCCATTGCTTTATTATACCATATATCCCAATTGTGCAAATATCAAAAATATATAAATACTACCTATTCATGACATCGTTGGTAATGATGCCATCTGCCATAGTGATAGTACGATGCGCAAGCTTGGCATATTCTGGTTCGTGAGTAACCATGACAATTGTCTGGCCTTCGCGGTTTAGATCAATAAATGTCTTTATGACCTGCTCTGATGTTTCTGAATCGAGATTGGCGGTCGGCTCATCTGCAAATATGACTTTTGGAGAGTGAGCAATCGCTCTTGCAATAGAGACGCGCTGCTGCTGTCCGCCAGAGAGCTGAGATGGCAAATTGTTCATGCGATCAAGAAGGTCGACTCGCTCTAGCGCCTTTTTTGCTTTTGTATCTGCAACCTTGGGGCTAAATCCTTGCATGAGAAGAGGCAGAACTGTATTCTCGAGGGCAGAGAGAGATGGCAGAATCGCATAGTCTTGAAAAATATACCCAAGATCGTTTAAGCGAGTGCTGGTACGTACTTTCTCTGTTGCAACGACAAGATCTTTACCGTCGATGATAGCTTGACCTGCAGTCGGTAGATCAAGAAGCCCAAGCTGATACAGCAATGTAGATTTACCAGATCCAGATTTGCCAGTGATAGTAAGAAACTGCCCTTGAGGCACCTTGAAAGATATATCATTGAGGGCAACAATTTTCTGATCACCGCTTTGGAAAATTTTTGTAAGATTTTTTGCTTCTATCATATATTTACCTTCCCAGTATAGCACTTAGTGTATTTTGTTTGATAACGATCCGGGCTGGTATGTAGCCTGCGATGATCGTCGCTACCAAAAGTATCCCAGCGCGAAGGAGCGTTCCCCCTAGCGTTGCAACCAAGATGCCGTCAGAGAATGGGAAGTTGATCGGATTCGCGGCAAAATACGGCTTGATTAGGAAAAATATTAGCGACATGCCGATTATGATACCGCCTGAGGCATATATGCAGGCTTGGTACATGTATGAATATAGAATCGCTTTTTGATTGATGCCAATCCCCTTCAATATGCCGATATAGCGCCTACGAGTGATGGCGTTGACGAAAATGACAATGAAGATAGTAATAGATGCTACAACAAGACCGATGCCTGATATTGCTGAACCCAAGATGCCAAACGTAGCTTTGATATCAGTTAGGAATTTCGGAAATGCTTCTTCGGCAGTCTGAATACGAGCGTATTCTCCGACCCCTGAAGCTACGAGGAAATCTTGAGCTTTCTTTGGATCAGTACCTTCTAATAATTGAATGGCTATAGTGCCAGCATTGAGATCATCTCGTCCGAGCATCTTTCTGACTTCAGAATCAAGCGCCACGACAGAAGTGTCAAATTCATCGACTTTGCTTGAGAGCATGCCTTTGACAAAGTATTCTTTTGACGCGTCGCCCACCGTAACTTTAACGCGCGAGCCTATTTTGACTTCTTTGAGTGTCTGAAATCCTGGAGCTTCGATAGGAGTAAATTCGTATAAAAGGTTCTTGCCTATCAAGATACTATCCTGATCAAGAGGGGTCAGATAAGATCCGCGGATCACAAACTTCGATATGCCAGAGAACTTTTCTTCTTCATCGGGATTGATACCAAGAAGCGATCCGCCTGCGCCGTCACGCTTGTCTCCGGGCGCTACAGTTTCACGGTAGTTAGACTCGATTCGAGCACCGCCTGAGTAGCGGACTGTATGATTTTTGTATCCAGGAATAGTTTTTACAATATCGACGACGCGGGGCGTCTGTTCAATAGCACTCTTGTTAAGATATGGAGATATGACAATATCACCAATGGCGTATTTCTTCTGAGCGTCTTCAGATCCTTGGATAAGGCCGACAAGGATGCCCGAGACAATAATCAGATTGAGGAATGTCAGAGTCATGACCAAAACTATGAGTCCTGTCGTCCAGATATTTGCCCGCTCTATATCGCGCTTGGCCAAAAACCAACCGACTTTGATATTCAAAGAAAAGGAATTTTCAGTTGTAGTTCGATCTTTCATTATTTAGCTATCACCTATTTAGAGACTATTGCTATAACTTCCGCGTCGGCAAGACCAGAGCTTATCTCGATAAGATTGCCATCGCCGGTTATACCAGTTTTTACTTCTTTTTCTTTATATTTTTTATGCTTCAAATCAGTTATGACATTTACATAAGTTTTTCCATCATGCGAGACTATTGCAGCCTTCGGGATGACGATAATATGGGGCTTCTCGGCAGTAAGTATATTTATATCAGCGTTCATGCCAGAACGTATTGCAGGATCGGGAGAGATAATCGACGCTTTGATTTTATAATTTACAATACCATCAGTAGTTGTAGCGCTCGGATCAACATGTACAACGGTGCCATCAAAAACACGACTCGTACCGAAGGCATCAAACGTCATCGATACCTTCTGTCCGATTATGACATTGGCAATATTTGATTCATTGATCTTTGCTTCAACATACAGGTTAGACACGTCTTGGAGCGTGATGAGGGGCTTCTGAGCTTCAGAAAGTTCACCAAGCTTCAAATCTATATTTGTAATAGTGCCATCCTCAGGAGCACGGATTATCGTGTCTTCATATTTTGACTGGGCGGCCTGCATCTGGCCTTCAGCAGACACTATATCTGCTTGAGCTAAATCAATATCGGATCCCTGTGATTTTGCTTTTTTTAGTTCAAGTTCAGTTTTGCGTTTATCAAGTTCCGATTGCGATTCATTGAGAGCCGATTGATAGGCATTGTAGTTTGATAAATAGTCTGGAGCTTTTTTATTAGGAATCTGGACAACCCATTCCCGGCCACTAGCACCAGAGGTAGTTGGGAACTTTATATAAAGTCCCGATGCGCCGAGCGGCTGCGCTGAATTGGCTGTGACATTGCCACTGCCAGCTGCAAGCCCTGATAGTGTGAAAGAAGATCCTCCCTCGCTAAGATAAGTCTTTATAAAGATTGATCCTTCTTTTTGCCCATTGTATGTACCGCTGATAGTTGGAGCAGAATAGTCGTTCTCTCCTTGAGCGGGAACAGCTTCTGGAGTTGAATTTAAGAGCTTGCTATAGGCATTTTTGACCAAAGTTTCTTGAGTAATTTTCGTCTGGTTATAATTCACTTCGGCAAGGGCGACCTCTTCATTTTCAAGCGTACGCTTGAGGCGAGCCTGAGCTGCCCCGAGAGCGCCACGCGCCTGCGTTAGTGACGCAAGCACTGATCCCTGATCAAGAGTCGCAAGTATGTCCCCTTTCTTTACGACATCCCCAACTTTTACCCTTAGGGATTTTACAATTCCACTTGAATTGAAAGACAGATCTAAATCGGTACTAGAAGTAACCTGGCCAGTCGCAAGAACAGTGTGCTTCAGATCCATGTACCGAGCAGTATCGGTAATGACATTTACATCTGGGGCAGACGGCTTGAACATAAAGAAAAGAATTATGATGCCAAGAATCAAGAGCGCCCAAGTACGCTTTTTCTTGGCTCTTTTTTTCAAGAATTTTATAAATCTAGTCTTTTTAGTTTCCATATGAATTATTTGATACCGACGAGCTCTACATCAAAGACCAAGTCAGCATTAGCAGGGATTCCTGACCCTTGCGGAGGGTTAGCACCATATGCTTGGGCAGCTGGGATGACTAATCTGCGTATACCTCCTACTTTCATGCCAGGAATACCATCAGTCCAACCCTTGATAACGCCTGAGAGTGGAAATGTAACTGGGTTTGGACCAAAATCTTTTGAACTTTGAAATATTGCGCCAGTTGCTGCAACAGCACCGGTATAGTGAACACTGACAGTCGCTCCAGCTTGTACTTCAGCACCAGTGCCGACGACAAGATCCTGCTTCACTAGAGTTGCTGTATTTGATAGTGGAGTAAAGTTTGCTAACATTTTTGAATTTGATTGCTGATTTGGTTCCATAGGTTTTGTATTTGTAGAAGCTACTTTTTCTTTAACTTCTGTATTATTTGCATTATTAATAGTATTAACTGTATCTTGTTCTACTACACTCTCAGACTTTTTATTCATGAGTGCGTATACAATGCCAACTACGATAAGGGCGATAATGATGAGGGGAACTATAACACTTGTATTGGTTTTTTTGTTTTGATCCATAATGGGAAAATTAAATAATATAGACCCCAGTATATCATTTTCTTCGATATCTCAAAACGGTGCATAAAGCCTTGACAGACTGTCTGGGGTTTGTGATACTTGAAATGAATAAGCATCTTTAATCCCTGTCTGTAAAAATGTAGTCATGTACTGCACCAAAGACACCGTATATTGAAAACTACATAAAAAATCCCACACCCTTGAAATTTTCACTATTTTCATCACTCATAAAACGTTAAAACATGAAAAAGTACATCCTTGCATTTTTGGCGACATTCGCCATTTTCGTTATCAACGTAAACGCGGCTCCAATAATTAAAGCCGTTGACAAAGAAAAAGCCCAGACGAATTATGCAGTAGCTGAAAGTGCCACCGCTTTGAACTGGATTACCACAACGCTGACCGACGTAAATCAAAAAAGTACAACTATCATACCGGCGGCTCCAAATGTAACGACAGAGCAGGCAATAGTACAAAAAGACCAGGCCAACACTTTCAATTATACCGATGCGAATAAGAAAGATGCTGGAAAAGATCAAACTATGGATGCAACTACAAAAGCAACTACCTGGAAAGACAAAGATCGTGGAAATTTTGATGTGAAAAATATTATGGTAAGCACTACAGATGGCGCAAAGGAACAACCTGTCTTTGTACAACTGAAATAAGGCCGGTTCTGTCCTTCTGTCCCTTTGAAAATTACTTTCTCGCCATGGTGCTTAATACCAACTGAACAACTCTGTTCAAGTAAGCGCCATAAAAGACGATTTACAAAGTATTATTGGTGATTTGATAATGTCCAAGTGCCTTCTTACTCTATGTAAGAAGGCACTTATTTTTTATATTAAGAGATATATTACTTGCGAGAAGCGATGATAGTCTCGGCTACGTTTTGAGGTACGATGTCGTAGCGGAGGAATTCCATAGTAAATCCTGCGCGGCCTTCAGTCATAGAGCGAAGTGTTGTCATGTATCCGAACATTTCAGAGAGTGGGACGATCGCTTTGACTGCTTGGTTCATGCCACGAGCTTCCATGCCCTCGATAAGTCCACGCTTTGATGATAGTGATCCTGTGACGTCACCCATGAATTTGTCTGGAGTCACAACTTCTACACTCATCATAGGCTCAAGTATCACAGGCTTGGCAAGTTTACATGCGTCTTGAATAGCCATAGAAGCAGCAATCTTGAAAGCCATTTCGTTCGAGTCCACATCGTGGTAACTTCCGTCGTAGAGATCAACAGAGACGTTCTCAAGCTTGAATCCTGCAAGTACTCCGCGATCAAGCCCTTCTTTGAGTCCTTTTTCAACAGCCGGAATATATTCCTGAGGAATAGCTCCACCTTTGATAGTATTGATGAATTCAAATCCTTTCTCGCGCTTGACGTTCTTTGGAAGATCATCGGCATCTACAGTCATATCCATAGGCTTGATCTTGATTTTAACGTGACCATAGTTACCGCGGCCTCCGGATTGCTTGATGTACTTGCCTTCTACTTGCGCCTCGCCTGTAATAGTCTCGCGGTAGGCTACCTGAGGCTTGCCGACGTTGGTCTCCACTGAGAATTCACGCTTCATGCGATCAACGATAATTTCAAGGTGAAGCTCTCCCATTCCTGCGATGATAGTTTCGTTTGTTTCAGCATCAGTAGAGACGCGGAAGGTCGGATCTTCTTGTGCAAGGCGGTTGAGCGCCATACCCATTTTCTCTTGGTCTGCTTTTGTCTTTGGTTCAACACGAAGATTGATAACAGGTTCAGGGAATACGATACGATTAAGTTCTACTGGGTGATCTTCCGCACAAAGCGTATCTGAAGTGATAGTGTCCTTGAGTCCGACAGCAGCAGCGATCTCACCAGCGAAAACTTTTTTCACTTCTTCACGATCGTTTGCGTGCATTCGGAGGATTCGGCCGATACGTTCCTTGTTGCGAGTCCGCGGATTGTATACATATGATCCCGCTTCAAGCGTACCAGAGTAAACGCGGAAGAATATGATCTGACCTACGAATGGATCAGTAGCGACTTTGAAAGCAAGCGCAGAGAATGGTTCACTGTCTGCTGCTTTTCGCTCAATCGGCTCATCAGTATCAGGATTAACACCTTGGATCGGAGGAATATCAGTTGGAGCTGGGAGGTAATCTACCACAGCATCAAGCACGAGCTGGACACCTTTGTTCTTAAGGGCAGAACCGGCAAATACTGGGAAGATTTCGTTGGCAATAACTCCTTTTCGAAGAAGCTTCTTGAGTGTATCAACATCTGGAATTTTTCCTTCTAGGTATTCATTCATGACTGCGTCATCTTGCTCGACAATCTTCTCGACGAGTTCACCATGATATTTTTCTGCATCAGCCTTATATTCTTCTGGAATGTCTTTTTCAATTACTTTGTTGCCCATCTCCCCTTCAAAGTAATATGCCTTCATACGAAGTAGATCGATAACTCCTTCGTGTTTTTCTTCAAGTCCTATTGGAATCTGCGCGCGGATAGCTTTCTTTGAAAGACGATCAAGTATTGTCGCATATGAATGCTCAAATGATGCACCAGTACGATCAAGCTTGTTTATGAAACATACGCGAGGAACAAGGGCTTCATCCGCATAGCGCCAATTAGTCTCGGACTGAGGTTCTACTCCTGCTACGCCGTCGAAAACCACAACTGCGCCGTCGAGTACGCGGAGAGAGCGCTTCACTTCTACAGTAAAGTCGATGTGTCCTGGGGTATCGATAATATTGAAACGATTTTTCTTAGTCTTGTCGCCAGGCGCATATGTCGGTGTCCAGAAGCATGTTACAGCAGCAGATGTAATAGTGATACCACGCTCTCTCTCCTGTTCCATCCAGTCTGTCGTCGTCTCACCATCGTGCACCTCGCCGATCTTGTGTGATACGCCGGTATAGTAAAGTACGCGCTCGGTAGTAGTAGTCTTACCTGCATCGATGTGGGCTATAATTCCAAAATTTCTAACTTTCTCCAGTGGATAATCTCTGTCCATATGTATATTTAACCTAATAAAAATAAAAAACCCGAAAGGTCTTAGTCACTAGAATATACAATATATGGGTTAAATATGCAAATAAAAAGCCCTGGGTTTTAATTAGGGCTTTGAAAGTTATTTAGCAATAAAATTAGACATGCACATGGTATTCATATGTGACCTCCTCAATAATTATCATCTTTTTAGGAAAGGTAGTTTTAAGTTTACCCCTATGATCTTTAGTGAAGCGATTATCAACCAATTTGAGTTGTAGTCGGCGATGCTCTTTGAAGAGTTTCAGAGCTTCATCTATAGCTTCTCCGCGATTAGTAGCTTTTAATTTTTTCTTCTCAGCATTTCCCCAATAAACTCGACTGTAGTCAGATAAAAATATCCCTGCAAATTTGAATAGTTTTAGATAATATCTTTTCATAATATCAAGTTTAATTGATGAATTAATTTAGTTTAAAACTACTCTTTTTAAATTTTTTGTCAACCACTCCACTAAAACTCCCCTTTCGGCGAGTCTATTATTTAATAATCCATATTTACGCCATGGCTGATATTGAAGAATCATACGGCTTGGCAAGTTTGAAAGTTTTAAGATTATCCCCTATTTTTATTTCTTTAAGATATTTAAGAAAATCCTTCGGTAAAGGTGAAGGACCAACCCAAACACTCCTTTGGATCATTATGTAGCCGAATTTTATTAGATGCCTGCGTAACCAATCCCGCTCTTTTTTCTGTTCATCTGGGATATCGTACATAATGATAAGATTTTTTGGCACATCTTTCTTGAAAGAAGATACAAAGGAAGCATTGTAGAATCTCTTTTTACTAATAGGTCTTTTTCGAAGTTCTTTTCTTGATCTCTGTAATACAGGTAATCCAAAAGCGTTTACTTGCATGCCTTTGTAATAAATTTTCTTTTTGTAGGTCATATCTTATAATTATATATCATTTCTACATCTACGCTATAGCGTAGATGTAGAAATTTAATTTAAATGTCAGACAGCAAAAATCCCCTTATGGGGAGTTCTGAGAGTATGTAAATTGAGGGAACCCTTCGACTATGATACTCAGGGTAATTTTGCTTTGCAAAATTACCAAGCGAAGTGAGCAAACGCCTTGTTGGACTCAGCCATCTTGTGAGTATCGTCACGTTTCTTAACTGCAATACCTTCATTTTTGGAAGCGAGGATAAGCTCTTCGGCGAGTTTTTGGTGGATTGGAGCGCCTTTCTTTCCGCGAGCAGCAAGGATAATCCATCGCATAGCAAGCGCAGTGCGTCGCTCTGGGCGCACTTCGCGAGGAACCTGATAGTTTGCACCGCCAATACGACGTGATCGAACTTCAACCAACGGACCAGCGTTCTTTATAGCAGTATCAAAAACTTCAAGTGGATTTGGGTTGCCTGTCTTTTCTTTTATAACATCAAAAGCCATATAGACAGCTTTTCGAGCAGTCTCCTTCTTGCCGTCCTGCATGATATTGTTTATAAATTTCGCAAGCTTTTGCGAGTTGTATATTATATCTGCATCTACTATATTTCTATTTTTTATCTTTCTTCGCATAAATTATTTCTTAGACTATTTTTTTGCTCCGTCTTTCTTTGGAGTCTTTGTACCATAGAGACTTCGAGACTGGCGACGCTTGTCGACACCTGTCGCATCAAGGCGACCTCGAACGATGTGATATCGCACTCCGATCAAGTCCTTCACACGTCCACCACGGATCATGACTACTGAGTGTTCTTGGAGATTGTGACCTTCACCGGGAATATAAGCAGTAACTTCCATGCCATTGGTAAGGCGGACACGAGCAATTTTACGGAGAGCTGAGTTTGGCTTCTTTGGAGTAGTCGTTGAGACTTTTGTGCAGACACCGCGCTTGAATGGCGCAGGATAAAAGACTGGTCGATTTTTGATCGAGTTAAAACCGCGAGCAAGCGCTACGGCCTTGGACTTTCTTTTGACTATTTTACGGCTCTTGCGAACCAATTGGTTTATTGTAGGCATTGATTAATTTAACTTAAAACAAAAATAGTCGCGTATCGTGGACTAGTCAGGATACTGTACTATAGGGACGGTAAAAATGCAAGTTCGGCACGAGCATGCTTTTGAGGGAAAATCATGATAGATCATTCTTCTTTTTTATAATAAATAAAAACAATAGGGTCAGTGCGGAAATAAGGGCAAAAGAAACATCAGCTGGTATAAATGCTCTTTTAAATAAGTCTATTAGCCAATCTAGAAAAGATTTAATATGAGCATCTATATAGCGTTCACCCTTTATGATATGGCTTTCGGGTTTATATGAGCCTTCGTAGGGCTTGCTTGGAGGAGCTAGAGAGACTGAGATAGAAGGTGGTAAAGAAAGACATTCTGCTCCAACACACACTGGTATCGGTGACTCGAGATTACAACTTGATCCTACACAAGCTGGTGGTGGTAGGATGCATACCGGATCAGTCGGATAAAGGGAGCAGTGCGAAACTCCGGTGCATGATGGGGCGGTAGGATTACGGATACAGAATGATGGACAGTTTGGTCCGGTGCACCCGCTGCTACCGCCGCCACTACTGAGAGTTTGCGGACGCCAATCAGTAGTGACGCAGTAACTTGGGTTTGAACAATCAAATTTAATCCAGCCATGATTTTCTGTCCAGGCATATCCATTAAATTGACCAGAGCTATTGATACTCACTGGACTTGTCACACTATTTGAAAATGGGCCGAAGTTTATCCAGCCTGAAGTCTCCCCCCAAGCATACCCAGACAAATGTCCCTGGCCATCATTTGAGACTTTAAAATTAGCATTTGCGGAAATACAACCACTGGTTGTATTTCCGCAGTTGAGTACTGCCCAACCGAAAGATTTGCCCCAGATAAATCCAGAAAGTGCTGTATCGGTAACTGTAACATTCGAAGCAGGTGTAGTTGCGAAAACCCCAAAATTCACAGGAGATGTGGATGTCACTGTGCAAGCTGTGTTTTCACATACTTGGGCTGTGTATGATGATGCACTTATACTTCCTGCTTCTGCATCGCATGACAGAGCTGCTAGCATCAAGAGAAAGATATATATGATATATTTTTTATGTTTTAACTCCATTGCTATTTATATTCAGACCTGAAAACATTATTCTTGGGGAACAGAATTATCCGTAAGCGGTGTCTCAACTGGAGGAGTTGGATCTGATACTACATCATTCTCTACGCAGTTGTTCTCCGGGTCGAGATGATATCCGTCTGGAATAGTAATTTGATCTCCATCAATATTAGAACAAGTGTCAGCAGGTATAGAGGGTGGCGGGGGTGAATTGTCACCTCCTGATTCATTTCCATCGTCTTGTGGATTAGGTGGTGGATTTTGCGTATTTAGTAGTTGTTTTAGTTGATAAAGCTCGGTCTTGTTGATACATTCAGAAGTTCCATCAATGTCCGTAAGACAAATTTCTCCAGTAAATATACGGGTGATGCGATTTGTCGCATTTGATAACCATGAAACTAAACTATCTCGCCAAGTATTTTCAACTGTTGGGTCGCTAATGCCTTTAATTTTAAAATCCATTTCTTGTATGGCTTTGACAAGGACAGGGGTCATAAGTTCATAGCGTACTGAGAATACTTTACCATTCTGATCGCGAGCAGAGAGAAGCGGACTGACTAGATCAACTTCTTCAGCGATGAAGCCGAGACTTGGACTCCCATCAGTCTTAAAATCAAATGTTACAGGACGAAGCGCATTGACCCAATCTAATCCATAACTTAAATCTTGAATATTATCTTTAAACTCACGAGACGATACGATGCAAGTCGCTACGCCTGTCAATCTGACAACTTCGTTGGAACCATTCAAGCACATTACTCCGGGGATACCTATGGTTGTCGAGTCGGTCGATAATCCAGTGAGTTTTAATCCGCCAATAAGGGTTGTTACCGTTGTGCTTTCTCCAATATTAAGCGCTGTTACTCCAGAAGCAGTATCGCTCAAGAAATTGAAGGTAGCACCTGTGGCAGAAATACTTGCATCACTGTAATAGGTACTAGCATTTCCGGTTACTATTCCATCTATAAAATAACCTCTGCCGTAACGGCTGGCGAGTGCTTGACTAAGGTCTATACCACCAACTTCTGGTATATGAACCTCAGTCACCACATCAGTGTTTGACCACGATAGTGCTGGGGAAATAGTCAGGGTGTTGGTAGCTATAGCTGTAATTTTTGCGTAACAAGGATTGGCAACGCAAGCAGTCGCTGATACTTTTACATAGTTCCCAACATTAAAATTTGTGGCAGAATTTAGAATAAGAGTCGTAGAACTTGAACCTGCACCATTGGCAGTCGAAGATCCATCAAGTGTAGTCTGTTCACCAAAGATATCGCCAGAAGAATTCACCTGAAATTCAGAATTGGAACCAACAGAGAATAACGAATTGGGAGAATCATCTCCGCCAACACCGACATTGCCAGCACCATCTATCCAAAGTCTCTTGTTATTAACTCCATTGGTAGAGAAATATA
>JANOFO010000009.1:0-170739 GCA_031413715.1 Minisyncoccota bacterium
TCTCAATATATCTACTTCTGGCGCAAACGGAACTTCAGCGCAAACTACGTATGGCGCGTATATATCAAACACTCATACGGGCACAACATCAACCAATATTGGTCTTTATGCTACGGCAAGTGGAGGAACTAATAATTATGCTGCTATTTTTGAAGCAGGCAGTGTCGGTATTGGAGATATCACCCCCGATTATCTCCTCGACGTCGCAAACACAGGGATAGATGGAGACATCTTCTCTCTCACTGATTCTGACGGAGAATGTCTCCATAACCCTGAAGCTGGATCGGAAACAGTTTCATGTTCTTCTGATGAACGCTTAAAACAAAATATTGTTGACGCAGGATCAGCACTCGCATATTTCAAGCCTTTTAAGATTCGTGAATATGACGTCATTGCCTCTGGTAACCATCTGACAGGAGTCATAGCTCAAGAAGTACTACAGACAAACCCCGAGCTCGTATCTATGGGCTCAAACGGTATGTATTCTGTCCAACTTCCAAACCAATGGCAGACAATCAAGGCGATTCAGGAGTTGGATACCAAGATTACTCCATTCCCGGAATTTAAAACACTGACAGAGACTACTTTGGCGGATATGATTCTTGGGGGTGAACAGACACAAACTTTACTCCAGAATTTGAACATGAATGTTGATTCTGCAATTCTTAATATAAGCCTCTTGGAGACGCGTGTCTCAGGACTTGATGTGAGCATGGCGTCTCTTACTCTTTCGCAAGAGGCGCTTAGTGCAAGAGTAGAGATGCTCAAGGCGCTCATCGAATCAAACTCATTCAATAGTTTAGCTTCAGTAACGACGGAAACACTGACTGTACAAATAAATGGTACCTTCAATGGTCAGTCGCAGTTTAACGGATTGTCATTTTTCGGCAATGTCGCGACATTCACGAACGGAGCGCTATTTGATTCCCAAGCTGAATTCAGCTTGCCACCGCTGTTCAATAAAGACACAGCGGGTTTTGCCCTGATCAAACAGGGGGACAAGCGAGTTAGAATCGTCTTTGATCAGGCATACTTGGCGACGCCGGTCGTCAATACATCATTGACATTCGAGTCGACGGACAACATAGGGGATAGCGAAGTTCTATCATTCTTTGATCAGGATGTCCGTTCGGTCGTGTTGGATAAGGACCAGGCAGGATTCACTATTCTCCTTAATAAACCTGCGGCGAGAGACTTGCGATTCTCATGGCTTGCGCTTGCAGTCCGTGACCCCAAGGTGTTTGAAAGTGTAATCGAGGGCCTCATTATCGAGACGTTGCCCATAGAACCAACTCCGGAACCAATTTTAGAACCAGAACCTGTAACTTTACCAGAGCCGACTCCTGCTTCGGATTCTGCATCTACACCACTTCCTGATCCTGTACTCACACCGCAGGAACCTGTACTCACGCCAGAACCTGAACCGATCCCGGCTCAAGATTTGATCTCAATAGTTGTATAATCTAATTGCTGAAAATATTTCTTTGTTCTATAATACTTAAAGCAAATTGATAATCTCTATGAGTAAACAGAAGTTCATGAACATTGGTATATCACTGGTCGCTTTAATAGCGATCGGTCTAGGCGCATATTTCTATTATCAATTACACAATCTGAAAGTGAACGAGGAATTGACTCTTACCAAGGAAGCAGAAGATCTACTCTCGAGTGTCGCAAAGCTTTATTTAATTCCGACTGGTGAAGAGCCGACTATTGCCACAGTTTCTGATCCAAATGCCCTAAGAGGCCAATCTTTTTTTACGGCATCTCAAAAAGGGGATAAAGTTCTTATTTTTACTAAAGCCGGTAAAGCAGTCCTGTATCGTCCTAGCATAAATAAAATAATCGAAACTGCTCCCATAAATAATAGTTCAACAAATCAAAATGCGACTCAAACACCAGATACAACGGCTCCATCTAAAGATAAGACTTTCTAATTATCTCTCTACAGGTTTACTAATTACGGGAATTTTTATTCCCTTCTCGCATTTGTATGCTGCGCTCTCGTGTAGTGTGACAACTATAGGAGCGTGTTCGGGGACTGTTATTCTCCGCATGTCAGGCTCAACCAATGCTCACTCTGAATTGCCAAGCCAGTCGAACAATAATTATGATAACAATGTGGTCTGCTGTACTAATAGCCCGTCTAGTATCGGTAATTCCTGCAGTGGTAATTTCCAAATTGCTGCCAAGATATCCGGCGTTACCAATGGCATGATACAAGAGAGCACAATAAATACATACCCAAACAATGTCTGCCTGTCAGATGAGACTGGCAACGACACTGTTACTGTAGGATATCAGGATACAAATTGCACAGGATACGATACTACGCTTCTATCAATTTCCGCATCTGATAATGCGCATGCTGGAGATGGCAGTACTTACACGCGGAAAATTTGCGCAACCATAATCCCGCAGACGATAAGCTTTGATTTAGACACTGCTTCTGATTTTGGAAGTGGTGAATCGAGTGCTCCTTATGAGATTCCGCTCGGCATACTTACAACTGCTTCAGTCACGCATTCTGATAGCTCGTCAATCAGGATGATTGTTGCCGAGGGAGAGACAAATGCAGTCGGAGGAATGGTCATCACTGTTATGAATACGAATGGAGCAAACGGCCTTGCGTCTACATCAGTCCCGGCAGACAATATAAACAGCGCTACTGCCAGCATGTCAGCTGGCAATGAAAACTATGGATTGTGCGTGGCCAGTTCTGGACTTACGGGATTTACCCGAGCAGCGGCATATGCTACTGTCTGCTCTCTTGCCTCGGGAACAAATGCTATTGTCGGGCTTACCTCAACTGCGGCGAATATTTTAAATTCCGGTGGAGCGCCCGTTTCTGGCGGACATGCCGAAATTATCGTCAATGCCGCTATTAGCTCTACGACTCCTGCTCATAACGACTATACAGATGAGATTTTTTTTGTCGCAACGGGGACATTCTAATTTATTAAATTTTTTATAAAGTTATAAAAGTTATCCACAGAACTTTTTACGTCTATTTATATATCTTTATATGTGCTAAAATGGGGCTATAAGTAAATATTATTAATCGAAATCTAATTAATAATCAATCTGTTAAAGCAGTTTGTCTTATGAAAATATTTAAATTCAAAAAATCTATGTTGTCGAAGCTCGCAAGTTCTACTATAATAACAGCTTTGATTTTGCTTACCTCATTTGGTCCACAGCTTGCAGAAGCTCTTGCTATTACAGCATCAAAAGACACAGCAACAAGGCTCCAGATTAGCACTGCTGCCGACCATGTTATAAGTTTCACACTGCCGACTGGCATAGATCTGGATGTGACTACCCAGCATGATGGATTCCACTTTGATTTTCCTGCATCATTTACTTCAGCTGGTACATGGGCCAATGCTGACTTCGCTTTTACGGACAGCAACGGTTCTCACACCATTGAAGGTACAACTCAAGGCGCCGGTACTATTACTTGTACCTCTACAACAGCGCAAAATGTTTGTGTTGCTGTTGATACCACCAACAATATCTTTACCGTTAAGCCCTCGACAACCTACACTGCTTCTTCCACAGCATCAGCTATTACATTTACAATCTTAGGTACAGGTGCGGGCGGTACGCTTACCAATCCCGCTTCAGTAGCTGCGACTAACATTGATTTCCAGATGTGTGATGAGACAGCTTCTTGCTTCACATCTTTTACCATATCCCACTCTAGCCAGATTGCCTACGCTGTCATTGATGACGATGCAGTAGCAATAACCGCGACGGTCAATTCATCAATTACTTTTGATTTAGATACTGCGGGAAGCAATGATAGTACGTGTGATACAGATGAAACTGCGGCACCGTATATAATAGCTCTAGGCTCGATTACAACTACTGATACAAGAGTCTCTGGTGCAACTGATACTATCAATTTAATCTGTGTTGATCTTGACACCAATGCCTCCGGTGGAGCAGTGATTACTATCGCAAATGCCAATGGAACAAACGGCCTTGCGTCTACATCAGTTCCAGCTGATGACATAGACAGTGTTACTGGTAGCGTGGCAGACAACACAGAGAATTATGGTGTATGCATTGTTACCAGTACAGCTACAACAGGTACTCTAGACGATGAAGGATTATACGACGGTGATACTTGCGCGGCAAACTCCGAAACTAATAATGTTAAAACACTGTCTGCCACAGCAGGCAATATCTTCGATACCAATGGCGCTCCGATTGCCGGTGGTCGCGGAACGATATCCGTGCAAGCTTCAATTACTGGAGTTCAGCCTGCTCATAGCGACTACACTGATGCCCTCACCTTTATAGGAACGGGCACATTCTAGATAAGCAAATTTCCTAGCAATGCATAACTACTCAAAAAAAAAGAGATATCTGGTGTTCTTGACTATCGTCATGATGAGTGCGCTCTTTGTTCCACATCACTCAGATGCCCTTGGCCTATCTCCTGTTCGTATTGAGATTAGCGGTAACCCTGGCGAGACTGTTGCCAATGAAATGCTCCTTACTAACGAAACTAAAAAAGAAGAAACATACTATTCTTCATACGCTAATTTTGAAGCCCAGGGTGAAACAGGCAACCCATCCCTTGTGGTACCCAAAGACGGTCTCGGTACATGGATGAAAACCGAGGCGAGCATTACACTTGGGCCAAATACTTCCCAAGTAGTAAAGGTTTCTATCAAGATTCCGCGTGATGCAGAGCCGGGAGGACACTTCGGCGCGATAATGTGGGGCACAACGCCAAATACACCTGGAAACGGAGTTGCCATCGGCGCCAAAACGGCGATGCTCGTCCTCTTGTCTGTTACCGGAGATGTTCAAGAAAATGGCGGACTCATAGAGTTTTCAACAAAAAATCATAAAATTTGGTACAACACCTTGCCTGTTTCATTTGTCTATCGGTTTAGAAATGATGGAGGAGACCGTATCAAGCCGGTTGGTAAAATTACAATGCATAACATTATTTATCTTCCTGCTGATCGTATCGATGCCAATCCGAGCGCTGGCAATATATTGCCGGGTACAACGCGTCGTTTTGAAGTTGATTGGCATAAATACAAACATGCTCTAGAGTATGCTGCGCCTGCAGGCATCTTTGCTCAATTCTTTGATTCGGCGCTATATCAATGGAAAAACTTTGCCATCGGTCCATACTTTGCCAAGCTCAATCTTCTTTACGGTACTGATGCTATTCGTGTCAGTAAGTATGCTTTCTTTTTTGTATTTCCATGGCAGTTAATCATCTGTCTCGTTCTTATCATAATGACCCTATGGTTGGGTGGGAAAAAACTAATCAAACGATATAACAGGTACATAATCAAGAAGGCACGTGCTGGTATGAATATGCCAAACGATGCCTCTCATGTATAGTATAAAATACATAACTAAATGGTTTATTATTGCATCGACGGTGCTTTTGGTGCCGATTCACGCTTTTGCATTTACTATCACCACTCCTCCAGAAGAAGTAGCGATATCGGCCCAAGTTATTTCAACGACTCCACCATCTCCATCTAGCAATTCAAGTGGAGGCGGGGGTTACTTTGTTAGTTCTAGCATTACATTCTCCGGCATTGCGTATCCATTTGCGCGAGTTTATATACAGCAAGATGGTCAGGCTGCTATGACTGTGACTGCTGATTTTTTCGCTCGATTCTCGGCGACTATCTATAATCTTCCAACTAACATATATAAGTTCTCCGTGTATGCAAAAGACAGTGAAGGTAGAAAATCTGCATCGTTTGCCTTTCCACTGGCCATAACATACGGAACAACTGTAAATATTAACAATATTTACTTGTCTCCAACTATTGATATTGATAAAAGCCACGTTGCACGGGGCGATAGCCTTATTATATTTGGTCAAAGCGCTCCCCAGGCAAGCGTAAATATTTCAGTTAACTCTAATATTCTGCATTTATATTCGGCCACGACGAACATCATTGGCCAGTATTCATACAATCTTGATACCTCGTCTCTTCTGTTTGGTCCAAATCAAACTAAGTCGAGAGCGATGATAAACAGCCAGCTGACCTCGTTCACCCCACCGCTTACATTCATTGTGGGAGACAGAAACAAAAAAAAAGAGGTAGTTGAATGTACAACAATCGTGGCTGACCTTAACTGCGATGGGAAAGTCAGCCTGATAGATTTCTCTATTATGGCCTACTGGTATAGAAACACTAATCCTCCTTCTCGGGTTGACCTCAATAGTGACGGAGTGATATCGCTCGCGGATTTTAGCATTCTAGCATTTTACTGGACCGGATTATGAAACATACGATTTTAAAAAAATCTATAGTAATTATGTGTAGTCTAGTTTTGTTTCTAGCTTGTACTACTTATGTACTGGCATCAGAACTATTCTTTACTCCTTCCGCAAAAATGATAGGGCTCGGCGAAGAATTTTATGTTGATCTAATGCTTGATCCGGAAAATACCTCTGTAAACGGAATTGAGTCTACTATCGTATTTCCTCCCGACAAGATTTCTTTCGTTAGAAGCGAAGAAGGTAAATCAATGGTTGATCTGTGGATTGAAAAAACGAAAGAAAAGGCCGGAGTAATTGCTTTTTCAGGCATAATTTCGGGCGGTTTTTCCGGCGTTATAGACCCATTCTATTCCGATATAAAATCGCCAGGATTGTTAGTTCGCTTAGTATTTAGAGGAGAGAGGCCGGGAGATGCAACAATCGAAAGCATTTCTTCGCATGTAGCCCACAATGATGGGGAAGGTACCACAGAGACCATTCTTCCACAAAGTGTTTTAGTTTCCGTAGAAAATAAAACTGCTTCCGATTCATATAAAAATATAGACGAAACAAAGCCCGAACTTGTGGTATATGTAATCCGTGATCAGAATATTTTTAATAACAAATACACGCTTGTGATACAAGCGAACGATAAAGAGTCTGGAATTCGAGATATAATGGTTAAAGAAGGGGGTAGAGATTGGCAGATAGCCGAGAGTCCATATCTCCTTGAAGATCAGGACCGAGGCAGTACAATTACTATTCGCGCTACTAATCACACTGAACTTAGCGCTACAATGACGATTGATCCTACGGCACGCAACTTTTCTGAAGGATCTAATGCAGTTCTACTTATAATCTTTAGTATATTATTACTGATTACTTTACGGGGAATATATTCACGTAGGAGAAAAAGCCGCGAGTCTCGAGATATATGAAGATCAATCATCTTAAAATAACTTTATATAGCTTTGCAATTCTCGGAATATTTTTGATATCTGCGCCTTCTTTTGCTGTTACTGCAATCAATTTTGACGGTCCGTCGCTATTGCCCACTGCTCGAATTTTTATAAAGCCGAGCTCTGGTAATTATACAGCAGGTTCTACATTTGAAGCCCCGATTTACATAGATACAGAGAATAATAATATCAACGCTATCAATATAAAACTGCGCTTTGACTCATCTAAACTTAAGGTTGTAAAATCTTCAAGCGGTGATTCAATCTTTGGTATATGGATAGAGAGTCCAAATTATGACAATGTGAAAGGTACGGCAAGCCTGGTGGGTGTGATACCAAATGGTATCGTCACATCATCCGGACTTATTGCGACGATTACCTTCAAAGCGCTTACAACAGGGCATGCCAATGTGATGCTTACTGACTATTCGAGCGCTAATCTCAATGATGGATATGGTACAGAAGTGAAATTAATTGAAAGTGGAGCATCGTATAATTTTACACCAGCAACCCCCAATTCGATCGTGGAGACACCTAAAGATACTTTCCCTAAACCAATTATTATCTATATTCATGATAAACAAGAGTCCTTTTTCCTATCTATATATGCTGATCTATTTCTAAAATACAATTTTCCGATTCTTCTGCTCCTGTTACTACTTTTACTCCTTCTAGAAGAGAGGCGAAAAAAGGGAAAAACCCTTAATAACTAAAGCTATTAACCCTTTCTTTTTAAGCTCATTTTTGCTATACTGTGAGAGTATTTCACCCGTCTAAAAGGGCGATTTTTCAATAACAAAATGGCCAAAAAAGAAGAAAAAATATCTAAAAAAGGTAGTCCCTCCATCGAAAAGGCTGGCAAGTATGGAGCTGATCAGATATCTGTCCTCGAAGGCCTTGAGCCGGTACGTCGCCGTCCTGGAATGTATATCGGATCGACTGGCATAGACGGCCTCCACCATCTCATCTGGGAAATATTCGATAACTCTCGCGACGAGGCGATGGGCGGGTTTGCTGATCATATTGAAGTCACACTTCTTCCAGGGAATTCTGTCCGCGTCGTGGATAACGGCCGCGGCATTCCCGTTGATGTTCATCCGAAAACGAAAGTGTCTGCTTTAGAGACTGTCATGACTACGCTTCATGCCGGTGGAAAATTTGGTGGAGACGATTCTGGATATAAAGTTTCCGGCGGACTCCATGGTGTCGGCGCCTCGGTTGTCAATGCACTTTCTATACATACAAAAGCTGAAGTTCATCGTGATGGTGGAAAATATATTCAAGAATATTCCCAAGGTAAAAGAAAAGCTGCTGTTAAAAAAGTAGGTACTTCAAAACAACACGGTACCATCATAAGCTTCACACCTGACGAGGAGATCTTTAAGCAAGTTAAATTTGATGGCAATACAGTTATCAATCATTTGCGCCAGCAAGCATATCTCGTGAAAGGTTTGCGTATAGACATCATTGATGCACGCGACCTGTCTTCAAAAGAAGGCGCAAAACTTGATTCCGATTCAATTTTTTGGTTTTCTGACTTGGGTCTCGAAGTTCCCTCCACTACATTTTACTTTGAAGGTGGGCTTGTGTCGCTTGTAAAATTTTATAATAAACTTCAAAAACCTATTCATCCGAGTGTATTCTATATAGAGCGAGAGCTTGATAATGTCGGAGTAGAAGTTGCGTTGCAATACGTGGATGATGTAAATGCCCATATCGTTCCTTTTGCCAATAATATTTATAACCCAGAAGGTGGTACGCATGTTACAGGGTTCAAAACTGCGCTCACCCGCATACTCAATACGTATGGCAAAAAGAACAACATGATCAAAGAAGCCGACGGGGGATTTACTGGTGATGATGTTCTCGAAGGTCTTATGGTCGTCGTCTCAGTTAAACTTCGTGAAATTCAGTTTGAAGGTCAGACTAAAGGGAAGTTAGGATCAACCGAGGCTCAAGGTGCTGTCGCTACCGTATTCGGTGATGCATTTACGACTTTCTTGGAAGAGAATCCTGACGAAGCGAAAGCTATAATTAATAAATCAATATTAGCACTTAGGTCTCGTAAAGCCGCCAAGGCGGCAAAGGATTCCATTCTCCGTAAAGGAGCGCTTGAGGGCATGACTCTGCCAGGCAAGCTCGCTGATTGCCAGACAAAAAGTGCCGAAGAGGCAGAGCTTTTTATTGTAGAGGGAGATTCTGCTGGTGGAACTGCTAAAATGGGGCGCGACAGAAAAACCCAAGCAATACTTCCGCTTCGCGGAAAGATTCTCAATGTTGAGCGCGCTCGCCTTGATCGAATGCTCGGATCTGAGCAGATTAAAAATCTAGTAATTGCGATGGGCAGTTCTATCGGTGACACCTTTGATCTCGAAAAAATTCGCTACCACAAGATAATAATCGCTACTGATGCCGATGTAGATGGAGCGCACATTCGCACTCTCATCCTTACCCTTATGTATAGGTATTTCCGCTTGGTCCTGGATGCTGGCTATGTATATATTGCCCAACCTCCGCTATTTAAAATCAAAAAAGGCAAAGAAATATTTTACGCTTATTCTGACCAAGAACGCGACAAGATCCTAGGCAAGGATGCCCCTTCGCTTGCTGAGCTTCTTTCCGAGTCTGCACAAGATGGTGCAGAAGAGGTAGAGGCAGAAATTGAAGAAGAAGACGCACAAACTAAAGCTAAAAAATCTGTAAAAATTCATATACAAAGATACAAAGGTCTCGGTGAAATGAACGCTGAAGAACTTTGGGAGACAACTATGGACCCAGAGAGAAGGATTCTAAAACAAGTGACGATAAATGATGCTGAAGACGCAAATAAAGTCTTCGACATGCTCATGGGTTCCGAAGTTCCTCCACGTAAGGCCTTCATCCAGTCTCACGCAAAGATGGCGAATTTGGATATATAACCTAATTATGACAATAGAAAAACTTTACATCGGTACCTGGTTCCAACGGACGACACTCCACCTCTCCGAGCTCTGGAAGCTGTTTGATATTGACGGGCCGGAAACCGTTTTTGAAAAAAGTGATCTTATTCCTTTACGTAAATTTCTTAATCTTGCAGAGAGTGACCGTATAACTTCTGGATTCGAGGGTATAAAGTTTAAAACAGCATCAGGTATTTTGGGAACTATCTATGAAGATGGGCTTATGATTATCGCAACAGATGATGTGTCCGACACTGAAGAGGCTAAGGAATCTCTCAGACTCTACTATGAAAATTGCTTATCGAAGGCGGTCGCATATTTGTTCAGCAAAGGCGCGCCGATCCCGAAAGAGCTTGCCAATATTCCGACTGTTCTCCCATATATGTTCGTGGTTTCCAAGGGTAAGGATGATGAGATAGAGAATAAATTTTTTGGAGATAAGGAGAGGCTTCATAGTAAGACGGTAGGAAACAAAACCTCAGTTTGGAAAGGTTCATCAACCATGGTTCTTCATAATCCCACAAACGATGTCCAGCAAGCTATGATTGTCGAGACCCATATATTCTTTCGTGAGTTCAAAGTCCAGCTTGAGCGCTATCTTTCCATACATCGTTCCTTGTGGGAAAAGATCAAGAAGATCCTTGAGTCGGACAAAATAAAAGGCACGGACATCGAACCTATCCGTACCGAACTGCAAGGATATCAGAAAACGGTCAATCTTATCGAAGCACGCATTAATCAGATGCCTGCATACGTCAAAACTCGCCAAAAACTCACAGTTATAGAAGGGGATGATAGTCTTGTTCTTATCACCTCGCTTCGGTTTGAAGATCTTCTCGATACTCATGAATATATCAAGCATCTTTGGGCTATGACCAAAAATTATTTGCAGTCAGCGCTCGATATGCTTACTGCGCTTCAATCCGAGAGTACCAAGACGAGTATTTCCTCTCTCCAGCTTGTCACTACGATCGGCGTCATTTCAGGACTCATCGCGTATCTCGGCAAAGATGCACTTCCGCCGTTTACGATATTCGGCCTAGGATATCTGGCAAGCCTCCTTCTTCTCACTTGGCTCATCAATTCGGTTATTTCGTATATTTTCAAACGTAGGATGTATACAGTTAAGAAACATCCTAATCTAAAACTTTAAACCATGAACATACTCCTTGCTATTGTTTGCATTTTATTCTCAGCGTTGTTCGCAGGATTGACCCTCGGACTGATGGGCCTCGATCTATCTACGCTTAGGCGCAAGATGAAACATGGAGATCGTGATGCTGCTCGTGTTTACCATATTCGCGAGAATGGAATGTTCCTCCTGACTACGCTTCTATTGGGAAATGCTGCCGCATCGGCGTTCTTCTCGATACTTGTTGGAGATATTGTAAATAATTATTGGGCTGGAATCATCGCCACTGCCGCTCTTTTTATTGTCGGTGAAATACTACCACAAGCCATTGTCTCTCGATTTGCCCTTTCTTTTGGCGCTCATACAGCTCCGCTGATTCGCTTTATTATGATAATTTTCTCACCGATCTGCTACCCGATAGCATGGATACTCAATAAAATTCTAGGCAAAGAAACTCCGACAAGTTATACCAAGCGCGACCTGCTCTCTATCATCGAAGATGATAAGACGACCCCTGATGGAGATGTCGATCATGATGAACGACGAATTGCCAAAGGCGCCTTCTCATTCTCGCATCGCCTTGTAGAACATGTCATGACGCCGAATACAGTAGTCAAGCTCGTTCATGCAGAAGATATTATTGATGAAGCATATTTGGCTGATCTGAAGGATTCCGGTTACTCCCGGCTTCCAGTCGGTACCAATGACCCGAATCAATTTGTGGGTATTTTGTATTTGAAGGATCTTCTCGGCATTGTGATTCCGAAAAAAGTAAGAGACGTAATGGATTCTACTATTCATTTCGTAAATACTTCGGATCCTCTTGATACGGTCCTTGATCAATTTATTAAAACCAAAATGCATCTCTTTGTAGTTCTCGATGAGTTCGGAGGATTCGAAGGAGTGATTACGGTAGAAGACGTGATCGAAGAGATCATCGGTGCTGAAATAATGGATGAAGATGATGTAACCCCCGATCTTCGTCAAGAAGCCATGCTTCATAGAATTCGTAGAAGGGTAGAGTAAAAAATTGACAATTTAATATTTTCATGTATAATGTAAAAAATTTTAAAACATGAAAAATATTCAGAATGTCAAACAATTCTTTGTCTTTAATAAGAAAGTTCCTATTGATAGCATCGACCTTATCAAAGAAGAGGCAATCGGGAGGATTGTTCTTGTTGCTTCGGCAACAAACAACCATCCGGAAATGAAAAAACCCTTAGCAACCGAAATAGCATCAATAATTGGAGAACTCGAAAAGGGCCTGGGTGTTGTCGCTCTTAAATCCAATTCTCTGTATTCAGGCTCAGCACAAAACAATAATACTCCGGCATTTGAATTTATCAAGGAAGCTGCGAAGAAAGCAGATACTCTTGTGATAAACACAAATTCAATTCTTATTCCAGGAGTGAAAGAGCTCATTCAGAAAGCTACAGGAATTATGCTGATTTCTACTGAAGTATTGTATGCTGGACAAATGCTGCATATTGATAATGTGCAAAAGACCTTTTGTGTTTATTTTAAATAACCAAAGTCCCGCGGCAATTATTTGTCGCAGTTGTTTTATTTTTAGCAACAAAAAACCGCTCTAGGAGCGGTTTTTGATTTCGGCGGCTATGTGAGCTTTGAAATCTTCCAGATTCATTTCTATTTTTGTTCCATCGCGTTTTTCTATTGTAAGCACTCCAGAATCCTTTTCTTTGTCGCCATAGATTATTATATATGGAGCATTTTCCTTTTTAGCAGCGTGAATGCGTTTACCGAGACTATCATTATAATCAAAATGTTCTATGCGTATATCATTATCTCTTAGTGCTTCTGCAAGTTTTGTTGTTCCTTCTATATGTGAGTCTTTGACAGGAATGATTGCGACTTGTATCGGGTTTAACCACGTAGGGAAGACTCCTGCGTAGTGTTCTATGAGCACTGACATGAATCTTTCTATCGAGCCCATGATAGCTGCGTGAATCATGACAATACGTTCTTGTTCACTCTTTTCATTAATACAAAATAGATCAAATCTCTCGGGCATATTGGAATCAAGCTGGATCGTAGCGACCTGCCATTCTCTGCCTATAGAATCTTTGGCCATAAAGTCTATCTTTGGTCCGTAGAAAGCCGCCTCTCCAACCGCTTCAACTGGCACCTCGCCCTTCTCTTTGACTATAGAGCGGAGCTCTTCTTCAGCATGAATCCATACATCCTCAGTTCCTAAGTATGCTGTCATATTCTTTGGATCATGGAGAGAAAGCCTAGGGATCAAAGTGAACCCGAATGTGCCGTAAAAAGTTTTCACGATATCATAGATCTTAGAAATTTCTTCCTTTACTTGAGTAGTGCGGCAGAATACATGAGCGTCATCCTGAGTGATAGATCGTACGCGAGAAAGCCCAGCAAGCTCTCCTGATTGCTCATCACGATAAACTTTTGTTGTAGAGGCATATCTCTCCGGCATCTCGCGATAGCTCCACTGTCTGCGCGCAAATATCTGAGTATGATGCGGGCAGTTCATCGGCTTCATGGCAAATTCATGACCTTCACGCGTATTGATGCGGAAAAGATCATCCTTGAATTTATCCCAGTGACCAGATGTCTCGTATAATTCTTTCTTTGTGATATGCGGAATATCAACGCGTTCATATCCGACCCTTTGGCGGAGCTCCCAGACGAAACCATCGAGTAGGTCTCGCATAAGAGTTCCTTTTGGAGTCCACAAGGGAAGGCCTGCTCCGACAAGATCGGAAAATGTAAAAAGATCAAGCTCTCTACCGAGCTTCTTGTGGTCTCTTTTTCTAGCCTCTTCCTGCTGATTTATATATGTATCGAGATCATGCTTATTTTCAAATGCGAGTCCATAAATGCGAGTGAGCATTTTATTCTTCTCATCTCCTCGCCAGTATGCGCCAGCGACTCGTTCAAGCTTGAATGAATCAGACTTGATCTCATCTCTAGGATTCTCTACGTGTCCGCCACGACAAAGGTCTGTGAATGATCCTGAAGTATATAAGGTGATTTCTTCTCCTTTTTCCACAATTCCATTTATAAGCTCCTCTTTATATTCGTTACCAGCGAACATCTTCCTAGCATCACCCTCGTTCGTCACTTTCTTTTCAAATCCAGACCAGGTTGGTAGAAGCTCTCGCATTTTTGCTTCTATTTTCTCAAGATCGCTATCGGCAATTTTGCCATTTATGTCTATATCGTAGTAGAAGCCGTTATCTACAGCAGGACCGAGAGTGAGTTTGGACCCCGGATAAAGTTCCATGACTGATGCCCCCAAAAGGTGGGCTAGGGAGTGGCGAATATGCGCCAAATGTTCATTGTTTTCCATAGTAAGCCCATCATAGCATATTTGCATTTTAGGAGAAAATAAGTATACTACCTATATGGTTATACGAATGCGACATACACGTTCCCATACTGGGAACCGCCGATCACACCACGCTTTAAAGGGTAAGACTTTTGGAGTTTGTTCCAACTGTCAGAAGCCTAAAGAGACTCATGTAATGTGCACACACTGTGGATTTTACCGGGGACGCAAAGTTATCGATGTGGTTAAGAAAGTAGAAAAGAAGCAGGCTAAGAAAAAAGCTAAGAAGAGTTAGTTTTTAGGTGATAGGTTCTAGGTTATAGTTCTCTACTACAACCTGTAACCTACAACCTATTCGCTCATTTATTTATGGCAAACCGGCACCTTTCACGTTCAATTGTTCTTCAGACACTCTTTGAGTGGGATTTTGCTGTTGAAAAAGACATTACCCCGAAGGAGATGCTCGACAAGAATATTTTAGAATTCGGCCCTGGGCTTGACGACGCATCTTTCATGTCCGAGCTCATGCAGGGCGTCGTAAAGAAGCAGGCTATTATCGATGAGATCATAGAAAAAGCTGCGCCTGATTGGCCGATTGACAAAATATCAATCGTTGACCGCAATATTCTCCGTATGGGGCTCTACGAGCTTCTCTTTGGTGATCGAACCCAAGTTCCACCGAAAGTAGCTATCAATGAAGCTATAGAACTTGCAAAGAGTTTTGGTGGAGAAAATTCCAGCAAATTTATAAACGGCGTACTAGGAGGAGTATATAAAGAAATCGGTGAACCAGGCAAAGATGATGTTAGCAAAAAGAAGAAAGCTCTCCAATTCGAGACCGACCCTGCAAAATTTCCAATTGAGAAAAAAGCTGGCGCTGTTATATACGCAGAACATGAAAGCAGTATTTACTTTGCCTTCGTCCATGACGTTTTTGGTTACTGGACGCTTTCAAAAGGGGGAGTTGAAGAAGGTGAAGATGTCAAAGCGGGAGCAATAAGAGAGATTAAAGAAGAGCTTGGAATTGAAATAAATATAAAAGAAATCCTTGGTGAGAATGAGTACATTGCTTCTCATCCAGAAAAAGGAAAAATTCGCAAACAAGTTACATTTTTTTTGGCTGAAACTGTGTATGGTGATCTTGCACTCCACAATAAATCAGGTGGACTCGATGATGCAAAATGGTTCCCGCTTGAAGAAATCGCGAGCCTAAAGATGTATGACAATATGATCCCGCTTCTGACGAAAGCGATTGAAATTTTAACAACAAAGAATTAGTTCCTAGTTGTTATGTCCTAGTCAAAATACTAGTCCCTAGCAACTATAACCTATAACCTAATCCTATGTCCGACCTGTCCTTATTTGAGAAAAAGACCAATCTAATATTTAAAGATAAAAAGCTTCTGGAACAAGCTTTTATTCACCGTTCATATATTAATGAGAACACTGGCTCCAATTTCTCTCACAACGAACGCTTGGAGTTTTTAGGGGATGCGGTTCTTGAGCTTATTGTTACCGATTATTTGTATAATAAATATCCTGATCGCGATGAAGGAGAGCTGACAGCGTATCGATCAGCACTCGTAAATGCTGTGATAATCGGTCAGGTAGCGCTTGAGCTCGGTATGAATGATTATTTATTGCTTTCAAAAGGAGAAGCTAAAGATATCGGTAAGGCTCGCAGTTATATTCTCGCTAATACCTATGAAGCATATGTTGGTGCTGTCTATTTAGATTTGGGATATGATTCGGCTCAGTCTTTTATCTCTAAAACTCTTTTCGGAAAGATTGATACAATAGTTGCCAAGAAACTCTGGCGCGATGCTAAAAGCCTGGTTCAGGAGAAGTCGCAAGAATATCTTAATGTGACTCCAGTCTACAAAGTTTTAGCTGAAGCCGGTCCTGACCATGACAAGCATTTTACTATCGGAGTATTTTTCGGGGATGAGAAAATAGCAGAAGGTAAAGGCAAGTCCAAACAGGAAGCTGAACAATCTGCTGCCAAACTCGCATTAGAAGTTAAAGATTGGCTCGATTAAATTCTGCCACAAGTCCGACTTGTGGCTCAGTATTATTATGACACTAAAATCTATAGAACTCTCCGGATTTAAATCATTTGGCAAGAAAAGCCTAGTCTCATTTACGACTCCTATTACCGCTATTGTCGGGCCAAATGGTTCCGGCAAGTCAAATATTGTTGAAGCAATCCGCTTCGTGCTCGGTGAACAATCTATGAAATCGCTCCGTGGTAAAGGAGGAGTCGATCTTATCTTCAAAGGCTCGAAAGCTATGTCGTCGGCGAACCGTGCCTTGGTGACCATTACATTTGATAACAGCAAGAAGATTTTCTCATTTTCAAATAGCGGTCTCGGTGTCTCGCTCGACTATGATGAGATCACGATTTCTCGTGAAGTATTTTCTGATGGGGCAAACACATATAGTATCAACTCAAGCGAAGTACGACTCAAAGATGTGATAGATCTGCTTTCGTCGGTCAATATAGGTAGTTCAGGACACCATATCATATCGCAGGGCGAATCCGATCGTGTGCTAAATGCTTCCAATAAAGACCGTCGGGCTATGATCGAAGACGCGCTCGGGCTTAAAATTTATCAATATCGTATACGAGAAGCAGAACGCAAACTTGATAAAACTATCCTCAATGTCAAAGAAGTGCAGGCCTCTCGTCGCGAGATCGCCCCGCATTTGGCATTCCTCAAAAAGCAGGTACAGATAGTAGAGAAAGCTCACGCAATGCGCGAAGAGTTAAGAGATTTATACAAAACTTATTTAGGCGCTGAATCGACATATATACATAAAGAGACAGAAAGACTTCGTGGTCTTAAGCATACACTTGATAAAGATATGCAATCGTTCGAAGAAGGCATCCATGGCTTACAGAAAGATAAAAATGAAATAGCAGGTGAAAGTGTGCATGGAAACGAAATAAAAGAACTTGAAACCAAGCTCTCCTTAGTACGGAAAGAAAAAGATGAACTTACTCGTAAGCTCGGCCGAATCGAAGGGATACTCGAGAGTTTAGAAAGAGAACTTAATCGAGCCCAAGATGTGAATGAAAAAGTAATTCCTGAGAAAGAATGGAGGGGACTAATTGCTGATTTGAAGGAAAAAATCAGCGAAGCTCTCAGGTCTCAAGATTTGCCAGAAGTCGCTCAAATCCTCAGGGCAATAAAGGAGCGTATCGATACATTAGATACAGAAAATGCGGGACAGCCGAAGGAAACCGATCCAAAGATTCACAAAGAATATGAAGAAATGAAAACTGTCCGCAGTGAGATTGTATCTAATGTAGAAGAATTAGAGAGACAAGAACAATCAGTCTTGGCAGAGATTACATCACTCCGAGAGAAAGAACACGATAGAGATCTGCAGATTCGCGACAGCGAGCGAGTTTTATATGAAGCTCTTGGTAAAAAGAGCGAAGTTACCGCAAGCTTACAAGCAGTGCATTTTGAAGAAGAAAAACTTGCTCTCATAAAAAATGCTTTTTCCATGGAAGTTGAAGAAGCAAGCGTACTTATAGGTCCTGAAATAGGAAGATATGTGGAAGAAACGGCAGCTAGTGATGTCCTACGATCTTCACAAGAAGAACTAAGAAAGAAAATTGAGCGCATCAAGATCAAGCTTGAAGATGTCGGTTCTGGTGGCGGAGCTGATGTGCTTAAAGAATATAAAGATACAGAAGAGCGTGATCTCTTCCTTGGCAAAGAAATAAGCGACTTACACAAAGGTGTCGAAGATTGTCGATCGCTCATACAAGACTTGAAAGAAACGCTTGATTCGGAATTCAAGCGTGGAGTTGAGAAAATAAACAAGCAGTTCCATGACTTTTTTGTCCTCATGTTCGGAGGAGGTTCTGCATTCTTGTCAGTGGTGATGGAACACAAAAAGGGAAGAAGGGGAGCAAATGAAGATGACGAGGAGATGGAAGAAGAAAAAGATGAAGATGAACTTGGTTTTGAGCGGGGAATAGAGATAAATGTATCTCTTCCGCACAAAAAAGTAAAAGACTTGCACATGCTATCTGGCGGTGAACGATCGCTTGCATCTATCGCGCTCCTCTTTGCTATTTCGCAAGTGAATCCTCCGCCATTCTTAGTCCTCGATGAGACCGATGCTGCGCTTGATGAAGCGAACTCTCGTAAGTATGGAAATATGCTCGAAAACCTTTCTAAATACTCGCAACTCATTGTCGTTACCCACAATCGTGAGACTATGTCTCGCGCAAATGTGCTCTATGGGGTCACAATGGACTCATCCGGTGCTTCCAAGCTTCTCTCCATTCACCTCGAAGACGCAAGTATATATGCAAAATAGCCTTTAATATAAAGACATTATAAAACACCCTCTGTCAATAGTCCTATTGACAGAGGGTGTTTTATTTGCTATAATATGAAGAATAGTGCGTTCTTTGACAATGACGGGTTAAATATTGAGGAGCAAAATCTTTTTTTGTAGTGCACGCAATGTGCATTCGAAGAAAGGTTAGCTTCTTAATTTTTTTAACTTTAAAAACAGTAAAATGTTAAACAAAAAAGCAAAGAGAGCCGTAACGGCTCCAACGACACCAACCATTCCTTTAAAAAGGAGCCAGGTTGAAGAAGTTTTTTCGGGACAAAAGAAGGCGATTAATGATAATATCTACCTTCACCTGAAAGAAGTTGATGAGCTCAAAAAACCATTACCGGCAATGAGCCAAGAACTTTACAAAACCAGAGAGTATTCATTGAAAAGAGGGTACAAATTTATCCTTACAATAATAGTCTTACTGGTTGTTTCAGGATTAGAGATTCCATTGAATGCAACCGGGCTTGAAATGCTTGGAAGACCGCAGACCACAACCACTATTATGGCTTTGGGATTAGCTTGCGCATTAGGCTTACTGGCCGAAGGTGCAGGGTTTTCTTTCAGAAGAGCCGTAGCAAGGGGAAGTTTTCTGGGAGTCATAGGTGCATTATTCTGCGCAGGTGTAGCCCTCACTATTATTTACTGGCTTTCAGAGTTTCGTGTAGACTACTTTATAAGGATGAAGTATAAGAAGGAAGATATCAGTCTCACGGGACAAGTTGTATTTTCCATTGCTGTCTGGTGTGCAGGCGTTATTGGAGTTTATTTTTTAACCAGCGGGGTTAAAAATCTCCACATGGAGAAAGTTTTTAACAGTAAACGTAAATCGATCAGGCAACTGCATAAAAAAATTGATTTACTGAAAGCTGAGAAAAACATTCTTAAAGATCAGCACCCAAAAAATTTGGTGGCCGCTGAGGCCTATGAAGCCAACATTCAGCATGAAAAACAAAGAGCCGAGAATTTGAAAAATGAATTGGCTGCGCTGACAATTAAACAAAATGAAGATAATCTAAAGCAAAAATCGGAAGAAGAAAAAGTTAGAACCGGATTGCAAAAAGATGCATTTTATGGCAAATATAAGGCTTTACTGGCTATAAAAGGCCGGGTAGAGAAAATTGCAGCCGAAAATGAAGACAAAAGTGAGTTAAGCGTTAATGAAGATTACGTATCATCTATGTCTTCAGCCGAAACCCTCGTTGAAGAAATGAAAGAGTTAGTCTCAGATGAAATCCCTGAAACAGGGAAAGATTTCCAGAACGCTAAAACTATTCTTAACGATTTAAAAAACCTGGCAGCATGAAAAGTTCAATCCTCACAGTAATGATAGCTGTATCAGCTATCTTACTCTCTTGTGGCGCAAAAACACCCAAGAAAAAAAACGATGTTTATATACTGGTAGATAACACCGAAAAAGTGGCGTACAAAAATGATATGGTAGCAACTCAGGCTATTTTAGGCCTGGTTGGCAACCGTGGCACCGTCACTTTTAAGGCCCTGACAGGGGTCTCAATAAATGCTGAGGCAGAAGCTTCAGTATTGGTGGATGGATCAACAAGTGTTCTGAGACAGGATCAAATTGATCCATTTGTTGAAAAATTGGACTCACTAAAGAAGAAGTATTTTGGTGTAATAACTGAATATAAAACTTCAAGCTTATGGGTTCCAATTTGCCAGGCTATAAAAAAGCTGAATAATTCAATATTGTCTGATCCAAATTCGGCCGGTACAAAGACGCTGATAATAATGTCAGACATGTTGGAAAATTCGGAGTATGGAAATTTTTACAAAGATATTCCATACGAAACGGTAAAAAAAGGTTTAGAAGTATCAGGAGATACTTTGCCGAAAAATTGTAAAGTAAAAGTCGTTGTTGTGTTCAATCCTGAACAAAGTATAGAAAAAGAGAAGAAGCATAAGAAAGCCATGAAATACTGGCACAAATTCTTCGAAGAGTCAGGAATTGAATATGAAGTAACAGCCAAAATGGGCGAAAAACTGTAATGTATGCCAAACCAAGCAGGCGAAGCGCTAGGACAGTTAAAAGGCTACATTCCACAGCTCGTATTGGTTAAAACCATGCTTCAGCAGATGGTGAAAAGATTTTCTCCAATTAGTTACTATAAAAAGTTTATTTATGGCAAAAATCCACCGAGCCTAATTCCCATTGAGGCGATTGAAGAGTTCTGGACTGGTTTAAGTTCTGCCCAAAAGTCCCTACTTGAATTTAGGAGTTTATTTAATGAAAATGATCTTCCTGAAAACATTAGGCCAACTTTTGTGAGTATTTCTGTAGACCTCTTACAAAACAAGTTCGATCTCGATAACGAAGTTGTGAAGATTGGAGGTATCGGCGGTGCATGGTGGAAGGATGTTCCATATGTCTTAAAAAACTGGAATCCGATGAAATATAAGGTAAAAGTAATGTACTCGCAAGAGGCTTACGAAAATATATCTTATTATTTCAAGCTGATAGGCCTTATTGAAGGATTAGAAGCAAAGATGTAACTTTACTGTTTTACCGTCATTGAAAATAACACAACAACCCGTGAGCTTATTTATAAGTCTCCGGGTTGTTTTTCTATTCAGCAAGCTCATCTTTCGCCTTATATAATCAGGTAATCAATTGTCTTTTTGTTCATATCCGCGCTTCTGACTTCAAATTTTACTCGATCTCCGAGAGTATACTTCTTGTGTGTTTTTTTGCCGCTGATACTCATATGCTTTTTATCAAATGTATAATAATCATCCTTAAGATCTCGCATCCGGACCATACCTTCGCATTTTGTTTTCATATCCTCTATATAGAGACCCCATTCGGTCACTCCCGTAATAATACCATCGAATTTCTCCCCTATGCGGGTCGACATATATTCCACCTGCTTGTATTTAATAGATGCACGCTCTGCTTCGGCAGCTTCTTTCTCACGATTAGATGCCTCTGTACTCATCTCTTCATATTCTTTCCATTCTTCCTTTGGAACATTCTTGTTATCGAGGAAATATGATAGGAGGCGATGGACGAGAACATCTGGATATCTTCTGATTGGGGATGTGAAGTGAGTATATGATTTAAATCCAAGTCCGTAGTGACCAATGTTTTTTGTAGAGTAAATCGCTTTAGCCATAGTGCGGATAATGGCAGTGTGGACGGTATCGCGAAGAGGATTGTGCTCAAGCTTACCGACAAGCACATTGATCTCTTCTGACGGTATGATTCCATCTTTTAGTTTCATATTGTAGCCAAGCTTCTTTAGAAATGTAACAAGATCTTGCATCTTTTCTTTATCCGGCAAGCCATGGATGCGATATACGAAGACGCCGTGATTGGGGCTCTTTTTTGCTGTCATGTGTTCAGCGACACGCTTATTTGCGAGAAGCATAAACTCCTCGATAAGTTTGTGAGTATCTCCTCGTTCTTTTGTGTAAACAGAAAGAGGTACACCATGTGAATCAAGCTTGAATTTCACTTCTTCTTGGTCTAACGATATCGCACCTTCCTCAAATCGCTTATTGAGTAGTTTCTTTGCTATCTTATTGAGAGTCAAAAGTTCGTCAAAGAATATACCCTGTCCATCATCGAGAACTTTCTGTGCATTCTCATACGTGAATCGCTTGTCAGAATGTATGACAGTTCTTCCAAACCACTCGGCATGGACCTCACCATCCTTATCAAGCTCAAATATTGCTGAGAAGGTGAGTCGATCTACATCGGGATTCAAACTACACAGACCATTTGAAAGCTCTTCAGGAAGCATTGGAATCGTACGGTCGACAAGATAGACAGAGGTGCCACGCTCGCGCGCTTCTCTATCAAGTGCCGTGCCAAGGCGTACATAGTGCGATACGTCAGCGATGTGGATGCCGATTTCAAAATGACCATTTGAGAGTTTTTTGAAAGAAAGCGCATCATCGAAATCTTTAGCATCTTCGGGGTCAATCGTGAATGTCGTGATACCGCGCATGTCTTTTCGCTTACTTTTTTCTTCTTCAGTGATGCCTATTTTTCCAATTTCTTCTGCTTCTCTTTCCACAGTTGGAGGGAAAACCGCATCGAATCCTTTTTCAAGAGCGATGGCTTCCATCTCGGCATTGTGTTCCATAGGCTCTCCTAAAACTTTTGCGACTTCTCCCACTGGCGCTTTCTTGGCATCTTTCCAATCGGTTATAACCACGAAAACTTTCTGTCCGACGCGCGCGCCATTTAGTCCACTCTCAGGGATGATGATATCCGAATACATTTTTAGGTCACTCGGAATCAGGAAGTACATGTCATGCTCTTTTTCCAAAACTCCCGAAAAGCCCTTCTTTGACCGTCTAAGCACTTCAGCCACTTCACCGCTCTGTGTGTCGTCTCTCTTTGTTGGATGCAGTAGTACCCGGACAGTGTCGCCGTGACAGGCGGTATGCAAAAAAGTATGATCTACTTCTACTGTGTCATTGGTATGCTTTATGCGCACAGTTCCCACACCCTTATGCGAGATACTGATAATGCCTTCTATATAGCGACTATTGTGCGTGTGAGCTTTTAGCGTATCTGGCTTTCTAGTCGTATTATTTCTAAGGTCCCTAGCTTTTTTGCCATCCGATCTTGGTCGGTTACTTGCTTGTCTTTTCTGATTTTTCACACTAAAAGTATAGCATAAAATTGTGCTCTCCTCAGTTAAATCCCTTGATTATTCAAAGATTGAATTTTGACAGACGAGACGAGAAAAAGTTGACATTTATTATAAATTTGGTATAATATAATTTACATTATCATTTAAAAGCAGTATTATATAATTTATATGCAAGAACAAAACAAGCCCTCAGATTCTATAGCGAAAAAACTCCAATTACTTAAGAATAAAAATATAGAAGAAAAACAGGCTCCTGTTCGTGCTCGGATTAAGAAAGTTCAAGAAGACTTATATTTTCTTACTGTAATTAAAGGGTCACTCACACTGAAGTCACAACAAGTTCCAGGCTCTAATTCCACTGAGAGTGGCATAGGTATGTCAGAATACAAAGATAGCATTAATTCAATGCTTGAAGAAAAAGAGCATGCACTAAAGGATCTATTTGCATCTCATAAAGACGACCTAGCGCCTCTTGGTGTTCTAAAATGGGAAGACTTACTTACGAATAATGAATTTAAAGATGGAGTAGAAGCCAATGAATATAACCAAGCTGTCGAAGAAAACGAGATACTTGCCAAAACTGATACCACGCTTCATGAAAGACTAAAAGCACTCGATGTATTGCCACCAAGTAATGACTTTTCTTATGCGCTAGCCACTCAAGCAGTTGATAAGAAAATTGGCGAACTAAAGAAAGAACTTGTAGAAAAAACAAAAGAATTCCCAGAAGAAAGAAAAAAACTTCTTCAAAGTATGATTCTGGAATATAAATTAAAACCCAATGGCCTAAAATTCAATATTAAGGATAATGCTGCAGAAGATTTTGACCTAACTCAAGATTCAATAGAGAAATCTCAATCAGACTTTTTTGCGTTAGAGCAAAAATACGGAAGCGATTTTGCTTATGAAGTGCTAAGAGAGACATACCGACCAAATGTCCACGATCAGATTCGTAAGTATGATAATAATAATGAACATGTTCTCTCACTCTCTGAGCAGATAAAAGCTATTTCTCCTGAGGTAAAGAAGAGAGCTTTGGAGTTGCTCACTGAATTTCAAAGAGTTCAAGTAGTATGCATAGAAATGCTTAATGTCAAATCTGAAGAATTGAAGGGAAAGGGATTAGTTCTTGACCCTGTCAATCTTCCTAATAGTTACGGTCTTACGTATCAAGAAATCATTGGTTTAACCAGCCATCCTGAAATGACCCAAAGTTATGAAAATAGCATTAAAGATGAAGGATTTCCTCCAAAGTTTAATCTTAGCGATCTTTCTGCGAGATTAGAAAGTAGAACAGAGGCAGTTAAAAATTTTACTGAACAAATTAAAGGTATTGAAGATCAAGAAAGCTTAAAAGCATTTTACGATGCCGGAGATAAAGGTCAAATAGCTAAATTACATTTCAATCTGTTGCACCAAAAAGATTTGTACAATTTTAAATTTGTTGAAGAAAACTACGACTCTAGTAACAAATCACCTCTTAAAGAAGTAATTTCTAAGATAAGAGGCTCAAAAACATACGAAGAAGCAGAGAAATACCTTGCTGAGAAGAGAGCTAAACTCCAAGCTATGGAAGATAATGTTCTTTTGAAAGTTGAATATAAATCAAAAGATCGACATATATATAATAAATTGGAGGTTCTTTTTGCGAATGTGAGAGAAGCGGAGAATAGAAATAAAATTGCGTACATGACTGATGTTTTAAGGCGGACAGATAAAATAGAAGAACTCAAAGGTCCGTTTAATATTGCAATTGATGATGTGAAAGAAAGAATGAGACTTTATTCCGATTCTGAACCAGTTACTATTAATGAATGGGTCTTTAAAATCAATTCTTTCGATAGTTCAATATTTGCTGTGGAGTCGCGAATTCATCAATTAGAAAAAGAATTAAGAGATAAAATAAAAGAAGTAAAGATAAAACAAGAAAAAAATCCCGGGAAAGATAGGTGGTTCAGTTTGAGTTCAAAGCATGCAGTATGGGAGTCAGAATTAGAAAAGTTAATGATAGAAGAAAGAGACTTAAGTAACAATATAAAAAATGAAGAAGAAAAGCTACGTGTTTTAAAAAAGGAATCGGTATTGGCGATGCCAAATGGTGATTCTTTTTCAATGTTCTTGGATAGGTTACAGTTTACTGGAACTAAAGCTGAAGTTTTCCAAGAGTTAGAAAGGATAGTAAAAGAAAAAACAGAACCTAAATTTCCACCAGGTGCTCTTGAACTATATAAACAATATCAAGATTTACCTAAAGAGAGCTAAACTATTGATTAGTTGTATCCTATATGCTACTATAGCCCTATGCTAAAAATCAGGTTACAAAGAATAGGCCGAAAGAATGACGCGAGTTTCCGAGTTGTTTTAACTGATTCTAAAAATGCTGCTAAAAGCGGTAAATTTAAAGAAATACTGGGTTCTTACAACCTAAAGACAAACGAGGTGCTTTTCAAGGCTGACCGTATCAAACACTGGATGAGTCATGGTGCAAAAGCTTCTGATACAGTGCATAATTTCTTGGTAAAACAGAAACTCATTGATGGCAAGAAAAAAAATGTACTTTCAAGAAAGACTCCTACGAAAGCTCGCAAAGAACTAAAAAATAAGTAAAATAGCCCCATCTGTGGCTATTTTCTTGTTTTATGAGTGTGATATAATAGAAAGAAGGCAGGTTTCTAGTCGATACACTGCATAGATTACGAATAATACGAAAAAGATTTTATGGCAGATGATAAAGGGTTTCTTGAATATATAGTTAAAGCGTTAGTTGATAATCCAGACGATGTAAAAATTGATCGAACCGTTGATGAGATGGGAGTGTTGATTACTATGACAGTCAATGCCGCAGACATGGGTAAAATAATCGGTCGCCAAGGCAATACCGCTAAAGCGATCCGCACATTGCTCCGGGTTATCGGCATGAAGAATAATGCGCGCGTCAATCTCAAAATCAATGAGCCGGAAGGTGGTACTCACCACACTGCTTCCTCTCCTAATGATTCAGGCGAAGCATCTAGATCAGTTGATGCAGCACTCGAAGACTTGAAGGGAATATAGATGCATTTCCATGTTGTAACACTATTTCCTGAAATGTTCGATTCGTATTTAGGCGAATCTATTTTGGGGCGGGCGATAAAACAAAAAAAGATACGTGTCTCATTTGTAAATCCACGCACGTTTGCAACTGGGAAATATAGAAAAGTCTGGCCTGATGGCAATGTTTCTCAACAAATTGATGAGCGTCCATATGCCGGTGGTCCTGGGATGGTTATGATGGCAGAACCAATTATAAAAGCGGTAGGACAAATTTATAAAAAAATATCTAAGAAGAAAAAAACAAAAATTCTTACGATAAATTTTATTCCAACTGCTTTAAAATTTACTACCAAATCAGCAAAACAGATTTCTAAGAAATATACAGATATTATTTTAATCTGTGGTCGATACGAAGGTATCGATGCGCGTGTAGACAAGATATTGAAAACGAAAAAGTTTTCAATAGGGGACTATGTGCTGACCGGAGGGGAAATCCCGGCCATGGTGCTTATTGATTCTATTTCCCGACAAGTGGAGGGCGTCTTAGGCAACTTTGATTCCCGCGAAGAAGAGCGCACATCATCGAGCGAAGTCTATACTCGTCCTGAAAAATTAGTCTATAAAGGAAAAGCGTACAAGGTTCCAAAAGTACTCCTCTCCGGAGACCATAAAAAAATAGAAAGCTGGAAAAAGGATCAAAATAAAGATCAAAGAGACTGTGGATAACTTAAGTCTTAAAACTAGGTGTTTCCTTGCTATATAGACTCCTTTTTGACATAATGGAAATATAATAAATAATTAAAATAATTATAATGAAAACTGCTTTTACTAAAATTGCTTCTTTAACCTTGGTCTCACTTATTTCTCTTCAAGCATTCTATACGGTCGTTTTTGAACCTTCCCTAGCTGAGGCAGTTACTGACAACGTCATCGTAACTCTGACAGTCGATGCAGGCATCACTATTTCAGACGGTGCAGCTGTTACTATGTCTCCCAACATTGGTATTAGTGCCAATGGCTCCATAGGCTCTTCCTCTTGGGTTGTTACAACTAATGATGCTGATGGATATACCTTGGCTGTACAAGCTTCAGCTTCTCCTGCTCTTGCAAGCGGTGGCAACTCATTTGCTGATTATACGGAAGCGGTTGCCGGGACTCCTGAAGTATGGAGCGTGCCGGGTGGATCGAAAGAATTCGGGTACTCAGCGTTCGGGACTGATACATCAACTGCAGAATATGGAACAGGCGCTTCATGCGGTTCAGCCGGAGCGCCGACTGGTACTGCAAAGTATGAAGGATTTGATACATCTCCTAATACGATTGCTACAAGGGCGAGCGTCACTCCAACTACTGGAATAACAACTACAATTTGTTTTGCTGCTGAACAAGACACGACCTTTGCAGCTGCTGGTACCTACACTGCAACTATTACCGGCACTGCGCTTGCATTGTAAAAGAAGTCTTAATTAAGTATCTCTAAATTTGTGAAGCAATCATTCCGAAATAAAACAGTCTTTTATATATTTCTTATTCTTGTCTTTTTTTCATCAGGGAGTGTTTTTGCATATCAAAAAAGTAAGATTGATATAACTCCGCAAAATGACTTTGTGGTAGAACCGGGAAAAACTGAGATCTTTCTCAATCCAGGGGAGTCAACTGTCAAGAATATCACTATTACGAATAGAATTGATAGGAATGTTAATTTCAAACTAACAACTGAAGACATAATCGGAACAGATAATCCTCTTGAACAGATTGTGCTTCTTGGCGATGAAGCGAGCCCGTATTCACTGAAAGACTTAATTAAGCCTGAAATCAATGAATTCTCGCTTGCACTTGGGGAAAAAATAGTAATACCTGTTAGCATTTCAGTTCCTGTTGATGCAGAGCCACGCGGGTACTATGGAGCTCTTATTGTTTCTAACGATCCCGAAAAGGTAGCGACTAGTAATACAACAGAAGCAGAGAGTAAAACTCGTATAGTTTCACGAATAGGCTCTTTATTCCTAGTTAAAATAAATGGACAAGGAAAGGAAGAAGGCGCCCTTGATAGCTTTGGCCTAATAGGCCCTAAAAAGTCTTTTTATGAAAAGAGGCCAACAGGATTTTCAATTGGATTTAAAAATACTGGAAATGTCCACTTAGTACCGTACGGAGAAGTGACTATTAAGAACATGCTTGGTAGGACTGTTGGCCAGATTCCTGTCGATGCTTATTTTGCTCTTCCAGATTCTATACGTTATCGAGAAGTTGTTTGGACTGAAGGCTTCGGGCTTGGTCACTACACTGCGCACCTATCTTTATATAAAGGATACGGCAATGAATATGATGAATCAAAAATCGGCTTTTGGGTACTGCCATGGAAAGTACTCCTCTCAATCTTGGGAGTCCTAGTGGTTCTTGTTTCACTTATATACTATATTTCTACTCGATTTGAACTAAGAAAGAAGAAGTAAAATTGTTATATGAAAGCATTACACTCTTTTATAAAAAGTAGAAATGCTAGATTTATCTGTTTTGTGATTATTATCCTGATTTCTATACCTTCAAGGAGCATTTTAGCAGAAATGATGCAAAGTACCGGTTATAAAATCGAATCTGACAGCATCAATATTGAAGGGAAAAATTCGTCAAGCACAAGTTATATTCTCGATGATACAGCGGGTGAGCTTAGTACTGGAGATTCAAATAGCACTAATTTTTATATGCATGCAGGCTTTTGGCAGATGCAGGAAAGTTATATTTCTATTTCTACTCCTTCTGATCTTGCCCTTACCTCTATACAAGGTTTGTCTGGAGGTGCTACGGAGGGTACGCTAGACTGGCTTGTGAAGACTGACAATGTCGCGGGATACACTATGACCATAGCTTCCTCTACAACTCCATCCCTTCAATCTGGCTCGGATTCATTTGCTGACTATGCCCCAAGCGGTGGTAACCCTGACTATACATTTACTAATACTGCCGCTAATTCGTCATTTGGGTTTTCTCCAGAAGGTACTGAAGTTACACAGAGATATAAAGATAATGGCTCAATATGCAATACGGGTTCATCAGAGGCATCAGGTAAGTGCTGGGATGGACTTTCGACTACTCCGAAAACTATAGCAGGTAGTACAACGAGCAATCACACTGCCGGAAATACTACTACGGTTAGATTCCGGGCTGAATCAGGTGCAAGTCATATTCAAACTTCTGGAGATTACACGGTATCAATCATAATAACTGCTATGACATTATGATTAAATCATCCCGCACTCTAATTTTACTTGGATTTTTTCTGTCCCTCACTTTTTCTACATTCATTGGAAAAATTCAAGCTGGAACCGATGGAATAAATGTAAAACTCGGTGTTAATGGATGTGATAATAACGGAATATGCGAAGCAAGCAATGGTGAGGATGTCAATAGTTGTCCGAATGATTGCACAGTAATTCCATTAGGTACTGGAAGTGGAAGCGGTGGGGGAGGAACATTTTCTATTAATTCTAGTAATTTTCACGATCTAGTAATAGATGTTAGTTTAACTGATGCGACTATAGAGTGGAAGACTGCAATGCCCACTCTTACTGTTCTAAAGTGGGGAGAGAGTACTGATTACGTGAGTGGCACTATCGGAGGCTACTTTTTTTTCAGGGATCATAAAGCTGAACTTATTAATTTGAAAAGCAATACTCGGTATTATTTCTCTATCAGTGGTCAGAATATTTATGGCACAATAATACAACCATACGTTGGTACATTTGTGACATCCACACCTCCAGACACAACACCTCCTAGTAAACCAAAAATCACAAACAAGATTATAAGTGCAGATGCAATCAAGCTAACATGGATCAATCCCTCCGATATAGATTTTGATTATGTTCGTTTGATGCGCAGTGAAAAATCCTTCCCAAAAACTCCATTCACTGGCAAACTCATCTATGAGAATAAGAGGCAATATTTCACAGATCTAAATGTAACTCCGGTGAAAAAATATTATTATTCGCTTTTTGCCCGTGATAAAACTGGCAACTTTTCTTTAGGTGCAGAAGTATTTGCCCAGATGGAAATTAAGATAGTCACATGCGATCTTGATCCGTCACTATGTGCAGATATTCCTTCTCTCTCACCACAAACCGATAATAGAAATATACCCATTACATTTCCTACCTTAAAATCATATTCCTACATAACAGTGCCTTCTACTATGACAGCTTCTCTGTCAATGCTAGAAATCAAGATAAACTCTTTTAAGATTAAAATAAAGGGGATTATTTCAACCCTCCAATCATTTTTTATAAATAAGCTTAATTTTTAAGGACAATATATAGATGTGTATAACTTAGCCTTATTTTATTGGAAAATAAGGCTTTTTGATTTATAATATCTTTATATCGAGTTTAGTTAAAATTTAACAAATTTTAACCTCGGCTATCCGAGATCTCCTTATTTTACTTCACTAAATGAACTTATTAAAAAAAGTCGTTCCACTAAGCCAAGCAGCAAAACTCTCCGGCTACAACCAAGACTACTTGGGCTATTTAATCCGTGTAGGAGAAATTAAGGGGCAAAAAGTCGGCCGGGGATGGGTTACAACTGAAGAAGAAATAAAAAATTATCTTTTAAAGCAGAAGATTCGTCAAAAAAAATTAGCACTCTTGGACTTCTTTACCCGAGAGCGTAATAAAAAGATTATCCTAACCACCATCATATTGTTTGTAGTCAGTTTTTCGACGTGGTTTTATATTCTAGATCATAAGAATTTTCATGCAACTGGTGTCCAATCTTCACTTACTTCTGAATCTGAAAAATTACAGGAAAAGGAAAATTAAAAAATATGTATTCATTCGAAAAAACAAACAGAAAATTAAGAAACAAATCAAATACTGCGCTCGCAGTTTTATTGGTTGCTCTGTCACTTTTTCAGTTTCCATTCATCGGTAGAGCGGCATTTAACAAACAAATAAATTATCAAGGCAAGCTCACCAACGCGTCTGGAGTTGCAGTTGCAAATGGGGACTACAATATGGAATTCAAGTTAATGACAGTCTCAAGCGGTGGTGACACTACGCAAGGTTCGTGTACTACTAGTTGTGCATGGATGGAAACAAGAACTGGCGGAAGCAAGGTAACTGTGACGAACGGCCTCTTTAGTGTTCTCCTTGGTGAAGTTACTTCACTCTCTGGAGTTGATTTTAACCAGACCTTATATTTGTCAGTTCAGATCGGCAATACAGGAAGTCCATCATGGGATGGAGAAATGACTCCACGAAAAAAATTGGGAGCAGTTCCTGCAGCAGTTGAATCAGAGCGAGTCGGAGGATTTACTCCAGCCCAATCTGCAACAGGCAATCAAGTTCCGGTGCTTACATCTGGAAATTTAATTCTTGGCGGAACAAATCCAACATTCGGCGGAACGGGATCAAATACATTGACGCTTCATAATGGCGCAACAGGAGATATTCAATTTTTCGGTTCATCAAATAAGATTACTTCCGGAGGCGCGCTTACAGTTACGGGTGTTGTAAATGCTGCAGGATTGACTTCTTCTGGAGCAATTACATTTTCATCACTTGGCACCGGTATTGCTCATCTATCTTCGGGGGGCGTGCTCTCATCGTCAGCTATTGATCTGGCAACTGCTGATGTCACGGGAATTTTGACAACAGCAAAAGGTGGAACAGGCATTGGAACACTTGCCTCCAATGCAGTACTCTATGGTAATGGTACCGGAGCCATTCAAGCCTTGGCTGTAAACTCAGGTGCAACCCTGTGTCTTACTCAAGCAAGTAGTGGTGCACCGGCATGGGGATCATGTGGTGCAGGAGGCTCTACCAACTGGGATACCATAGGTGATGCAGGAGGGAATGGCGCCATTGCTATGGGTACCACGGAGCAGACTATGGATTGGGATTTCACTACGACTGATCACGATGGACTTACCTTTAATTTTGATAACAATGGAGGAACAGCAGGGACCGACCATGGAATTGTTATCAATAACGCACTCTCAACAAATGCATCTGGAGATCTTGATACAGAAAATTTATTACTGATTCAACAACTCGATACGACTGCTTCTGGCGTAACTGATATTGATAATCTTCTTAAGATAGATATCGCAGCAAACTCAGGTGCAACTGATGGCATCGAAATTACAAATTCTGGAGGAAACATCACTGGCAGTGGACTTAATATTGTCGACACAGGAGGCGGTACCTTTACAACAGGCATCACGCTTGCGGGAACGTTTACTACTGGAATAGATATGGGAGCGAGTACATTAATTAATATTGGAAACGCTGCCACTGATTTTAATTCGAGCGGTGGACTAACACTTGCGAGTGACCTCGTACTCAATGCCCAAGCAGATGTCCGGTTTGCAGATGCGGATAGTTCTCATTATGTTGGATTCCAAGCACCATCAAGTATCAGTTCGAGCTTTACATGGACACTGCCATCTACTGACGCAACAGGGTGTCTAAAATCGAATGGTTCAGGAACACTTTCTTTTGATGGTGCCTGTGGAGAAACTGACTATGAAACATTTACAGGAAATGGAACTTTTACTAAAAAATCAAATGCCCTTTTAGTTGTTGTCGAAGCATGGGGTCCTGGTGGTGGCGGTGCAGGAGGAGGTAGTGTTGCTGCTGGTACCGCTACTACAGGTGGTGGAGGTGGTGGAGGAGGCGCATATACAACTCGATCGATTGCTGCAGGATCTGTCGGAGCGACTGAAACGGTGACCGTTCCTGCTGGCGGTACGGCTGGAACCGGTGGTACAAATGCTGTCGGTACAGATGGTTCTGCTCCGACAGCTGATACAAGTTTTGGATCACTCCTCATTGCATATAGAGGAGGAGGTTCTGGAAATGGAAACAACTCTGCTACTGGCGGCGGAGGCGGCGGAGGCGGCGGATCAGCAGGTGCAGGAACAAGCTCGACGAACCAAACAGGAGGAGCTGGTGGTACATGTGCTGGTGGTGTAACCGTTGGTGCTGGAGCAAACGCTTTTGGTAGCTGTGGCGGCGGCGGAGGAACAACAACTTCAGGTAATGCGAATGAAGGAGGAGGCGGTGGTGGAGGACTTGCTGCCGGAGGAACTGCAGGACGATCGGGAGGTACATCCCTCAAGGGAGGCGGCGGAGGCGGTGGAGGAGCAAGTCTTGCAGCAACTCATGCTTCGACTGCCGGAGGTCCAGGAGGTGCAAGTGGTGCTGCGATGCAGGCAGCAGGAACCGGCGGAGGTGTTGCCGGAGGTGCTGCTGGAACAAATAATGGAACTGCCGGCCAAGATGCAACTTCTTCAACTGGTTCGCAGATTGGAGGTGGTGGAGGAGGCGGTGGAGGAGGCAGTCAGGCTACAGCTGGATCAAACGGCGGAGCCGGGGCAGTCGGAGGTATTCCTGGAGGAGGTGGTGGAGGAGGCGGAGCAGGAACGCATAACGGTTCGACAGGAAGTGGCGGAGCCGGAGGAGCCGGCGCACGTGGAGAAATTCGTGTTTGGACCTATCGTGGCACAGGAGCCGATTTGGCGGAAGTTTACGGAACAAATGACTCAACCCTTGAAGCCGGAGATGTCGTATCTCTTGATCATGACATGCAAGCGGGAGTTAAAAAAAGCAGCAAAGCATATGATGCTGAGGTAATGGGTATTGTTTCAACAAAACCTGGCATGATTATCGGTAATATTGAAGATGCTGGCGCCATTCCAGTCCTTCTCGCACTCTCTGGTCGTGTTCCCGTAAAAGTAAATATGGAAAATGGCGCGATTAAAAAAGGCGACCTCCTTACCCCTTCATCCATTCCTGGTGTTGCAATGCGAGCGACAAAAGCAGGTAGTATTATCGGACAGTCAATGACAGAGTATATTGACCCTGATGCGCCAGGGTATGTGGTAGTTTTTATTAAGAATAGTCATACGACGGGAGCAAAACTTTCTGATCTTTTTGCAGGAGAACTTGAGATGATAGGAGGGGAGATAGATAAAGGAGTGGAATTAAATCCATCAGAATTAATAAAAGGAACCAAAACGCTCCAACAGCGTGCACTTGCTTATTTTAATACTAATAAATTGACTCTCTCAGAGTCTCTCAATCTTTCGGAAGTGACTGCCGATAGAGTTACTGCAGGACTTGAAATTATAACGCCGACACTCTTTGTAGGAACTGTTTCAACCGATTCTATAACTCCTCTAAATGGAACTTCTCTTGATATACTGCTTTCGAATGAAGGTACATTCAACATTAAGAACCAATTGTTGACAGAAGGAGCCGGATCAGCCGAACCTATTGTCAGTATTGATAATTTAGGGAACGCGACATTTGCGGGTAATCTAAAAGTAAAAAGTATCAAAGCAGATTCGATCGAAGGTCTCGATTCTTTACTCATGACTAATGCCCATTTAGCCTGGGATTCTTTCACAACAAAAACCCTGACTGTATCCGAGAACGCAATCTTTAGTGGAGAATCAAGGTTTGATGGCCTCACATTCTTTAGTATGGCTGCGAACTTTGATTCCAGTGTGACATTTAATGCACAATCGGAATTTATTCTTCCACCACTCTTCAATAGTGATACAGCTGGCTTTGCTATAATAAAAAAGGGGAGTCGCAGAGTTCAAATAATTTTTGAGACGCCTTATATAGTTGAGCCTGTTGTAACCACATCGCTTGTATTTAGCACTGCGGATAAAGTGACTGATTCTGGAGCAGATGAGATATTTACTGCAAGCGTTCAGTCTCTTGTCATCGATAGTGATCAAAATGGATTTACTATTTTTTTGAACAAAAACGCGCCACAAGATCTAAGATTCACTTGGAATGCGCTTTCTGTCCGCGATCCGAAAATTTTTGAAAGTGTTATCGAAGGTCTCACCATTGAAAATTTACCACTAGACCTACTTCCGCCAGATCCTTTACCTGATCCAATTCCAGAACCCGACCCAGTCCCTGATCCAACTTCAAAAGAAGAAGATCCAGTTCTTGATCCTATTCCTGTGCTTGATCCAGAGCCTGTCCAACAAGAAGACCCAGCCCCGATACTTATAGAGATATCTGAGCCGGTAGTGGAAACAAAAGAGGAGCCCATTCCTATAGTTGAGTAAGAATTGTAAAAATAGATTACTATATATAGTATGAAAATAGGCTTAAAGACAACCGCCCTCTCACTCTTCTTTCTCCTTATAGGTTTTGGAGTTGGTTTTGTTTTGGATAAAGGTACTCACTCTCGATGTAGTGCTGAAAATTTTGAACATATTAATCCTGACTTGGTTTGTAAACTGGCACCAGTGGTCAGCAAACAAGGATACAGTAAACTCAAAGCTGATTTAGAAAAGTTTATCTCGGATAAAAAACAAGAAGGAATTGTTAGCTCAGTATCAATTTATTTTCGTGATTTACATAATGGACCTACGCTTGGTATGAATGAGTATGAAAAATTTTCTCCGGCAAGCTTATTAAAGCTCCCGCTCTTCTTAACTTACCTTAATCTTTCAGAAAATAATCCTGCATTCTTAGAAACAAAAATAGGTTTCGAAGAAAAAAATCTTACTCAAAAGCAGTACTTTCCGTCTGCGAAAATTGCCCAGAACAATACTCCCTATACTATAAATACTCTGCTTGAATATATGATAGAGTATTCTGATAATAATTCGTACTATGCCTTAAATCAATACTTGAGACAGGTCTCTCCAAATACTGATTTATTGCGAGAGACATTCCTGGATTTAGGTATCATTGATCCACAAAACTTTGCCGATCAGACGTTGTCTGTTAAGTCGTATGGATCTATTTTTGTCCAGCTTTATCACAGTTCTTTTTTTTCTAAAAAGGAACTGTCGGAACAAGCACTTTCCTTGCTTTCTAAATCAGATTTTAAAGAAGGGATAACTCTTGGTGTGCCTACTGAACTTGAAATAGCTCATAAATTTGGCGAACGTTCTGACTTGCCAAATAATGAAAAACAGCTGCACGATTGCGGAATTGTGTATTACCCCAAGAATCCATATCTCCTATGTGTGATGACACGGGGGACTGACTTTAAACAACTTTCCCATATAATAGGCGAGATATCGAAAATGACATATAAAGAATTCGATTCTCGAAAAATATAGTATAATTAAAAATATGGAAAGAACACAAGAAGGATTTATTGTACCTCTTATTATTATCATAATCGCAGGGCTTGGTGTCGGGGGAGGTGTTTATTATTCTAAAAAAGTTAAACAACAAAATCTAGAGAAAGGGGCTGCTGTACAAAAAGTTGATGCCACGATAGACTCTAGATTAGATGGAAAGATTGAAGCAAATTCAAATCAAAAAATTTCTGATAATGGTAAATCGTCTGTCGATTTAAACGCAGGGAATTCTCTATCAGGAATTGTAAAGACCAATATGACGATGCAAGAATTGCTTTCTGTATATAAAGGAAAAACTTTAGAATGCATTTCAAACTTTGCAGATCCGTCATCTGGAATGACAAATAGTGGCACAACCTATATTCATGGAAATCTTATTCGTTCTGATAATACTATGATGTACAAAGGTGCTGTAACTAAAAGTAGTATGATCATTAAAGATGGAAATGAGATATATTCTTGGACTGGGAGTCAAGGAACGAAAATGTCTATCAATGCTTCATTTGATATAAATACTGCGCTCAGCATGAGTGCCGGTGTCAAAAATTCCTCAAACCAAAAATCAGAATATTCATGTACTCCTTGGATAGCTGATGCAAGTAAATTTGTACCACCAGCTTCTGTTAAATTTACTGATTACGGTACAATCTCAATCCCATCAGTTTCTCCCGAAATGATGAAGCAGATGATAGAAGCACAGGCAGGTACTAGATAAAAAAGATATATAGGGAATTAGGTTCTCTCGAAAGCAGGGTCTTTTTCTATAATATTGTTTGACAAAAAAGCAGGGGTAGTATATGATAGAACCCTAGTGAAATCGATTGAGTTATGGCAGATCAATCACTATTTTTAAGTTAAGACAAGCTCGCTCTGTGTCAAAACTACATTCTGCCAATTTTAATAGATAGTTCTAAATAATACGGTTTGGTCGCCGTTATTTTTTGCGTTTCGTCGGCAGGCGAATAAATTTTATTAATATGAAAAAAACAGCACAAATAGAAAAGAAGTATTTCGCGCGCTATAAAAAGCCACTCGTTCCGTTCCCAAATCTTATTCAAGATCAGCTGGCATCATTCAACTGGTTGATCGAGAGTGGACTCAAAGAAGTCTTCAAAGAATTTTCCCCGATAAATGATTATTCTGAGAAAAAATTCCAGCTCGACTTTACATCTTTTGTGCTTGGTGAACCAAAGTTCGATGAAGAGTACACAAAGATAAATAAACTGACATACGAAGGTCAGCTAAAAGCTCGCGTCAAACTTCTAAATAAAAGCATTGGAACTTCTAAAGAACAGGAAATTTTCCTAGCTGATGTGCCACTGATGACCAAGCATGGCACTTTCATCATAAACGGCGTAGAGCGAGTTATCGTAGGACAGCTTACACGTAGTTTCGGAGTATTTTTTACCGAGCAGGAATTAAAAGGCAAGCGTTACTTCGGCGCAAAGATTATACCTTCTCGTGGTGTGTGGATTGAAGTTGAGTCTGATCCCGATGGTGCTATATATGTCCGTATCGACAAAAAGCGCAAGTTCTCCATTGCTTCTCTTCTTCGCGTTCTTGGCCTTGATACAGATGAGACTCTTACAAAAACTTTTGGCAAGGATATGAGTGAAGAATTGTCAAAAGCCCTTAAAATATCGCTTGAAAAAGACCCAGCCAAGACCCTATCGGACTCATATATAGAGATCTACAAGCGTCTACGCGATGGCGATCTTGCAACTCCTGATAATGCCCGTGAATTTATTAACATGCTTCTTTCAAATGAGCGTTATGACCTTTCTCCTGTCGGTCGCTTTCGATTCAACAAGCGTTTCGGTAAGAGTATGGATGATAAAGAAATGGAGCGCCGTACAATCTCTGCCGATGATGTTGTGTCTATATTTAAAAATATTGTCGAGCTCAATAATACGCTTCATGCTAAAGCAGACGATATAGATCACTTGGGCCAGCGTCGAGTACGCTATGTGGGTGAAATGCTTCAGCAGAAGTTCCGCATGGGCATGGCTCAAATAAAAAGAAATGTTCAAGATCGCATGTCGACAATCGATGTTGGCACTAGTCTTCCGATTGCTATCATCAACCAGCGTCCGCTCCAAGCTCGCATCAAGGAGTTTTTTACCGCAAACCAGCTTTCTCAATTCATGAACCAAGAAAATGTCATGGCTGAAGTTGAGCATTTGAGAATCCTCTCTGCGCTTGGTCCCGGAGGTCTTACTCGTGAGCGTGCAGGTCTTGAAGTCCGCGATGTGCATACATCCCACTATGGAAGAGTATGTCCGATCCACACACCTGAAGGTCCGAACATCGGTCTTATCCTCCACCTCTCTACATATGCCAAGATCAATGAGTTCGGTATTATCGAGACACCATATATAAAAGTAAAGAATGGAAAAATAACTGGCGAAGTTGTGTACCTAAACGCGCTCGAAGAAGAGAAGTTTAATATTGCCCACGCTGGTATCGATTACGACGAAAAGGGAAATATCATGGAAGATCGAGTTGAAGCTCGTCTTTCAACAAAGCCTGGCATGATATCCCGAGACAAAATTGACTATATAGACGTAGCTACGAACCAAGCGTTCTCAGTGGCGACTTCTATGATTCCATTCCTCGAACACGATGACGCTCACCGAACACTCATGGGAAGTAACATGCAGAAACAAGCCCTCCCTTGTATTATTCCTGAAGCACCACTTGTGGCTACAGGTATGGAAGAGCTTGCATCTCGCGACTCTGGCAGACTCGTCGTATCCGAAGTCTCAGGTACTGTTTCATATGTAGACGCAAAGAAAATCAACATTAAAGATGACAAAGGCAAGGAGCATGTCTACCCGCTAATTAGCTTTTCACGTACAAACAACTTCTCAGTTCTTCATCAGCGTCCAAGTGTTTCTATGGGCGACCATGTAAAGAAAGGACAAGTTCTCGCTGATACTAGTACAACTGACCGCGGCCAAATCGCCCTCGGACAGAATGCTCTAGTGGCCTTTATGTCATGGGGCGGCGCTAACTACGAAGATGCGATAATTCTCTCAGAAAAGCTTGTAAAACAAAGTAAATTCACAAGTATCTATGTCACAGAATTTATCTGTAACGTCCGTGATACTAAGCTTGGTCCAGAAATAACTACTCGCGATATTCCGAACGTCGGCGAAAACAAACTCAAAGATTTGGATGAAGACGGTATTATCGTTATCGGCGCTGAAGTTCGCGAAAATGATATCCTTGTTGGTAAGATTACTCCCAAAGGTGAGACCGAACTTACTCCCGAAGAACGCCTACTCCGATCAATCTTCACTGAAAAAGCTCGTGATGTGAAGGACACATCACTACGTCTTGAACATGGAAAGAAAGGAAGAGTAACAGGAGTCAAAATTTTCTCACGTGATCAAGGGCACAATCTTGAGTCAGGTATCATAAAAAGAATTGTAGTAGAAATCGCTCAGATTCGTAACATCTCAGTCGGTGACAAACTTGCTGGTCGCCACGGTAATAAGGGAGTCATCTCTGTTATCCTTCCGGAAGAAGAAATGCCATTTATGCAAGATGGTACTCCGATCGATATCATTCTCACGCCGCTAGGTGTCCCATCTCGTATGAACTTAGGTCAGATTCTTGAAATGCATCTAGGATATGCTGCTCATACACTTAATTACCAAGCGATCGTCCCTCCGTTCTCTTCTGCAACCGTGCCCGAAATTAAAGCCGAGCTCGTTCTCGCTGGTCTACCTGAAAGTGGTAAAGTCACACTCTATGATGGCCGTACTGGAGATGCATTTGATCAGGATATCGCTATAGGTTACATGTATATGCTCAAGCTACATCACATGGTGGAAGACAAGCTGCACATGCGCTCCATTGGTCCGTACTCTCTTATTACTCAGCAACCACTTGGAGGTAAAGCTCAAGGTGGAGGACAGAGATTTGGAGAAATGGAGGTCTGGGCGCTCGAAGGTCATGGTGCAGCATATGCGCTTCGTGAAATGCTTACGATTAAGTCTGATGATATCATGGGTCGCTCACAGACATTCGACGCTATTATCAAAGGTAACCCGATCGGAGAGCCGAATATTCCTGCATCGTTTAATGTACTTCTCAACTATCTCCGCGGGCTTTCTCTTGATGTTGATCTTAAAAAAAGTGAGGAATAATTATTAATAAGCGAATAGCGAATAGAATAAAGGGAATAGACAGAAGAATTGAATTTCCACTATACCCTTATAACTATCCGCTCTACCCTAATATATGAAAACAATTGATACAACTGACTTTGATTCCATCACACTGAAGCTCGCATCGCCCGAGCGCATACGAGAGTGGTCATACGGAGAGGTTACCAAGCCTGAAACAATTAACTATCGTACAGGGCGCTCTGAGCGATCCGGACTCTTTGACGAGCGAATATTCGGTCCCGAGAAAGATTATGAATGTTACTGCGGTAAATACCGACGTATTCGATATAAAGACATCGTTTGTGAAAAGTGCGGCGTGGAAGTTACACGTTCCATTGTTCGTCGTGATCGTATGGGCCACATCGAGCTTGCAAGCCCGGTTGCACACATCTGGTTTCTTCGCGGCGTACCATCTCGCATGTCTGTACTTCTCAATATTCCTGTGAGTGACTTGGAAAAAGTCATTTACTTTGCTGGCTACATTATTACAAATATTCACCAAGAAGAAAAAGATACGATCATCAAGAATCTTGAATCTGAATTCAAAGCTAAAGTTAAAAGCGCAACTAACGAAGAAGACAAAGAGAAACTCAAGGATCTTTTGACTAATACAAAGCGCGAAATCAATGATATCGTTCCAGGCAAAGTTCTCAATGAGATCGCGTATCATCACTTTGGTCTCAAGTATGGTTCATGCTTTGAAGCATCAATCGGTGCTGAAGCTATCTTTACACTTTTCAAGAATCTCGATCTGGAGAAACTCAAAACCGAGACGCTTGCCATGATTCCAAAAGCCTCAAGCATAGAGAAAGAAAAACTTGAGAAGCGCATGTCCCTCATCCGCTCGATGCTTGCCTCCGGCATTCGTCCTGAGTGGATGTTCCTGACTGTCATTCCAGTGATCCCACCAGCGCTTCGCCCGATGGTTGCGCTTGATGGCGGACGACATGCAACATCTGATCTTAATGACTTGTATCGCCGCGTTATCAACCGAAATAACCGTTTGAAAAAACTAAAAGAAATCGGTGCGCCTGATGTTATCTTGCGTAACGAGAAAAGAATTCTCCAAGAAGCATGCGATGCTCTTATTGATAACTCGATTGCAAAACAGAACGATTCACAAGCAATATCTGCTTCACAGAAGCGCGCACTCAAGTCACTTTCTGATAACTTGAAATCAAAACAAGGTTTATTCCGTCAGAATCTCTTGGGTAAGCGTGTCGACTACTCTGGTCGCTCGGTTATTGTCGTTGGTCCTAATCTTAAGCTTAATCAATGCGGTCTGCCGAAACATATGGCTCTTGAACTTTTTCGTCCATTCGTGATATCTAAAATCTTAGAAACTGAACTCTCATTCAATATTCGTGGTGCTAACCGTCTCATCGAAGAGGGAATTCCGGAAGTCTGGGCGATCTTAGAAGAAGTAATTCGTGGCAAGTACGTGCTTCTTAATCGAGCGCCGACGCTTCACCGTCTTGGTATTCAGGCATTCAATCCAATACTTATTGAAGGTAATGCGATTCAAGTGCATCCTCTTGTCTGTACAGGGTTCAATGCTGACTTCGACGGAGACCAAATGGCCGTATATGTACCGCTTTCTGATATGGCTCAGATAGAAGCTCGTGACTATATGGCTTCAAATAAAAACCTTCTCAAGCCTCAAGATGGAGCGCCGATTGTCATGCCAAAGATGGACATGATCTTGGGTTGTTACTGGATGACAAAATCAATAGATGGGGAAAAGGGTGAAGGTCTAGCATTTGCAAGTCCGAACCAAGCCATTACCGCTTTTGATCTTGGTGTGATTACATTCCGCGCGAAAATTAAAGTTCTCGGTAGTGATAAGACAAGGTACAAAATATTTGACGGCAAACCATTTGAGACTACTGTCGGAAGGCTTTTCTTCAATAGCATTTTCCCCGATGATTTCCCATACATGAATGAAGAAATCACTATCAAACGCATGTCCCTTCTTGTAGATGAACTTATAATGCATTACGGTATAGATGCGACTCCACCAGTTCTCGATAAGATCAAGAGCTTCGGATTCTTGTATGCGACATATTCGGGGGTAACATGGGGTATTGATAATGTTCGTGTACCCGAAGGAAAACAAGCAATTGTAGCAAAAGGACGAAAAGAAGAAGAAATTGTCCGCGATCAATTTGCCGATGGACTTTTGTCTGAAGATGAACAATATCAGAAAGTTATTGAAATCTGGGAGCATGCTAAGAAAGAGATTGAGAAGACCATTCCAGAGACGCTTGATCGAAAAGGTTCAACATATGACCTAATCACTTCTGGTGCTCGAGGTAATATGGGCTCTCTCGTTCAGATGTGCGGAATGAAAGGATTGATTGTAAACACATCAGGTGCAACATTGGACTTCCCAATTATCCCATCATATATAGAAGGTCTTTCACCGCTTGAATACTTTATTACTACTCACGGCTCTCGTAAAGGTGCAGCTGACACGGCGCTCAATACTGCTAAAGCTGGATACCTAACTCGCCGTCTCGTTGACGTTGCTCAAGATGTTGTTGTTACTGAAGAAGACTGTGGCACAAAACTCGGCAAGAAAATTGTCGCAGTAGATGGTGTTTTTGCCAAGCATATCCACGGACGAGTTATTATCTCGGATATTAAAGACAAAGATGGAAAAGTTGCATTCAAAAAAGGATCTTTGATTCTCAAGGAAGATGCGCGTGCTCTTGAAAAGATGGGTATAATGGAAGCGTATGTCCGTACTCCGCTTTCGTGTGAGACGACTCATGGTATCTGCCGTATGTGTTACGGTCTCGATCTTGGACGCAACTGTATGATTGAGCTCGGCCAAGCCGTCGGTATCATCGCTGCGCAAGCTATCGGTGAACCTGGTACACAGCTTACACTCCGTACGTTCCACGCCGGAGGTGTGGCGACAGTGGACATCACAACCGGTCTTCCTCGTGTCGAAGAAATCTTTGAGCGCCGCATTCCAAAGAATCCCGCAATTGTATCGATAACTTCTGGTGAAGTTATAAGTGTTACTGATAATGGCAAAGAGAAAGTTATTAAAGTACTCTCTGATCTAACTCTAGACAATAAGCCGACAGGCAAAGCAAGTAGCAAATCTCAATCAGTACAGACAGGTAACGAAGTTGAGTATACGATTGCCTTCCGTCGTCAGCCACTTGTCAAAGTAGGGTCAAAAGTTAAAAAAGGTGATCTTCTAACTGATGGTTCAGCTGATATCAACGAAATCGTCAAATACGGCGGCAAAGAACTCGCTGAGGACTACATCGTCGATGAAATCAACAAAGTCTACGACTTGCAGAGCGCTTCAATCTCGAGAAAGCATATCGAGATAATCATTCGTCAAATGTTCTCACGCAAGAAGATCAAAGATGCAGGCGACACAACATTCTCACCAGGTGAAATCGTCGAAGCTATTGAACTTATCGAAGAGAATAATCGCTTAGAAGCTGAAGGCGATGGTAAAAAAGCTGTTGCAGATACGATCGTACTTGGTATCACCGAGGTATCGCTTACAACCAAGAGCTGGCTTTCTGCAGCATCATTCCAGAACACCAATCGTGTGCTTATCAACAATGCCATTCGTGGCGGCGTTGACAATCTTCGTGGACTCAAAGAAAATGTTATTATAGGCAACCTCATCCCTGCTGGTACAGGATTCGGGGTAGAACGCATACGGAAAGTGAAAGAGGTAGATGCAAGTAGAGCAAGTGGAGAGAATGACTCATTATAATTAAATAGAATATAGGGCTATATGAACGGAACTGCCCAGAAAATAAAAGAGAGACTCTCTATCGTTGATGTTATTTCATCGTATCTTTCTTTAGATCAAGCTGGTAAAAATTACAAAGCTAAATGCCCGTTCCATAACGAGAAGACTCCCTCATTTTTCATTTCTCCTGATCGTGGTACATACTATTGTTTCGGTTGCAATGCCAAAGGCGATATCTTTTCTTTCGTAGAACATTTTGAAGGAACTGATTTCCTTGGTGCTTTGAAAATTTTGGCCGAGCGTGCGGGAATCACACTCGAGTATGGTAGTCGCAATGAATCTCATGATGATAAAGAAAAACTCTACGCTATCATGGAAGAAGCTACGGTATTTTTCGAAACCGTATTCGAGAAAATGCCTGAACCTCGAAGTTATCTCCGTGATCGTGGACTCTCTGATGCAACGATTAAAGCATTTCGAATCGGATATGCACCTCAAGCATGGAAATCAGTTTCAGACCATTTGGTCACCAAAGGATTTTCTATTGCTGATATAGAAACTGTCGGACTCTCTAAAAAGGGGAACAACGGCTTTTATGATCGGTTCCGTTCTCGTATTATTTTCCCAATTAGTGATTCAAGTGGCAGAGTCATAGCTTTCTCAGGTCGGATTTTTACTCTTTCTCCAGATACTAAATCTACTATTGAAGAGGCCCGCCCGCCCGATTCATTCGGGCAGGCAAAATATCTCAATAGTCCTGATACTCCACTTTTCAACAAATCCAATGTGCTATTTGGTATTGATAAAGCAAAAGCTGCCATTCGTACTCGTGGATACAGCATTATGGTTGAAGGTCAGATGGATCTCATCCTTTCTCATCAAGCAGGGCTCACTAATACCGTTGCAGTGTCGGGTACCGCGCTTGCGGATAATGTAAACGATGAGTCCTCAAGCGAGTCTAAAATAAATAACCTCGGTCTTGTTCGCCGTCTCTCTCCAAATATTATATTTGCTTTTGACGGTGACACTGCCGGAATTAGGGCAGCAGGTCGCTCAGCTATGATCGCCCTGTCCCTCGATATGCAGGTCAAAATTGCTGTTATGCCGGAAGGGCAAGATCCTGCGGATATCATCGTTAAAAACGAAGCGACATGGAAAGATATCATCAAAAATTCGGTAAACATCGTAAATTTTCATATCAATCGTATTTGTACAAGCACTACTGATATCAGATTAAGAGGCAAAGAGATTCGCGACATTGTCTTTCCATTCCTCTCTATGGTCCTAAGTTCAATTGAACGTTCGGCATATATTAACGAGATTTATGCAAAGACCGGGCTATCCGAGAGGGCTATTATTGAAGACTTTGAGAAATATGAACGTACAACTAATGTTAATAAAGTTGTTACGAGAGATCAAAAGGTAAGTAAGGAAGTAAAAGAAAGTATTGCCAAGTCCCGTCGAGAAAACCTTGAACATAGACTCTTTGGTATACTTTTCTGGCAAACTGCTGATGGGGAAGTATCTAAAGAAATAAAAGAACTTATTGATTTTCTAAAAGAACGGATAACAGTAGAAACATTTGAAAAAATGAAAGAAGTACACGAACCATTCTCTGATAGGCTGGCAATTGAAGCTGAAATGTGGTATGGTAGCAAGATTGAGACGCTTACTCGTGACCTACGGGAACTCATATTAAACCTCGAGGAAGAAATCTTGCATGAACAAAAAATTATTCTGCAGCCTCTCGATACCGAAGAAAAACTTACAAATTTTAATATAATATCAAAACGGATTGAAGAAATTAGAAAAGAGCGTTCGTTATAAGTAAAAAGGGCCAAGCGCGATTTGGCTAAATCATATGTCTAAAAAAACTAAAAAGAAAATTATTAAAAAATCAAAAAAGAAAGCGATCAAAAAAAATATTGTCAAGAAATCTGCTAAAAAAGGAGCAAAAAAGAACGTGTCCAAGAAAAAGGTTTTAAAAAAGCCTGCAAAATCTACCAAGAAACCTCTAAAGAAGCAAAACGAGCCCAAGAAGGCAGCTAAGGGTGCCAAAGCTACCGCACTTGAGCGCAAAGCTCACGACCTTGAACAGAAATCACAATTAATGATAGAAAAAGGCAAGAAACGCGGTTTTGTGACATATGATGAAATCATAAAAGTTTTTCCTGATATCGAGAACAATATTCTTTTCCTTGATGAACTCTACGAGAAGCTCTCGATATCTGGTATCGATGTTCTTGAAGGTGGAAATCTTCTTGATATGGATGGCGACACAGAGAAGCAGGCGCTTAAATACTCTAAAGATGCTCAGACGTATGACTCTATACAGATGTATTTAAAGGAAATTGGCCAGTATCCGCTTATTACTGCATTTGATGAGAAAGATCTGGCTCGTCGTATTGAAAAAGGTGATATGGAAGCCAAGAACTTGCTTGCTCGTGCGAACCTCCGTCTCGTGGTATCTATAGCAAAAAAATACGTCGGACGTAGTTCAGATCTTACCCTTCTTGATCTCATACAGGAAGGAAACCTTGGACTATTTAAAGCAGTCGAGAAATTTGACTGGACGAAGGGCTATAAATTCTCGACATATGCTACGTGGTGGATCCGTCAGTCTATCACTCGCGCACTTGCTGACCAGTCTCGCACGATCCGTATTCCAGTTCACATGGTGGAGACTATTTCCAAATACAAACAGGTTGTTCGCAGACTTTCTCAGGATCTTGGCCGTGAGCCACTAGTGGAAGAAATAGCAACGGAGATGAATTTGGAAGTTGAAAAGATTCACATCATTGAGCAGATCAATCAGGAAACAGTCTCACTTGAACAGCCGATAGGGGATGACGACGAAAAGTCTACTCGTGGCGAATTCATTCCTGATGACAAGATCCTCCGTCCCGATCAAGATGCCTCACGTCGTATCCTATCTGACCAAATCAAAGAAGTTCTAGATACACTTACACCTAAAGAAAGAAAAATTCTAGAGTTGCGCTATGGTTTAAACGACGGCATTCAGCATACACTCGAAGAAGTGGGAACAGAGTTTAATGTCACTCGTGAGCGTATCCGTCAAATTGAAGCGAAGGTTCACGAAAAGCTCCGCAATAACGAAAAAATCGCAAGACTTAAAAACTACTTTGATTAAAAAAACAAAAGATATTTTAAAAAAAGTTATAGCCGCTATCATTATTACTATATTAGCGATTTTTGTTGCCTTTTCAAATTCAAAAGATAAAGAAGTATTTAAAGAAGCAAATATTGAAGTGAAAGAGTTCTCTGATAGCGAAAAAACTGAAGAAGTTAACCAAAAAGACTCTTCTATAAAGGACCAGAAAGCTCGGTATTTCTCTCTTGCTGCTGAACAAATGCAAAAGGGTGATTTTAGATCATCAATTGAAAATTTTCAAAAAGTAGTAAATATTGATCCTACTAATAATTTTGAACCACAGAACATAAGAGCACTTTCAGGTGAATTATCTTTATATATAGTTTTAGGAAGAAATGGAGACATTAGAGATTCAGATAATAAAAGGATAATTGAAGTCGCGACAAAAATCATAGATTCTGGTATTGTTAATGATCCAGATGTTGCAGGTATCTACTTTGCTAGAGGAGTAGCATATGCCGATAGTAAGCAATATGATAAGGCAATTGCTGATTTTGACCTTGTCATAAAGATTGATCCCTCTATGAGAGAAGAGGCTCTGAATTTCAGAGAAGATGTCTTAAGAGAAAAAGAAGGGTTATAGTAGGGTAGCAACAGTTACTCGCGAGCGTATCCGTCAGATCGAAGCCAAAGTTCACGAAAAGCTCCATAATAACGAAAAAATCGCAAGACTTAAAAACTACAAGGAAAGAAATACAAAAATAAAAAGACCATTTTTTAAAAGATGGTCTTTTCGTTTGATTATAGCTGTCCTGAAACTGTATCTTTCTTGTCCATCAAACCAAAGAGTAAGTCAGCATACTTCCAGAATGCATCTTCGCCTTTCAATTTAGCGACACAGTCAGCCGCAGTGAGCATTGCAAATGAATGCTGATGAAGAGGGTAGTGACGATAAATCCAGGCGGTATCTGGATTCTCCTTTACGATTCTCTCTAATACCGGATGATATCCTTTACAGTATGGACATTCAAAATCAGAATATTCTATTATGGTGACTTTAGCATTCGGATTACCCATGACATGATCGCCTGGCTCGGAAAGTACGACATTACCAGTGTAGGGTATTGTTGCTTTACCGAGAAGAGCATCATCAACTATCTTTTTCGTATTTTCATATGTTTCTTGTCCGCGAATATCTGTTCTGGCTCCGTTTTGACCAATGACGATAGTATACGGAGTACCGCGCTGCTCTCGAGGATACGGACTCATAGCTTTATCCACACTTTGCACGATACGAGCATTAAGAGCCTCATCATCGGTTCCCTCGATACATGCCTGCAAGCTCGCATTGGATACTCCTACCTGTTCGGATAGTGTTTTTGGGGTGGAGATGCCACTGCCACCTCGAGTGCCCAAAATACCAATCATAATAAGGACTCCAGCAACAATAATAGCTGAAGGAACTGAAATTTGAGATTTACTCGCTGGCTTATTTTCCATACGTAGTATTGTATCATGACTTTTTATTGCACGCTACGAGGCAGTATATGTTATAATAAAAACGTTATTAAATGGTCTCTTTATTATTAATTTTCCACTTCTAGGTGGAATGCGAGTACACAATATGATGACATGTAATTGTAAAAGTGGATGCGGTTGCTCGAAGTTTGGGTTGGTCCTTATTATTATCGGTGGTCTTAACTGGGGCCTTGTCGGCGCAGGTATGCTCTTTGGTTCTATGCACGACATGAGTTGGAATGTTGTCCATATGCTCCTTGGATCATGGCCAGTTGTCGAAGGCATTGTTTATCTCTTGGTAGGTATTGCGGCAATCGTCAAAATTTTTGGCTGCCCATGCAAGAAATGCAAAGGTATGGATGCTGCCCCTATGGGAACTCCTTCTGGTTCATCAATGTAAATAAGGCTTTTGTAAAGCATCCTGACCATGTCAGGGTGTTTTACGTTGGATAATATGGCTTTTTATGCTATCATGCATTCTACGTATGGCTTATAGTATAATCTTTTATACACTTGCTTTTTGCGCTGTATATGTCCAGGTATATTTCTTGGTGACGTTTTTAGAGAAACGTCGCTCGATTATTCGATACCCTGACACCCTTGGCCTACAATATTATCCTAGTGTGACAATTATCATACCGTGTTATAACGAGGAAAAAACAATCGGCGCAACAGTTGAGTCACTTCTTGCACTCGACTATCCGAAGGATAAAGTCTCGATCTTTTTGGTAGACGATGGTAGTACCGATGATACGTGGAATGTTTTTAAAAGTTTTGACAATATCTCAAACATTCGTATCTTCCAGAAGGAAAACGGCGGCAAGCATACATGTCTTAATCTCGGGCTCGAGCATACAACAACAGAATTCGTCGGCTGTCTAGATTCTGATTCGTTTGCTCATCCACAAGCTCTAAAGCGCATGATGAAAATGTTTGAAGAAGACCCCAAGGCTATGGCGATTGTTCCTTCTATTATCGTCCTTAATCCTAAGAATATATTGCAAGATGCTCAGAAAATTGAGTACGAAATGGCAATTTATATAAAGAAAATGCTAGGCTTCATGGGGGGTATTCATGTTACTCCCGGGCCGCTTTCCATGTTTAAGAAAAAAGTTTTTGATGAGCTTGGACCATATCGTAAAGCTCATAATACTGAAGATCAGGAAATTGCCCTCCGAATGCAGGAACATCACTACAAAATTGATCATTGTCCTGATGCATATGTCTACACACTTACACCAAGCTCATTGCCGAAGCTTTATCGTCAACGCCTGCGTTGGGTATATGGATTCCTTAAGAATACAGTTGATTATCGAAGGCTTTTATTTAAAAGAAAGTATGGGACCGTAGCCTTCTTCACTATCCCATCTGGTCTCATTTCGATTATCTCTGTTCTCTTTATTTTTGGAGTGTTTTTGTATCATACAAGTAGCTTTGTCTATCATAAAATTATCGAAATCAATACCATTGGGTTCTCTCAATTATCACTTTCTGGATTCAAATTTGATTGGTTCTTCTTTAATACGAAAGCAATCGTCTTCTTCTCGATAATCCTTTACCTTCTTCTTATTACCGCTATGATCATTGGTCGTAATATTGCAAATGCGAAAAGTGGATTTTCTTTCAAGATCATTTATTTTATTCTTATTTACAGTATCATTGCACCATTCTGGCTTTTTAGAGCGGTCCTTAATTCCGTTTTTTCAAAAGAATCCAACTGGGCACTTGAGCGAAGCACATAATATATAAACTATGGAACCATATAAAACAAACTGGGCAAAAATTTTCTTCGTTTTTCTTATCACAATTATGCTTTTTGGTATTGCTTTTGGATTATCTTATTACTTTAATAACAAGAAGATCGTAGAGCTCCGTGAGATTGAAAATAAGATCTCAATTGATCTTATGTCGTCAGAAACGCAGTTTGCGCTTCTTGAAGAACTCGCATGTAAAGATGTCCAGACCACAGTGCTTTCAACTGAACTTAATTCACTTGCGGATCGAATCACATACAGCGAAGAGAACATCGGTACAACGAATGTCGACGTCATCAGTCTCAAACGTTCATATTCGCTTCTGGAAATTAAGGATTATCTTCTTATGAAGAAGATTACTGAACGCTGTGGGCAAAAGCCGATATTTGTACTCTATTTCTACAATAATAACGATTGCAGCGATTGTACGAAGCAAGGATATGTGCTGACGAGCCTCCGCGAAAAGTATCCAGACCTCCGGGTGTATTCGTTTGACTATAATCTTGACCTCTCTGCTCTCAGGGCCATGATTTCAATCTATAAGGTTCCAGATCAGTTACCAGCTCTGGTGATAAACGGCAAGGTATATAGCGGGTTTCAGAGTGTAGAAGATATAGAGAGTATTGAGCCAGCTATCCCAAAATCGCTTGTTAAACCTGAAGACGCAGTCAAGAAAACAGATACTTCCAAGTCAAAATCTGTTCCTGCACCCACAAAACCTAAGGAGTAATATTGAACTCTTCTTTCAAAGTTTCTATTAGCTCATCAATTTGTGCGGGTAGATACCCGCGCTTCTAGCGGAAATGCCCGAGGCTCTTACTCATGCTTGCCCCACATCCTCCCGTTCGCGCGCACTTCTTCCGCTAATTTTAGGACGGAAAGAGAAAACGAGCGGAAACCCCCTTAATTCACAGCAATATAACAATTTTTATTGTCTGTGGTTTATAACTTTTTGTAAAAATTCAGAAACAATAGTGGCTTATTTCGGTTGCTTTTGATGTGTATTGTTTTTTAATTACAACAATAAAAATTACTACCATTTTTATTGTTTTCTGGTACACTTGTAATATAATATTATAAATTAATTTAACATAAAAACTATGGAACATACACCGATATTAAATAATGCTTCATTGAAATGATTGGAGCAATTGAAAAAGGAGCTATAAAATATGATGATACATGGGTAGATCTCGTCGCTGTAAAAAATGATGAACTCGCACAACTTGAAGAAGGGTGGGGAGGTCTCCTAATATTATTGGCAGTCCACAGGGAAAGAGCTCAGAAATTCCTCATGAAAAAATTGTTGCGATTATTGTAAAACACTTAAAGAAGAAAATTTAATCTTTTAGTCACAGAAAAGACATTGTGACTAATAACTCTTAATATGAAAGAAAAAAATATTATTGAAAATAATACAAGAGAAGAGGTATATAATACGCTTAGACAGAAATTAAATATTTCACGAGAAGCGTTCAGTGAATCCGAAACAGTTTTAGGTTTGGTAACAGAGGAATTAAAACAGAGTTACGGAAAAAATTTGCAAGAAAGAGAGCAACTTATACTCATGCGCAAAATTGCATTGTTCCATCGGGGGAATGGTATAGCAGATGCAGTAATTATCGCCAAAACGATTATAGATACACCTGATCTATTACTCTCCAATGGATTCCCTAATCTAAAAACAGCCCTTGATATTGCCAAGAATTCTCAAAAAAAATCTGCAAATCAAGTATGGCAAGGTATATCAAACGAGACCAGAGATATGCCCACAATAGCTGAAGTTTCACTAGGAAACGGTAGCCATTATCTTGGTCGTATTTTTACAAAAAATCAAATCGCAGAGAATGGAGCTACGCTCAACACATGCATTCAAGGGAAAAGTCTTGAAAGATACTTCGATAAATCTGTGAGTGGTACTATAGAAATATTTTCGGTGTTTACTTCAAACTCTCATACTCCCATTACGACCATCGTATATGATTCTGGCCTTGGAGAAATTATGCAAGTAAAGAAACAAGACGATAGACTCCTTGATGGAGCGGAGCCATTTTTTGATGTAGTCATGGAATCTATTCACCACCTTGTATCTGAACCGAGCTATCGTACTGATGGTTCACCGTATTCGCGAACTGTTAAATATATCAGAGATATGGAAGATCTATCACCTGAACACCCGATAGCAATAGATACATCTGGGGAAATTCGTCCGCTTGACGAAATGATATACACATCACCAGAAGCAATTTTGGGCGGTTCAAAAATAAAAGTTCATTCCGATATTAATATTCAAAAAATGATTGAGCTTACTGAAAGTGCACCTGTTGCCATTGATATGACCGAGGCGACAAACGAACAGCGTAAATCGTTACGAAAGGTACTCGGAACACTTGTTGATGACAGATCGTCAGTGAGCGGGTACGATTCACTGGAATCAGTTGGAGGCCAAATACTTGCTAATAACGCGAGCGCTGCTTCTTTCAAGAATCTATCACATGTTCGACGGGGTTTGTACGCAAAAAAGGCAAAAGAAGTTTCAATACCTCTCTTACAAACGGTTTTAGGGAGGATTGATGTGCCTATGGCAGAAACTCTCTACGCGCCTGAATTAACATTTGCGGGCGGAAATATAGATGCTTCTTCAGTGCAAGAGTTGATATTTTCAAAATTACAGAAAGTCGGGTGGGATATTCGTGCACACAATGCATCGCGAGTTGAAATGCCACTTGTCGAAGAAATTGGTGGTGAGTTTCAGGTTGAGCAAGCGTTAGAAATATTTGCACCATTGTTGCGCGTATGTCGTGGAATTAAAACTACGCCTCAAAGCAAAATAACAGTTCCGGATGCTATTTTGGTCTTTAGGGACAGCGGAAATGATGCTCAAGAAAAATTATCTAAACTTCAGGAACAAGATCAAATATTACAAGAAAAAAATGCTGAGATTAAAACAAAGATTGAAGTGGTATTGCATGAATGGCAACAACAACTCCCTGAAGTAAAAATAATACTGGATGGGTCGCTAGTTTCAGGATTACATATCATTGACCAAGATACGAAAGTTATTGATGCTGATGTCCGAATATTGTCTGATATGCCCATTACAGATGAGCTTCAGAAAAAGATTACATCAATCACTGGTCTTATATATCGCAAGACACATGACATAGATATTTGGCCTGATGGAGAAAAATTGGGTAAAGGTATTATGCTTGCTGAGGCCATGAAAATATTGGGGATTAATCTTCCTGTTGAAGTATGCGCTATGCTTCGTAGTAGTGCACAGTATATTAATTGGGGACAATATTACAGGCAGGTACTTACAGAAAATGAAATTTTTAGTTATACTAAACAAAAACGATTACTGCAATCAGGAAGTGATGAAAAAGAATACAAGAAATTCAAAAAAAAGTATTTGGACTTGGTGCGAAAACGATGCGCTGAGCGTGGTTTAGTTGAACTGCCTAATTATGTATTACCTGAAGTCCCTAATTAGATTTTTATGCAAAAGTATGTAATTAACTATATATAATATTATGAAACCAGAAAATTCGCCTAATATTGGCATAAAAAAAGCTATAGAATATGTTAAAAAACAAGAGGATATGCTTACAAAAAGCAAAGAAACCCCTATTGAAATTGAGTTTGAAGGAGGGTTATCTGAAAGTCAAAAAGCAAAAAAACATATTGTATGTTTCGTAGGCATGCCGGGTGCGGGGAAAACAACGCAGATAGAAGCGCTCCAAGGTTACACAGGTGCTCCAGTATTTCATCTTGCAAAAGTCGCTAAAACTCTTAATCTTGAGAAAGATGGTGTACAAGTACCAGTAGCTGATCTTATGGAGGAAAAGAGAAAAATGGGTGAACTTATCGAAGGGCTCGATGATCTCTTTTTAGCTGAAGTTGCAAACTCAAAACAAGGCATTGCAATTCTTGATGGATTTCCAAGATCACCCGACCAAGCCGCACATCTGCTGGCGTATGCGGCGAAAAATCGATGGCACATTGATGTTGTCTATCTTGAATCAGATGTGCATCATGCATGGCGTCATCAGGTACGGAGAGCGAAAAACTCGAATGAGAATGTTGATTGGGAAAGATTCGACGGCAAAATAGATAGGGCAATCCGCAAAGATATTCCTGCTGTACAAGCTCTGAAGTCGGCTGGTGTTCCAATTACCGAACTCGATGCGACACGTGACAAGAAGGATCTCAAGGGAGAGATACGAGAATCCCTTGGATTTTCATACGAGAATCTTCCTTGGGAAAAGAATATTCTTGAGTACGGAAAGATTGCTTCACAGCGCTCTGGCGTTCAACTTTGGTTTGGCGCAGGGATGTTGTATCGTCCTTTTTGGAACGGAAAGTTCGGCCCTTTTCAAGAATCAACTGACAAAGACATCTTTGTCATGCGGAAAGAAGATATTGAATCGGTACAAAAGGTTCTTGAAGAGATTGCACCTGATATTAGGTGGTCAGTACATAGCCGCGCCGAAGAGAGTGAGGCGCATTTCGGACATACACCTACAACACTAGAAGAAGGTATTACACACGCACCCATGAATTTTAGAAAAGGTGGAGTTCGTATGGGACCAGATGGAAAGATGGAGGTGCTATTGTCACCTATAGTTGAGGCCGATTTACGAAATGGCATATTGCGACTTGATGATTCAGTACTTGCTTCCATTGATCAGGCGAAGCGAGAAGAGTATATCAACGATGCTATGCGCCGTATGCACAAGACCTTGCGTGAATATCCTGGTCTGCAATTTGCTGATACCACGCTCGCAGAGAAGTATGCACAAGTGACCGGTTCTGCTCACGCACCAAAAGAGCTTATTACTCGATGGGAAGAAATACAGGACGAGATTTGGGAAACGGAGACTGGGGGGCGTGCTCGATGGAATCCTGATTCAATTAACATTGAACAAGAAAACCTTATGAACGAGCTTGTTTCTTTTTATCGTACAGTAGACAAGAGTCCCTCTGCTCCTCCTCGACCAAAGAAATCTATCATGCCTGTATTGATTGAAGATTTGCGTGTACGAAATATTACTGACAAGGTTCAGCCTCCCGAGGGATACGAATCATGGCTCCAGTATGTTATCCGCGAAGCAACTGACGCGGAGTTTTGCGAATGGCTTTTGAATCAGACTCGAAGCAGACAGCCGATTGGGGGGCGTGATCAAGATCTATCGGGAATACTGACCTTTTCGCGAGAAAAAGAGCAAGAAATTGGAGTACAGACGCAGGAGCAGAAACGGTCGCATCTCGGATTTACACTCGACCAACACTTACTCGAATCGGCTTTGCAATTACATACAGATGAACTCGAAGAATTACTCAAGTCTTTTCCAGTAATTCCATTGCAGTTTAGAGATGTACGTGCTTCCTTACGCATGGGTATGCTCTATCACGACATCGGAAAATTGTACAATGTGCATACGCCTGGCTCCCATGAAGGAGTCGGAGCAAAAATGTGGAATCGCTTAAAACCGTCATGGATATCAGACGAACAAGCAAGCCTTGCAGAATGGATTATTCGAACTCACGACGTATTCGGAAGGTTGGCGCGTGGCATTACAGAAAAGGAAAATAAATCGCTTGAAGATAATAGTTTCAACCCAATGGCAACCCCATCTTATCAGGGAGCACTTGATCCCCATGAAGCCTTGGGTGAACTAGAGCGACTTGGTTACCCGAGGGATCTAGTGATAGCTCTGCATAAAATAGCGTGGACTGCGGATGTAAGTTCAGTCTCGGCACTCAGATGGATTTTACCGGCAGCAGACATCCTAGAGAAAATCGTTATACAAGAAACAAAAAAATAGTTTAAAAATCATAAATATATAGAGAGTTGATTATTATTAATAAATTTATCACAATATAAAAGAAATTATGAAAACTCCTGACCAACCAAACACTAATACCCGAGAACTACAACCACTAACTGGTCGTGAAGGTATTGATATGTTAAAAGCATCATCTGCAAAAGTGTCTGGCATTAGTTTGGTTGATTTTCTGAAAACTTCTGAAGGCAAAGAGGCCATGAAGCAAAAGAAAATCGTACTCGCTGGCCCCCCTCGTTCCGGTAAATCTTGCCTACGGCAAGGATTAAAGGATGCCATAAAGCAAATAAGCAATGGTGACGTGTATCCTTATGTTTTGACAGCATGTCCTGATGGCGAGGGTGCATGGTTCCAAGAATCAATGAACAATGATCCTATCCTGGCAGCCAAACTAAAAGCAGACTACAAATCAAAATTTACTCCAGAGTTCGTGGAAAGAATTACAAAATCTGTAGAAAATTTATCACTTCCGCTTAGTTTTGTTGATATAGGAGGTATGACTACTCCAGAGAATGAACAAATTTGCAAACACACAAATGGCGCTATACTACTTTGTGGCGAGACAGCAACTAAGAACGACGCCCCAGCTGAATGGAAAATTTTTTTTACAAAACTCGGTATTCCAATTATTGCTGAAGTTTATTCAGACTATAAAGGTATAGAAGATATAGTTGATGGAACTGGAGGAGATGGTGTGTTTAGAGGTTCTATACACCATCTTGAACGAGGTGAACCTCTTTTAAACAGAGAAACCATTAGAGCGTTAGGTAGTTTCATAATTAATCTTGGGAAAGAAATAGATGATACATTGAACATAACACATACAGTAAAACAGCTACAGGGTGCAGGAATAGATATAACAAATTGGGGTAAGGGAGGAACAAAAACTGTAGAACAATTACATAAGGAAATTCAAGACGAAGAGACCATTTTAGTTCAGGGTGAACGCGGAGAGCTTTTAAGGAAAGTCATTGTAGGTGGTGGCGATATTTATTACACCTCGCCTGAAGGAAAAAAATATCGCTTGATCGAAGAAAAACAGGTTTTTGCCAATGGTAGTGAAAGAAGAAGAAACTTGGGACACGCTGTATCAGAAAAACTAAAGCACGGCGAAGATATAAAAGAAGCAATGATCCGTGGTATTAGTGAAGAGCTCGGCATCTCGGGAGATATATCTTTAGAAGAAGTAAAAACCCATGAAGAAATTCTATCCTCTCCTAGTTACCCTGGCTTAAGATCGCAATACATACTACCGGAGTTTAAGATACTCCTAACTCAAGAACAGTTTAAGCCAGAGGGCTATATTGAAACACAATCAGACAAGAGCACTTACTTTATTTGGAAAGAAATTTAATCAACTTATTCTGGATACTGATTTATAGGATATTTATTCCAGAGAGTGTCAAACAGCATATCAAAAGTTTTTCTAATATTTTGATCTTCTATGATGGTAGTAATCATGCAATCTGCGAAAGAACTAAGCGCAACTTTATTTCCGTAAACGATAACCTGCGCCGGATTATTCAATTCCGTACGTGGCACTCGTTTTCTCTCAGTTAAATATTTTTCATCTTCTGCTTTGGAAATTGTACTGGGAGTGTTCTTGATTGGCACAATAAGTTTTATCTTAATACCAATTTCTCTTAATGCTTCTCGATTTTTTGACCAAATTGGAATTACTTCTTCAGCATTATTATCAAGTGGAGAGCGGATCAGTTTAATATCAGACTTCGTGTGTAGTATGTCTTTATTTAGAATCTTCAATCCCTCTAGCCCTTCATAGAAACGCACCGTTGGTTTTCCGCATGCGAGATTAAACTGTGCTCCAAGTGTGCTAACCGCTTCATGCAGAGCTTGGTCGGCAAGTTTTAAATCTTCTTCTTTTCTTTTTACTAGAGTGTGAAGTTTTGAAGGATGGAGTGCGGTGAAAGTACTAACTGATCCGGGGACAGTGCTTTCAATTATTAAACCTAATTCAACGAGTTGTTTTAGTATTTTATATACCAAACTGCGATTAACTCTACTTTCTAGAGCTATTTTTCTTGCCGGTAAAGCACCCGAAGAAACTAAAGATAAATATACTTTTGCCTGTTCAAGATTTAAACCAACTTGTTCTAGTAATTTTGTGCTCATAAATTGTTTTTTCTACATAACAATAATAGCCTTATATTATCATAGTGGTATATAAGCTGTCAAATTTGCGTAAATATATCCTTATTTATATAGGTATTTATAAAATAATGCTTGACATTTAGAACTCAATATGCTATACTTATCCTAGTTAAGTTAGTTCTTTAAAAATAACCATAGTTATCGGGAGGTGAACATGAACGCAATAAATTTTGTTTTCATATCCACCTTCCGATTCACGGATAGTGAAAAACAATCCGCCGGTGATTGGTCCGGCAAAAATTATGTTAAATGAAATATTTTAATATAAATCTTGAGGGCGATACCCTTAAGATAGGGTTTGGTCAACCTGCCCAAAATGATCAAATTGTTTCCGAGGTTATCGAGACCTTAGAAGCAATGAAAACCTCCGGGGAGCTTGCTGGAGGAAAACTGGTAAAAATTAACGGGCCGGCAAGCCTGCCAGTAGCGATGGCAATAGGCCATGCCGTCGCCCATCTCTATGAGGTGGTGGCCTGCTTCGACCCGAAGCTGGCCAAGTATGTGGTTGCCGTTTCGCACGGCGTAGACCACAGGCCAGGCGACCTGATTGATTAAAAGATCAAGTTCGCCGGAGGGAGTTTAAATATTCTCCTAAGTTCCGTAAATTCGGAATACTGAACAAAATATTTTATTTGTCCCCGTATATCTAAAATAAGAAGGACTTATTTTAAGAAAATGGAGAGCCATGAGGGAGCAGAACCTCTATCGATCTTGGGGGATGAATAATTTATTTATCTCATTCCCCAGCTTTCACAAGATGCGTATCTTGTCTGATGAGTCCAAAAGGACGAAAAAGCATATAAAAACTTTTGTAATTAAAAAACCACCTTACGGTGGTTTTTTAATTCATATAGTATTTTAAATTTTGCCCATCGCCCCATACCAAATTTAAATTCCCCCGCCAAACAAAGCTAGAATTAAAAGCAATGGGGTGAGGGCGGATGCACCGAAGGCGCATGGCGGAGTTCATTGGGTGTTGATTGCGGAGCCGCCTCCCAGACTCGAACTGGGGACCCTCACTTTACAAAAGTGTAGCTCTACCAACTGAGCTAAGGCGGCATACTAATTTTCTTCTTCTTTCAAACTTCAATTATTAATTACTCTTTATTCGTGTTCTTCTTTCACTTTCTCCTTGACCCTTCTTATCTTGGCTTTTGATTCCAGTATCGCTTTACGGAAAAACGAAGGTCTCCTTGGAGTATCGGGGGATTCTGGCTTCCTTTTTAAGTAAGCATTTACCTTTGGCCAACTATCAGCAATCTTCTTCTTTGTCTTAGTTGTCAATATAAACCAGTATTTTACAATAACGAGCACGATATTCTGAACCACGTGCTTGATGAAATATAACATACTTTTCTCCACATGTCTAAACGATAGATCTGGTAGGGGACTCTCCGTATACTCCGGTAATTTTACTCTCTCGGTGCGGAGTTCCCATGCCCGAAATACGAGCATTCCAAATGCTACGATAATCGCGACAATAAAGATAATGAAAATTATAAGCATAATATTTAGAGCTACTAACCAATCGACTCACGTACAAATCGTACCAAAGTCGCACCCTTATCTGCAAGTAGCTTACCAACAGTTACATCAGGATTCTTTATGAATGATTGATCCATAAGTGTTTGTTCTTTGAAGTAAGTAGTTATTTTTCCTTCGAGCATTTTTTTCTTTATATCTTCAGATTTGTTCGATTCACCGACTTCCTTTTCAAAGACCTCGATTACTTTTTTCTTATCTTCTTCAGTTATATCATCACTTTTTGTAAATGCTGGCTTCATAGCTGCGATATGCATAGCGATATCTTTGGCAAGTTCAGATGTCCCGGCTGTAAGCGATACGATGACAGCGCTTTTACCGCCATGAACGTATGCTCCGATAGTATCGCCAGTGACTTCCTCGACTCGGCCAAGTTCGATCTTCTCTCCTACTTTCTGAATCACAGGATTTATCATATCTCCAGCTCTTTCTTTCATCTTTCCTATTCCATCATTAAATGCAACTTGAGCAAGTTCCCGCGCGAGTTTTGTGAAGTCTTCATTTTTGGCAACGAAATCAGTTTCTGAATTTAGAGTAAGCAATAGCGCTCTGCCAATCTCTTCCATTACAACAATAGTACCATCATGCGCATCACGATCAGCTTTCTTCATCGCGATAGTACTTGATTTCTTTTTGAGTATTATCAAGGCTTTTTCCATATCGCCCTCTGCTTCCTCGAGTGCTGTTCGGCACTGCATTACAGAGACGCCAGTTGCATCTCTTAATTCTTTAACTTGCTCTGCTGTGATTTTTGTAGACATAATTTTTTAAATGTATTTAAGCAAAGTGGAGCTTATATATTATAAGTTAATATTTTTATTTTCCTGCAACACCCTTTGTGTATGCATTCTTAACTGCTCTCACAAAAAAACTTATACTAGATACTGATGCGTCGTTGCCTACGATAGGGTGTTCTACTTGTTTTAGATTGCAGTCAGTATTGAGTAGGGCGATAACAGGAAGATTCATTTTGTGAGCTTCAGTTACTGCTATGTGTTCTTTCTTTGGATCAATGACAAATAGTACATCAGGAGTTTTGTTTATACCTGTAAGACCTTGGAAGTTCTTGGTCATATCTTCCATCTCACGGTCTATTAATAGGCGTTCTTTTTTAGTGTATTTATCAAGCTCGCCCTTTTCTTTCTGGTCGCGCCATTCGAGGAGCTTTGTAATGCGTTTTTTAATTTCTGGGAAATTTGTAAGAGATCCTCCAACCCAGCGTTCTGACACGTACGGCATGTTTAGGGAAAGGGCTGCTTCTATCATTTGCTGACGCGCTTCGGCTTTTGTTCCTACGAATAGTATTGTCTTGCCGCTCGCTGCGAGCTTAGTAACTGTCTCTAGAACTTTCTCAAGCAGTTCGTATGACTTTTCAATATTAATAATGTCAACTCCATTTTTCGTTGCGAAAATATATGGAGTTGTAGACGGATGACGGCGACTCTTTGAATATCCATAGTGCGCGCCATCTTTAAACATTTCTTCTATGATCTCGTTTTGTGTACTCATTTTTTATCCAGCCACAAGTCGGACTTGTGGCTGGTCGGATTTAATTATAATTACCGCTTTCGAAGGCAGTACGCTCCGTTTTTAAGCATTCCAGCTAATCTACAAGGTGATAATTCTAATGTTAATTAAAAAAATCCCCGCCCGCCCCCGAGTATATTGAGGGCAGGCAGGCCTCACGGAACATATGGCTATAGTACCAGAAAAACCATTGTTTTGCAAATGATTATTTTTGACCGGGAGGGCAATTTAGGGTAGTATGGCAGTATGACTATAGGCATGAAGCAAACGCAACTATTTACCAAAACAAAAAAGGAAAATCCAGCTGATGAAGTCTCGCTTAATGCCGAGCTTCTTATAAAGGCAGGTTTTATCCATAAGGAAATGGCTGGTGTGTATTCTTACCTGCCTCTCGGTCTAAAGGTTCTAAATAAAATCGAAACCATCATTCGCGAAGAGATGGACAATATCGGTGGAATCGAAATGCGGACATCAGTGTTGCAGAGCAAAGAAGTATGGGAGAAATCAAATCGCTGGGATGATAAAGTAGTAGATAATTGGTTTAAAACACAATTTAAAAATGGTGGTGAGGTGGGCCTTTCTTTTACTAATGAAGAAGCTTATTCTAATATTTTAAAGCAATATGTAAGTTCATATAAAGATCTGCCAATTTATCCATACGATTTTAAAACTATTTTTCGGAACGAGATAAGGAGTAAATCTGGCATTATGCGCGGAAGAGAATTCTACTGGAAAGCTCTCTATTCATTTTCTAAGAATGAAGCCGAGCATAATGAATTCTATGAAAAATCTAAAATAGCGTATAAAAATATTTTCCAAAAAGTTGGCATTGGCCATCTCACATATTTAACTTTTGCTTCTGGCGGGACTTTTTCAAAATTTTCTCATGAATTTCAGACAATTACTTCTGCAGGTGAAGATACTATCTATATTGATGAGAGCAAAGCCATCGCAGTAAATAAAGAAGTCTACACTGATGAAATATTAGAAAATCTCGGATTTAAAAAAGAAAATTTAATAGAGAAAACTACTGTTGAGGTTGGAAATATTTTCTCTCTTGGCACGAAATTCTCAGCACCGTTTGATTTGAAATATAAAGACGAGAAGGGAGAAGAAAATTTGGTTATCATGGGATGCTATGGTATAGGTCTTGGTCGTCTTATGGGGACGGTTGTTGAGGTTCTCTCAGATGGTAAAGGAATAATATGGCCAGAGTCTATTGCTCCGTTCAAGATTCACCTGCTCGCACTTGGCGAAGATGAATCGATACACAAAGAAGCAAGCGATCTATATGCAGATCTAGTAGCAAAAGGTATAGAAGTGCTCTTTGATGATCGCCACGATGTGAATGCAGGAGAGAAGTTTGCAGATGCTGATTTGATAGGCATTCCTTACCGAGTTGTAGTATCAAAAAGAAGCTTGGCAGATGGGGGATACGAAATTAAAAAACGCACAGAAGAGGGTGGTAAAATTGTTAACAAAGAAGAATTGTTCGCTCAACTATAAAAATGTTCAAAAAATTCTACAAAATGTTTTCCAACGATATCGGTATTGATCTTGGAACTGCCAACACGCTGGTCTATTTGAAAGGGCATGGTATTGTCATCAATGAACCGTCAGTAGTTGTCGTCAATCAGAAGACTGGTCAGATCGTAGCAGTAGGAGCAGAAGCTAAAGAGATGCTCGGGCGTACGCCGGGCCACGTCCGCGCCGTGCGACCGATTGTCGATGGCGTCATCTCCGACTTTGAAGTAACAGAAGAAATGCTTTCATATCTGATCGGTAAAGCTGAGAAGATATCAAAGAAATTTATTCGACCTCGAGTGCTTCTAGGTGTGCCTACTGGAATTACAAATGTAGAGATACGCGCAGTTGAAGATGCTGCTCGCTCTGCAGGTGCTCGCGAAGTCTATATTGTTGAGGAACCGATGTCTGCCGCTGTCGGCATACGCCTTCCAGTCAAGGAAGCCATAGGTTCGGTTATTGTAGATATCGGTGGAGGCACTACTGATATAGCGGTGATATCGCTCGGTGGCGTTGTACGATCCAAGAATTTGAAAATTGCTGGAGACTTGCTCAATACAAATATTGTAAACTATATGCGTGATGAATTTAAGCTCTTAATCGGTGAGAGAACTGCTGAGAATGTAAAGATTGCTATCGGTTCTGTCATAGAAGGGGATCATATGGAAGCTGAAGTTCGGGGAAGAGACTTAGTTACCGGATTACCTCGTCAAGTTATCATTACTGATTCTGATATTCGTGAGGCTATCATGCCGTCCGTGCTTAGCCTTATCGACGGCATCAAGGAAGTCTTGGAAACTACCCCGCCTGAATTACTCTCCGATATTATGCACCGCGGACTTGTTTTATCAGGTGGTGGAGCTCTCATTCGTGGATTTGATACGTTGCTTGGGGAGGGGCTTAAGATTCCTATATATGTTGCAGAAGATCCTCTTACCGCTGTAGCAAGGGGAACAGGAGTGATAATGGATGATTTTGAGTCGTTTCGGGAAGTTTTAGTAAATACAGATGATACATCAGTTCCGCGATAAGAAACAAATAGAAAGGCGTAAAGCCACAATCCGTACGATTCTATGGTTCGGACTTTTTATTATATTATCTTCAGTTGGGTTACTTGCTCTGTCTGGCAAAATATTTAATCCCATCGGTACACCAATATGGAAAGCTGACAATGCTATTGCAGATAAAATTACAAGCACGAATTATTTAATTCGAACCAAAGTGTCTGTTTTCGATGAAAATGAAAAATTACAAGAAGAAAATGACAGTTTAAGGGCTTCAATGCTAGATTATCAAATTTTGGAGCGGGAAAATTTAGAACTCAAGGAATTGCTAGGTCGCCTGCCAACTGTTCACGACTTTACGCTCGCTACTATTTTAACGAAGCCAAATCGTTCACCTTACGATACGATCATTATAGATGTGGGTAGTGATTTGGGTATAAGCGAGGGCATGCAAGTTTTAGCCTTCGGTAATATACCTATCGGCGAAATTAGCAAAGTGTATGCAAGCAACTCTTTAGTGATGCTCTATTCTAATCCAGGTCAGAGTACAGAAGGAGTGATTGATGGCTCCAATGCTTCTATCGAACTTATCGGTCGAGGCGGAGGTAATTTTGAAATGACACTTCCACTTGATCTTCCTGCAGATAAGGGAATGAGAGTTCTTTTGCCGAACGCCGATTTGCAAATTATCGCTATTGTTGATGCGATAATATCCAATCCGACTGATCCAGTAAAGAAAGTCATCTTACATTCGCCTGCAAATATCCAATCTCTCAAGTGGGTACAAGTAAAAAAAGACTAATTGCTACTCTCATGAAACCAATAGATTTTAAAATAGAAAAAACCTTGCCTAAAAATCTTGGTCGGGCGGGAACTCTAGTCACTCCCCACGGCAGTATAAAAACCCCGGCTTTTGTTGTTGTCGGCACAAAAGGAACAGTCAAAGCTATGACGCCAGAACAGTTGGTAGATTTAGGTGTTCAGGTAGTACTCTCCAATACATACCATCTTTATTTACAACCAGGAGATGAACTTGTGCGTGAAGCAGGAGGGCTACACAAATTTATGAATTGGAAAGGCCCTACAATGACTGACTCTGGCGGATTCCAAGTATTTTCGCTTGGCGTAGCATACGGCAAAGAGATTTCCAAGGTCATTCAGACTACTGATCCGAATCTCTTGATTCCTGAGCGTTCAAGTGCAGATGAAGGAGTACCACGACTGGCAACCATCGGCAATGACGGAGTTTCTTTTCGTTCGCATATTGATGGTTCACTCCATTACATTACTCCCGAGAAGTCGATCGAGATTCAGCACAATCTCGGAGCTGATATTATTTTTGCATTCGATGAGTGTACATCACCAACTGAAGACGAGCGTTATCAAAATGAAGCCTTGTCGCGCACACATGCTTGGGCGAAGCGGTCACTCGAATATCATAAATCAAAAGACACTAATCAAGCACTATTTGGGATTGTCCAAGGTGGACGATCTGAAATACTTAGAAAGAAATCTGCGGAGGCGATCGGTGCTATGGATTTCGACGGCTTCGGTATCGGCGGGTCTTTTGCCAAAGAGGATATGTCGACTGCCGTCAAATGGGTAAATGAAATCTTGCCGGAAGAAAAGCCACGCCACTTGCTTGGTATTGGCGAACCTGAGGATTTGTTTATGGGGGTCGAGAATGGAGTAGATCTATTTGATTGCGTTGGACCGACACGCCTCGCTCGCAACGGCACTCTCTTTACTCGCACAGGGAAGATAAATATTATGAACGCGCAGTTTGTCACTAATTTTGAACCCATTGATAAAGATTGCGATTGCTATACATGTAAAAACTATACACTTGCTTATATTTCGCATCTTTTCCGCGCCAAAGAAATGGAAGCAGCTACACTTGCCTCTATCCACAATGTTTATTTCATAGTTCATCTTGTCGCCCAAATGCGCGAAGCGATTTTGAATGATACATTTTTTGAGTTTAAGAATGAATTTCTTAAAAAGTATATTAAATAGTCCTCTTGACGACTATGCTATTATAAATAGAGATGTCTAAAGTATTCAAACTAAAAAGCGAATATAAGCCCGATGGCGATCAGCCGAAGGCTATTTCGGAGTTGCTGAGTGGGCTCAAAAAAGGAATGCAAAAGCAGACGCTTTTAGGTGCGACTGGTACAGGAAAGACATTTACGATTGCTAATGTCATAGCAGAATGGAACAAGCCTACGCTTGTTATTGCTCACAACAAGACGCTTGCTGCCCAGCTTGCTCAAGAGTTCCGGGAATTTTTCCCAGATGCTGCAGTGCACTATTTCGTCTCATATTATGATTATTATCAGCCAGAGGCGTATATGCCGACGACTGATACATATATAGAAAAAGATGCTCAGATCAACAAAGAAATTGATCGTCTTCGCCATGCCTCTACGCAAGCACTTCTAACTCGTAAAGACGTCATCATCATTGCATCAGTCTCTTGTATCTATGGCTTGGGTAGCCCTGAGGAATACGAACGAGTAAACTTGAAGTTACAGAAAGGAATGAAGATAGATCGAACATCTCTAATGAAGAAACTCATTGAAGTTCATTTCGAGAGAACTAATGCTGATATTAACTCAGGGCAATTTCGATCAATCGGCGCAAAAGTCGAAGTCATGCCTGTGTCTGAAACATTTGTTTACCAGATAGAATTTGCTAGTGGAGTGATATCTCGCATTGCCAAAGTTGACCCTGTATCATCACATGTCTTGAAAGAAGAAGATAATATTTTCCTCTTCCCGACAAAACATTTTATTACAGAGAAAGGCCAAGTTGAGAAAGCTTTAAAAGACATCAAAGCTGAACTTGCATCACAACTTAAGCATTTTGAAAAAGAAGGTAAACTTCTTGAAGTCGAGCGCATTAAACGCCGGACGACTTATGACCTGGCAATGATTAAGGAAATTGGATACTGCAACGGCATAGAGAACTATTCTAGGCATCTGTCTGGCAAAGCCGAAGGCGAGCCGCCAGAAACTCTGCTCTCGTATTTCCCCCACGCCGCTCCTACTGGAGCTATGCGGGGCAAGCCTATGGCGCAAAGCTTTGGCGGAGTGCCAGATTTTTTGACTATCATTGATGAATCCCATGTGACCTTACCTCAATTAAACGGTATGTATGCAGGCGATGCGTCTCGCAAAAATACGCTTGTTGAGTTTGGATTTCGTCTGCCCTCTGCTAAAGATAATCGTCCGCTCAAATACCCTGAGTTTGAGGAGCGTATAGGGCAAGTCGTGTATGTATCTGCGACTCCTTCGAAAGTTGAGCGCGAAGTAAGCCAGCAGATAGTTGAACAAATTATCCGCCCGACAGGACTTGTAGATCCGGAAGTAATAGTGCGGAAAGTTTCTGCGAGTGGAGAATTTCCTGGTCAAATTCAAGATTTCATTGCTGAAGCAGAGAAGACAATCAAAAGCGGTTTCCGCGTGCTTGCGACAACACTTACAAAAAGGATGGCGGAAGATCTTTCTGTATATCTGAAAGAGAAAAATATTAAAGCTGAATACTTACACAGCGAGATAAAAACAATAGAGCGTATTCAAATACTAACAGCATTCCGAAAAGGGGAGATGGATATCTTGGTCGGTGTGAACCTGCTCCGTGAGGGATTGGACTTGCCCGAAGTCGCGCTCATCGGGATCCTCGATGCGGACAAAGAAGGATTCCTTCGTTCCGAGACATCACTTATCCAGACGATCGGCCGTGCTGCCCGTAATGTCGAAGGTAAAGTCATACTCTATGCGGATGTTATGACAGGTTCACTTGAGCGCGCGATAGGCGAGACAAACCGCCGCCGTGCTATACAAGTAGCATATAATAAAAAGCACGGCATTACCCCAAAAACAATTATAAAAAGAATCAAAGATATCACTGAAGAGCTTGAAAACAAGCATGAAAAAGCTGTGAATGCCGAGCTTGATCTTGATATAGAATTATTCAAGAAAGCATTTACTAAAGACAAGAACAAGAAAGGCAAAACTGAGAAAGATTCAGTGAAGAATCTGTTAATTTCCGATGAAGAACGCAATAAGTCTGTCTATGAAAAGATAATTAAAATAAAAGAGAAAGAAATGAACAGCGCTGTCAAAACTCTCGACTTTGAAACAGCAGCAATCCTCCGTGATGAGATAATGGTATTAAAAAGGAGAATGCCTGCCCGCAATGCTTCGCATGGTAATGCAGGCGGGGAGAAATAAAAAAGCGACTCGGATTTCCGAATCGCCCAACCCTTTTTAGGGTTTTAAAAAATTATCGCCTACAGCATTTTATTATAAATGCTGCTCCTGCGTAGAAGCAGGTGATCCAAAACAATATCATCTCGCCCATGGTATTGTCAGGAGGTGTCAGTTTACCACTAACCATAACCCATTCTCCGGCTATGCCATGGGTAAGGTTATAAATTCTTAAAGCCAACAAGCCGACAAAAGCGGCTATAGCAAAAACCATAAACATTGTTGACAAATTTGTGGTGGTTGTTTTTGGGTGTTGTTGTAATGTACTATGCATAAAATTTTTTTTATTTTTGTGAATTTCCTATATTATATCACTTTTGAGTAGTTTTGTCAATGATTGACGCATATGTTACAATAGATGCACAGATAAATGTTGATATACCCTCGCTTTAAAGAAGCAGAGGGGATTGTAGCGTTATATGAAACATAATCACGATAAAATAATAGTAAAAGGCGCAAGAACTCATAACTTGAAGAATATCAACGTAGAAATGCCACGAAACAAGATGGTGGTTATTACTGGTATGTCGGGCTCAGGCAAGAGTTCGCTTGCGTTCGATACGATCTTCGCCGAAGGTCAACGTCGGTATGTTGAGTCTCTTTCTGCTTATGCTCGCCAATTCTTAAACCAGATGCCAAAGCCTGATGTTGACGAGATTACAGGTCTTTCTCCAGCTATTTCTATCGATCAGAAGTCTAGGTCCAACAACCCGCGCTCGACGGTCGCTACTATCACCGAGATATATGACTATCTTCGCGTGCTTTTTGCTCGTATTGGTCGGCCACACTGTCCAATATGTGGCGACGAGATCAAGAAGTTATCCAATGAAGAGATCATGAATTTTGTCTTAGGTAAGATCAAAGACTACAAGAAGCCAACAGGCAACCCCAAAGGAAAGAGTACTTCCAATGGGGCAAGGAAGAAAGTTTTAGGAGTAGAGTGGGATGAAACTCCGGTAGAAATATTTTCTCCTGTTGTCCGTGGGCGCAAAGGGGAATACTATCAACTGCTCTATGATTTACTTAATAAAGGTTTCCAGAAAATCCGCATGGATGGAGAGATGCGAAATCTTCGCGAGAGGATAGATATTTCCAAGACAAAAAAACACGATATCGAGGTTCTTGTCGATACATTTGCCATGCATGAATTCTATGACAACAAAGATGACTCACGTATGCGCCTAGCAGAAGGCATAGAGCGAGCACTCGTAGAATCTGACGGCTTGGTGGTTATTAAAATCGCTGATGAAGAATTCCTCATGTCTTCCAAGTTTGCTTGTCCGAAAGACGGATTCTCATTTCCAGAAGTAGAACCGCGATTATTTTCATTCAATTCACCTTATGGCGCCTGCCCTACATGCAACGGTCTCGGTACCAAGTATTTCGGCGGTACGGAGCCGTGCGATGTCTGTCTTGGTGCACGATTGCGTCCAGAAGCTCTCAATGTATTTCTCGGAAAAACAAAAGGGATCAATATTGTAAAACTTACACATCTTTCCATCCAAGAAGTGGCTGACTTTTTCATCGAACTGCATTTAAACGAACAAGAGAAAGAGATTTCAAAAGTAGTAATCAAAGAGATCGAAGCTCGCATTCAATTTCTCCTCAATGTCGGGCTTGAATATTTGTCGCTTGATCGCAAAGCCAACACGCTCTCTGGCGGGGAAGCCCAGCGTATCCGACTTGCATCACAGCTCGGTTCCCGACTTGTCGGCGCGCTCTATGTGCTTGATGAACCGACTATTGGCCTTCACCAGCGGGATAATGAGCGCTTGATCAAGACGCTTCTTGATCTTCGCGACCTTGGCAATACGATCATCGTGGTCGAACACGATGAGGATACTATTTATGCATCTGACTATATCGTAGATATCGGCCCAAAGGCTGGAGTTCATGGCGGGCAAGTCATGGTAGCTGATTATTTAGAGCCGTTGCTTACCGCCAAAACAAATCCATCCAAATCACGCACCCTTGCGTATCTTCGTGACGAAGCCCGAATCGAGATTCCAGAAAAACGCAGAACAAATGACAAAGGCTCTCTCAAAATCGTCGGTGGAAATGTTTTTAATATAAAAAATCTCAATGCTGAAGTACCACTCGGCAAGATGGTCATCATTACAGGTGTTTCAGGTTCAGGAAAGAGTTCATTCATGTATGAAATTTTGCACAAAAACTTGCAGGCTCGCTATGAGCGAGCATATCGCAGCGCAAAGGTTTTTAATTGCGCATCATTTACTGGTACTGAATACTTATCGCGCGCGATTTTGATTGACCAATCAGCTATCGGACGTACACCACGCTCAAATATTGCTACATATACTGGGTCATTTACTCATATACGAGATCTTTTCGCTGCAAGCGAAGAAGCCCGACTCCGTGGTTGGAAATCTAATCGTTTCTCTTTCAATGTAAAAGGCGGTCGCTGTGAAGCCTGTGAAGGTAACGGCGAGATAGCAGTTGAGATGCATTTCTTGCCTACTGTCTATGTCACTTGCGATGTTTGCATAGGTAAACGATTCGATAAAGAGACGCTGATTATAAAATACAAAAAGAAAAATATTTACGAAGTTCTCCAAATGACCGTAGAGGAAGCAGTAGTTTTCTTTGAAGATATTCCAACAGTGTATGATCGCATGAAGACTCTTATGGATGTGGGCCTCGGGTATATCAAACTTGGCCAGTCAGCGACAACGCTCTCAGGTGGCGAAGCGCAACGTGTAAAAATTTCTTCCGAGCTTTATCGTCCACACTTAGAGAAGACAATATATCTTCTAGATGAGCCAACTGTCGGACTTCACTATGATGATGTTGCAAAGCTCTTGGAAGTCCTCAACAAGCTCGTCGACAAGGGCAATACCGTGGTGCTTATCGAGCACAACATGGATATCATCAAGTGCGCGGATTATCTTATCGACATTGGCCCGGAAGGGGGAGTCGGAGGTGGCAAGATCGTCGCGCGCGGTACACCGGAAGAAGTCGCAAATACAACTGGAAGTTATACGGGTAAATATCTAAAGAAGGTGTTAAAAAGAAAGTAGGGAAAGCCTGCCCCGTAGGAAGTACTCTTTCCTTCGGGGGTATTTAAAGAAAGTATTGAGGAGAAAATAAATATGAAAAGTCAATCTCTTAAAAAAATAAAAATGCCAGACAAACCTGGTGTCTATTTCTTTTATAAGGGAAAAACACTTCTATATATAGGCAAAGCCACTTCACTCCGCTCTCGCGTGCGGAGCTATTTTGGCAGGGATTTGATTGCTACTCGCGGGCCACTTATTCTTGATATGACAGTTCAGGCTGACAAGCTCGATTGGCAGGAGACTGATAGTGTCTTGGAAGCTCTAATACTTGAAGCCGAGCTTATAAAGAAGCATCAGCCAAAATATAATACAAAAGAGAAAGACAATAAAAGCTGGAACTATGTTTGCATTACTCGTGAGGCCTTGCCTCAAGTTCTCATTGTACGAGGGCGTAAACTTGAGCGAGGCCGAGCCTCGCTCAAGAAGTATCAGGCGACTTACGGGCCTTTTACAAATGGCTTACAATTACGCGAAGCGATGAAGATAATCCGCCGGATATTTCCGTATATAGATGCGCAGTCAGCCAAGCGTGATAATTTTGAATTTTATAGACAGCTTGGACTTACACCTGACGTTGGTAGTGAGGAAGTGCAAGTTGCTTACAAGAAAAATATCACCAATTTGAAACTTTTCTTTCAAGGGAAAAAGAAAAAAATAGTTCAAAATCTCAAGAAAGAAATGCTTGCGTATGCCAAGAAAAAAGAATTTGAAAGGGCGGGCGAGATAAAGAAAAGAATTTTTGCCCTAGAACATATCAACGATGTAGCTTTGATTAAAGACGATCTTCCCCATAGGCAAGACCTATGGGGTGACATAGGAGGGTTTAGGATAGAAGCGTATGATGTGGCTCATATGTCAGGCAAGAATATGGTAGGAGTTATGGTTGTCGTAGAAGACGGCCAAGTAGCGAAAAGTGAATACAAGAAGTTCATAATCAGGACTCAAAGTGGATCGAATGACACTGGTGCATTAGAAGAAATACTTTCTCGCAGGCTTCGCCATAGCGAGTGGGGATTGCCGAGTCTTATCGTTGTTGATGGAAGCACTGCGCAACTCAATGTTGCAAAGAGGGTACTTGATCGATACCAATTTGCTATTCCTATAGTTGCAGTTGTGAAAGATGATCGACATAAAGCCCACGCGATAATGGGCAACACCGATCTTATCAAAGCACACAAGAAATCAATCCTCCTTGCCAATAGCGAAGCCCACAGATTTGCAATTGCTTTTCATAAAAAGAAAAGAAACGCGAATTTCTTAAAATAGCTTCTCTCAAAATGCACACATAAAACCGTGCTCGGTTTTTGTTCTGCTCGTCACTCAAGAAAATAATAGGTGGATTACCCCTTTATTTTCTAAGTTCCTGCGCAAGGCATTTCTCAAGAACTATTATAAGAAATTCGCTAGACGCTAATCACTAGACACTATATACTGTATTTATATGATCAGAGTCGGTGTAATTCGCGGGGGAGTAAGTTCTGAATACGACGTGTCACTCAATACTGGCGCCAATGTCCTTTCGCATTTGCGGAGCGATGTTATGAACTCCAAATACAAACCGATCGATATCTTGATAGACAAAGCTGGCGCCTGGCATATCAATGGCAAGCCTGTGGCAATGGAGCAAGTCTTTAAATCAGTCGATGTCATATTCAATGCGCTTCATGGTGACTTTGGTGAAGATGGCAAGGTACAGCAAATCCTAGAACAATGGCAGATACCATATACCGGCAGTGGTCCATTTGCTTCAGCGGTCGGATACAATAAGATTCTCGCCAAAGAGCAGTTTGCTCGTCTTGGCGTAAAAACCCCACAATATCTTGTCTATGAGTCCTACGACGAAACTACAGGAGAATCCATAGAAGCTTATGCAAAACGCACTGCTCGAAATATCTGGGAGAAAATGTCGCCTCCCTGGGTGGTAAAGTTGCCGTCGAGCGGATCTTCAGTAGGCGTAGAGATATGTAAAACTTTTTCAGATCTTGTCTCTGCCCTAGAGCGAAGTGCCGCAGGTAGCGGTTCTGTATTAGTAGAGGAAATGATTGAAGGGAAAGAAGCTACCGTACCTGTGCTTGAAAAATTCCGCGGGAAAGATATATACATACTCCCACCGGTTGAAATCCGCATTCCAAAATCCAAAACTTTTTTTGATTATGATGCCAAATACAGTGGCATATCAGAAGAAATTTGTCCTGGCAACTTTACAACAGAAGAAAAAGAAGAGCTTATGAATCTAGCATCGCTTATTCATACAGGACTTAATCTTGATCATTATTCTCGTAGTGACTTTATTATCCATCCCAAGAAGGGGATCTATGCACTTGAAGTGAATACTCTGCCAGGTCTGACCGATGAGTCTATCACTCCGAAAGCTATTCGTGCAGTCGGTGCTACCATGCCAGAATTCTTGGACAATCTTTTACGCCTTGCGCTTTCTCGCTAGTGCGCATCTGAGATAGTCGGTTTATCTAACTATCTTGTCAGACAGATGGCCGGCGGATTGCTGAGTGCTGGCTCGACTGATCCCGGAGCGCAGATCGTAATACGCTGTGTTGTCGCATCTCTTGTAACTGTATACTCCGTATCGTAATCAGTCTCGCTAGTGAAATGGGGATTTGCAGTTCCGAGCACTGTCGTATTGCCGGGATCAAACGGTATTGCTGAAGTGTATGTTGGCACGATGCAGGTATATAAATCACTTGCGCCTATAGTTGCAGCGGCAGCATATTTGATCACGCGGACGCTAGTATCAATAACGGCTCCTGCAGCAGCGCACGTAAAGACTCCTTTATTGTCGGCGGTATTTTGCCCTATTGCGTTTAAGATAGTTTCTATGTTGCTTGTCCTCTGTGTATTGCGAGCTTGGGCGAATTGTCTGCCCGGATTAATAGCAACGATGACTATTGAAGCCAAGACGGCGATGATGCCGATGACAACCAATATTTCTATAAGAGTGAACCCTCTATTTCTTTTTATTTTGATGATTTTCATAATTATTTTAAATATAAATGATAAATTGGGCAACTAGGTGATAATGTTAAATGAGTGCAATCGATAATCCTAAACATGTAAAACCTAAGGCCCGCTGTCTGCTGTCTCGGCCCATGAATTTATCGTGATATTGGGAGGGGATGGGATAACCAAAGAAGTAATGGCCGGATTTAAAACCGTTACCTTTGCTTGAAAATTACTAAATGTGTTTTTATAGCTACCTTCTGTATTGATAGTGAGATTCGATGAGCTGCCAGTTCGCGGACTATGTGGAAGAACAGACGCAATAGAACAACTTCCTTCGTCGGTAGCTATAACTTCATCTGACGGGTCATACGAATAATCCTCTGCAAGTCGCAAAAGCGCCCGACTAGCGCAGGATTCCGCCAAGCTGTTTGCTCTGTATTTATGTTCTCCATCAAGGGCATCAAAGCGTGCATAGAAGCTTGTCCTGTTGACGGTAAAGAGAATGCCCATAATAATGGCGGAGATAATGACCGCAGACATAAGAGCAATAAAACCTCGGCTATTGTTTTTTATGTGTCGATTGCTCATGTTATTTTCTCAGATATCGGATAGTGGAAAAGTTCTGCGAGTAAGGAGATCCCCGCGATGACCTTGCAGTCAATGTAAAAGAGAATGAAATACTCTCAGGCAAAATCCCATTGCCGGAATCAAGAGCATGGATGAAGACGGCGTCGCTTGAGGCCGTATTCGTATTGTTTAGTGCTTGGGCTGTCCTTGATCCGCGTGATATATAGATACTGTCACTCGAAGCATCAAACAAGAGAGGGTTTTCATTTTCTGAAATATTTTCGCGAAGCACAGAGAGTTTCTGGCCAGAAGGTTCTACGCTTGCTGATGTCGCTCCGGCAAGCGCCCAATCCACTTTACTTAGAATATAGGCGCCCTCTTGCTCTACCATGGCTTTCATATCGTTCTCTCTGCTTGATTCAAGAATTAGATACACAGAGATTAGGATTCCGCCGATAATAATCCCATAGAGAGCCAGATAGAGTATCGTTTCTATAAGAGTAAATCCTTTCTGATTTTGTCCATTACATTTTTTCATTTTTTATGATCCGGGCTTAAGTATATAAATAGCCCCTTGTCCATTTTGATTGTTCGATGAAATAAATATTCTATTGCCCTCGCAGTCTATTGATGGTTCGGCATACGAACTGATATATAAACCTGGAATTACATAAGAACCCCAGAGCATGATATGTGACGGATCACTGATATTAAAGATTCTCATGTCGCTATTAGTAAGAATGAATGACAGATAATCACGTGTGATGACCCCGTCTACACTGTTACTGGTTCCAATATCAATACCACCTAGCTGTAAAAGGGCGCTCGTGGGAGTTGTAATATCAAGAACATAGAAATCAAGACTTGCCCCGCCTGTCTTGCCCAAGTGCAATCTGTCGCCAACTATGGAAATACTCTTCCCGTTACCGCCCCCTATTGATGAATTAAAGCCGTATGGGTTCCCAATAGGACCGGGATACGGATTGCCCGGATTGGAAATATCCAAGATTTTTAATTCCTGATCACTTGAGATATCGTTGACTGTCGCAAGATAGGCATATCTGTCGTGTATCACTATCGCATTGATCCCATGCCCGATCTCTCTACTGCTCACTGAAGTATAGGGACCGTTGTGGATGTTTCCAGGAGTATGCATATCGATGATGTGGAATTCAGGCCCATTCGTCTTTTCAAGTCCCAAAAATATGTAGCCATTTTTATAGGAAATACTTGTTCCAGTCGCTGAACCTATGATTGATGGAGAGCTCACAAGTTTGACGTTTGCATGTCTTATAGGAGTAGGGTTTGTCACCTCAAATATAACAAGCTGGCCACACGCAGGGTTTGAAACAGAATTGCACGAAGTATAATTTGAAGTACTGCTACTGGCAGTGTATGCGTACACTTTATCGGTATCGGGATCTTCAGCGACACGGATGGCACTTAGTCCCGAAGTTACGCTTGGTGCATTGTCCGCCTTTCCGATGAGTATTAGATCTGAGGTGTCGCTTGTGTCAAAGACGAATATTGTCGGATCAGTAGGATTTGTTGTCTTGCCGACTGTTGCGTACAATCTATTCTTGTATACATCTACATCGGTCAGGCTGTACTTGGAAGTCGGAGCAATATCGGAGAAATCAATCATACTTTCAACCTGTGGACGCGTCCAGTCGCCAGAGAGGTGTGAATTACATGTATCTCCGCCTATGGCGTTTTCAAAATCACTCACAAGTGCAGATAGCTTTACTCTCCGCACGATCTTGCTGTCATCCGTCCACTCCGCATGACTCTCGATTTTTTTAGTGAAGTAATCATTGAGAAGGGGTGATGATCCTACATCAAGCCACGTCCTATAATATCCGTCATTGGAATCTGGAATCGGATTAACTGCGCGGAAATCTTTTCTGGCTTGAGCTTTCGCGCTCTCAAGAAGCTTCTTTGCCTGACCGAGAGCCTGAGAATTTGTTTCTGTGCCTACGAAAAAATTCTGATTGTCAAACGTAGTCATGAGTGCCGCTGATACTGCGGTCAATATGATCACCATCGCTATAAGTATTTCTATTATTGAAAATCCTTTGTTCATGTATTTATATATTTAATGTGTCCAGTAGATCTGCCCCTCAGTGCTGATCGTTACAACTGAAGATTCATTCTCGCTACCTGTGAGTGTTATGATTACTGGATTTGTAACTGTGCCGGAAAGTTGTTCAAAAACAATTTCATTTGCTCCATTGGATTCTATGAAGTGAGTAGTTTCGATGACTTCATTTGCCGGGTCTGTCATGTCATAAGTTTCTCCCTGAAATAAAACGTAATCCGTCAAGATACCGTCTACTGTGTCCATATGTACTCCATGAGCCTTGCCAGAAGTACAAGCTAATGTACTTGTTATGCAGATATTGTGCATTGCTTGTGCTCTGGCATGCATGAGGACTGAAATGAAGAGATCTCGTTCATTTTTAAAAGACGAATTATTATAGGTATCCATACTTATCAAGAGTCCAAATGAAGCTATGAAAGAAAAAAGAGCTACTACTATGAGTACTTCTATAAGGGTCATACCACCGTTTTGTTGTAAGCGAGTATTATTATGCATGCAGATTTTGAGTGATGCTGTAAATTGGTGTGATGATAGAAATTGCGATGAACCCGACCAAGACTCCCATCACTATCATGAGAACTGGCTCTATGGCGCTCGAGAGATTTTTGGTTACGTCTTCAAATTCATTCTCGTAGAATTCAGAAAGATAGATAAGAGTATTTGACAGGTTCCCACTTTTTTCGCCAATGGCAATCATCTGGCCAATCATATCTGGAAAGAGGCTAGGGTAAGCGCCTAACAGCTCCGAGATATTCTTGCCTTTCATAATTCCAAGAGCTAGATCAGCAAATGACTTTCTGTACTGCATGTTCTCAGTGGTATCAGCCATAAGCAAAAGGGATTTATTGAGAGACAGCCCGCTTTCAAGGAGAAGCCCGAGCGTACGGCAAGCATTTGTCAGGTTATAAGTTTTGGCAATTCTTCCCACAAACGGGGATCGTAAAACAAAGCCATCAAAGATGAGTCTCGCCCGTGGCTTTTTTCTGATCAAGATGATCGTGCATATCACAATGACCAAAAGGCCGAGGAGGATATATATTCCCTGATGGCGCACGAGGTCGGTAACGAATATCACCATTCTTGTCGAGAACGGTAGGGTGGCTTTTAATCCTTTAAATATAGGTATTATTTTTGGAAAAATATAGAGTGCCAAAAATCCGGTGATACCGAGCATCGCTACTGTGATGATGATCGGATAGAGCATGGCGCTCGTGATCTTTTTCCTTAGAATATCTTTTTTCTTGAGCTCATCCGCTAGATAGGAAAGGTTCTCAGTCAGGGTACCGCTTGATTCACCAGCTTTGATGATATTGATGGCGAAATTGCCAAACACTCTCCGGAACCGCTCCAAACTTGTCGCGAGCGACTGGCCGTTGGCGACGTCGCGCATAACTCTGTTGAAAATTTTTATTTTTGATTCTGATTTTGTCTGCCTGCATATCATATTTATACTCTCAAGCATGGGAACTCCGGATCGTATAAGGAATGAAAGTCGCTTGGCGAAGAAAGCCTGTTCCTTTGTCGAAAAACCTCCACGAATCGAAAGACTCATTCGTATATATTTCTTGTATCTATTCATCTGTGACGCGGAGTACTTCCTCTATGGTTGTTAATCCCAACATTGCTTTGCTAATGCCATCCATCCGCATTGTTGTCATGCCGTTTCGTATCGCGATCTCTTGTATGGTGCGTGCTGAAGCCTTTGACAGTATGGCTGACTGAAGTTCATCGCAGGCTACCAGTATCTCGTTGATCACAAGCCTGCCTCTGTAGCCGGTGTTATTGCATGATGCGCATCCTAGACTTCGGAAGAAATGATCATTTTTACTCACTACTCCTTGTGGTAACATCTCTCTAAGTAGCGCATATTCTTCCGCGCTCATTGCTTTCTTTTCTTTGCAATCGGGGCAGATTTTGCGCACCAATCTTTGCCCGATGGCAATGCTCACTGTAGAAGCGACAAGGAACGGCTCTACTTTCATATCGAGTAGTCTCGGTAGCGTCGTCGATGCGTCATTTGTATGGAGTGTCGATAGGAGCAGGTGTCCCGTCAGCGCCGTATTCACTGCGATGCTCGCCGTCTCAGTATCACGGATCTCACCGACCATGATGATGTCGGGATCTTGCCTTAGGATGGATCGCAGGCCACTTGCGAATACGAGTCCCGTCCGCGGGTTAACCTGTATTTGCTTTATTCCGGCGATCTCGTATTCGACAGGGTCTTCTATCGTGACGATTGACACTTCTTTCGAATTGAGCATCTTGATAAGGGTGTAGAGCGTCGTTGTTTTGCCTGATCCGGTAGGTCCAGTGACGAGAATCATTCCAGTCGGCTTCCTGATGGCACGGAGGATTTTCTCCCTGTCGGCAAGACTAAAGCCGAGTGTTTCCAGGGTGAACGATTCAGCATTATCGGAAAGCAGGCGCAAAACTGCATTCTCGCCGTGATAGGTTGGCACAATAGATAAGCGCACATCGATGCTTTCAAGGTTTGGAAGGATACTGCGGAATCGGCCATCCTGCGCTGCTTGATGCTCATCGGTGCGTAGGCCAGCGAGGATCTTGATCCGCGAGAGGATCTCTCCATGGATATTCTTCGGGAGGTCTTGCGAATCTTCTAGCACTCCATCTATCCGGAACCTGACACGAAGTCGGTTTTGTTCGGGATCTATGTGTATATCAGACGCATGTACGGCATACGCGTTATTTAGGATATGGTCGACGAGATCAATGATCGAGATGTCGTCACTCTTTATAAGTTTCTCTTTTAATATTGCATCAAACTCTTGCATACGAATTATATTTTGTCTAATTTTAAACAACTTTATTTATTACTATATTAACTATTATCCCGATGCAATATAAAAAAACCCTAAACTTAGAATTAAATATTTCTGTCATCACAGGTATTGGTGTTGCACTAACAGGTTGAATGTGCCCCTTTTTGTATTGACTAAATGATTAAAATATGATCTTATAGCATTAAGACTGATTATTCAGCAACGTAAATGAGGGTCGTAACCTCACTGTTCTAAAAAATTAAATTAACGTTATGCAAACGCAAGAGAATACTGCGAATACGCACGTTACAAACAAGCAAGGCCAACAACTTTCGGCAATTGCTAGGGATCTGGGAATCACCAGGAGGGAATTCCAGTCATTGAAATTTTTTCTTGAAAACAATTTAAATCCCAAACCTTTTTTCAAGCAATTGAAAGAGAAAGAAGATTGGTTTACACGGCTTGAGGAGCAAGCTGGAAAACACACATTCAGAGTTAAGGTTATTTATGACCTTAAAGTTAATTATGGTATGTCTTTTGAAAAATCTATGGCTTCTTTAAGCGATCCATGGAATGACCACCATAAAGACTATCTGATGAAAGCAGCAAACTTCTACCATGAGGAAGGTACTGGGACTAAGATTGAAACTTTTATTCTGATGAGTCATATTTGGGGATCGAGGTATTGCAGTAGTGGGGAGCTTTTTAATGTGATAGTAAAAGAAATTACTTCTCAGTTTAAACTTCACAAGACCGGTCCAAGAGCCATATTTACAATCGGTACTAAAATCCCGAAACTTGCTGATTATTTGGGAGTGAGTTCTCCTTCAATTTTCGAGACTATGGGGTCCTACCCACAAGGAAACAGGTCCAATATAAGCTATCCTTATTCCTGTGGTGTAACTTTTGGCAAAAAAATTAGCCCATGCTCTATTTGCCAAGCCAGCATAGTAGAAAATACTAATCATGAAGATGAGGAAGATTGGCTCGTATTTCGTAAATGAAAATAGATAAGGTGGTAAGAATTTTATCTTACTGCCTTTTTTTTGTTGCCTCGGGGGCAGGGAATTTCTCGACCTACAGTCGTGGATACTTTTCTGGTTTTGAAAAAACACAGAAAAGTCTTTCGAATCCCTGATATGACTGAAGCAGTTCAGTCACTCCCCACGCAAAATGCGCTTCGCTTATTTTGCTTTCTGTCTGGGACGAAGTCGGAACAGTGATTTTAGAAAAATGCACTGAAAATCATATAATTGAAACTTAAATCTACTAAAAAGTGAGAGACAGCGAGTAGGTAAATATTTCTAAACTTTAGGAAATGCCAACCCCAGAAATACCCTCCGACGAAGGTCAAGCCAGCAAAGAGAAGGCCTATGCTAGTCCATGTATACGGAGAGATCAAGTGAAACAAGACAAAGATATCTACACTGAACCACAATGCTCTTTGTTTGCCCCAGCGTTCCAACCAACTTATCAATAACCCTCTGAATAGTATTTCTTGAAGAAAGATTATTGCGAGTAGAGGTAATAATGGATCTTTGTCTAGTATCCAATCTGGAAGAGTTACAAGTTTATTAACTATTGCTAATTGCACTAAAAGGAAAATAATGACATTAAATAATAACACTTGCCACCAGCCACTAAACAAAGACTTAGGTTTCAACCCCAACTTCTCCCAATTAATATTTTTAATATATAGTGCTAGAACTAGAAGTACTACACTAGTTACAAGTATGAATAGATTTTCTGCAGGGGTCATTATTTAATTATATCAAAACCTAGTTAAAATTTGCTGGCTTTCCGTCTGGCCTCGCTCATAAGCTATGGCTGAGAGGACGAAGTTGGAACTATTTTGAATAGTTGTTTATTTTTCATTTATGTGGTATAATTGGGTTTAGTGAATATGGTAATCAAAGCCTTTAAACAATATTTCATTCCACACAAGCATAACGACTACAAGCCGCATTTTTTTCGCGAGGTTTCTATAGTTTCCGCTACCATTGTTGCTGTTGTTTTGCTTCTCATATCAGCAAGTAGTTCTCTATATATAAAGAACACTGATATGGGGGCTGCGGTGCTTCCAGCAGTACTTGTGGATCTAACCAACGATGCTCGAGCTTCAAACAATGCAGGATCGCTTGCTCGCAGTACTGTGCTTGATCAAGCAGCCCAATTGAAAGCAGATGACATGGCTCGTTTTGGGTATTTTGCTCATACAAGCCCCGCAGGTATTACTCCATGGTACTGGTTCAATAAAGCAGGCTATTCATTTGCATACGCTGGAGAGAACCTAGCCATAGACTTTACAGAGTCTGTGACTCTCGAAGATGCTTGGCTTAAATCTCCGACCCATAAAGCTAACATTTTGAATGATCATTTTACCGAGATCGGTATTGCGACTGTCGACGGTATGTATCAAGGCCACTCGACGACCTATGTGGTTCAAATGTTCGGCCAACCTGCCAAGGTTCCTGTTAGCGCAACAATCAAAACTGCAACTCCAGTAACTACCCCTACGGAAACGAAAAATACAAAACCAGAAATTAAACTTCCTACTCCAAGCATAGCCCTCGCCCCTGTTGTCAAAGGTGAGTCAGCAACTACAGATCAGAATTTAGAAACAGTTATCGACACTCCTGAATTTATATCAGTAAAAAATAATGAAGCAGAAGAGAAAGCAGAAAATGCGCCAACGTCAGCCTCCCCTCGCTATTCTTCTTGGTCTGACAGATCTCTCTTTTTAACTCCAACGTATGTCGATCGTATTTATCGCATATTTATGTGGGTTGTGCTTGTTGCGCTTTTAGGTATGACGATAATAGAGATGAGTCGCCGACACCGCAAAAATATAATGTATGGGATTCTTTTGCTCGCGATAATGCTCTCTCTAGTTTACATAAACAAGACGATGTTCGTGACGAGCTTACTTGTATAAAAAAGACGTATTTTAGCTGTTTTTTTGTCCACATTTTATGCACTATGTTATGCACTTTAGGGTAATTGACATATTTGAAAATTACGGTAGAATGGAAACTCACGTAGTCATTTAGTCTACAATTGGCTGAATTATCATAGTTATTTATCATTATTATTATGGTTTTAGGGTATATTTTATTAATTTAAGTAAATATTTCATTATGAAAAATTTTAGAAAAGTTCTCTCGAGTGTGTTGATGTTCAGTTTCCTAGCTTTTAATAGTTCGCCTCTGGTTGCTCTTGCAATTGAAGATGTTAATGAAGTGTTGCCTACTTCAGAGGTTGTTGTAGATGAAAATACTGACCCAGTTCCGGGGCCTATTGTCGAAGACGAGCCTGTTATAGAACAGGAGGAAATTACAGAAGAAAAAATCACTGAAGAGAAACCTGCTGAAGAAATAGTAGAAGATCCTTCTTTAAATTTTCCATCACTCAAGGGATCTATAACTGTATGTAAAGTAATTCTTGATGCAGAAGGCAATGTTGTTGCTGGTACAAGTGGCAATTTCTCAGTCCCAAGTGGAAACTTTGGGAATTCAGATTTTGATGCACCACTTGATTTCAATACGAACCTGCTTACCGATGTGTCAGGACTGGATGCTGAGTGTGTATCACACGATAATCTAGCTATCAAGTTTTTTGGTAATACTACCTTCAATTACGAACAAGAAGTAGTTAGTCCATCTGATGCTTGGGAAGCTCCACTATATAATGAATATTTGCTTGGTTCGCCTCATTTCTCACTTAGTGATGTAAATAACCAATTTAGTATATTTGACCAAAATGCAGATAACGCCGATGGCACCATCACTCTCAGCGCATTTGTAAAGAATCGCACACTAGTAGTCATCAATAAGATGAAGCCAGTTGTTGTTGAAGAAGAACTGCAATGTAATCCACAAGTAAATCTTGTTGAAAATGGAGGATTTGAAGTTCCTGCTATACCTAGTAATTCTTGGAACCTTTTCCCTGAATCAACCCCAGGACTAGAATGGTCTATCAATTGGGTTGACCCGCTAGCAAGCGCTGAATATCCAACTCTCGAAATACAAAACAATGTTGCCGGCTCACCGTTTGCAGGCAATCAGCATGCTGAACTCGATGGTGATCGTCCAGTAACTATCTGGCAAGATATTCCAACTATTCCAGGCAAACAGTATTCTCTTTCATTCCAATATTCTCCTCGTCCGGGTGTCAGTCAGGCTGATAATGCTATCCAACCTAAAGTAAATGATGGAGCGCTCGGTGCTGTAGTTAGTGCAGATGGATCTGCAAATTCAAACACCGTATGGCAGAATATCACTCGTACTTTTGTTGCTACAGGTGCAATAACAAAAGTTGAGCTAATGGATGCTGGCAATAACACTAGTCTCGGCGGGTATTTAGACGATGTGAGTCTCAACTGCAACCCAGAGCCAATAGAAGTAGTAGAGACTTCCACAGTGACTATGTGCAAAGTCAATGAACAAGAACAACCACTCTCTGGTTGGCAACTCACATTAGGCGGAGAAGATGTCGGCTCAGTACAGGTCTTGCCAGATGGTAATGATCACAATATACTCGGAGTTCCAGCAGGAGATTACCTTTTGAAAGCAAGTGGCCAATATATATATCGTCCTAGTGAACCAGATGCCAATTATACAGATGCTGCTTATTCAAAACGATTAGTTGGAGATGTAGACTATAATGGACCATTCTTGCCATGGGTGCGAGTCAATGATTTCCTATCGCCCTATGAAGGATATCTAGGTGTCATATTCAATAATGCAGTTACAGATTGGGGTTCAATGTTTAACCCTTCTCATGAGTATGCTCTCGGTACTAGTACTGGAGTTCTAGGGGATTTGTCATTTAAGATTCTGGACAATAATTATACTGATAACTCAGGGTACATCACTGTAAACGCAAAACACGGATACACTGGAGTCACTGATGAAGATGGCTGTGTGACATTTAAAGGTGTCCCGTATGGTACTTATACTGCTGATGAGATTATGCAGGACGGATGGGAAAATGTTTCTGGAACTGGTGAAGTCGTAGTCAATGACCCAACAGAGACGTTTACTATAGTTAACAGTCAGACAGAAACAGAAGCAACAACACTTAAAGTCCACGTATATAAGTATCTCAATGACGGAGAAACAACATCACAGATTCCAAATGACTCTGCTGCTCCATCATTTAGAATGATGGCTACATGGAATGCAGTAAATCTTAGCGGTACATCAGCTGGGTATGAACTCGGGGACTCTCAAGGCGGGGCAGCGCTTCGTTATGCGGCCGACACATCTCCTATGAATGCGCCAGCCGATTACTCGACTTTTGAAATAACAGATGGCGACGTAGTAGTCCCAACAGACTCAGAATCTTGTCCAGAAGGCAAATACCGACTGCTTGGATATAAGACAGGTACATCACTCTCTGAGGCAGAACTAGCTACTCTTAGCCAGAAAGTTCCAGCTTATGAGAACATTACTTCTGACAGATACATAATCGTGGTCAATGAAAAATGCGGAGATGTTACACCTCCACCTTCATCTCGATTTACCCTACAAATTACTACAAATGGCGATGGTAATGGGTTAGTTCAAGGCGCGGGCATTTACTGCGATAGTAATCCTACGGTGGGAGAAGAATCAGAAATAAATGTGAATGATTGCCAAGAAACATATGATGAAGGTACTGTCGTAAATCTAACTGTCACTCCGGACGAAGGATCAAACTTCAATAGTTCATGGTCAACAAATTCAGGTAGTGCGGGAACATGTACAGGCAATAGCACTTCATGTTCAGTAACTCTAACAAGCAATACATCTTTAAACGCTCACTTTGCAGTCACTAACAATAATAGCGTAAGCAACGGTCCATTTGGTAGTAGTAGTGGTTCAAGGACTGTTCGACAAGGTCAAGTTCTTGGTGCGGAGACTTCATGTGGAATCTATGTAGACAAATTCCTACGTCGAGGTTACAAAAATGACGTTAACGCGGTGATGAAACTTCAGAAGTTCTTGAATGACTACATGAAAGCAGGCCTTAAAGAAGATGGAAAGTTTGGATATGGCACTGAAAAGTGGCTCAAGAGTTTCCAGTTGAAACATGCAGATAAAGTTCTAACTCCGTGGGGCTTTAAATCTAAAGCGCCGACTGGCATCTTCTATCTCACGACTCAGACTGAAGTGAACAACATCATGTGTCCACCTCTTAACTTGCCAATTCCTCTTCTTACTCCTATTGAGACGAATCCACTCGCTCCAATTAAGGAAGATTAAGAGTCTATAAAACACAAAAAATCACTCCAGAATGGAGTGATTTTTTGTTATAGGCTGACCGTGATATATGTGATGGTATTACAGACAAATAGAAAGTATCTTGTTTATGCAGCTTTTTGTATCATATCCATATACTTTTGACCTTCAATTTTATCAGGATTATCAAAAAAGAGTATGACCATTTTTTGTCTTTCTTCAAGTGGGATAGAAAGGTCAAAATACTTAACGAACAAATTATACTGGTTACTCATTTTCAGAGCGGTTGTTTTTCCAGTCTTACTATCAAAAAAAGCTCTTCCAGTTGAGTTCATTTCGGAAAGTACACGAAGTGATCCAGGTCCAAATGTTTTTTCAACCATTCGTGTAAATTGTGTATCACTAGTAAAGTAGCCCCTCTTTACATCCTCCCATATAACATCTTTATCCTTTCCTGACTCCTTACTTATTTGATTAATAATTTGGTCAAGAATATTTACTTCTCTTATATAAGAATGGGCGCTGATGTTTCTTTTTTCGAAATGTTCCCTATCCAGAATTTCTTCTTTTTTATAGTCAACTCTATCAGCAACAAGCTTGTCAAAATATTTATACAAAAATTCGCTTGTTAATCTCTCAGTGATAGCCTCATTTAAGCCCAAAAAATGATCATCCCATTCAGGGTTTTTCCCTTCCTTTACCGCCGTATTCGGATTGATAATGGAATACCCAATGCGCATAGGTATCTCCTGAAAACCACCATCATCATATTTTTGAAGATAGGATATCTTTCTACCATTCAAATGAAACATTTCATGTGCAGTTTCCCATACATCCTCTGGTAAAGGGAAATCATCCACCAGTTCTTGGGGTTGTGATGACTGTGATGGCATTGAACGAAGATCCTTAGGAATTTTCCTTTTTTTATAAATAATCTCATTTGTCTTTGCCTTCTTAATCAGATTACCTGACTCCAACTTAAATTTTCCACTATAGTAACCCCTTTCATAGGATTTATAATTCAATGTCCAAAAATTTTCTAATTCTAATTTTTGAGGTTTTACTCCATACAGACGCATTTCCTTATCAAAACATTCATTGAGATCCATGATTATCTTTTTTTGATGTTCGGGAGTTTCAATCACTGCTTCCTTATCGCTATCTTGTTCCCGAAGCTCAGATCGGAGTTCTTCTATTTTTTTCTTCGCTTCTTCTAGAGACAAACCACTATTTCCTACTCTAATTTCATAGTTATCTTTTAAGGGAGGATGCTCAAGTTTTGATGATTCATTCATAGTTAATATCTTAAAAAAATATTAACTATATGTCAATCTTATGATATACAGTAAAAGCCCTTATTTTATAAGGGCTTTTACTGTATGGAGTAGGGGAAGTCTTTTATTTTATTTGTATCCCAGATATCATTCGCAAGGACTGTCCTTGCGAATTTGATGAGCATATAAAGTCTTTCTCGTCCTGACAGGAATCTCTCGTCCTACGGTCGCGGGTACTTTTCTAGGACTCTTCCATTACATGGACGGTACATCTTTCGTATCGTACTCGCTCTGCTCCGTGCGATATACTCAAGATTTTCTCTTTTTGTACAGGAATCTCGATCCTTACAGGATCAGTGCAGGTTTTCCATTTTCTCAAATGAATACATTTTCAAAAATAAGGAAGAACCTTTTCTCGTCCTGACGAAAGTGCGTTTAGCACTTTCTTACGGTCCACTCAAGAAAAAGGCCTCGCAAGTGCGGGGCTACTTTTTCAACGAGTGGACCGTACAGGACTCGAACCTGCCACCCCCTCATTGCAAATGAGGTGCTCTACCAGATGAGCTAACGGCCCGTCTACAGGTGCCGATATCTATCACATCGGCCCAGTCCATCCATATTACCGTATTTTTATCTTTTTGCAATAGTAAGTAGTTGCCTATTTTACAATAAAAAAAGCCCCACTAGCATTTCGATCACATGTCTCTTTCATACATGTATTTAATAATGTAGCAGGGCCTAAATCGTTTTTTCACGGATGTTTACTTAACTCCAATTTCCCTAAAATCAAAAGGTGCTTTAAAGAAATTTGGATTATAAGTGTCTATAATTTTATAGATCATATATCCTACAATCAGGGTAAAAGCAATTACACAGGCTAAGTTAATCCCGGAAAATGTATCGGCTAGGCACGTGAGGCCTACTCCATATCCCAACAAAGAGATAATATATAGGCATATAATACCTGAAATTTTTTCGAATGACGATTTTCCATCATCATCCCAACGGAAGATCATTATAAAGAATGATTCCAAAAATAACGCTCCGCTCAGGCAGAGTCCGAAAATTTGATAATTTGTCATAAATATGATTTTTAATTTTTTTTTAAAAGGTCAAAAATAAATAAACCGTCTATCGGATTATAGGTATTTATAGCTGTTTTGTCAACTAAAATAACGACACTATCGCCGCTACTGCTGTAATGCTCATAAGGAGAGTTATGGTCCACCCCATAGTGTTGCCGAAAGGGGAGTTCTTGTATTTACCCATGACTTTTTTGCTTGCGCTGATGCTTACGATAAAGACGAGGATAAATGGTGCGACGATGCCGTTGGCGATGGCAGAATAGATCAGAGCCTTGATCGGATCAATTCCTATGAAGTTAATAAGAATGCCGATAGCGATTGAGATTGAAATAACTGCGTAGAATGCTTTTGCCTGAGAGAGTTTCCTGTATAGTCCTTCTTTCCATCCGAATGCTTCAGACATGGCATAGGATGTTGACCCGGCGAGGACGGGAATCGCAAGCATCCCGGTGCCGATGATACCAATAGCAAAGAAATATTTTGCCCAAGGGCCTGCAAATGGCTCAAGCGCTTTTGCCGCGTCGCTTGCGGTAGCAATATCGGTGATTCCATTCACAAAAAGAGTATTGGCGCATACGGCTATAATGAAGAACATGACGAGATTTGAAAGGAGCATGCCTACCCACACATCAATGCGCATCTTCTTTACTTCTTTATCTGTTGTTCCTTTACGAGAAGCGTCTGTCTCCATGCCTTCGGCGATCTGCTCTTCGACTTCTTGCGAAGTTTCCCAGAAGAAAAGATAGGGAGAAATGGTTGTACCGAGTATTGCTGTGATGAGCAAGATTTGCGTTTTTGAGAATGTGATCGCCGGTATCAATCCGTCATGCAGAAGGGCAGACCAATCCATATCGATCAAAAATCCCGTCGCAATATATGAAAAAAGAGTAATGACCAGCCACTTGAGGACACTGGCATATTTTTTATAGGGGATATAGACCTGAAGAAGCAAGCCGAGCATTCCCACTACGACGATCAAGAATATGAATGAAGCCTTTGGGAATATTAGTTCAATAGCCTTGGCGATAGCTCCGAGATCGGCGCCAATGTTTAAAGTATTGGCGATGAAAAGGAGAACCGTACAGAATATGAGAGCTCTTTTTGAGAATACTCTTCTGATATTAGATCCGAGTCCCTGTCCTGTGACGAGCGCGATGCGACCGCACATCTCTTGAACCATAGCCATAAGTGGCAACGTCCAAGCCGCAAGCCAAAGCAAGCCTGTGCCGTATTGAGCGCCGGTCTGCGAGTAGGTAGCAATACCTGAAGGATCATCATCGGCAGCACCGGAAACTAATCCCGGGCCAAGTTGTTTTAGGATATTTCCTTTTTTATCTGTACCGGTCTTATTTTCGGATTCTGCCATAGCTAGGATTATTATACTATTTTATGCGAATTTGATACAATTTATAGAACTTACAGTATTGAATGCAGTTCGAGGCACAAGCGAGGCTTGCGACTAAGATGTATATTATTACATTGCAGGAGTAAGCAAGTGAAGTAACGAGGAAATGCGTCAATAATGTATGTTCTAACATGGCACTCAACAAACCGAACAAGATTCAAATAATTAAATACGCCCCTCCACCTCCTGATCTGCCTACTTTAGGGCAGTCTGATCCGAGTGAAGTATCTTTTATCGGCCGTACGAACTATGTGGCTTCACTCGAAGAGAAGAAGTTCGTCTTTGGTATAAAGCGAGTCGATCGCCGCCGCCATCTTTATATTATCGGTAAGTCCGGAGTAGGTAAGTCCAAGCTCCAAGAGCTCATGGTGCGCCAAGATATAGCATACGGACATGGCGTCTGCATCATCGATCCCCACGGAGAGTTTATAGATGATATCCTAGAGTTCATTCCCGAAGAGCGCATCGAAGATGTGTGCATCATCGACCCGGGCGATATTGAATTCCCATCATCCTTCAATCCGCTAGCCAATGTCGATCCTACATTCAAGCACCAGCTGACTCAAGGCCTCATCGAAGTGCTCCGCAAGCAGTTCGGCGCAAACTGGACTCCTCGTCTAGAGCACGTCTTTCGCTTCACGACACTCGCGCTACTCGACTATCCGCATGCGACTATGCGCGGAATGATCTCGATGCTTACTGATCGTAACTACCGTCAGAAAGTCGTCGAATATATCGAGGATGACATGGTCAAAAGATTCTGGGCTATCGAATTCGCGGACTGGTCTGAGAAGTTCGATACAGACGCTATCATCCCGCTCGTCAATAAGCTTGGGCAATTCCTCTCTGATCCGATGCTACGCAATATCTTCGGACAGAAAGAAAATAAAATTGATATTGAACAGATGATGAATGATCAGAAAATATTACTCATCAATCTTTCTAAAGGAAAAATCGGCGAGGAAAACTCTTCATTTTTCGGAGCCATGTTCTTGACCAAGATCAAGCAAGCAGGAATGGCTCGGGCAAAAATGGAAGCTCACCTGCGTAAAGATTTCTATCTATATGTGGACGAGTTCCAGAACGTCGTGACGGATACGTTTGAGAACCTCTTATCCGAGGCACGAAAATATGCCATCAATCTAACCATGGCTCACCAATACGTCGGGCAGATTCCTGTGAAAGTCGAAGCGGCAGTTCTTGGTAACGTGGGTTCGATCATATCATTCCGTGTCGGAGGTGACGATGCAGTAAAGCTCAAGCCGGAGTTCTCGCCTATATTTGATGTCAAAGATATGATTAACCTGGGAGTGGGGGAGTTCTATGTGAAGATGACGATAGACGGAGAGTCTTATGACCCGTTCTCAGCTGAGACGCTCCGCGTGCTTCCAGCTACGCATCCATCATATAGACAAAGAGTCATAGAAGCTTCTCGACGAAAATATGCTATCCCAGCAGGCGATGCCCAGAGGCTTATCGCCGAAGAAGAATCTACAATCATCCGATCCGCGCAAGAAAAAGCTGCTATTACTGGCGGCAAGAATTCAGCCTATGGTGAAAGTGAAAAAGCCGTAGTAGAAGAAAAAGCAAGTGAACCATTAATTTAATTAAAAAACTATTATGGAAAACAAAATCTGTACCCACTGCAATACTTCCTTCCAAATAACAGACAAAGAAAAAGGGATGTACGAGAAAGTTGATATTGCTATTCCAGATATTTGTACGTCATGTCGCTGGAAACAACATATGGCTTTCTGGCCATTCGGAAAATTCCGAACAGGCAGGTCTGATCTCTCGGGGGAAAGCCTGATCACTGTCTTGCCGGAGCATGCAAGATATCCAATTTATACTTCTAAAGAATGGTGGAGCGATGAGTGGGATGCAATGGATTATGGCCAAGAATATGACTCCAGTCGCCCCTTTTTCGACCAACTCAAAGAGCTCCAGGAAAAAGTACCTCGTCCGCATCAGCAAGGTGCCCAAAGTATTGATTGCGATTGGTGTGATGATGCGTGGGAATCAAAGAATTGTTATTTGAGTCGTTCAATCAAAAACGCCGAGAATCTTCTATATGGATATCGAGCGATTGACGTGAAAGATTCAGCTGATATTTCTCATGTCTTTACCTTGGATAACTGCTACGACTGCGGATATTGTTTTAGTTCATATAATTTGCTCTTCTCAAAAAATTGCAGAGACTGTATCGATAGCGCTTTTCTTTTTGATTGCCGTAATTCGTCTCACTGCTTTATGTGTTTTAATCTTCGTGGTAAGTCATATTGCATAGAAAACGTCCAATATACAAAAGAAGAATATGAGGAAAAAATGAAATCGATCAATCTGGGGTCACATTTGGAACTTGAGAAATCTAAAGCTAGATATGCAGAAATCTTGAAGAAAGATGCTGTTCACAGAGAAAACTTCAATATAAAGACATATGATTCTATTGGTACATACATGACCAACTGCAATCAATGTACGAACGTATATTGTTGGGAAGATTCAGAGAATTGTGTTAATTGCTTGCGTGGATTGAAAGCAAAAGATTGTATTGATATGACCGGATGTTGGCAGATTGAAGTTTCGGGGAATAATAGCTGTTGCACAAGCGCCTATCAATTGAAATATTCGATATGGTGCGATGGAGCCCGCTATAGTGAATATTGTGATCAATGTTTAGAAGTTGATTATTGCTTTGGATGTGTCGGATTGCGCAAGAAAAAATATTGTATTCTTAATAGGCAATACACCGAAGAAGCCTATGAAGCTCTTAAAGCAAAAATTATTGAAGATATGAAAGTACGAAGTGAATACGGCAAGTTTCCTCCATATTCTCTGGGATTATGCTCATATAATTTCTCAACAGCAGCGATTTATTTTCCAGATGTTACGAAAGAATATATAAATGAAAAAGGAGGATATTGGGAAGAGGATATTAATCAAAAAATAGAAGGGATGGAAACATCCGAGCTCCCGGACTCAATTTTAGATGTCGATACTTCAATTTCAAAACAAGCTCTTATCTGCCCTGTGACTGGTTGGAGGTACAATATAGCCGATGCTGAGTTTGCATTTCTAAAGAGGAAAAATATTGCACTACCCCGTGTCCATTTTGATATCAGAACTAAAGAAAGAATGGTGCCAATGAGTCAAACGAAGAGCGAACCGTATAGTTGTATATATTGTGCCAAAGATATTATGGCTTATTATCCACGAGATTGGGAGTATGAGCGCGTAGCTTGTGTAGAATGCTACCAACAGAATCTAAACTAGTCGAACTTTCTTTTTGACCAGAGAGTGCTACACTTAAAGTACAAAGGTCTGTTCTCTTGCTATTGGTAATTAGCTCTATATATTTATGGTTTTTATATACACTACATGTGAGAATATGGAGGAAGCGGAAAAACTTGGCGCAATGATTATACAGCAAAAAATAGGTGCCTGTGTGGATTTCTGGCCAATCAAATCCTGCTACAACTGGGAGGAAGGTCTTCAGTGCGTGTCGCAAGCGATGCTCCTCATTACTACATTCGAATCAAAGCTTGATTCTGTCACGCAGATCATCAACGAAAATCATACCTATAGCGTTCCACTGATTGCCGGTGTAGATGTCCGTCGTATCAATCATCCTTACAAGGAGTGGATGATGAACGAGATACAATAAATATGCCAGCAAAGACCGTAATAATCTTCGGAGTGTTCGATGGTATACATGAAGGCCATCGTGAATTTATCCGCCAAGCCAAAGTAGAAGGCGAACGGCTGGTTGCTGTCGTTGCTCGTGATGAAATTGTGAATAAATTAAAAGGAAAACTCCCACTCCATAGAGAAACCGACCGCATCAAGATGCTTCTTGAGGTTCCAGAGATTGATCTGGTATTTTTGGGTGATCCGGAAGAGGGAACATACAACATCGTCAAAGAAATCAAACCTGATGTTGTCTATCTTGGTTATGATCAAGAAAATCTTTTCGATAGTATGACGAAGGCCATAAAAGCTGGTACCTTATTTGAAATAAAGTTTGTTCACGGTAAGCCTCATCGGCCCGAGATATTTAAATCTTCAATCATAAATGAAAAAAGTTGATATTGATATTTTAGGGTGTTTTTGCTACAATGCACATATGAAAACGTCAATGCGACAATTTACAGCAATATATAAAAAATCAGGGCATTGGTACGCAGGCTGGATTGAAGAAATCCCTGGTGTAAATACTCAAGGCAAGACTTTGGCGGAAACAAAAAATAATTTGAAAGAAGCTCTTCTACTTATCCTTGAAACGAACCGTCTTCTGTCTAAGAAATCCGAAGGCAGATCAGTTGTCACTCGGGAAAATCTTGCAGTGTTTGCCTAAAATACTATGAAGCAGGTTGACCTCATAAAACATATTCGTAAATACGGGTGTGTTTTTGTCCGTGATGGAGCATCCCACAGTGTATGGCATAATATTAAGAATGGCAGAACTTCCACTGTCCCACGCCACAACGAAGTGAATACTCATACTGGCAAGAAAATCTGCCAAGATTTGGGTATTCCAATAATAAAGAAAAAATAGTTATGAACTCCGAAACTAGAAATTGCCCCGCCTGATATCGCTTGATGCCGAAAGCTATGGCGGGCAGGCAAAATTAAAATGAATGACCTAACAGAAAAAAGAATATGTCAGAATTGTAAGGGTGACTTTATGATCGAACCAGATGATTTTGGGTTTTATGAGAAGTTAAACGTTACTCCGCCAACACATTGTCCAGATTGCAGACGACAGCGCCGACTATCTTGGCGGAATGATTATGTGTTTTATAATCGCGAATGTGATTTATGTAGGAGAAAAATAATTTCTATTTATTCTCCAGATAACCTTCAAGTTATTTATTGCAATAAATGCTGGTGGAGCGATGCGTGGGATCCAAAAGAATATGCTCAAGATTTTGACTTTAATCGTCCATTCTTTGATCAATTTAGTGAATTCCGACAAAAGATACCTACTTTAGCGCTTGTTAATGATAACGGAAGTGGTAGTGAAAATTGCGAATATGTACAAAATGTTCAATACAGCCGTAATTGCTATATGGCAATGGTGGCGTGGAAGATAGAAGATTGCATGTATTTCTCATATGGGGCTGATGCCAAAGGAGCTGTTGATTGTATGGGAATATTTGGCACAAGCGATGGGATTTATGAAGCATTATATAGTGAAAAATGCTTCGGTTCCCGCTATATCCAAAATTGCACATCCCTGATTAATTGTTCTCTTTGTTACGATTGTCACGGTTGTGATAGCTGTTTTATGTCAGTTGGATTACGAAATAAAAAATATTATTTTAAAAATCAGGAATATTCAAAGGAAGAATATGAGAAAATTGTAAAAGAATATAAGCTCAACACTTATTCTGGCACAGAAAAAGCCCTTCTAGAATTCAATGAATTTGCCCTGACTCAACCTCATAAATACAGTTTCTTGCTTAATTGCGCTACATCTACAGGCAACAATCTTGTGAATAGTAAAAATGCATTCTCAGTATTCCATGTCCGTCGTGCTGAAGATTGTAAATATCTTGAAAACGGAGACACGGAAAAGGATAGTCATGATCTATGCGTTGGGGGAGAGTTAGAACAATGTTATGAAGGCCTTACTCCTGATCACTCACGAAAAGCTCTCTTTACTAATTACACCTGGAAATCATCCGATGTGTTGTATACAGATTTTTGCATGTCTTGTGCTGATTGCTTTGGATGTGTTGGACTTAAGCATGCAAAATATTCTATTTTCAATAAAGAATACTCGAAGACAGAATACCAATCTCTCAAAGAGAATATTATTGAGCACATGAAAAAAACAGGTGAGTGGTGTGAATTTTTTCCAATGAAGTATTCGCCTTTTGCATATAATGAGTCCATGGCTGAATTATCATTTCCTTTATTAGAAGAGGAAACCAAGAAAAAAGGTTTACGTTTTCAAGAAAATATCCAGCAAACTAGAGGGAAAACAACATTAGTTGAAATTCCTGATGCAATTGAAGATGTATCTGACTTAATTACACAAGAGATACTTGGATGTGTGGAGTGTCATAGAAATTATAAAATAATTGTTGATGAATTAAATTTCTATAAAAAATGGCGGATACCTGTGCCACACAAATGCTTTTTTTGTCGTCTCAAACGGCGTTTTGAGTTGCGAGGTCCCTCTACACTCTGGTACCGTTCATGTATGTGTAAGCAAGAAGGGCACGATCATACTGCAGATTGCGGAAATGAATTTGAGACTCCATATGCTCCTGGTAGACCTGAGATCATTTATTGTGAGTCTTGTTATCAAAAAGAGGTAATATAAATATATGGAAACCCGAAACTGCCAAAATTGTAAAAAAGATTTCAACATAGAACCAGATGATTTTGGGTTTTATGAGAAAATCAGCGTACCTGCGCCGACTTTTTGCCCAGATTGTCGAAGGCAAAGACGCTGGGCATGGCGCAACAATATGTCTCTCTATTCCCGAAAGTGCGAGCAATGTGATAAATCAGTTGTTTCTCTATATTCTCCAGAATCTGATTTTACTGTCTATTGCAATAAATGTTGGTGGAAAGATACGTGGAGTCCAATTGATGATGGAGTAGACTATGATTTTTCTAGGCCATTCTTTTCGCAATTTAGGGATTTGCTACAAAAAGTACCTCAAATAGCTGTAGTCAACGATGATGGAATCGCAAGTATCAATTGTGAGTACACTCATGACTGGTGGTTTTCAAAAGATTGCTATATGTGCTTTGTAGGTTGGCGTGCAGAAAATGTCATGTACAGCTTCTTTGTCCTTGCTGGTAAGAATATGATGGACTGCATGAATATTCGCTCCACAAACGAATGGATGTATGAGTGTATAATGTCGAGCCAATCCTATCAGCTTAAATATTCAGAATTCTCAAAATCATGCTTGAATTCACAATTCCTGTACAATTGCGTAGGTTGCTCCGATTGCTTCATGTGCTTTGGTCTTCATAATAAGAAATATAATTTCAAGAACGAGCAGTACTCTAAAGAGGAATATGAAAAAATACTTGAGAGTTATAGACTCGATACATTTTCAGGAGTAGAGAAAGCAAATAAAGAGTTTAATTCTTTGCTTACTAAATTCCATAGAAGATTTGCTCAGATATATCATAGTACAAATTGTACTGGTGATATTATTTCTTTTTCAAAAAATGTAAAGAATTCTTTTATCATTAAAAATGGTGAAAATATTAAATATTCTGATTTTGCAGGAGGTAGTGCTGGATCGAAAGATTCTTACGACATAACTACTTCAGGAGAAATGTCAGAATGTTATGAAACGATAGTCGCGGATCATTCGCAGCTAAATCTGTTTGGAATCTTCTCAGTCAAAAGTCAGGATATACGTTATTCTCAACATTGCCACAATTGTAAACATGTTTTTGGTTGTGTTGGGCTTCGTAACTCTAGTTACTGCATTTTAAATAAACAGTATACAAAAGAAGAATACGAAGCATTACTTCCTAAGGTAATCGAGCATATGAATACTATGCCGTATATCGACAAAATGGGTATAGTCTATAAGTACGGAGAATTTTATCCTATTGAGCTGTCTGTGTTTGGATATAATGAATCCCACGCACCTGAGCTAGTGCCATTTTCAAAAGAAGAAGCACAGATTCGAGGATACAATTGGCAGGACAATGTTCAAAGAACAACAGGAAAGGAAACCATAACACCCGAAAATATCCCTGAATCTATTCACGATATCTCTGATACAATCACTGATGAAGTACTTTCTTGTATAGAGTGTAAGAGGAATTACAAAATAATTCCAAATGAACTAACTTTCTATCGCAAGATGCTGATACCTATTCCACGAAGATGCTTCTATTGTCGTCATCAGGCTCGTATTAACAAAAGGAATCCTTTCAAACTCTGGCATAGAGCTTGTATGTGTGATATGAAAGGACATGAACACGAAGGGAAGTGTGCTATTGAATTTGAGACAACTTATTCACCCGAGAGACCCGAAGCCATATACTGCGAAAAGTGCTTTCAAATAGAATTTAATTAGTCTATCTAATCGTGTATAATATCCCTGTATGACTGAAACAATAGAATTTTTCGCAAACTATAAACATATATCTGTGATTATTCACGTCTTGTCTGTGGTTGCTGGCATGGGGGCGGCACTTATTTCGGATGTGCTATTTAATATTTATATCAAGGACAGGAAAATCCAAGCGAATGAAGATCGGACACTCGCTACGCTTTCCAATATTATATGGATTAGTCTTTTCTTTATAATTCTCAGTGGACTCGCGCTTTTTCTTTCGGAACCTCTCAAGTACGCTTATTCAGTGAAATTTTTAGTGAAAATGACGATTGTTGCGGTGATTATCGTAAATGGCTACGCTTTCTGGAGATTGATTCACCCTGCGCTACGCAAAATGAATTTCACCGATACGAACATGCATCATAAATACGTGAAGCTTCGCAAAGTATCATTTGCCATGGGAGCGATATCGCTTGCCTCATGGCTCTCTGCATTCATACTCGGCATGCTCGGGCATATTCCGCTCACATATCTTGAAGCGATTGCCGGCTACATGGCTATATGTTTCGGCGGCATTCTTGTCAGTCAGATCATTGAATATCGAATGACACATGGAAGAGCGGATTAACTTATACTCAATTTATACGATCGTTAGAAATGAGTATAAAGTAGTGTAGCTACTTGTTAGTAAACAGTCCAGATAGATATTTTTTCTTTATTCCTATAATTATAATCGTGTTGGCTATAAGCAAATAAAGCGGAAAAGCGAAATTTAAAAAATAAAAATCAGTAATAATCAAAAAAGTAACAAGCGAACTAAGGTTGCCATAAAGATATGGCCCAATGCTCTCTGTCTCACTATGCTTCCAAGCTTTTAGAATGGTTGGAAGTCCTGCAAAAAGATCGGCAAGGATTGCAAATAGTACAGAAAGATTCGCATTCTTTGTTGTGACCCAGATAATAATCGCGCTGAGAGAAAGAGCGCCACATATAATATCAAACATTGTTACTTTCCAATATGAATGTTTATTGAAAAAAGAAGCGAGGACTACGAGCAGAGGTCCAAACCCCGCCATAAACGTACTTACTAAAAGGGGAGTAGAAACTCCAGATCTGTAAAGAACATATACTCCCACGAACGGAGCAATCGTCCAAAAGATCCATGAGACGCGATTTGGCTTTGTCTTCCCTAGGAAAGTATCCTTGATGTAGAAGAAAATTCCGAGAAGACTAATAACAATCGTAAAATAGGCGAAATATTCAGGAAGCATAATGTGGGAATTATAATACTTTTTTAGATATGTGTAAATGTGTCTTTTGATGAATTTACTTTATACTGATATAATTAGTCATTACAAGGTAACGTTTCTCATAAATAGATATGAAAACAAAACTAGAGTACGTATGGCTTGATGGTTATACTCCAGAGGCAAGTTTGCGAAGCAAGACGAAAGTTGTCGACGGTAAAATTAAAGATTTAAAAGATGTACCCGAATGGTCTTTTGACGGAAGTTCGACAAAGCAGGCTGCCGGTCACTATTCAGATTGCCTGCTTCGTCCTGTGGCAATGATCCCAGATCCAGGCCGAGCTGATGCGATGCTTGTCATGTGCGAAGTGCTTAATCCCGACGGTACTCCACACGAGACAAATGCCCGAGCTCTTGTAAAGGACGTAGCTGATTTGTGGTTCGGTTTTGAGCAGGAGTATGTGATTATGAAAAATGGAAGGCCGGTCGGCTTTCCAGAAGATGCAGAAAAGTTTCCTGCTCCGCAAGGGCCATACTACTGCGCTATCGGGACAGAAAATATAGCTGGGCGCGATATAGTAGAGAAACACCTTGATCTCTGCCTCTCTGCAGGCCTAGGCGTCACAGGCATCAATGCTGAAGTTCTTCTTGGGCAGTGGGAATATCAACTTTTTACAAAAGGAGCATTACTTTCTGCCGATCTGCTGTGGCTTTCCCGGTATCTACTTATTCGGACAGCCGAGGCGCATAACGTATCGATTACATTTCATCCGAAACCTCTCACTGGGGATTGGAACGGTTCCGGCATGCACACAAATTTCTCGAACGAACGCATGCGCACATCTGGCGGCAAGGACTATTTCGAATCTATTTTCAAGGCATTTGAACGCAATCATAAGAAGCATATAGATGTCTATGGCTCGCAGAACGACAAGCGTTTGACCGGCAGCCATGAGACGCAGAGCATCAATGCGTTCAGCGTCGGAATCAGCGACAGAGGCGCGAGCATTCGCATTCCTCAGACGACGGTTGGCCATGATTATAAAGGATATCTCGAAGACCGCCGTCCCTCAGCCCATGCCGATCCCTATAAGATTGTCAAAGTCATAAGCGAAACCCTGGCTGAAGCTTAAATAATAATTCTCCTTTAAATTTCATTCCATAAACAAGGTTTTTGTTGTATAATAAAGCTAATCTATGGACAACAACATTCCACAAAACCGCGATATAACCTACTTTGGTCGGACCAATTTTCGCAGCACGAACAATATCTTCGGCATAAAGCGTAAAGATAGGCGTCAGCACATGTACGTCCTTGGTAAATCTGGTACTGGTAAATCTGTCCTCCTCTCAAACCTCATTGTCCAAAATATCAATAATGGCGAAGGTGTCTGTGTTGTTGATCCGCACGGCGAACTCGTCGAAGAAATCCTTCACCTCATTCCCGATCATCGTGCTAAAGATGTAATCTATTTCAATCCGGCAGATATCGATTTCAATGTCGGGTTCAATGTTATCGCCCTCGAAGATCCAAAGTACAAACACTTGGTTGCCTCGGGGCTGATGGGAATATTTACCAAGATCTGGGCTAATGCTTGGAGCTCTCGTATGGAATATATTCTCAATAACGCTATCTTAGCGCTTCTCGATACTCCCGGCACAACCCTTCTTGGTATCCCAAGACTTCTCGTCGACAAAGATTATCGTCAGATGATCATCGGCAATTTAAAAGATCCAGTTGTGAAAGCCTTCTGGGTGCATGAATATGAACAATGGCGTGAACAGTTTCGTAACGAAGCCATCGCTCCGATTCAGAACAAAGTCGGACAATTCCTCTCTACCTCTATCATCCGTAATGTCGTCGGGCAATCAAAGTCTACAATCGATATCTTCAAGATCATGAACGAAGGAAAGATATTCTTGGTCAACGTGTCCAAAGGTCGTGTTGGTGAAGACAACTCAGCACTTCTTGGAGGCATGATTATTACAAAGATTCAGCTTGCTGCTATGGAGCGTGTCCGTATCCCCGAGGATGAACGCAAGGACTTCTACTTGTATGTGGATGAGTTCCAAAACTTCGCGACTGATTCATTTGCAAATATTCTTTCAGAAGCTCGAAAATATCGTCTTAATCTTATCATTGCTCACCAATACACTGCACAACTTTCCAATGAAAATGGCACGGCTGTCCGCGATGCAGTTTTCGGCAACGTTGGTACGATGATCATCTTTCGTGTTGGCGCTGATGATGCTGAATTCATAGAGAAAGAATTTGAACCAGAATTTACGGCTCAAGATCTGGTGAATTTGCCGAACTACCACATATATTTAAAACTCATGATTGATGGAGTTACGAGCAGGCCATTCTCGGCGAGTACGCTTCCACCAATGAAAATTGACCTGTCTGCTGGTGTGAAAGAGAAGATTATCGAAACATCTCGCAGATTGTATGCCCGACCGCGCGAAGAAGTAGAAATGGAGATTTCCAAGTGGAGTGGTATGCTCCAAGTTGGTGATGAAGCAGCAAAATTTAAAGCTGACTGTTCGAACTGTGGCAAAGTCACTATGGTGCCTTTCGAGCCAAAAGAAGGCCGACCCGTATATTGCAAGGACTGTATGTTCAAGATCAAAAGCGGGGAACTCAAGCCTCAAACGGGATTTGTGGCTTCGCGTTCCGCTCGCCAAGATGAGAGGACCTCAACCCAACCCCTTGCCCTCCTTGGTATCGAATTCCAAAGTACTGGTACTAAACCGCCTGAGATAAAGCCTCGAGTATCTACTCCATCAAACTTCTCAAAATCATCTCCAAATTCAAATACAAGAGCTCCTTTTATTCCAGGGCAACGAACTGATAATAAACCGCCCGAAAGAAAGCATTCTGGCCCATCACCTCTACTCCGAGGTTTGCTTGAAAAGATAGGTATGGAAAATAATAAACCCGTGCCACCAAAGGTAGCGTCCCAAGTGACTGAAGTTAAAACGATTCCAGTACCTCCGCCAATGTCTCTTTCGAGTTTGAAGAAACCTACCCCGAATGAAGTGGGAAAATCTTCTTCTCAAGCTACACCCCCTCTACCAATAAAGGAAGCATCAGAAGAAAAAAAAGCAACCCTCAAGGATTTGCTCGCTCGCGCCACCGCTTCAAAGCCAGAAGAGAAAAAAGAAGAAACTAGGCCAAGCCACGAATTTACTAATTCGCCTATACCAGTTCCTCCTATTCCACAAGCCAAACAGGAAGATACAAAAACAGATACATGGCAGAAACGTACTGCTGAGAAAGAAGTTCCAGAAGAAGTTTTAAGAAAAGTATTAGAGTAAATTTAAGATAAATTTATCAGCGTTTGTTTACGATAGATTTATGATGACGAATAGAATATTTTATTTTTGCGCCACTTTTATTGTAGTGTTTTTTGCGTTTGGTCGTCTAGCTCATGCAGGATTTGAAATCAGCGAAATTATGTACGATCTCGATGGTACTGATACCAATCGTGAATGGGTTGAAGTGGAGAATACTGGAACTGAATCGGCTGATCTTTCGAAATGGTTCTTCTTTTCTGATAATTCCAAGCATGTCCTTGTCTCACAAGGAGAGTCTATGGTACCACCTGGCGGATTTGCGGTTGTTGCTCAGAATGTAGGCCGTTTTAGGAGTGATTGGCCAAATTTCTTAGGACTTCTATTTGATAGCAGTTGGACTGGTTTCAATAATGAAGGGGAAACGATTGCACTCAAAGATCCTGATCTAAATCTTTTGAGCAATGTAGCCTTTACCGCGACTCAAGGCGCATCCGGTGACGGTAATTCACTTCAGAAAGTTACCAACACTTGGTTTGCCGCAGTTCCTACACCAGGTGCGACCAATCAGTCAGGCTCTTTCGATGAAGGCGTAGATAAAACGTCAAATCCTACTTCTCCATCACCTGTCAAAAAGAAAGAAATTGAAGTACCGAAAATTACTACGAATATAATTACAAAAAGCACTGTTTTTTCCGGCATACCATTTGAAGTTGATGCGACTACGTTTGGCTATAGCAAAGAGCCTATTAAGATGGGTCGCTTTGTATGGAATTTTGGTGATGGAACAATGAAGACTGAATATGAACATGCAAAATTTGAGCATGAATACCACTATCCAGGAGAGTATGTCATCATGCTTTCTTATTATCGTGCTTGGACTGGTCCAGTCCTAGAGGCGACTGACCGTGTCGCTATCACTGTTATTCCACCCCTGTTATCTATCAGTTCGGTAGGCAAGGCCAGTGATCCATATGTGGAGATTAGTAATAAATCTACTTTAGAAGTTGATCTCTCGAGATGGATAATCCAAGGATCAATACATCCTTTCGTAATACCTGAAGGCACTATTATTTTGCCAAATCAGAAGCTCCGTTTTGGAAGCCGAGCTACAAATTTTAGCATCTATGACATGCAGTCTATAATCTTGCTCAATACCAACAAGGAATCCTTAGCCACTTATCCAGTAGGTTATAAAGGGGCATCATCTTCCCCAAAAAGTGGGTCGACTGCAGATGTTGTTTCGAATTCTAGTTCACCGTCGGTCATCAATCTAAATGATCTAGGCGCAAGTGCAAATGATGCAAAGAGTATAAAAAGTTTACCAGGCAATATCTTTGCTTGGATGGGATCGATTGGGATAATTATCATTGGACTCGTCAGCATCATTCTTATTCATCGAAAGGGTTCAAAAGAGGCTCCTAACAAAGAATTAGAAGTTGAAGACATGAAGATCATAGAGTAGCTTCGCTCCGAACTCTTTTTTTGCTAGAATGGGCATATGAAAAATACTCCGAATAAGAAGCAAGGCGATACCTCATGGAATAAAGTAGCTTCTTGGTATGATGAATTACTCAAAACAGATACCGATAGCTACCAAGCGAAAGTTATCGCTCCAAATTTGCTGCGTTTCCTAGATATTAAAAAAGGGGAACAGATATATGATTTGGCATGCGGGCAAGGGTACTTTTCAAATATCTTTCTCGAGCATGGTGCAAGCGTCGTAGGATCTGATATATCCAAAAGATTGATTGATTCTGCTATTAAAAATTCACAAAAGGGTATCAAATTCTATATATCTCCGGCTCACAAAGCAGCCTTTATTAAAAGTAACTCCCTAGATACGGTAGTTATAGTTCTTGCAATACAGAATATTGAGAATGTGGCTGAAGTCTTGGTAGAATGCAAGCGAGTATTAAAAAAGAGCGGCCACATTGTGATTGTAATCAATCATCCAAGCTTCCGTGTTCCTCAGGGAAGTGATTGGTACTTTAATGATGGCGTGCAATATCGCGCTGTAGGAAAATATCTGTCTGAATCCAAAGTCTATATTGATATGACTCCCGGAGAGAAAAACCTAAAAAAGAAAATCAAAACCGTTTCTTTCCACAGGTCTCTCCAGTACTATATGAAATTGTTCGCAAAGAATGGCTTTGCAATTACAAAACTCGAAGAGTGGATATCACACAAGCAGAGCCAGATGGGTCCTCGACAAAAAGCCGAAGACATCGCCCGCAAGGAAATCCCTATGTTTATGTGTATTGAGGTGAAGAAATTGAGTTAATTCCTTCCCTCCTTACTAAGGAGGGAATTGAAGGGAGGTTCTTAATTAGGAACCCCTCCTCAATCCTCCCCTTATCAAGGAGAGGAGGAACTCAAATTCAAGAATTCAGCTTCTTCAAGGCCTTTGGAATTTTCTTGAAGTCTTTCATGAGCGTCTCGCGCATCCCGCCATTGTAAAGTGCTGCGGCGGGGTGGTAGAGTGGGAGGAAGGCCTGCTTTTTTCCAAGCTCGGGAATATTTTTTATAAGAAGCTTGCCGTGGATATCAGAGATCTTTTCAGTAGGGAAGAATCGAGTCATAGAGTGTCTGCCTAGGAAAATTATGAGTTTTGGTTCTATTATTTTAAGCTCGCTTATGAGCCAATCGTTACAGGCTGCTTTCTCTTCAGGCTCTGGATCCCGATTATTTGGCGGGCGATACTTTACAATATTTGTAATATAAATATTTTCTCGCTTCATCTTTATGCTCTCTAGCATTTCTGCCAAGAACTTGCCTCCAGCACCGACGAATGGTCGGCCCTCAATGTCCTCATTTTTCCCTGGAGCCTCGCCTATGAACACAACTTCCGCTTCAGCGTTGCCATCGCCAAATACCGCCTGAGTGGCGGTCTTCTTCAATGGACATGTACAATGCTCTTTCCAATAAGCATTTAGTTCATCAAGCTGTTCTCGTTTTGTCATTACTTTAGTATTTTAATATTTGCACCGATAGAATTCAATCGCTCGGCTATTTCTTCATATCCACGGTTGATCATGTATACATTACGAAGTATCGATGTGCCTTCGGCTGCAAGCATGCAGATGAGTATGACCATCGATGGGCGTAGCGCCGGCGGGCAGACCACTTGGGCTGCTGTGAGGGGTGTGCCTCCTGTGATATAAGCACGGTGAGGGTCGGCAAGGGTTACATTGGCGCCGAGGCGGTTGAGTTCTGTGAAGTAGATTGCGCGATTCTCATACACCCAGTCGTGGATCATCGTTTGACCCTTGGCCACGATAGCTGCAGGTACAAAGAAGGGAAGATTGTCCATGTTTATGCCTGGATACGGATTCGCATGGATCTTATCTGGCGGAGCAGTAAGTGTACTTTCCATGATTTCGATATCAACTAGTTTTGTGCGATTATTATACGATTCATATTTTTTTAATATTTTATACTTGAGTCCCATCTTCGCAAGCTTGTAGAGCTCAAGAGCAAGGAAGTCTATCGGAGCGCGCGTGATGGTGAGGTTTGAATTTGTGACAATTGCTGCCGAGATGAACATCATAGATTCTATCGGATCCTCGCTATTGTGATATTCGATATTCTTATTTATATTTTTCACCCCATGTATTTTTAGAGTCGTTGTGCCAATACCGGTAATTTTTACTCCGAGCTTGCTGAGGAAAAAGCAGATCTCCTGCACCATATAGTTTGCACTTGCAAATTGCATTGTGGTAACTTTGTCGATGCCAGCTGCCGCAGTCAATATATTCTCACAAGCAGTATCGCCAGCTTCGTACATAATAATGTTCGCAGATTTGAGCTTTCCAACTGTGATATCATATTTATCACGACTTATCTTAATTCTTACTCCTAGTTCATGAAGGGCATATCTGTGTGCAGCGATCGTACGCTTGCCTAAGTTGCATCCTTCAGCGTTAGGAAGAGAGAAGGCATCAAGGTGATGAATAAGCGGACCGATAAGCATAAGGACGGAGCGAGTTCGGATTGCAGATTTTACGTTTATATTTTTTAAATTGAATTTCTTCGGTGGTGTAATATGGACCGAATTCTGACCTATCCATTTTACTTTCACGCCGATACTCTCGAGTATTTCAATAACGCGATACACTTCTTCTATCCGAGCAATACCGTGGAGTGTTGTGATGCCACGATTGAGAAGAGAAGCGCACAAAAGGCCGACCGATCCATTCTTGGAATAATTTGTTGTAATACTACCCTTGAGTTTACGTCCTCCCTCAATTTGAAAGTCTGGGGAATCATTGACTGATACAATTTCATGCTCAAGAACCTTGCTTATCTTTGCCAAGAGCTCAGTTGTAAAATTCTGCTCGCCTTTCTCCATGCGAGGGATTGAGCTCTGCGAAGTACCGAGTGCCTTGGCAAGGGCGCCTTGAGTCATACCCCGACGTTCGCGGAGCTTCTTGATAAAGAAGCCTATTTTTTGAGTCTCTGTTAATTTCTTCATATTTCGCATTTTATATCATATATGATATAATTGCAAGATGTTAGAGATTAAAGAAAATGTGGATATCAAAGAATACTGTACACTCCGAGTTGGAGGGCAGTTCCGCTATTTTGTAGAGCTAAATGATCCACAGGATCTACCCTTGCTTTACGAATTTGCGAAAGAGAAAAATCTGCCAGTCTTTATATTGGGTGGCGGATCCAATCTAGTCTTTCCTGACGGTATTTTAAATACTGTGGCTGCCCGCATACAGTTTTGCGGACTTGAAATTTTATCTGATACGGATACACACGTAGATCTCAGGGTTGGAGCAGGAGAATCTTGGGACTATATTGTCGAAAATACAGTAGAAGCAAATCTCTGTGGTATTGAGGCTATGTCGGCTATCCCCGGTACTATCGGCGCTACTCCAGTGCAGAATGTGGGTGCGTACGGCCAGGAAATAAAAGATGTCCTCCAGTCTGTAGATGTATTTGATACAAGCGATAGGGCTTTTAAAACTCTTACAAATGAAGAATGTCATTTTTCATATAGAAATAGCATATTTAAAAGTGATGCAAAGGGGAGATATGTGATAGTGGCAGTTACTATCAGGCTCGAGAAGCGGGCACCCTACATACCAAACTATCCAGGCGTTAAAAAGTATTTCCTCGAGCAAAATATCAACAATCCTACGATACAGGAAATACGTCAAGCTATTATCGAGATCCGAAAGAATAAATTGCCTGATCCAAAAGATATACCAAGCGTAGGATCATTTTTCAAGAATAGTATCGTTTCAAATGACATAGCCAAGAATTTGAAAAATGAATATCCTGAGATGGTCTTGTTCCCACTCAATGAAAAAGAAACAAAAGTCCCATCAGGATTCCTTATTGAAAAAGCTGGGCTAAAAGGGCACAATTTTGGGACTATTTCTTCCTATCCTCATAACGCCATGGTTCTCGTCAATAATGGCGGGGCGACACGGGCAGATGTAGAGAGCACTCGAGATGAAATCGTAAAGATTATCTATGAAAAATTCGGCATCACCCTCGAGACTGAACCTGAGTTTGTGTAAGCTATTCTTTCCAAAGATTTATTTCTTTGATAAAATTAATAACATTTTTTGATAGTCTAACAACATATTTTGTTTTTTCCTTATGAATGACCTTTCTTATTTGAGGTTTGTATCCTAATTTATGCAAACTTTCAAAATAGATGAATGCTAGTTTTTCAATAATCGTTGTAAAATTTATCATTAGATACCCTCGATCTTTATAAATCGAGCCGTCTGTCTGAGTTAATCCTCGAAGACATTCTTTTGTATATATCTTGTTGTTTAAAATCCATAAAGGTATTGAAACATTCTGCCTAAATTTTGATCCACCTTTTGCTTTCCACCCAAGAAGTTCTTCAAGCATATTTGAATGAACATACACATCAACACAGCCCTTTCTTTTTATTTCTGAAACTTTATTTTTCGGTAATAGGAGTTGCAATGATTTCTTAATGTGATCTTTCAAAATAGGATATTTATTATCACAGCTAATGCGAAGTTTAACCGCACGACCATTCGAATTCGATAGATTACCATCTCCAATTGCTACACCTACTATATATGCTAAAAGCTTCTTATTTTTCAAGTGCCAGGGGAGGGACTCGAACCCTCAAGTCTTGCGACGATCGATTTTGAGTCGATTACGGTTACCAATTTCGCCACCCTGGCATTTACAGGGCTAGTATACCAAAATATACTTAAAATGCTAGAATAAGCCCGTATGCCAGAACGAAAGCCAAATTTCACTCCACAACAAGACCAAACCTTTCAAAGTAAAGAAGCTATTTCCGAGAAACAGTTAGAAAATATAAAAGAAGTATTTGAATTAAATCCTGAATTAGCTGAAATCACTGAAAAAGCGTCTCGTTTATTTCTAGTAAATTCGATTCAAAAAGAGAAATCAGAAAAGGAATTATCGTCAGATTTAAAAGAATACTACAAAAAACATTCTGAGAATAAAGAATGGTTAAATATCATATCAGTATATCCTCAAGAATTACAAAGAAAAATTATAGAAAAAAGACCAGAGGGCACAGTAGAGAATGTTATAGAACTTCGTGAAAGGTTAAATGAAGAATGGAATCGAATTTCTGAGTTATTCCTTAAAGGTTTTTATGAAGGACAAGGTAAGGAGCTTGAAAATGTTCTTACAGCAGGAAGATTTGGTCGTGAAAAGTTAAATTATGATGATGAAAGAAAGATTGATGAAATAATTTCAAATATATACACTTGGTTTGACCGTTTTGCGAGTGTTTATTTGCATAAGTTTGAAATTTATCCAGATGAGAATGTTCGTCAGACTTTCGGTATGAGAAATGTTAGTCTAGATGAAGTGTCACTCAATGATGTTAGAAAAGATAAAGATTGGTACACGAAAGTTGACCTTTTTATCGAGCAATATTTTAGATTCCTTGCAGCCGGCACCAACGAAAACAAACTAGAGCTAGCAGTACATCTTTTAGATTTTGCTGAGTATTTTGGGAAAAAAAGTTCAACTGAAGAATATTTTAAGAATTTCCAATTATTACAAAATAACCTTGATCCATCAAAAACAAAAGATAAATCAAGAACATTCTCACCTTTAAACAGAGTGGAATCAAATAATAAGACAAATATACTATGGTATTACGGAAACCAAAAAAATCTAAAGTATATGAGAATATTGCCAGACGGGTATGAAATACAGAACCATTTAAAATCTTATACGAAACCAGGCTTAGAAACATCAAACCATGCGAAAGAATTATATAAAGAGTATCTAGAATCTATTTTCCCTGAAAGTAAGGTTAAAGATGTTCTTTGGCATGGCAGTAAAGATGTAAAAAAGATTGAGGTGTTTAATAACAGATACTTCAACACAGACCTGAATACTTATGTGAATGGGGTCTATTTTTCGTTCGGTGTAGATTATGCAGATGATTATAAAAAAGGTAGAAGAGAAGGAGAAGATCTGACTCATTCGGGGACAGTTGCCGCTGTTCTTAATGTTAGAAATCCAAAAGAAGCAATAGATGGCGCACGCATGGCTTTAATTAATGATGATGAGCTTAAGCAGCTGAAGGCTGATGGTGCGGATGCTCTTATGTATATGAACGAAGAAATTGCAGTTTTTGATAATCAACAAATACATATACTTGGCACAGATAATGATATAGAAGAATTTAAAAAATGGGCAGAAAATCAAAATGAAAAATAAATTACCTTTATCATACATTGAACTCTCAAAAAAGAACTTGATTCACAATATCAAGCAGTTTCGACGTATCGTAAAACGAGGGACAAAGATTGCAGGAGTTGTAAAAGCCAATGCGTATGGTCATGGAGATGTAGATGTGGTGAAAATTCTGAATCCCTATGTCGATTATTTCCAAATCAATAGCGTTGAAGAACTCGAGAAGATCCGTCCTGTTACAAAAAAACCAATCCTTTTACTTGGATATGTCGGTAAAAATGATATCACTCGCGCAATAAAGCTCGGATGCATACTCCCAGTATTTGATCTACATCACGCTCTTCTTGTAAACGAATCTGCTCGTAAACTCGGAGTAAAGCCCACCAGACCGAACGGTCATTCGGGCAGGCAGAAAGTTCATATTGCGATTGATTCACATTTAGGAAGGGAAGGCATATTGCCATCACAAGTCCCAGGGTTTCTTACTGAGATTAAGAAAATGAAACATCTTGCTGTTGATGGTATATATGCGCACTTTGCAAATATTGAGGATATCAGCCTGGATGAATCGTTCGGACGGGCAACTAACTTTTCTCATGCAAATAAACAAATAAAAGATTTTGAAGAGGCAGTAAAGCTTTTTAAGGAAGGAGAATATAAAAACATTAAAACCCATATCTCTGCAACATCAGGAGTCCTCGCCTATGAAAAGTGGCGGGGTTTGCATTCTATCGTACGCGTAGGCGTAGGTCTCTATGGTATGTGGCCAAGCGTGGAATTACAAAAAGTTTGGCAAAAGAAAATTGAGCTTAAGCCTGTGATGCGCTTCATCACGCATGTTGCCCAAGTAAAAGTTTTACCAATTGGCGAGTCTATCGGCTATGGTCTCTCGTACATTACAAAAAAGAAGACCCTGATCGCTGTCATACCCCAAGGCTATTCGAACGGCATTAGTCGCTTATCATCAGGGAATGGCGAGGTTCTTATTAGAGGCGAGAGAGCACCTATTTTAGGCCGTATAGCTATGAATATGTTTGTCGTTGATATTAGCAATATCAAAGGAGTGAAGCCTGAAGATGAGGTTATTATTCTCGGAAGCCAAAAAGGGGAGACAATATCGGCTGAAGATCTAGCCTCTCAAACCAAGACCATTAATTACGAGGTCACGACCCGAATCAGCCCCCTTTTGCCTAGAATCTCGGTGTAATTCCTTCCCTCCTTACTAAGGAGGGAACTGAAGGGAGGTTCCTAATTAAGAACCTCTCCCAACCCTCTCCTTGTAAAGGAGAGGGAAACCCATTGCATTTTCTGATGTTCTATAGTATCCTATACCCACTATGTCACAAGATAGACTTTTAAAGCTTAAATGCACTGTCTGCAAGAACGGCAATTACTTTACTAGCAAGAACAAAAAGCTTGTCACAAAAAAGCTTGAATTAAAGAAATTCTGCAAAACTTGCAAGAAAAATACAAAGCACAAAGAAGCTAAACTAACTGGATAAATTAGCCTTATTTTGCTACAATCTATCCGCATCTGCGGATTTTGTTGTGCTATATGTATCGGCTTGCCGGTTTCTATAATTAGGGCGATTAGTTTAGTGGTAGAACAACGGTCTCCAAAACCGTTGGCGGAAGTTCGATTCTTCCATCGCCCGCATCTTTTTTGAGCTATAATTTATAATACTAAATTTTTCCTCCTCAATGGAGGAATGGAACTCTATAATTGTAATGTATTAAAAAAAGAGGCAAGTTAAATGAATAACTTCCTCTTCGCGTAATTTTTTTAAGCACACCTAACTTTTTTGAAGCCAATAGACTCCCGCAACAATTATAATTATACTCATAATTTTCTGTGAATTAATTTGCTCACCTAAAATCATCCAAGCAAATAATGTTGTTCCTACTGGCATTAAACAGCTAATCATAACTACATACTTGGATATATCAAACCCAGAGTTTGAAGCTAATAATGAGCTGTATGCAATCATACCTACACCATTTATTATTCCAGCCAGTACAATAATAGCTACTCCTTTTGTAGTCGAGCCATTAGATAACTGAATATCATTCTTTAGATACATATATATTACTGCTGTTAAGGCTGTAACAACACATACAAAGAAAGTAATGGTTGAGGTAGGTAATTTGCTTACTTTCGCAAGAGAAGGCCATAAAGACCAAACTATTACGCATATCAATGTTAAACCGAGTGGATTTTGCATATCTTTAATTTTTTTGGTTCAAGAAATTGCATTCAATCTACATCTATTTTTATGTTTTGTCAAATCATTGTAGTAATTTCGCGTGTCTATTGACTTATATATATTTTATGTTACCATAAAGGTAAATTTAAACTTTGTAATAATGGAGGTTGTTGGATGATCTAAGTTTCTTATTTTTTTTGAGATATTTAGACCATCCAATTTAATCACCAATAGTAAACTTGAAAAAATGAAGAAATTAACTCAATTTACAGAAGAAAATGCAATGTATATTGCAAAGTTATTAAACGAAGAATATGACAGATTCTATGTCTGGGAAGATAAAGTAATGATAGGTTTGAAGGAAAAAAATGGCAAAGAACAAAGTGTTTATATCTATCCAACTGGTCAGGTTTCTTTTCTTTATAATGACGGTGAACCAGGTGGTTCAGGTTATAAAGATATAAATACACTTCCTATTACTGATTATCTGCGCAAACAGGGTTTTGAATTTAAATACTAAAGGATACCCGCTTCTACAAAGAATTAGAGATTATATCCCCACCCTGCAAGTAAAATTGCAGGGTGTCTTTTATTTTCTCATTATACATCATTAGATGTTGACATTAGTTTTAATAAATATAATATAAAAAGTAATGAACGGGTACTTGGTCTGTATCTGCCTCCGTTTACGGAACATTTAAGGACTAGTAAGTGCTCATGCGGATTGGCATTTATTTAAGTTAATACATCGCAGCCAATAAGACACTTTAAGCCTGGGTTCTATAACCTGGGCTACTTTTTATTGTATTTTGAAAGCCCGTACTTTCTCATGATATTGAAACAAGCTTTGAAGGCGAGTGATGGCCATTTATTATGCGGATATTTTGGGTTTTGAAATGCATTCGCAATATCTCAACAATACGATTGTTTGCTGCATTATGCTCGGCTTTCTCTCTTACCGATATAGCAAAGTACCCTGGTTTTATTTCCTCGATTGATTCTTGCTTTGCTCCCGGAATTGCTTTTACATGTATGTACATATACTAGGACATTATACTATGCGAGGAATTTTTCTATCGTCTTTAAGATTTTCCTCCCCTCGTTTCCATTCGTTGGATCAATCCACATAATTTTTTTATCTCTTTTAAACCATGTCTTTTGTCGTTTGGCATAGTGCCAGATCTCGATATTTAATTTCTCGATCATTTCTTGTTTTGTAAGTTTGCCTTGTAGATATAGGGCACCATATCGATATTCAAGACCCAGATCATTCATCCGCTTCCATGACATACCTTGTTCATGTAACTTTTGTATTTCACGGAGCATGCCCTTCTTGACCCGAGCAAGAAGGCGAGCGTGGATCCTTTCTTTCAGTATCTGATCTGGAAAAACAAGGCCTATTTTTAAGGGATACCACACAGAATGATCCTGTGTGGTAAGTTTTGGTACAGAGCCAAGGGCTTTTGCAATTTCAATCGCACGGACAAGTCGAACTTTATTATTCTTATCTATAGTTTTGGCTCTTTTCGGGTCTAGTTTTTTCATATACTCAAATAACACGATCGTAGAAAATGAGTATAACTTTTTCCTTAATTTTAAATTGGGTGGAACTTCAGGAAGAATTATTCCGTTTACTACAGAGTCAATATAAAATCCTGTACCACCACAAAGTATCGGGACTTTACCTCGAGCAATAATTTCTTTTATTTTTATATCAGCGAGTTTTTTGAAATCACTAACCGAAAATACTTTCTTGGGATTGGCTACATCGAGCAAATGGTGGGGGACACCCCCCATCTCCTTCTTTGTAATTTTGCCTGTACCTAGGTCCATACCCTTATAAACTTGCCGTGAATCAGCGGAAATAATTTCCCCGCCTATTTTCTTTGCAATATCCACTGCGAAATCACTCTTGCCGGTGGCAGTTTGACCGAGGATTACAATGATTTTAGGTTTGTTTTTCATCCTACTGCATATACTCGCATATAAAAGGGTTTTTTGCTATAATTCACTCATGTCAATCAAAAGTTTTATAACTGAAAAGCTTATTCGAGCGAAAATGAAGCACTTGCCTAAAGTTCAACAGGATATGTTCATCAAGCTTATAAATGAAAATCCAGAGCTCTTCAAGCAGATCGCCGATGATACAAAAGTACTTACAAAGGGTGGTATGAGCGAAATGGCTGCGACCATGCAGGTCATGCGCAAGCATCAGGCTGAAATCCAGAAGGCAATGATGGGATAACTAATCCATATTATTAAATTAAACACTCCAGACTACAAAAATACTGCGAAATTATACATTGACTAGCAGTTTTTTTGTGTTAGTATATTGGCAATAATGGATCTTTGAAAATACTGTTTTAGTCTTGTATTTATTGGGTTATCTTTGCCCCTCTTTTAAAGAAGTGGGGTTAAGATAACCCAATAAAATCAAAAACCTAAAACAATTAACCATGGAAGTAAAAAACATCGAAGCATTCACAGTGGATCATATGACCCACATGTGCAATCTCATCCATGGTTCACAGAACTATGGATACCAAACACCCAAAGAAGGCAATGTTCAGGATCTTGTAAGAGAACTTTTGAATGATACTTTGCCGATTGAGCATGCCATTCATGCTCCATTACTAAAATACAATAATGTGAGAGTAGCTTTTGTTGAAAATTTAAAAAAAGCGCTCAAACCTTACTTGCTTGGTATGGGTATCAAATGGAGAAAGAGCCAAGATGAATGTATCGAAGCGATTCTTAAATCAATGGATCGAGGATATGTCAGACTTGTAAATGAATTACCAACAGGCGTTGGTAAATCATTAATCGAAGGTGCTCTTGTAAAAGCAGCGCTTAACACAATGAAACAGTTTGGCCTTGATTACGAAATTCACATTATCACTTCCCGAGTTGCAATTGCCGGGCAGTTAATCTATGAAGAACTGCCTGATGATGAAAAGGATGATGAACCTCTCGAAATGGGAAAACCAGGCGATGTGAGAATCTGGTGCCCAGAACTTCACGATGATCAGATCCGTATCCTTGCTGGAAAAAGCGGTAGTAGTAAAAAGGAACTCCAAAAGGATTCTGTCCTTACTGTTAGCACTTATCAAGGATTGCGTGTCGGTAGAATTGTTGAGCATTTCCGAAAACCAGTGTTTATGATTATCTGTGATGAATCTCACCATACAACTGAGAGAGTCACAATGCATCTTGAGCAGATGAAATCGTCTTTTGCTTTTGCCTTTAGTGCAACAGTGCTTGGGCCAAATAGGGATCCGTTTATATACTTTGAGCGTGTCGAAAGACCCGAAATTATCAAAGAAAAGAAAACCTACATGGACTACTTGTGCTATTACAAAAGTATGGGCGAATCTGTTTATGACAAGGAGCTAAAACCAATACGTTGGATTGATGGAAAAGTTAAGATTAACGTTTCAGACGTCAAAACTCGTCCAGGAATGGGAGTCTATGATATTTTCAACAATGAGTCTGTGGCGCAAGCCATCGCTCAAAATGCCGATCTCGCTGTGCAGATAATTGAAGAAGCTTTTTTGACAGAGCATGTAGGATTAGAGCTCTCTAATTCAATGCCTATTTGGAGACGAAGTGGTCTTGTAGCTGTTGAAAGAGTGAACTTCGCAATTGACTGCGTAGAACTTTGCAATAAAATTCTGCCAGAAAAGCTAAAGAAAAAGTACGGTGAAGATGCTTATTTCAGAGCGGGGTATGTAGATGGAAAAATGACAAAAGATGAGTATAAAAAGGCTATCAAAGACTTTAAGGCAGGACGGATAACACTTCTATTCTCTGTAAAAAAAATAGGGGAGGGTGTTAATCTACTCTGTGCAAATTTACTCATCTTACTCAAAGCTTTCGGACTTGGATCAATGTGGGAACTCAAGCAATGGCTTGGACGTCCTGCTAGGGTAGATCCTGATAACCCTCTAGGAGATATGGTTGTGCTTGACTCGGTCTATCAAAGTGACAAACACTTGCTTGCAAGCATCTTTGGTATTTTTGGTCAATCAACATCACTCTCTGGAGGATTAGTGGCTGGTTGGGGTAACTCTTATGAACTTGAAAAAAAGATCATCGGGCTACTTCGTACCTGTAAAACCATTACAGAGCTTTGGAATATGTTGTCAGTTCAAGAGCAAGACCTTTTTCCTTTTTTACGGGACAAGGTGATTGAAGATCAGTTGAAGTCCGAGCGAAGTGAAGAATCTCATCCTCACCTGTACAAAAGTGGACGGGTGTTTGATCTTAAAAGTGTCCATTTTGTAGAACGTGACGATATCCAATTTTCGATGTCATTGGGCAATCCTGAAGCAATGGCTAAATATGCACTTGAAACATTAATTGATCAGGGATTTAACACAGCCGAGAGGTTGAGAGCGGTGAGAGATCACTCACTTCTTTTATGGTCTCGCCGACGTTTAGGAGCATTCCGTGACGGTCTTACGATGGTCAATTTAGTGCTAGGGATGAATGAAAAGGCTTTAATAGTTCCTCACATGACATCATTTATCGAACTCATGAAGAAAATTGGTCTTCCAATAGGGAGGATACTTGTCAGAAGAGAAATTGAACCCGTTGTGGAAAATAGGGCAAAAACCACTACTACTAATGGGGTGTCTGGTCGCCAAAAAGCTGAACACCTTAATACCAAAAAAAAGGAAATACGATCAGGTGTATTTACCAAGTTGCTCAAAGTACAGGGAAAAGATGGTTCTGTTGAATCGCTCTATGAACTATGTCGGGATCTATTTGGCATAGAGCCAGTAATCACAGTTATTACAAAAGATTTCTATACTAAAACTAATCTACATCGAGCCCAGGCGGTAATTATATTACCTGACGGGCATAAGTATTCTAGTACAGTAAGGGAGTCACATAATGAAGAAACTGCGAAGCATTCCTGTGCAGCAGAACTCGAACAATCGATACATGATCTTTTTAGGAAGAAAGAGATAAAATTATACAAGGGAAGTCCTTTGTTCATGACCTATCTTAAACTTCTAAGGATTATTATATGTGAGTATGGATTTGGAGAAATTGATTACACGCCTATTATAGAAGCGAATGGAGTGAAATCAATACAGGCAAGCGTGGCAAATAAGAAGGGAAGAATACCAGGAGGTATTGTATCCCATCGTGAGATTGAAATTGCAAAACAACACGCCGATATAACGCTGTGCTTCGAGTTATTAAAATTGTTCCCTGGTTTTTATCAGGATGAACCTTTCATGGAAACTCATCATAAGAATGATTTAGATATCTTGTGTCGAAAAATGAATCTAACTTTTAAAAAAGAGTATGTCAAAATTAGATCAAATGGTTATGATCTCCATAAGGCAACTATTACTTGTACGATCTATAAGAAAGTTGGTTTTGGCATTAATCAAATAGGAGCGATGGAAAAAGCATCGGCCGGAATGATTTATGAATTAAAAAAGTTCGATAACTAATTGGCAAAAGTGCTAGTCATTCAAAATTCATAGACCTTGCTGTTCTCAGCAAGGTCTATTTTTATATATAAAAAAGCCGATGAGTTAACATCGGCTTTTCGAGCATACAATATAATATTTCTATGCTTATTTTGATAACAACAATGCCTGCATCAAGGATCCTGCAAAAACTGGCCCTCGCTCCTTTACTATTTCTGTAAGCAGAGCATCTGAAATTTCAAGCTTCAGCCCCCTCTTTTTGAATTCAATAAGGATTTCATCATCAGAGGTGGGCTTTTTCAGATTACGTTTAGTGAATTCATCGGTAATAACATCATTTGAAATCAGGGTAATCAAACCTCTGTTTTCAAATGCCGTTATTAAATGATTATCGGGGATCTGACTCAATACAGACAATAATGGCATTTGGGTAGCGATAGTGACAAGCTGTTCTTTTTTATCAATCACTTGTTCTTCCGTTTTTTCTGCCTTGATCTTTTTTTCTATTACAATTACAGGCGCAGTGCTTACTTTACCGATGAGTGAAAATTTTAGCCATTTACTATCATCTCGGCTTTTTTCTACTAACCATTCTGGTTTTAATTCCCTTGCTTTAGTAATTAAGGCATCACGATCTCCAGAAATACCAACACGGTACACATAAGGGACTTTCTCATTCAAACCGTCTGTTTCATCGCCTATTTTTCTTATGAAATCCCGGACTTGTTTGTAGAAGGTTCCCTTTGAAACATCCTCTTGGGTTGGTTGAGACGATCCTGTTGTTTCGGTAGATATCTTTTTGTAGCAGGATTTGATGTCCTCGAATGTGAATGGGTAATCTTGTGTGCGCTTGAATATTAGGGTTTGATTATTTTGAGTACAATCAAGCCCGTATTCAACACAAAGCAAGCCGGCCCTCTCTGCTATTTCTTTTGATTCAAAACCGATGATGAGTTCGTGTGTTTCACTATAGCCGCTCGTATGAATCATAATACCGAAGGCTTCGGTGATTACTTTTCTGAGATAGTCTTCGTTCGGATCAGGTTGATTTTGCAAATCATCATTAGCGCTTGGTGAACCATGCGCCTGTCCGTTCGTCGGTGTTATTACTGAAGAAAGACGTATAAAGATATCTTCGCCATGACGTTCAAATTTGAACTGTTTAAGGTTTAGATGGGTGCTTAGGAATGTAGTTACTGTCCCAGCCATTTGAGTGGTTTGAACTCTGATAAAGTCAGGACCTTGGCAAATTCTATTACTAAGGTTTCTACCTTGTAAAAACTTTTTAATTTCAAGAAAGATCAAGCCGACGGCATCTTTTTCTGGTTTTTTACCTGGAACTTCTGTTTTTAGATTTGTCACAGGGGTTAAATTGTTTACATCATCAAAAATAATGAATGTTGTCCTCTCATCTTTTATTACTGGAAAATTGAAGAGGCTTAATCTCTTCATCCAGTCAGCTCTTTCATTAGGATGATAGAAATCAATAACTGGGCATAAGAACTTACCCATGTTCCTGTTCGTGAATTTGTGGCTATTTTTTCCTTCAAGAGCTAAAAAAGCTTTGAGTTCAGTAATGGTGATTTCAGAAATGCGGTTATAGTCATCTATGGACTGTAAGGGTTTGAGTTGTGGCATGTTTTTTATTTTAATGGATTAATTGGTTTGTTGTTTATTTTAAAATCCTGATAGATCCTAAAATAAACAACAAACCAAGTCCGACAGAATTTATTACATTATATAACATTTCCTCAATAAGTCAATCTATTCTTACTAGCTAAAATTTTTTGAAAATTATTTCATATAAGTTTGAAAATAAGCATATTTCTGGTATATTCATTCTATATATGAGTCTTTCAATTGGAATTGTAGGTTTGCCGAACGTGGGTAAGTCCACGCTTTTTAATGCGCTGACTAAAAAGGGTGTACCTGCCGAGAATTATCCATTCTGCACTATTGATCCATCGGTAGGTATTGTGCCTGTGCCTGATGACCGGCTCTGGAAGCTATCAGAATTCTCTAAGTCTGCGAAGACCATTCCTGCTGTAATTGAGTTCGTAGATATCGCTGGCCTTGTAAAAGGGGCCTCGAAAGGTGAAGGTTTGGGGAATAAATTTCTAGCCAACATTCGCGAGGTTGATGCGATTTTTGAAATGGTACGTATCTTTCCGCTCAAGAATGAAAAAGGTGGCAATGAAATTATCCACGTGTACGGTGATATTGATCCGCTTCGCGATATTGAAGTTATAAATCTTGAGCTTATATTGGCTGACTTTGAAACAGTTTCTAAGCGAAGAAATAATCTTGTTCGTGAAATTAAAAAAGGGGACAAAGAAGCAGTTATAGAAGATGGCGCACTGCTTAAACTCGAGCAGGCTTTCGAGAAAGGCCAGCTCGCCAATACTGTCTCGTTTGATGAGAAAGAAAAGGAAAAAATAAAAATGCTGAATCTCTTGACCCTGAAGCCATTTATTTACGGACTGAATAAAAAAGGTGGAGCGAAAAATCTAGATGAAACAAATCCAGAGATATTCAAGGAACTCACAGACTATATAGAAAAATCTGGTTCTAGATATGTAGTCCTCGATGCTAAAATTGAAGAAGAACTCAAAGATTTTGAAGGTGATGAGAAAGAAACTTTCCGTAGGGAATTAGGCGGAGAAAACGATGGGATTAATAATTTGATAAGCGAAGGTTACAAACTGCTTGGTCTCGATACCTACTTTACAACGGGCGAAGATGAAACTCGTGCCTGGACTATCGCCCATGGTTCTACTGCTCCGATTGCGGGTACGGCGATCCATACTGACTTTAAGGATAAATTTATCCGTGCAGAGGTTGTCTTTTGGAAAGACCTCCTTGATGCAGGAAGTTACGGTGAAGCCCGTTCTAAGGGCAAAGTGCGAACAGAAGGGAAGGAGTATATTGTAAAGGATGGAGATGTAGTAGAGTTTAGAATATAAAAAGGTGATCCCTTGGATCACCTTTTTAGAGGATTGATTTTACAGACTCGCATTAAGCCATATTGCGAGTCCAAGGACAAGCGTTGCCAAAGCAAGAAAACGCATGTCAATAAGTCTCCTCCACTCTCCCCATGTCATTTTCGTAAACGAAGCCTTGTTTTTCATACACGAACAATTTAGGTTTTATAATTTCACATTCTCACTTTTACCATACTCTTCTGTATCCGTCTAGTCAAGCAAGATTTAGAATTGAAAAATATGTATCAGAAAATGCTATAATAGCAGTATGGATCTAACGCAACAAAAATGCATAGCGTGTGAAGGGGGTGATATTGTTCCATATGATAAAGAAGAGGCAGAAGTATTGTTAAAGCAAATACCTGACTGGGAACTTTCTGATGATGTAAAAACTATTAGTAAAAAATATGTATTTGCTGATTTTAAAGAAGCACTTTCCTTTGTTGACAAGATAGGTAAAATTGCCGAGAGTGAAGGACATCATCCGGATATCCATCTTACCGGCTTTAAAAATGTAGAAATCGATCTTTCTACGCATGCCATCGATGGTCTTTCCCAGAACGATTTTATTGTTGCAGCTAAGATTGATGAGAAATAAATGAGCAATAATTGGAATCAGGTTGCAAGTATTATAAAGAAAAGTGGGGTGACAATTATTCCGACCGATACACTCTATGGTATTGTCGCTAGTGCATTTTCTAAAAAAGCAGTTGCAAGAATCTATATGCTCAAAGGCAGAGACAAAAGCAAGCCATGCATTGTTCTCATATCTTCCATAAGTGATTTAAATAAATTTGGTGTTGCTGTCACTCAAGAGCAAAAAAAATTTCTCGCGAGTGTCTGGCCTGGTAAGGTGAGCGTTATCTTGCCATGTCCGAGTAATAGATTTAAATATTTACATCGAGGAACCAAGACGATCGCGTTCCGGATGATCGGATCTCGAAATGGAAATTTATACGGTCTCTTGAAGAAAGTTGGCCCTTTGGTTGCACCAAGTGCCAACCCACAAGGACGTCTACCTACAAAGAGTATGTGGGAAGCCAAGGAATATTTCGGTGACAAAGTAGACATATACGCATGCGGGCACACAAAAGCTTCCAAGCCGTCAACCCTTATAGAATATAAAAAGGGAAAGTGGAATGTTCTCAGGCAAGGTGTCGTCCAGATTTAGATTTATCGGGCATTTTTGATATACTCTATATATATGGATACACTAACACAAACATCTCATGTGCCTGAAAAAAGACCTTTTAAATTTGTCCACATCGCGATCATTGTAGCGATTGTCATTGTCCTTAATTTGTTCTCTAACTACGCAGTTTCGCTCATTTACAAAGAACCGACATATGATACGTATGTAAAGCCTGCCCAAGTAGTAGAAGAGATCACTACTAAAGACAAATGCCTTTCCGTAGGCGGCCAATGGAGCGAGAATGCCTACCCAGTGGTAAAAGGCCAGCCGAAAGTCGAAGGGTACTGCAATCCAAATTATACGAAGGATCAAAACTACCAGGATGCTCGGGCTTCGTATGAGAAAAAAGTTTTCATTACTCTTATTGTTTTCGGAGTACTTCTTTTGGTCCTTGCTGGATTTGTAGCGGTTCAAATCCTCTCAATCTCTTTCGCTTGGGGCGGAGTCCTGTCTCTTATCATTGCTTCGATCTGGTATTGGTCTTTAGCAGATCGTGTTTCAAAAGTAGTAATCCTGGCTCTTGCCTTGGCGCTTCTTATCTGGCTTGCAGTGAAAAAGTTTAATAAATAATTTAAGAGTAAAATTGGGTAATGGGAATGAAAAAATACGATCATACAAAAATCGAAAAGAAGTGGCAAAAGGAATGGGACAAAGAAAAGCTTTACAAAGTTGAAGATAGTGTTACAGGCAAAGAGAATTTCTATCAGCTTGTTGAATTCACGTATCCATCTGGCAATCTCCACGTAGGGCACTGGTACGCTTTTGCAGTTCCAGATATTTTTGCTCGTTATAAACGCATGCAAGGGTTCAACGTACTTTACCCGATGGGCTTTGACGCATTTGGATTACCTGCTGAAAATGCAGCTATTAAAGAGAACGCAGATCCGAAAGTTTGGACTTATGAAAAAATGAATGCGATGCGGATCCAGCTTAAATCAATGGGTGCGATATTTGATTGGGATCGTGAGATCGTGTCATGCGATCCACAATACTACAAATGGACGCAATGGATGTTCAATAAATTTTTAGAGCATGATTTAGTTTACCGTGATATTACAAAAGTAAACTGGTGTCCCAAAGACCAGACTATTCTTGCCAACGAACAAGTTGTCGATGGGCATTGTGAACGCTGCGGTGCGGAAGTAGAGCAAAGGAATCAAGAGCAATGGATGCTCCGCATTACCAAATATGCCGACCGGCTTATCGATGACCTCGATGCACTAAATTGGCCAGAAGAAATCAAAGCGGCTCAAAAAAACTGGATTGGCAGAAGCGAAGGAAGCGAAATTGAATTTCATATACGACAGAGCCCATCCCCGACCCTTCCCAAAGGGAAGGGAGAAATACCTGGTTATATGACTTCAAATGATGAAATTTATGAAACTGTTCAAGAGAGAGCAGTAGAAATGCGAAAAGCTCCGACTAAAGCAGAGGAAATTTTGTGGGATTCATTAAGAGGGAACAAAATTGGTTATCACATAAGGAGACAGCATGTAATCGATAGATTTGTTGTGGACTTTGCTTGCTTAAAAGAAAATCTTGTTATTGAGATAGATGGTGATATTCACGACTTACAGAAAGAAAAAGACGAGGAAAGAACAAATATTCTTAAAAACCTAGGGTTTAGGGTTATTCGGTTTAAAAATGACGAAGTAATAAAAAATTTAGATGGAGTAATAAATAAAATCTTAAATGAGTTAAAGAACCCTTCCCTTGGGGAAGGGCAGGGATGGGCTTCATCTGAAATAATAAAAGTATTTACGACGCGAGCGGATACTCTATTTGGTGTGACATATATTGTCCTTGCTCCAGAACATGAGCTAGTAGAAAGTTTAAAATCTAAAGTCGAAAGTGAAGAAAATAGAAAACAAATTGAAAAATATATTTCAGATACGAAGAAAAAATCCGAACTTGACCGCAAGCAGCAGAAAGAAAAAACTGGGGTAGAACTCAAAGGAGTAAAGGCGGTAAATCCTGCAAATGGTGAAGAAGTGCCGATCTGGGTGGCGGACTACGTGCTTGCAGGTTACGGAACAGGAGCGATCATGGCTGTACCGGCTCATGACGAGCGGGATTTTGAATTTGCTAAGAAATACAATTTGCCGATCAAGAGAGTTGTGGAGCAAAAATTCATAGCGACTGATAGTCCTATGCATTCTGAACTTGAAATTCCCGCTACATATAGAAATGCCATTTGTGCAATAATTCGTAATCCCAAAGATGATACATATCTCTGCAGCGTCTGGAAAGATATTCATTGCCACGGATTGATAACAGGCGGAGTGGAAGAGGATGAAGATATTGTTGAAGGAGCCTTGCGTGAGATATATGAAGAAACTGGATATAAAAATTTAAAATTTATAAGGAATCCTGATATAGCAATTCATACTTTTTTTTATCATCGTAAAAAAGAAGTAAATAGATGGGCCCGATTTCAATATCTCTTTTTTGATCTGATAGACGAAGTTCAGGACTCTATCGACGAGAATGAATTCGCAATACATGATGTTGTATGGAAATCTAAAGACGAACTCAATGATTTCTTTTCTGTTGTAGAAGGAGAGTTTTCTCTTACATTAATAGAAAATAATGGAGACTATGTATATACAGGTGAAGGTATTCTCGGGAATTCTGGGAGATTTAATGGCATGGATTCAGAAGAAGCCCGCACAAAGATTACCGAAGCAGTCGGAGGGAAAATGGTAAAAACATATAGATTGCGCGATTGGGGGATTTCGCGCCAGCGGTATTGGGGTACGCCGATCCCTATCGTCTATGATCCCCAAGGGAAAGCCCATCCTGTGCCGGACGAGCATTTGCCGTGGATTTTACCTGATGATGTTGATCACAAGCCGTCAGGTGTGGCACCGCTTGCTAAAAGCAAGGAACTCTTTATGCGAACCGAGAAAATTTTTGGTGAAGGTTGGAAGCCAGAAGTGGAGACGATGGATACGTTTGTGGATTCTTCATGGTATTTCTACAGATATCTTGATAATAAAAATAGTAAAACATTTGCTGATAAAAAACACCGAGACGCATGGATGCCGATTGATCTTTATATGGGTGGTGCTGAGCATACTACTATGCATTTACTGTATTCACGTTTTTGGGTGAAAGCCATGCATGATCTAGAAATGGTGAAAGAAATAGAAAGCTATAAAGTGCGTCGCAATCGTGGGCTTATCTTGGGACCTGACGGCAATAAAATGTCGAAATCCAAAGGCAATGTTGTTAATCCAGATGAGATTGTCGAGAGGTTAGGCGCTGACACTGTGCGTATGTATCTGGCTTTCATGGGGCCATACGGAGTTACGGTCAATTATCCATGGGATCCAAATGGAGTGGTGGGCGTACGACGGTTTCTTGAGCGGGTCTGGAAGTTGAAAGACAAGTTGAAAGAGAATAAAGAAGGCACTTCTTTCTTTATTGAGAAATCCACTCATCTGGCAATAAAAAATATAACTGAATATATGGAAAGTTATAAGTTTAATACAGCAGTCTCGCAAATGATGATTCTTTTAAATTATTTAGAAAAACAAGATGTTACTATCGAGATTTATAAAACATTGTTGCAGCTTCTTTCGCCATTTGCTCCGCACATGACCGAAGAGCTCTGGCGAGATCTTGGTGAAAAGAAATCTATACACCTAACACCATGGCCGACATGGGATAAAGATAAGATTATTGATACTGTGTTTAAAATCGTAGTCCAAGTGAATGGTAAGGTCCGCACCCAATTTGAAGTAGAAAGCAGTATGAGCGAAGAAGATATCAAGATTAAAGTCTTGGCAGATCAAGCCATACGATCATGGACAGAAGGCAAGGAAATAAAACGCGTCATATATGTAAAAGATAGACTTGTTAACATTGTCGTCTAGTATTATCTGCTTTTATTAGGTATAATTAAGCATTATTATTCGTCTAAACTCAAAAACGATGGAATCAAAAAGAGTTGAATTTTTTAATAAGTTATCTTTTATTACTCTCTTAGTTACTCTGTTCCTTTCTCTATTCTTCTTCATACCGTATGTACCAGTAACTCTTGAAGCAAGCAAGGGCTTTTTGCTGTCGATAGGCATGACCCTAGCGCTTTTCTTCTGGCTGATTGCGCGGCTCGGCGAGGGTAAGTTCTCAATTCCAAAAGATCGGCTCATACTTTATGCTGGCGCTATACCGGTTATCTTTTTGATTTCATCGTTTTTCTCATCATCAAAATATATTTCATTCTTTGGCGGCGGATTTGAGATGGGAACATTTGGTTCCATGCTTATTCTCTTTATTCTATTTTTCTTATCGTCAATTTACTTTCAAACAGAAAGAAGACTTTGGTATTTCTACCGTGCGCTATTCATAGGCGCGAGCATACTTGCTGTTTTTGAGTTTGTCCATATTTTCGTAGGTGTTGGCCGCTTTGCGCCAAACCTTTTGAAAGGGATTTCATCGGGTAATCTAGTGGGTACATGGAACGATTTTGCCTTGCTTTTTGGTCTCGTTGTTATTCTCGTACTCTTTACCATCGAATTTCTAAGAATAAAGGGCCTTTTCTTGGTCATGCAATACTTTTTGCTTGCTAGCGGTCTATTTTTTCTGATCATCATCAATCTTCCACTGGTCTGGATTCTTGTTGGAATCTTTTCCATAATCCTCTTTGTTTATAGTATATCTATTCAACAAGCCGGAGTAAGAATTATCCATGGAGGGGGTGATAAGAAGAAGTTCCCATTCACGACTCTTGTCGTTGTCTTTATATGTTTGATTTTTGTGGTAGGAAGTAATTCACTTGGTGGTCTAGTTGCCAAATATGTTAATGTGCCTAACACAACTGTCCGGCCGCTCATTACCACAACAGGTCAGATCGCTCTTAAAGCAATAAAACACAATCCGCTTTTTGGCACTGGTCCTAATACCTTCGCACTTGATTGGGCTCTTTGGCAACCAAAGCAAATTGCACAGTCTATATTCTGGAATGTAGATTTTACCAATGGATATAGCTCTCTCGCTACGTTCGTCGTTACAACGGGCCTGCTTGGTCTGGTAGCATGGTTGCTTTTCCTTGTTACATTCTTTGCTCGGTGTGTTCGATCATTGCGTAAAATTTTACGGAATCCACTTTCAAATTACTTTACAATGACCACATTGGCCGTATCTATATACTCGTGGGTTACATTACTCTTCTATACTCCAAATGTTATTATGTTTGCCATGGCCTTTGTTTCAAGCGGAATGCTTGTCGGCATACTTGTCTACAACGAAGGTTTACCGGTAAATCATTTTTCCTTCCTAAAAGATCCTCGACATAGCTTTTTCTCAATTCTCGGATTGATGGCTCTTATGATTCTTACTCTCTCTATGACGTATATATACGCTGAGAAATTCGCATCCATCATTTACTTTTCCAAGGGTTCTACTACAAGCGCAAATACGCTAGAAGCTCTTTCTAAATCAGAGAAGATGATCGCAAATGCACTTATGCTCGACCATAATGACATCTATTATCGAACACAATCTCAGATTTATATAAGTGAAATTAGTGTCTTGCTTAACGACAAGACCATCTCAACGGATGCCCTCAAGTCTGATATACAAAAGCTCGTAAATCTTGCTGAGACTTCTGCTCAGGCAGCGGTGAGTCAAAATCCAAAGCAATATCAGAATTATATAAACCTTGCCAATGTCTATGGCTCCCTGGTTCCGCTTGTAGTTTCCAATAGTTATGAAAGTGCTGTTGGTGCCTATGACAGGGCTCTTGTTCTTGCTCCGAATAACCCTTCTATTCCACTTGGCCGTGCATCTCTTGAGATGGTCAATAAGAACAATGCAAATGCACGTAAATATATCAACCAAGCTTTGGCAATCAAAGCTGACTATACCGATGCAATATTTCTCTTGGCGCAGATCGAAACCAACGAAGGTAACTTGAGTGAAGCTATCAAACAGGCCGAGCGGGCTGCCCAGGTTTCTCCAAATGACCCAACAGTATTCTTCAGGTTAGGGCTTCTCCGTTATAATAATTCCGACTACTCTGGCGCAGTCGGTGCATTCGAACAAGCTGTCATACTTGACCGCAATTATTTAAATGCTCGCTTCTTCCTTGGTCGATCATATCAAAAGGTAGGACGTAAAGATGATGCCCTTGTGCAGTTTGATTTACTATTAGAAGCGTTGCCAAATAATCAGGATGTCAAAGATGCGATAAGTTCACTATCGGGTAATGCTCCATCTGTGCCGGATGTTAAAACAGCCGCTCCAACAACAACTTCTAAGCCACCATTACCAGGACAACGCTAAGAGAATAAGCTATGGTTAAGCGTATTCTCACATTTCTCAATAAAGAGTTCCATGGAGTAAACGAAGCCGCCTTATTGCTTGGCGGATTTGCTTTTCTTTCTCAGTTGTTAGGCCTTGTTCGGGATAGAATGCTCGCTTATATGGTAGGAGCGGGACCGACACTCGATGTATATTATGCTGCTTTTCGTATTCCGGATTTTCTATACATATCTATCGCTTCACTTGCATCGATTACCGTTCTTTTGCCTTTTCTAATTGAGAAGTTAAATGGAGATACGAATGGCAGAGAACGAGCCAGCAAGTTCCTCAACAATGTCTTTAGTGCATATATGCTCTTTATGGTCGGTATCAGTATTGTGGTCGCTATTCTTATGCCTTATATTGCGCACTCCATCGCTCCAGGCTTTACAGAAGAGCAGATCCGTTCGCTTGTTATGACAAGTCGCATTATGCTCTTCTCTCCGATCTTCATAGGGCTGTCGAATCTCATTGGTACTATCACACAGCTCTTCAAGAATTTCTTCGTATTTTCTTTGTCGCCAATATTTTACAACATTGGTATTTTAATGGGAATATTTTTCTTCTATCCGTTGTTTGGGGTCTATGGCCTTGCAATCGGTGTCGTTATTGGCGCAATGATGCATCTTCTCGTGCAAGTTCCTACAGTCATACGGCATGGATTTTTCCCGAAATTTATTTCTCAAATCTCATGGAAAGAAATTTTTCAGGTTGTAAAGCTCTCAGCACCGAGAACCTTTACGCTCTCCTGTAATAGCCTAGCTTTTGTGGTGCTTATTGCCATGGCTTCTACTCTTGCGCCCGGATCTATATCACTCTTTACCTTTTCATACAATTTACAGTCTGTGCCTGTAGGCATCATCGGAATATCCTATTCCGTCGCCGCATTTCCAATCCTCGTTAAATCATTCTCCATGAAAGATATGGAAAGCTTTATTAATCAAATCACAGGAGCGGCGCGCCAGATTATATTTTGGTCACTGCCGGTCATTACCCTTATGATTGTGCTTCGAGCACAAATTGTGCGTGTTGTCTTGGGGTCAGATACATTCTCATGGTCTGATACTCGTCTGACCGCCGCCGCCGCCGCGCTCTTTGTTGTTTCCCTCGCATCTCAGAGCCTTGTGCTATTATTTGTCCGTGGCTATTATGCTGCTTCAAATACTCGGAAGCCCCTATTCATCAATGTATTCTCTTCTGTAATGATGATCGTTCTTGCATATACATTCATACATGTGTTTCGTTCGTACCCGCATATATTATCAAATCTGGAATCTCTTTTGCGTGTCAAGGGTGTACCTGGGACTATTATGCTCGCATTGCCACTCGCATACGCTACCGGCTCACTCCTGAACTTTTTTCTTATATGGATTTTATTCAAGAAAGAATTTTTGAAAGGGCGTTCTTCGAAACTTTGGACAACATTTATTCAAAGTGTCGTCGGATCACTTGTGATGGGTGTTATGGCGTACATCGCTCTCTCAATATTTGACGACATCTTTGGTCTTACTACTGGCCGAGGAATTTTTCTGCAAGGATTTGTTTCCGGTATTGTCGGTATTAGCTTTGGAGTTTGCGCGCTCGCGCTTATGAAGAATAGGGAACTTGCCGATCTTGCTCGCGCCCTTAGTCATAAATTCTGGCGCGGCCGCGTCGTCGCTCCTGAACAAGGAGAACTATAATAACCTTTGATTTTCAATGCTTTTCTGGTAATATAGGATAATACCTATATTACTATGCCTAATAAAAAGCCATCTACATTGAAACGCATAGCATTCTATCTAAAGGAATATAAAAAAACTCTTGTTTTTTTACTTATTCTTATTATATTTTCTCAGGCAGCTAGTATTGTGGTACCTTTCATCTCCAAGACGCTGATCGATTCTTTAACAGGATTTATTAAAAATGGAGGGGTCTTACCGTGGATTACTTTGATTTATTGTGCAATAGGAATTCTTGTAATGACCCTCATTAGCAGTATTTTACAATCTTTTTATAATTACAATCTTTTCCAGATGGTAACAAAAGCAGAAGATAAAATTAGGAATTTAGCCTTCAAAAAATATCTACAGTTACACTCACTTTTTCATCATGGGGCTTCTAGTGGACAGATTATCGGTCGTATTGACCGAGGTGCAACGTCTTTTTATACTATCGTCAATGATATAGTAGGACAAAAAATTGTTCCACCCCTAATAATATTTTTAGGAGCTTTTAGTGCTCTTTTGTATGAAAATATCTGGATTGCATTAGTCGTCCTTGTACCATTTCCTATATATATATTTGCTACTCGGAAAATTGCAAACAAGATTTATCTCATTGAACAAGAATCAAATGATGCTTTTGAAGGAGTGTCAAAGGAAATGTATGACGTAGCGGGAAATGTGCTTACTGTTAAAAAATTCTCTCAAGAAGAAATAGAAACATCTAACAATAGAAAGTTTCTTGCAGATGCACGCAAGATTCAATATAGTGCAGAGCGTTTATGGCAACGTATTGAAAACATCCAAGCCATTATATCTACAATGGGGCGAATCCTCGTGCTTGCTCTCTCGGCCTTTTTTGTTTTAAAAGGTATGGCAAGTATTGGTCAGTTTGTTCTCTATATCACCCTTCAAGATATGGCATATAAACCTTTAGCAGAATTAGGATCTCTCTTTACTCGTATTAGGAGAAATGTAACGAGAGTGGAAAGGTTATTTAGTATTTTAGATGAGCCACTCCATGTAACTGATGTCCATAATGCTGTTTCGTTACCTCTTCTTACAAAAGAAATAGAATTTAAAAATATTTCTTTTTCGTATCACAATGACAATCAATGGGCAATTAAAGACTTAAACATTATTATTCCTGCAGGAACCACGTGTGCTCTTGTAGGAAGATCTGGAAGCGGAAAGACTACATTCATTAATTTATTGCTTAGGTCATATGATCCCCAACAAGGAGAAATATTGATTGATGGAATAGATATTAAGATAGCGACCCAAGCTAGTTTGCGTAACCAAATTGCAGTTGTGCCTCAAGAAGTGGATCTGTTCTCACGATCGGTATTTGAAAATATTGCATATGGGAAAGGAGAAATTCCACAAGAACAAGTTGAAAATGCTGCCAAAACTGCGCTGGCTCATGATTTTATTCTAAAATTAGATGATGGATACAATACTATTGTAGGTGAAAGAGGTATTAAGCTCTCTGGCGGTGAGCGTCAAAGAGTGGGTATCGCTCGCGCAGTATTACGTGATCCAAAAATTTTGATTCTCGATGAAGCTACAAGCCATCTTGATACAGAAAGTGAACAGTTGATAACTCGTGCTACCGATGCATTGGTTAAAAATCGAACTTCACTTATAATAGCCCATAGACTTTCAACCGTTATTCATGCCGATAAAATTTTAGTATTCAAGGATGGGGAAATAGAAGCAAGCGGTACACATGCAGAGTTGCTAAATTCTAGTTCGACATATGCGAAACTCCACTCACTTCAATTTGAAGATGAAGGCGAAGAAGATGACGATCAATAATTATATGGATATAAAACAAATTAGAAATTTCTCAATAATTGCACACATTGACCACGGTAAGAGCACCTTGGCTGATCGGATGCTTGAGGTCACAGGTACGATCGAGAAACGCAAGATGAAAGAACAGGTTCTTGATTCTATGGAGCTTGAACGTGAGCGCGGTATTACCATCAAAATGCAGCCAGTCCGAATGCGATATATATTGCCATCCGATGAATATAACCTAGAACCTAAAACCTATACCCTAAATTTGATCGATACGCCCGGGCATATAGATTTCTCTTACGAAGTATCCCGAGCACTCAAGGCTGTAGAAGGATCAATACTACTCGTAGACTGCACGCAGGGCGTACAAGCACAAACCCTTACTACCCTCGGCATGGCGCGTGAGAGTGGCCTCGTCATAATTCCTGTGTTATCAAAAGTAGATTCACCTCTAGCTCGCGTGGACGAAGTAAAAATGGAGCTCGCACTGCTACTAAATATTGATCCAGATACAATTCTAGAGGTCTCGGGTAAAACAGGCCAAGGAGTAGATCAACTTCTTACAGAAATAGTAAAAAGAGTCCCACCTCCGAAGATAGAAGGGCAAACTTCATCTGGAAGAGCACTTGTATTTGACTTCAAATACGATAACCACCGTGGAGTTATAGTCTATGTACGTGTCATAGGTGGGAGTTTCAAAAAAGGCGAGTCACTCCTGTTTGCTATTTCTGATGAGAAGTTCATATCACTTGAAGTTGGTACTTTTTCTCCAGAAGAATTTCCAAGAGATACTATAAGTGCTGGAGAGATCGGGTATATTGTCACAGGTATCAAGAAGCCCGGCATTGCTTCTGTAGGAGACACTATTACTTATGCCAAGCGTCCATTGCCTGCACTACCTGGCTATATGAACCCACGGCCTGTCGTATGGGCATCAGTATATCCTGAATCAGCAGATGAATTTCCAGAACTCAAAGCAGCGCTCTCTAGACTAAAGCTTTCTGACTCCTCCTTTTCATACGAAGAAGAATCTTCTGGTAGTTTGGGGAGGGGATTTAGGTGTGGATTCTTGGGAATGCTTCATTTGGAAATTGTTACTGAGAGGCTTAATCGTGAGTTTGATCTAGATCTTGTTGTGACTATGCCTTCTATTACTTACAAAGTATTGTTGCGCAACGGCAAAGAAGAAATCATCTATTCACCGCACCTTTTCCCTGATGATGGTAATGTACAGAAAGTTTTTGAACCATGGGTCGATGTAAAGATCATAATCCCTTCTAAGTATATTAGTGTATTGATGCCATTCCTATATGACCATGAAGGAAATGTAAAGATGACTGACAACTTTGGTGACAACCGCTCATCAATAGATCTAGAGATGCCACTTCGTGAGCTAATGCGTGATTTCTTTGATGAACTCAAAAGTTTAACTTCTGGCTATGCTTCAATCTCATACGAAATCGGCGAATATAAAGAGGCAGATGTCGTCCGCTTGGATATCCTAGTAGCAGATGAGCCTATGGTTGCTTTTACAAGAGTAGTTTCTCGTAGAAGGGTAGAAGAAGACGCAAAGAGTCAAGTTGAAAAACTCAAGAAGGTTATACCTCGTCAGCAGTTTGCCTTCAAAATCCAAGGCAAAGCACTTGGCAGGATAATCTCCTCTGAGTCCGTCAGTGCATTTATGAAGGATGTTACTCAGCACATGTACGGAGGGGACATTACTCGTAAAATGAAGCTCAGAGAAAAGCAGAAGAAAGGCAAGAAAAAGATGGCTGGCCGAGGCAAAATAAACATCTCACACGAGGTGTTCTTGAAGATGATGAGAAGTGGCGATAATTAGTTGCTGCTATTGAAAGAGAGCCGGCACGGAGTAGAGCAGGATCATACTGAGAATGACAATAATAGAGATCACCGCGAACATTTTCTCTACTCTTCGTCTCTTTTTGGGATGTAAAACCATGCTATAATTATACATATTTTATGGCAGAATTCAACACAAAGTTCAATAGGAAAAAGAAATATAATTTCTGGCATTCGCCTCTTGTCCTCCTCATTCTTTTTGGTATTGTGGTTCTTTTTGCCTATAATATGGTTGGACTTGTAAAAAAACAGAGAGAAACTAGTAAAAATAAAACCTCAGAGCAGAGTAAGATAGATGATCTGCGTAAACGTGATGGGGAACTAACACAAGAAATCGAGAAGTTAAATACTGACAAGGGAGTCGAGGAGTCCATTCGCGACAAGTTTCAAGTTGTCAAACCAGGCGAGAAAATGGTGGTTATCGTCGATAGTGAAGATAAACAAGCCCTCTCTGATGAAGCTCCTCGAGATCATAGTTTTTTGGGTTTTATAAAAAGGATGTTTAAATCCAGTAAGTAATTTGCGGAATTAGTTTAGTGGCAGAACTGGTGCTTCCCAAGCATCAGGCGGGAGTTCGATTCTCCCATTCCGCACAAATGAAAACAATCCCGACTTTTAAAATCGGGATTGCGAATGTTTTTTCTTCTTGGTTACGAAGCAATAAGTTCATTTATTTCCTTGAAGTCTTCGATATGACCAGCTACAAACTGATAGGTACGGTAGGGCTTTTTTCTATAAGTGTAGATTTTACACGGCATATCTAATTCCCCAATTGTTTTGAATGCTACTTCAATAACACTGTTCATTTTTTCTGGCCAATTGTCTATCTCGCCATTTACACATATCAATACGGGGCGATTTTCCCGAATGCTTTTAACAAGGTGCTCATGGTTTGGATTTTGACTTAAAAGGAAACCATACGATGCAATGTTTTCTACATTAACATTGGCAGATGCTAATTCGTTACTTATTTTGTTGTCACTACTGCCAAAGGTGATAAAAAGAAGTGTATTCATATTAATTGATTTTGATTTTACATTAACATTTTTTACTTTATTGTCAATATACGTATTTTATAATAAAAATATTTCTCATATTTTTATTTATGTTATAATGAGTATACATTATTATATATTCGCCTTAATACGGCTCAAACATCATGAACAAAGTTACTATTTACAGCACTCCATCCTGTCACTTCTGCCATATGGCCAAGGAATTCTTTACCGAGAAGAATGTTGCATTTGAAGATTTTAATGTAGCAGGGGATCAGGAAAAACGCAAAGAAATGATCACTAAAAGCGGCCAAATGGGGGTACCGGTCATCGTCATCGGCAATACCATAGTTGTTGGCTTTAACAAGCCAAAAATCGTGGAACTCTTAGGTATTACAGAGTAGCTATTTGTGTCCTTGGCAGGAATCGAACCTGCATCTATTCCTTAGGACGGAACTGTTCTATCCATTGAACTACAAGGACATATTTGCATATTTATAATACGTCATAATTGGGTATAATGCCATCTTTTATTTTTAATCCATATATGCTATTGTTTCATCAATGGATGATGAAACAAAGGAGCTTTTGAAGCAAAATCTGGAGTTATCTCAAAAAAATAACGAGATGCTTTCAAAGCTTATCAGAGTTCAAAAGTTTACGACGATTTATCGTATTGTCTATTGGGCGATCATTATCTTTTCAACTTTGGGACTCTTTTATTTTATAAAGCCACTCATAGGAAATTTATTCAATGCCTATGGAGTGTCGGATGTAGATAGCTTCGGTAGTTTTGGTAGCAACAAGCAACAGATTCAGGATTTCATAGATTCAATGAAATAATTTTTTTTTGCAAAAATCTTTATTTTTAGTATTATAGGGAAGTAAATTGCTTGGGTAGCTCAGTTGGTAGAGCGCTCCCCTGAAGAGGGAGATGTCACCAGTTCAACTCTGGTCCCAAGCACTGTTATATGTCGTGTTATGTCTATATGATTAAAAGTCTTATTGGTAAACATTATTATGTTGGTATTTCTGAAAACGTAGCTTGTCGCCTCGAACGACATAATATTGAATATAAAAATAAAGATTAGCCTGCTACTAAAAGTATTCCCATAGCAAGAGTGGTGAAAAATACGAACTTCTTGATTGTGTACTTTCTCTCTTTTCTTTCATTGAATGTATTCTTAAATCTTTTTCCTAAAAGTTTTGCGTAAAAAAGTACAAAAAATGGAGTAAAAATCGTGATACTTTTTACCAAGCTTACCGGTGCAATTTTTAGAGCATAGCTTTCTGATAAAAATGCGAGGAATGTAGCAAGTTCTTCAACGAAGAAGAGATGGATCTTGTTCCAAAAGAGTGGCACTCCATCTCGAATCTCTCTTCGAAGCGGTCGGAATAGGGGAAGGAGCATGGCTAAAATAAATGCAACGATCAACTCTCCGCTGACTGCGGTTGTAACCGATATTCCTTTAGTATAGAGATATTTGAATAAGACCCCTTCAAATGATGTTATGAATGCAGCAAGGGCGATAAATTTAAGAGCTTTGCTAAATCTGACTCCACCTGGAATTTTCTCTACACTTAAAAAAATAACACTCGAGACTACAAGAACAATCCCGACATATTTGTAAAAAGAAAGAGTTTCGCCCACAATGATGAAAGCGAGTATCGGGATGATAATTCTTCCTAATCCAAAAAATGAAACTACGGTAGAAGTGTCGTCGCTCTGAAGGCCTTTATAATATGGGTAGAGATATGATACGTTTATGAGTCCCAAAAGGAGAAAGATCGGCCATGCTATTGATATCTCAGAAAGAGTCGGTAGTGTCCCGATAATCCAGAGGAAGGGAATGAAAATAAGATTAAATAAAGACGTGAAAAAGACCAGAACGAACGGATTCTTAAAATTCTTGGTAACAAGAATAGTGTCAAAAATATTCGATACGCCATAAAACGCTGGAGCAAGGAGGGCAATAAATATCCACATGGATTTAGATCGACTTTACCTTCAGTGTCGTCTTCTTTTCTTTATTTATTTTTGGAAGCTTGATGATGAGGAGTCCATGTTTTTCTACAGCCTCAGCTTCTTCAGGATCCACTTCTTCTGGTAGGGAAATTGTTCTAGAAAATGCTCCCCAATATAGTTCTTGGACAAAATAGTTTTCATTATTGATTGAGTGGTTCTCTTCACGCTTGCCGTGAATCGTGATCATGTCGCGTGTGATAGTTATGGAGAGATTGTCAGGTACGACACCAGCGATCATAGTCTGTACTATGATGTCAGTTGCTGTTTGATAAAGGTCGACAGTGAGCTGAGCTTCTTCCTCTTCTTCCCATTTTGATTCTTTCTTTCCATTTTTATCCTTTAATTCAGATCCACCTTTATCTCCAAAAGTAAGTTTTTTACTCTCTAAAGATATTTCTTCTTCAGCTTCATCTTCAAACCGCATACCACCTGTGATTCTTTGTAAAAATGTTCGTTTTTTTAGCATATATAATTCTCAAGCATTAGATCTTTTGAATATAATTCCCCATACGCTTCAACTTTTCAAAAATAAGTATATTAATAATTGTGACGACCCACAATGATCCAAAGACACTCAAAAAGTTCGCACCGCCTTCCTTCATTATAAAAAAATTAAAGATACTATGCAACACTATTGCAGAGAGTATTCCGATAAAAAGGTAGGTCGCCCTGTATTCCTTTATATAAAATGATAAACCGAGAGCGCTGCCGATCATGCCGCTTGCAACAGCGTGAAGGAGCGTAGATCCGAGAAAGCGCAGATTACCCGTAAGCAGACCAACTACTGTTCCGCTTGCATCGAGCGGATGCAAGAGGTACAGGATATTTTCAAGCGCAGCGAACCCAAGAGCCGTAGCTATGAAATACATAGGGTAATCAATCGGCTTTCGTATGATGCGGCTACTCAAAAGGATAATAGCTACTCCTGCAACCTTGAGTAACTCCTCAATCGTTGCCCAAGCGATCACTTGCAGTTCTGCATTCTTTATAAAATTGAGCGAATATTTCTCCATCCAAATGGCGATTATAACCATGATCCCTCCAAGGATGAACGAAAGTACTATTAATCCTTTTGGTTCCGGTTCTTCGGAATCTTCCTCATGAAGCCAGAACCAGAGCCATAGTATGGCTGGAAGCGCTCCGCCCAAAATAGCAAAGAGAAGAGTTTTAGGATTTTGGAACAATTCAGTCATACTATAAATTTTTTATGGGCCATGGTGCGACCATTAATAAATTTTTATCCTGATCTTTATTTTTGGCAGAAAGCAATGACCAGATCTCTTCGGTTACAAATGGCATGAATGGATGGAGGATTTTTACGATTTTTTCTAATGTAGAAAGCAAGAATTGTTTTCTAGAAATCTTTTCGGTATTACTTCCTTCTAGGAATATTGCCTTACTTTCTTCCAAGATTATATCAGCAAAAGAGTGCCAACTATAGTGATATGCTTTCTCTGCTACTATATAAAATTTAAACTCATCCATTTCTTTTGTAATTTCACTAATAAAATCACCCCGCTCTTTTATCAGTGCTAAATCTCTTTCGGTATATTTAGTAAACTTGCTATCATATTGTTCACCTTCACAAACAGATAAAACAAATCTAGTTATATTCCAGAGTTTGTTAGCAAAATTTTTATATGAGCGAATTTTATCTTCTGAGAGTGCAAGTGATGTGCCTGGCGTGTTACCAACAATAAGTCCTATTCTAAATGCATCCGTTCCGTATTTGCTTGTAAGATCTAGTGGATTTATAACATTTCCCTTACTTTTGCTCATTTTTTGGCCCTTTGCGTCAAGTACGAGTCCGTGCAAGTAGACTGTTTTGAACGGTACTTCTCCTGTAACATAAAGTCCGAGCATAATCATTCGAGATACCCAGAAGAATATTATCTCTCCTGCAGTTTCCATGACATCCGTTGGGTAGTAATTCTTAAAATCAGGATTAGCTGGGAAGCCTAATGTTGCAAATGGCCACTGACTTGAAGAGAACCATGTATCAAATGTATCCATATCTTGTCTTAGTTTTTGATCACATTTTTTGCAATTGTTTATTTGATTTTCCAAATCTACATATCCTTCATCGCAAGAATCGCATATTTTTGCTGGTATAGGTATACCCCAAACAATTTGCCGAGAGATATTCCAGTCCCTTATGTTTTCTAACCAGTAGGTACTTATTTTTTTATAATGTTCTGGAATATACTCGATGCTACTGTTTTCTATTTTCTCAAGGGCTTTCAGTGCTAAAGGTTTCATTTTTATGAACCACTGGCTCTTTATTTGTGGCTCAATAATAGTTCCACATTTATAACATGTATGCACTACATGTTTGTAATTTTCTTCAATTTTATCTACTAAACCTTTTTTCTGCATTTTTTCGATTATTAATGGTCTTGCTTTGCTGATATGCAGTCCTGCGAATTCACCTGCGATGGGGAGGAGTTTACCTTGCTCGTTTATAATCTGTTCTTTGTCTAGATTGTGCCTCTCTGCAATTTCAAAGTCAGTCATATCATGCCAAGGGGTTATCGTCATGACACCTGTTCCAAATTCCATGTCAACACTCTCATCCTTTATGATTGTTGCAGTGATGGGTCCATTAATCCACTCCAAATCTATTTTCTGGCCGTTTTCATATTCTTTATATCTGTCATCATTAGGATGCATAACCACATATTTATCGCCAAACTTTGTTTCGGGTCTTGCGGTACCTATGACAAATGGACCATATTTTAAATAATAGAATTTATCTGTACGTTCTTCGTCAGCTATCTCAAGATCAGAAAATGAAGTTTGGTGCTTAGAACACCAACTTACAATTCTTTTACCGCGGTATAGTAGGCGATCTTTTTCAAGTTTCGCGAAAGTTTTATAAACAACATTTACAATATCAGGATCGAGTGTAAACTTTTCTCGTGACCAATCACATGACGAACCCATACTTCTAACCTGAGATTTTATACTCGAAGAATTTGTTAGAGTAAAATCAAGAATTTCTTTATATAATTCTTCTCTGTTCATTCCGAATCGGGAACGGCCTTCTTTTTCTAGTTTTTTCTCATACACAACTTGAGTTTCAAATCCTGCATGGTCTAGTCCGGGTAGCCATAATGTTTTGTATCCACGCATTCTCTTGTAACGAGTCATTATATCTTCTATTGTCATTACAAGTCCGTGACCTGCGTGTAATGATCCATTTGCGTTTGTAGGAGGCATCATTATCGTAAAAGGCTCTGCATCAGGCTTTGTTATTCCTTTTTCGATACATATATCAGGGTTAAAAAAACCACTCTCTTCCCAGAGCTTGTAGATACGATCTTCAGTTTGAGCCGGATCATAAGGCGCAAGTAGCTTAGGGTCAATGTCAGGGAAGTCTTTATCCATATATAAAATATAGCATTTTGAGGCTATTTTTCCAATATTATAACGCTAGATTGCCTGCGGCCTTTAACTTTTTTGGTGGTTTCTTTTTTTGATATTGGAAATATCCAGCAATTGCGATCATGAGAGCATTATCGGTACTCAATTCTTTGGCAGGGAAGTGAATAGACGTTTTTAGGGATTTTGTAAGAGTTTTCTTTAAGTGAGCATTGGCTGATACACCACCTCCGATAATAAGCATTTTTATTTTATATTCTAGAACAGCTCGCAGAGTTTTTGCTACAAGTACATCAACTACTGCATCTTCAAATTCTTTTGCGATTTTCGGCTTCATCTCTTCTGTCAGTGGTCCGTTATCGCGAATATAATATAGAACTGCAGTTTTTAATCCTGAGAATGAGAAGTCATAATCTTTGGAGTAAATCATTGGACGAGGGAGAGCTACGCTGCCGACTTCGCTTGAAATAGTGCTTCCGGAGGTGCGGATATTTTTCTGCTGAAAAATTCCTCGAGATCGCGCCGTCGCGCTCTCTAGTCTTCCAATCTTACCATTTCTTCGCTCCTTATTCGCCAACCTTGAAATCTCTGGTCCGCCTGGATATGGTAGCCCGAGCATGCGGGCGACTTTATCAAACGCTTCACCGGCGGCATCATCGCGAGTAGATCCTATAACTATGTATTTGCCAAATTCTTTCACAAGCACAAGCTCTGTGTGTCCGCCGGAAACTAAAAGGGAAAGCATTGGGAACTTGAGCGTATCTTTTTTAAACGTAAATGTTTTGCTCTTCTGTACTAGTACAGATAGAAGGTGCCCCTCCATATGATTGACTGGGATTATCGGTACGCCAAGCTTTTTGGATAATTCTTCAGCAAATGTAATTCCTACCCATAATGCTGGCTCAAGCCCGGGTCCGACAGTTACAGCAATAGCATCAATTTTAGGATTCTTTGCTGTCTTCATTGCAAGCTCAAATAATGGTCCAATGTTTTTCGCATGCTCACGCTTTGCCATCATAGGGAAAATACCCCCATACTCTGTATGTATACCTATCTGCGAATGAACTTTATTTGCCAGTATTTTGAATTTAGTAGAGCTCTTGCCTTTTGTTGCCTCTAGTATAGCTATACCTGTGTCGTCGGCAGAAGTTTCTATTGCCAAGAGTGTCAGTCTTTTTTGCATAAAAGCACTATAGCATAAGGGTTTTTATTTGACCATTTTTATGATAGATTGGATAGATGAAGAAAAAACGACTTGGATTCAATCTTGCACTTATGGGCATGATAGCTTCTGGCAAAGAAACTCAAATGGAAATTCTAAAGAAGAAGTACTCACTTCAGCCTGTTGAAACAGGTGTTTTCACAAGAAAGTTATTGAAAGCAAAAACAAAGGATGGTGAATGGGCAAGGCGTACTGCAGGAAAAGGCCAACCCCTTCCTACTTTATTAATGCAGAGATTTCTTCTTTCGCAGATAAATAAAAAACCAAAAAGCAAAGATTTAATTTTTAATGGTGGTCCACGTCTTAAACCTGAAGCTCAATTAACAAAAAAAATACTTCATCAGAAAGGTCAAAATCTTTTTGTTATTTATATATCTCTTCCTGACAAAGAAGTGTACAAAAGATCACTTAAACGTAAAACAGGAGATATGAAAGATCTTTATAAAGTTTTTGATACAAAAAAAATAATAGAAAAACGAATTAAATGGCATAAGGATCAAGTATCAAAAACTGTAGCCTATTTTGATAGTCTCGGTAAACTCAAAAAGATCAAGGGCAATCAATCTATAGAGAAAGTACGCCAAGATATAGAAAAAGCTATAGAAAGTTTTCAGAAGAGAGCCAAGTAAAATGAATAAATTTTTACAAAAGATAAAACTAAGAAGAAGATGGACTGCTTTTATGGCGGCTAATCATTTTTACGGCAATCCGTCTAAAAAAATAAAAATTATCGGAGTCACTGGCACCAATGGCAAAACTACTACTGCGACACTTCTCCATCAGCTTTTCCGAAATCTCGGATACAAAGCAGGTCTTATCGGCACAGTGGTCAATAAAATCAACGATGAATCTATTGAAACAAAGAATACAACACCAGGACCAATAGTACTCCATGATCTACTGAATGAAATGATAAAAGCAGGGTGCGAGTATTGCTTCATGGAAGTTTCTTCTCATGCCATGGATCAAGCGAGAGTTGCAGGCATTACATTTGCTGGAGGAATCTTTACAAATCTGACACACGACCATCTAGACTATCATAAAAATTTCGAGAATTATTTTCGAGCAAAGAAGAAATTCTTCCAGATGTTACCAAGCAATGCTTTCGTGCTCTCAAATATTGACGATCCGTATGGTCACAAAATAATAGAAGGAATAAAAGCAAAGAAGTATTCGTATTCACTTAAAAGTGTGGCCGATTTCACTGAGCGGTTGGAAACCAAACTTATAGGAGAGTTTAATTCATACAATGTGCTTGCTATTTATGCTACTGCAGTACTACTCGACCAAGATAAAGAGAAAATCAAAGAGGAAATCAAAAAGCTCGACCCAGCACCAGGGCGATTTGTTTCACTCACTGGCCGGACTGGTGTGGTGGGAATCGTGGACTATGCACATACACCCGATGCGCTTGAGAATGTTTTGAAAACGGTAAATGGAATGAAAAAAAGTGGCAAAATTATATCTCTATTTGGTTGCGGAGGAGATCGCGATAGAACCAAGCGTCCTATCATGGCAAAAATCGGCTATGATATGAGCGATATAATAATCCTTACTTCTGATAACCCAAGGACTGAGAAGCCAGAAGATATTTTGAATGATATGAAAAAAGGCCTGCCCCGTGAAGCTTTTAGCGAAGTGGGGAAAATACATATCATTCTTGACCGACATCTCGCAATTGAAAAAGCATGTGCCCTTGCCAAAGCAGGTGACTATATACTAATTGCCGGCAAGGGGCATGAGAACTACCAAGAAATGAATGGAATCAAAAATCATTTTGATGATATGGAGGAATTAAATAAATATTTAAAATAAATGACTGATCACAAAAAACATTTTAAAAATAAGAGAATCACTGTCATCGGCCTCGGGTTGCTTGGAGGTGCGTTAAATGATGTTATATATCTGGCAAAACAAGGTGCAGATATTGTTGTAACTGATCTCAAAACTACCAGAGAATTAAAATCATCTCTCGATAAACTCGAAAAATATAAAAATATTACATTTGTACTGGGAGGCCATAATCTAAAAGATTTTAAAAATCGAGATATGATCCTACAGCCTGGCAATGTGCCGATTGATTCAATATATCTAAAAGAAGCAAAGAAGAACAATATTCCTATCTTTGTAAGTGAATCTCTTTTTGCTAAATACGCACCCGAAGTAACTATTGTCGGAGTGACAGGGACTCGTGGTAAATCTATGACGATAGCACTTATCTATGAAATTCTCTTGCAAAACATAAAAGGTAAAAAAGTTTATCTAGGAGGAAATGTCAGAAGTGTCTCAACTTTGGCTCTTCTTAGTAAAGTTAAACCTGGCGATATTGTAGTGATGGAGCTTGATTCATGGGCACTTCATGGGATGGGAGATATAAGAGTGAGCCCGCATATAGCAGTGTTTACTACATTTATGCCAGACCACATGAATTACTATAAGAACAGTATGGAAAAGTACTTTGCCGACAAGGCGAATATCTTCAAGTATCAGAAGAAGAATGATGTGCTTGTGATTCGACCACCAATGAAGAAGCTCATTCCGAAAAATATAAAGAGCACACTAGTCATTGCTGACAAAAAGAATGTTGCGAGCTGGCCGTTCATTGTCCCTGGCGATCATCAGCGCGAAAATCTTGCTTGTGCGGTAGAAGTAGGGAAACAATTCAATATTCCTATTTCTAGAATAAAGACAGTCGTAAAAAATTTTAAAGGCATAGAAGGAAGACTTGAGCATGTAAAAACAGTAAGCAATGTGAAGATATATAATGATAACAATGCGACTACAATCCATGCAACCATGGCAGGGCTCGAAGCTCTTGGTAGTAAAAAGAAGAATATTATTTTGATAGCTGGAGGTACAGATAAGATTGAGAGTATGGATCTTAAGCCATTTGTAAATGTTATCGATAAATACTGTAAAGATGTTGTTTTCTTAGATGGATCAGGCACGCAAAGGCTAGTCAGGGACTACAAACTAAAGACTCCATATCGCGTAGTATATAGCTTGAAGGAAGCAGCGGAGCTTGCTTCGGGACTCTCAAAGAGGGGAGACATCGTACTATTTTCTCCAGCATTTGCTTCATTCGGGATGTTTACTAATGAATATCATAGAAATGATGAGTTTATGAAGATAGTAAAAAAACTAAAATAAATGGAAAAAGAACAGATCACAGTTGAATTTAGAGGACACAATCTTATCGGAGATATCATTCCAAAGAGCTCGCAGCCCGATATGCTTTTTCTCCATGGGGCTGGGATGTCAAATAGAAATATTTTTGATACATTTCGAGAGTTATTAGCTGAGAGAGGAATTGCTTCGTGCGCTTTTGATTTTATTGGCTATGGTGAGACTATTGGTTTAGTCGAAGAATCAAACTTAGAGGATCGGACCAATCAAGCACAAAAAATAATAGAGGTTTCAAATATTAAAAAACCTCTTATTATAGTAGCTGGTAGTATGGCAGGGTACAGTGCTATCAAATTGACGGAGATCTTTCCTGTTCAAACACTCATACTTTCTGCTCCAGCAGTCTATGATAAAGATGCTTACAAAGTAAATTTTGGTAATGCTTTTTCTGAAATTATAAGAAAGCCAGAAAGCTGGCGCAATACTGATGCCTGGGATATATTGAAAGAATACAAAGGGAATTTATTGATACTTTCAGCTGGGAAGGATACGATTATACCTCCGGAAATCATAGATATGATATATCAGAGTAGTGTGAACGCTTCCTCTCGGGAGATTATGCATATTATCAATGCTCCCCATAAGCTCGCGAGTTATTTGCAAGAAAATCCAGACAAACTTGAATTAGTTGTTGATAAAGTAGTTAGTTTATTGAAATGAAATATGAATCTAGACTTATCAAAAATCAAACATGTTCATTTTATCGGGATCGGCGGGATCGGGATTTCGGCGATTGCACGAATGATGCTTGAGGCCAGCCCGAATGCCGAAGGTGGGCAGGGGAAGTCGGTGAGCGGGCAGGATATGCAGGACTCGGAAATCATAGAAGAGCTTAGGAAAGCTGGCGCGCAAATTTCTATCGGTCAATCAATTGAAGCTATCCCGCCTGATACGGACTTGATAATCTACACTATCGCTATCATCACTCATGCGCCGGAGCTGTATGCAAAGATTGCTGAGCAAGACATACCATTTTATTCGTATCCAGAAATGCTCTCAGTTGTAACAGAAGATAAATACACTATTGCTATAGCAGGCACACATGGCAAGACGACGACGACAGGCATGATAACCCAGATTCTTCGTGATGCAAAAAAAGATCCGACAGTTATCATTGGCAGTTTACTGGTAGGAGAGAAGACGAATTTTATTGCGGGGAAGAGTAATATCTTTGTAGTAGAAGCGTGTGAATACCGAAGATCATTTCTAAATATTAGTCCTAAGATTCTTGTCATTACGAATATCGATGAAGACCATCTTGATTACTATAAAGATATCGAAGATATAAAAAGTGCCTTTCGAGAGCTTGCGATTAAGGTACCTAGTGATGGTTTTGTAGTTTGCAGCAGGGAAGATGACAATATTTCCGACGTTATAGAAGGTATCAAAGCAAAAATTATAAATTATAATGAATTTTTTAATCCTGATATAAAACTAAAAGTTCCAGGACTTCACAATAAGAAAAATGCCGCAGCCGCGTTCGCTGTTGCTTCGATTCTTTCTGTTTCATACACAGAGGCAAATACTTCATTATCGGAGTTTCCTGGAACATGGCGTAGGTTTGAATGGAAAAGCAAACTCAAAAATGACGCACTTTTATACGATGACTACGCGCATCATCCAAAAGAGATAGTAGCGACTCTACAAGGATTCCGAGAGTTATATCCGCGAGAGGATGACTGGCAGATAACAATTGTGTTTCAACCACATCTATTTAGTCGGACAAAATTATTACTCGATGATTTTGCAAAAAGCTTTGCTGACGCTGACAGCGTGATCGTCCTGCCTATTTACTCAGCGCGTGAAGAAGATGATGGTACTATCTCCTCGGCTATATTAGCAGAGAAAATAAGTAAGAATAATACACAAGCGCAGGCCTTTAATGACTTTGAAAGTGCAGAAGATTATTTGAAAGTAAAATTATCTGGCATGACTGGTAAAGATATAATTGTAACCATGGGTGCTGGCGAGGCTTTCAAAGTAGGGGATAATTTATTAAAAGAATAATCGATATGTGATAGAATGTTTATATGGAAAATAATAATAAATCTAATTGGGGGAATGCTGGGCTTTTAGTGGGAATAGCGCTTATTCTTAGTACTCTTATTGGGGCATATACTTTCTATCAAATAAGATCTTTTGATAATACTTTGACCGTTACAGGCTCGGCTAGCAAGGCTGTTACTGCTGATCATGTAAAATGGGTAGGCTCTATAAACCGCGTAGTTAAAGTGACGGGATTAAAAGCTGGATATGCAGAGCTTGCAAGTGATCTTGTAAGCGTAAAGACTTTCTTAAAAAATAACCAGATCACAGATAACCAGATAGTTATATCTCCAGTATTTATGGATCAGAATTATGATCAGCCTCAAGGAGCAGAACGAAGTTATACGCTCAGGCAAACTATAGAAATCAATTCTGACAATGTGAATGCTATTGCAGAAGTTGCAAAGAATATCAATCCACTTATAGAAAAGGGAGTAATATTCTCGACTCAATCAGTTGAATACACTTACTCCAAGCTTCCAGAAGAGCGAGTAGCCCTTCTTACCGATGCCATTATTGATGCGAAAGCTCGAGCATCAAAGCTTGCACAATCAAGTGGCAAGAAAGTTGGCCAACTCAAGAGCGCCTCATCAGGTGTAGTTCAGGTTCTATCTGCAAATTCTCTTGATGTTTCTGATTACGGCTCATACGATACATCTAAAGTTGAAAAGAATATAATGCTGACAGTCAAAGCTTCGTTTACTCTCAAATAATATATGATCAAGTATTTTCTATTCTCACTAATTCTAACTGGTGCTGTTTTTGCGCCTAGAGTCTTTGGAGCTACTGATACTATACTCTCTAGCGTAGATAAATCGGCGTCCAATATTTTTGCAGTCATTGAGAAGTTCCGAATAGACACTCATGAACAAATTACAACCGCGAGGCAAGACACAAAAAAATATCTTGATACATTAGAAAAATCCTCAAATTCTGCAGACGGCAAACCTCTCGATGCAACTGAAAAGCCTATAACCTATATTAAATTTTTCCTGCTTGCTTTGGCTCTCTTTATCTTTAGTACCCAGATAGTTTTTTACGCAGCCCTACTGCTTCTCTTGTTTCTAATCCTCCGCTTCATCTATCGTAAAATACGCAATAGATAAAATAGTTTGTCAAACAGACAGCTCTTTTAGTATAATACTCTCATGAAGAGAGTTATTTTTGATATTATCCTGATCCTTTCTGTATTTATTATGCCTTGGTGGGTAAGCGCTCTCTTGGCATTGGGAGGGATATTTGTATTCAAACAGTTCTATGAATTCATAATCGCAGGAATTATAATGTATTCTCTCTATGCAATACCAGAGGGAAATCGGATGTCATCGCCATTTTGGTTTTCGCTATCGATAAGCTTAATATATATAATAGTTCAATTTTCAAAACGTCACATAATATTATATAAAAATGAAATTTAACTTACGTAAAAAATATAGAATAGATATTGCTCCGGATGAGATATTCCTCGATTCAAAGAATTTGCCGAATTTTAATACTCAGCAATTCGAAGGTCGTTTAGAAAGACCGATTCCGAAGCGCTCCATCTTTTTCTTGGGACTATTTTTTATTTTCACTGCATGTGTATTTACCTGGCAGCTTGGAAGTCTTCAAATTGTCAAAGGTGAAGCATATTATCAGAAAAGCGAAAACAATACGCTCAACAAGCAGCCAATATTCGCTGACCGTGGCCTTGTCTATGATCGCAATGATACGTTGCTTGTCTGGAATACGTGGGATAAAAGCGATACCAATAGATTCTCATCACCAGAGAGATCATATACGACTCTGCCAGGATTCGGCCTTCTTTTAGGATATGTAAGTCCTCCGACAAAAGATTCATCGGGTAACTATTGGCAAGATACGTTTATTGGCAAGGACGGAGTAGAGAAAACTTACAATGATGTGCTTACTGGAGAAAACGGAGTTCGTATTACCGAAACTGATGTTAAGGGCGCAATCCAATCCGAGAATACTGTATCTCTACCGAAGGCTGGAGATAATCTCAAGCTTTCTGTCGATGCACGCATCCAGAAAAAAATGTACGAGTCCATATCAAACATGGCTAAATCTGTATCATTTACTGGTGGGGCTGGAGTGATCATGGATATCAAGACAGGAGAACTCCTTGCTTTGGCAAATTACCCAGAATACAATCCGAACATACTATCGAAAGGAGATGATAAAGAAACCATCAATGGCTATCTCTCCGACAAGCGTAAGGTATTTCTCAATAGGGCCGTTTCCGGCCTCTATACGCCTGGCTCGATTGTGAAGCCGTTCATCGCGTATGCGGCATTAGTAGAAAATGTAATTTCTCCACTTAAACAAATTCTTGCAAACGGCTCAATCTCTATTCCAAATCCGTATTTCCCAGATAAGAAATCCATTTTCAAAGATCACGGTTCATTTGGCTATGTAGATATGCGGAAAGCGATCGCTGTCTCATCCGATGTCTATTTTTATGAAATCAGTGGAGGTTTCCAGGATCAGAAAGGGCTTGGGATAGTAAATATTGATAAATATTCGAAGCTTTTTGGTATCGCACAAAAGACTGGGATCGACCTAGGGGGCGAGAAAGTAGGAACAATTCCGACTCCAGAATGGAAAGCAAAAACATTCAACGGTGATATTTGGCGCGTGGGTGATACTTATAACACGTCTATCGGCCAATACGGCTTTCAAACTACACCACTTCAGATGGCTCGTGCTATTGCCGGTATTGCAAATAACGGTTCGCTTCCGACTCCGCATGTGAAACTCGCTGACAAAGTATTTGCTACTAAAGTGACAACTATTCCTGGTATTAATACAGAGAACATGAATGTTGTCCGTGGTGGTATGCGAGCTGCGGTAACAGAAGGAACAGCAACTGCACTTAATTTGCCGCAAGTTGCAGTGGCTGCCAAATCCGGTACTGCGCAAGTGGGAGTCGGGAATACGAATACAAACTCTTGGATTATCGGTTTCTTTCCTTATGAGAATCCTAAGTACTCATTCGCAGTTCTTATGGAGCGCGGACCGAAAGCTGCCTCTGGTAACGCTACGCAGGTCATGAGTGAAGTAGTGGACTACATGAGCGTCTATACACCAGAATATCTAAAATAGTTCTCCTTGATTTTAATTTTTTATGTGTTATGGTTCATATATAAAGCTCTTTATATATGAAGATAATCGATCATTACATTTTGAAGAAATTTCAAAAAGTATCGGATTGGTTCCAGTTAACTTTCGGAATAAACAATTTTACCATTGTACGGATTTTTGTTGTTTTGTTTGCTGCAAGCGGAGTCATTGCTACTGTAATAAAATATGAAGTTAGTTCTCTAAAGGGCATAGATCCTAGCTTTATTTTATTTTTGGTAGCATATTCATCTGTATTTTTTATTGCATCAGTAATTTTTGAGAAAGTATGTTTAAAAAACCCACAATTTGCTAATCCGCTTAAAGGAATTATGGAGGATTTAAGATTGTTGAGTTTGGGAATAACATTGTTTGGCCTTGTTGTTACAATAGTATTTTCTATCTTAGTGCCTACAAATGAGGCAAAAACTACGAATGAAAACACTACTAACTTTCCAAGTGCTTACAATTTTTATTTCTGGCTCATTATTATTTCTTGGTTTGTAATAATATACTTGATCTCATGCACGCCTAAGCCTCCGTCCAAAAGTAAATTTAAAAAGTTGTTAGAGGGTCTTCAAGATCTTTCTACGAAAAAGGAATTAGTAAAAATTTAGCTGGAATCTCACGCCCTGCAACAGCGGGGCGTTTGTTTTTCTCTAAATAGGCTTTGACAAATAGGTTAAAAATCTATATACTATGCCGATTATGGATGAAATACATTATATTACAGAAGAGAAAAAGCAGTCTTTAATCGAGGAATTGAATAATTTAAAGAATATAAAGCGCAAGGAAATTCTTGAAGCCCTAGATGCTGCAAAAGCTCTTGGCGACCTTTCAGAGAACGCAGAATACCACCAAGCCCGCGAGGATCAGGGCAAAACCGAGGATCGCATTAATCAGATTGAATACATGCTTCAAGCTGCTGTCGTTGTAAAGAAACATCACAGTACAAAAGTAGAAATAGGAACAACTGTAAACGTAAAGAAAGAAGACGGCAAGGAAGTCATCACATACAGCATTGTAGGATCTGAAGAAGCTGATATGGCCGTCGGTAAAATTTCCAATAAATCACCACTCGGGGAAGCTCTATTTGGTAAATCAAAAGGAGACAGCGTATCAATAACTACTCCAAAGGGTCTAGTCAAATACACCATAGTTGAGATACAATAAGGTCTATGGCTTCAATTGAAGAACTCAGATCTGCTCGGATTGCAAAAATAGAAAAGTTGGAAGCATCTGGTATGAATCCATATCCGGCTTCTTTGTCGCGTACTCATTCAATCGAACAGGTGAAAGACTTGTTTGGTATACTTGCTTCTACTTCTGATATCGAACCTATCTCTATAGTCGGTCGTGTCATGATTGTACGTGGCCAAGGCAAGATCTTATTCATCGTTATCCAAGACGGCAAGGATCGCTTGCAGGCAGTGCTCAAGAAAGACGTACTTTCCGATGAGGTTTTTTCTCTTTTTGTTGATACGGTAGATAATGGAGATTTCATTTCTGTTACTGGATCGCTCTTTGTCACTGACCGCGGAGAACAAAGCATATTGATCAAAGAATGGCAGATGGGAACCAAAGCACTTCTTCCACTTCCTGACAAATGGCATGGCCTTCAAGATATAGAGGAAACATATCGAAAAAGGTATTTGGACATAGTCATGGATCACGAGGTTTATGATAGGTTTAGAGTTCGCTCCAATGTCATTAAAGGCATCCGTGCTTTTCTCGACACTAAAAACTTTTTAGAAATAGAAACACCAATGCTTCAGAATCAGGCTGGGGGCGCGATGGCGAAAGTTTTTGAAACATACCACAACGATTATGATATGCCAATGGTGCTCCGTATTGCTGTAGAGCTTGACCACAAAATGATTATGGTAGGCGGCTATGAGCGTATTTATGAAATAGGTAAAATGTTCCGTAATGAAGGCTCTGATCCGACTCATATACAAGAGTTTACGATGATAGAGTGGTATGCAGCGTACCAGACACTCGAGACCAATATGGCCTGGACAGAAGATATGCTCAAACACATTGCCCGCGATATAGTCGGTAAAATGACTTTTACAGTTTATGACAAAGAAGGTCAAAGCCAAGATGTCGATTTCGACGGTGTATGGCCGCATGTTTCTTTCGGACAATTGCTTTCCCAAGATGCTGGCATAGATATAGCTACGATAACTCTTGAGGATGCACGGACACATGCAATAAAGTGGGGGATGCTTGAAGAAGAAGCAAAAATTACCGGCCGCGGCAATCTTCTTGATTATATATACAAAAAGTCTTCTCGCTCAAAAATTATCGACCCTACATTCGTGACAAACTTCCCAGGTGATTTGAAGCCTCTTGCCCAACAAAATCCTGATGGTACTGCACAAGTTGCTCAGCTTATCATTGCCGGAGCAGAAATTACGAATCAGTATGCGGAACTAGTAGACCCGACTGTTCAGCGAGCACTTCTTTCTGCTCAATCGAAAGCAAAAGAAGGTGGAGATATTGAGGCGATGGAAATCGACGAGCGTTTTTTAACTGCAATGGAACACGGAATGCCACCGATGACAGGATTTGGTATGGGAATTGATCGACTCGTAGCAATACTTACGAATCAAAAAAATTGCAGAGATGTAATCTTCTTCCCGATAATGAAGCCAAGAGAATAATCTTGTAAATAAAAAACCGCCAACATTGAAAAGATCGTATGGCGGTTTTGCTCTTCCTAAAAGGGTCCCATAGGTATCCTTTTTCTCACTTAATTCTAAAGAGCACTCATTGTTTAAAATTATATAATATTTTATTAAAAAGTCAAATATCTCTATTTTTTTGTTATCCACAGTTTGGGTGGGGAAGGGTGTTTGTGTTGTGGGATAAAGTGGTTTATAATTAACTGAAGTGGGATGAAGTGGGTGGCATATTTTTAAGGAGAAAACGACTATAAAAATAGCCAGGCAGATGTATTCATCTGCAGCCAAGAAGATATTAATTTCTCTCACTAAAATAAGAAATAATTTATGTTGATCGGAGAATATACACATACACTCGACGACAAGAATCGCATGTCACTGCCAGTAAAATTCCGAAAAGAAATGGGGAAGAGTGTTGTTGTTGCTCCGGGGTTGGATAAGTGTCTTTCTATATTCACCGTAAAAGAATGGGAGAAGATATCAAGCAAGCTTTCTGACTCATCCATGATCGCAAGTGACAACAGAAGTTTCTCGAGATTTATATTTGGTCAGGCTGTCGCACTCGATGTGGACACCCAAGGCCGAATACTGATCCCGGAGAATTTGAAAAATCGTTCAGGATTATCTACAAAAGTGATAGTCATCGGAGTGCAGAACAGAGCAGAAATCTGGAACGAGAAAACATGGAATGACTACAAGAAGATGGTAGACACACAGGCAGACGCCCTCGCAGATAAATTGGGGCAGATAGGAGTTCTTTAATAAATAATATGCATATTTCTGTATTACGCGATGAATCAATAGACGGACTTATGATCCGATCAGGCGATATCATCGTCGACGGTACGCTCGGTGGCGGAGGTCACACATTTGAGATATTGAGACGTTTTGGTTCGGGCGTGAAGCTCATCTGTCTTGATCTTGATAAAGATGCTATTGATCGCGCAAAAGTTTTGATTGGGGAACTTCCTCATGATGCAAGCTTTCACACGATCGGCTTCCAAGATTTAGACAAAGTCTTGGCCGAGCTCAATATTCCTCATGTTGATCGGATACTGCTTGATCTTGGAATAAGTTCATTCCAACTTGAAGAAGCAGGTAGAGGATTCTCATTCTTAAAAGATGAACCGCTTCTGATGACGATGAAAAAGAACCCGAGTGCAAGCGATCTGACAGCAGTCGACATTGTGAATACTTGGGATGAGAAGACACTCGCCGATATAATCTACGGTTTTGGTGAAGAGAAATACTCTCGCAAGATCGCCAAAGCAATCATCTTGGCACGAAAAGAAAAAAAGATAGAGACTACATTCGACTTGGTGAGCATTATCGATAACGCAGTAGGGAAGTCTTACCGAGGAATGAAAATTCACCCCAGCACTCGCACCTTCCAAGCTCTTCGTATAGCGACTAACAGTGAACTTACTAATCTAGAGGCTGTTATAGAAAAGGGTTTTAGTAAACTTTCAATAAACGGCAGGATGGCCATCATCACATTCCATAGTCTAGAAGACCGGATAGTCAAAAGAGCCTTTGTTGCTCTTAAACAAAAAGGATATGCAAAAATTATTACCAAAAAACCAATAATACCCGCGAGTGACGAAATCCGATCCAATCCACGAGCTCGCTCAAGCAAATTGAGAATAATAGAAAAAATATAAATATGACCAAAGCAAAAGCAATAACCAAAGATATAGTAGAAAACCAAAATACCCAGCGTATTATATTTCGAGTGCTTATCGGCTCGCTTATTATGCTCTCTGTGGCGTATGTATATTTAATAGGCTCTATTACATTTAATGTGCTTGCTCGCAAATCCCTAGAAACAAATGCTCGTGAGCTTGGCAGCCGCATCGGTACCCTCGAGCTTACCTATCTTGCTCGAGCTAACCAAATTGATAAAAACCACGCTACTTTCCTCGGATTTGTCGAGATACATAATAATATCTTTGCTACACGAGGTGATTCTACTCGTGTCGCTATCAGATAATGAAGTCCGGAGCGTTTACATCACGCATTCGAGTCGTCTACACCCTCGTCTCATTTCTTGCCCTCATTCTTATCGCGAAGCTTTTTTACGTCCAGGTCTTACATAAAAATCTCTATCTAGAAAGAGCAGACAAGCAGTATGCCACACCCGCTGGTGATATTTTTAAGCGTGGCTCTATTTTCTTTACAAAGAAAGATGGCTCTTTAGTCGCAGCCGGTACTGTCTCAACAGGATTTAAAGTTGCCCTTAATACTAAAAATATTACCGATGCTGAAGCTACGTATCTAGCTCTCAAGCCGTATATCAGTATGGATCACGATACATTCATAACTCATGCTTCTAAGAAAAATGACCCGTACGAAGAAATACAACTCCATCTTTCCAAACAACAAGCGGATAAAATCAATACTCTCGATATTGCAGGAGTTGCTATATACAAAGACAATTGGCGTTTCTATCCTGGAGGTTCACTTGCATCGCAAACACTCGGGTTCCTAGCTTACAAGAACAACGATAGAGTGGGTCAATATGGACTTGAGCGTTTTTATAACGCAACACTTTCTAAATCGAAAGATGAAGCCTATGTTAATTTCTTTGCCGAAGTTTTTTCTAATATTCGCGATTCGGTTTCTGGAGCAGGCAGCCAAGGAGATATTGTCACGACGATAGAGCCTTCAACTCAACATACACTCGAAGGGGAGCTGTCCTCCGCCTTCACCACTTGGCATGCTGATCAGGCTGGCGGTCTAATCATCAATCCACAGACTGGCGAGATATATGCCATCGCAGGATTTCCAAATTTTGATGTGAATGATTTTGGCAGTGTGTCCAATATCGATGTATACCGGAATCCAATCGTAGAGAATGTATTTGAATTCGGGTCTGTTATCAAGCCGCTCGTTATGGCCGCAGCGCTTGACATAGGAGCGGTGACTCCTGAGACGACATACGTTGACCATGGATCGATAACAGTAAACAAGCACGATATTTACAACTTTGATAAAAAAGCCCGAGGACTTTCTACGATGCAGACAGTTCTCGACCAGTCGCTTAACACAGGTATGGTCTTCGTCGAAAATAAAATGGGACATGACAATATGCGATCATACATGAAAGCTTACGGCATCGGCGAGAAGACCGGCATAGATCTGCCAAATGAAACTTCTGGCCTCATAAAGAACCTAGAGAGTCCGCGCGATATAGAATACGCCAACGCTGCTTTCGGACAAGGTATAGCGATGACACCGATCGAAGCAGCGCGCGCATTTTCAGCTATTGCAAACGGTGGCAAGCTCATCACCCCGTACTTGGTCAAGCAGATCAGATATGATGATGGACTTTCGAAGGTGGTTAAAGAACCGGTGATAACTCGAGAAGACATTATAAAGCCAGAGACATCTAACACAATTTCTCGCATGCTCGTGCATGTATTTGAGGCATATGATAATGGAAAGCATAAATTTGAGCATTATAGCGTAGCTTCAAAAACGGGAACGGCACAGGTGGCAATGGATAATGGAAAAGGGTATTATGAAGATCGGCACATGCATTCATTCTTTGGATACTTCCCGGCATATGATCCAAAGTTTTTGGTTTTCCTTTTTATTAAAAACCCAAAAGGAGCTCAGTATGCTTCTCAAACTTTGATACCTCCGTTTATGAATATAACGAAGTTTCTTATGAATTATTATGATGTTCCACCTGATCGCTAGTCTATGAATAGAAAAAAAATAATTAAAAAAATAATCTACAGCATTCTCATATGGGAATCAAGGATGGTTCTCTTGCGTCATAAACCAAAGATCATAGCTATTACTGGGTCGGTCGGGAAAACATCTACCAAGGATGCTATCTTTACTGTCCTTTCTAAATTTAAAAAAGTTCGTAAAAGCGACAAGAGCTATAACAGCATACCTGGTATTCCACTTACCATCCTAGGCATTCCAAATGCTTGGAGTAACAATTGGCTCTGGATTGAAAATATTATACGCGGATTTATTCTTATGTTTTGGGCAAAAGAATATCCAGAATGGCTTATACTTGAAGTAGGAGCGGGTAAACCAAACGACATCAAGGGTATAACTTCGTGGCTATCTCCAGATATTGTCGTTATAACTCGTTTTCCAGACAAGCCAGTACATATCGAATTCTTTGATAATGTGGATAGTATTATAGAAGAGAAAAGCGCTCTTGCGCTTGCACTCAAAGCAAACGGTGTCCTTATTCTAAACCACGACGATGAGAAAGTTTATGCTCTACATGGTAAAGCCAATAGACGCACTGTGTCATATGGCTTCCATGAAAATTCTACATATCACGCTACATACCCATCATATTTGTATGAGAGTAGTCATGACAGCGTGCCAGTAGGAATCAGTTTTAAGCTTGAACATAGTGGAAACACTTTCCCAGTCATGCTTTCTAATGTTATCGGCATGCATTATGTCGGTTCTTCTCTAGCAGCTCTTGCAGTTGCTCACGAAGTTGGCTGTGATTTACTTCAATCCATAAATGCAATTGCAGAGTATACGACACCGCCCGGCAGGCTCTCATTGATCGAAGGCATCAATAGCTCAATTCTTATAGATGATACTTACAATGCCTCACCAGTAGCAATGGAAGCTGCAATAGTAGTACTCTCTGAAATAAAAGCAAAGCGTAAGATTGCAGTTCTTGGCGATATGCTAGAGCTTGGTAGAATGACAGAGGAAACCCATCGTGAAATAGGTGAGAAAGTAACTACGGTTACTGATATTCTTGTGACTGTGGGGCCTCGCGCGAAATTCATTGCAGATGGGGCCATAGATCAAGGATTCTCCAAAAGTAAAATTCAAATGTTTGACACTGCAGTTCAAGCGTCAGAATATTTGAAGGGAATAGTAAAGAAAGGGGATCTGGTGCTACTTAAAGGTTCTCAAGGTATAAGGCTAGAGCGTGCTGTAGAAGCGATAATGGCGCACCCTGAGCTCCGCACTAAGATCCTCGCCCGTCAGGAAAAAGAGTGGAAAAATAGGTAGGAATTGATTGATTGACATATTCTACTGATTCTATATAATATCAAAATATTTGACCTTTTTATTTCATTCATCTTTTAATTAAAAGCAACAATTATGAGAAGTGATCCCACACAAACAGGTACAAGGAAACTAAATCCTAAAACCGTGCTCAAAATTTTAAAAGGTAAGAATTTTGATGAGCAATCCGATCTCCTTTATGAAAATGGAGCTCATCTTAATCCTTACCAATTAGAAAAAGCACAAGCAATGCTTTCGAAAAAGAATCGAACCTAAAACCCAAAAAAAGATTACAGGCGCCCTACAAGGCGCTTTCGTTTTTGATTTTTTACCCAAAAATGCTATATTTCCATTGTTAATTTAATAAACTTGGCCCCATCGTCCCCGCCTGCTCCCGACCTTGCCAGCTAACTCAGAATGAGGGCAGGCTGGGTACGCGAGGGCGGGCAGGTAACGGTTAGGACATCGCCTTTGAGAGGTTGAAATTTGGGAAGGTGAAGTTGGGGAGGGTCCCAACTGCAAGGCCGGAGTGCGACGGCACGAATCGAACTTTTAAATTTAATAGGCAACTTGGCCCCATCGTCTAACGGTTAGGACATCGCCTTCTCAAGGCGGTAATCAGAGTTCGATTCTCTGTGGGGTCACACATACTTAAAAAGACTAGACTGCTCTAGTCTTTTTAAGTATGTGTGAAAGCGCAGGTATAGTGCAAAGCACTACCGAGCTGGGGTCGCGAGTACTTATGTAGAATTTGAGCGTAGCGATAAATTATACTTAGTAACTTGTGATCACTTAAAATTAGAATGCGAAGCATACAACAATTAGTTTATCAAATCCATGCTATCTATTTGCATCTTATGGATTAATTCTTCTTATAGGGCAAGTTATTTCTTAGTATCAAAAAAATTAATTTATACATCAGTATAGCGATGGACTTATAGACAGGCTTATCGCAAACTTTAAAAAAGAGCATGACCTAGATATATCTAGGGAGACTGCGAATGAATATTTAGATTCCTTTGCAGGACTCTTCTTAGCTTTTGCAACGAACCATCACAAAAAAGAAAATAAAAATTAATAAGTTTAGAAAAAATTTAAGAGCTTTTTAATAGCATTAATTTGCAAGTACCTCTTGAAAGAATCGATATTATGTTGTATAAATAGAAAAGGATGAAAAAAATACTCTCAAATTATTTTCTAGAACTCGTAGTGCTTCTCTTGCTAATGCTACAGTTTTTTCTGGATTTAGGCCTAGTTACTCAAAGGAAAGGCTTGATTTTCTTTTCAGGGGTAGCCTTCGTTTTCTTCTCTGTTTTATTGAAGATAAAAGATAATAACAAGTTTAAAGAATTTATGAATGGATTCACTGAAGTACATAAATCTGAAAAAGAGAGAGCAGATCAGTTAATTAAAGAAGTTAGAGAAGGAAAAGAAAAAGCAGAAGAAAAAGTCACAAATCTTGAAGAGCAAAATGTTTTAATTGCGCGTTTAATTAAGGAGGGGCTTATTAATGAAAAGAGTATATATAAAATAATACAGAGATATAAGTTCTATTACTTATTTTGTTATCAGAATGTTCCAGAATCAGATAAAGTACAAAAAATTATGGGAATAGGTTTTAGAAACCCATCACTTGAAGCTATAGAAAGTATCGGATTTATAAAAGTTGGAACAAGGCATAATTTATATGTAGTTCCATATGATAACCTGTCTGAACGTTTAAAGAATCCCAGCACTCTTGAAAAAGTCGTTAGACAGCTTGTTACGGAACATTGGGAAGATTTTTTAATAAGACTAAAACAAAAGAAAGAAGCTTTTTATAATACATATATGCAAACCAACCCTGATCCTGCTAATTGTACGTACATGATATCCGTTTCAAATTTCCACGATGTCATATTAGGTTATATTGGATGGAATTCATTTTCAAGAGAATTTAAGAACCTCTTACAGTATCAAGTTAATATTAAAAAGCTTAAAAAAGAAGTTTCTAAAAGAAAATATGATATTACAAAATTTGTACAATCTATTTCTTACGATTTATTTTTAGTAGATATATCTTCTAAGGAAGATAAACAGAAATTTATTGACAAAGAAGAAGTAATAAAAAAGAATTTATCTGTCGTGAACTTCACAGACTACAAAGATAAAAAAGAAGAACTTAAAATTGAATTAAAGAAGCATTTCACTGATAAAAAAGCAATTAAATACGCTAACCTAATCGCCGATAAAAGTAAAAAATATGATGGAATACTTTCTGCTCTCGGTATCCAATTCAGTTAATCTATATGAATAAAGATAAAAAAATTAAAGTGGGAAATCTAAAGGAAACAGCTTTGTCATTACTACCTGATTTAACAGGTTTCCTTACGCCAACCACAATTACTGATCCTAAAATGGCCATAGCTAGTGTTGGGGTAGCTATTGTAATGAAAAAAATATCTAATTTTGTTGAAGAATATAAACAAAAAAGAAAAAACAAAGAAATAAAAGATGATATAAGTATTTCTAATGGCTCTTCGTTTTACGAAATCCTAAAATTTATTGATGAAAATAATCCTGATGAAGAAACTATTAAAGCAATCAAATCTTTGTTTTTCCGCTCCGTTAAGAAAGGATCTACTGAGCAAGAAGAATCTTTAGCATATCAATTCATGCAAATTTGCAAACAATTAACAGGACAGGATATTCTGATACTTAAGGCTTCATATGAAATTGCTTCAGGACAAACTAAAACTGTTCCAGCAGAAAATGCTAGAACTGACAATCCAGAAGTATGGGCTTCTTCCATTGCCCTACAAATTGGACATAAAATTCCAGAATTAATAACCACTAGAGAAGAAAATTTAGTTAAACTATCTCTAATTTTGCCTACCTATATAAAAAAGGTAAAAAATCCAACATTTACAGTCGACCCTTTACCTGAAGACAGATATCATGAAGAGAAAGTTTTTATAGAAAGTAAAAAATTCAGGCTGACTAAATTAGGCTATAGACTATGCGAATATTTATCTAATTAATTATCATAGGATTATTAAAAAGTGTTATAATAATCACGTGGAAACTTCTATTACACCTCAAAATACCGCAGAAGACAGAGGCCATATAATAAGACAATCTTTTTTACTATACCCCGGAGAAGCCACAGAAGTAGACTATAAATCAGGGGTTACTTTTGTTAGCGGAGAAGCATTTTCTTTAAAACTCGTTAAACATATTTTAGGTATGGCAAATGCAGGTGGTGGGTACTTAGTCATAGGCTATCCAGAAAATTTAAGTAATCATCCCGAAGCTGGAATTGTTTCTGATGAAATAATTGCTAGCTATGATATGAGTGATATTGCCGCCTGTGTCGAAAAATATAAAACAGGAACAGAAAAAATCGATATAAAAGTTCATAAAGATAAGCATCCTACTAGTGGGCAAGTTTACCCGATAATTGAGATAGGTGGTTTTAAATCTCGCCCTTTTTTCTGTAAAAGTTCAGCAGGCGGTATTTTAGAAGAAAATGCTTTATATATAAGAGTTGCTAGTGCAAGAACAATTAAAGTCGCAAGCCCTGATGAGTGGGATCAATTAATTGATATTTGTGTTACAAAGCGTCAAGACGAGATGTTGCGTAGGTTTGGAGATCTTGCTCGTGAGATTGGACTAACTCCTTTTATTCCTAGTCAGCCAGAAGATTTAAAAAAAAAATTAAGTGAGTGGATTCAAGAAGTAAGAGCAGATGCAAAAGAAGAAGCAGAGAAAGCAGGATTTAAATTTGAAGGCTTTGAAATTATTCATCAAATCCATATAGAAAAAGTATGGGGTATAAAAGAGTTACTTACTGCGATGCAAACATCTGTACAAAAGAATACTGGTTGGCCAATAGGTAATGTTTTTCACATACCTGAATATAAACCAAAACCTCACAAGAAAGGTTTAAGATCAATAGTGGCATCTGGGGGAACTTTTGATTATTGGTTTTTAGATCAAAACGGATCTTTCTATTTTTTTAGATTTTTCCAAGAAGATGGAAGCCTTTTTGATATGCTGGGGGATAATGAAGAAAAGACAGAGAAAAAAAGAGAGCTTTGGTTCGATACCCAAATATGGAGAATATGCGAAGGATTAGAGCATACAGTTGCTCTCTGTAAAGCTCTAGAGGTTGATGGGACGTCTAAGGTAACTATTATGTTCAATTTCTTTGGTATAAATGATAGATCTCTTCGTGCGTCACCTGGCACAACTAGATTTCTCCTTCCGTCTACTTCTGGTGGAATATCAGAATACGAGTGGGAAAAAGAGGCTTCTTTAGACATTCTCACAATAAGTGTTGATCAAAATACAATCCAAATTAGTAATGGTCTCTTTGAAAAATTTGATTTTCAAGAACTTAAACCAGAAGTTATTCAAGGTGTTATTGAAGAGTATAGAAGTAGTGCTGTTAGACATTAAAGTTTTTATGAAACATGAAATAATTTCTAGCGGTATAGATAGATTATCAAACGACGTTTGGGTAGAAATAGAATTCTCAAATTTTGAAACTACACAAAAATCTGTCTTATTTGCTGGTTGTACAAGAAACTACCTTAAAGATCATTTTAATGATTCAACGACTGAATTCCTGCATTTTGTAGCTGAACGATGGATACGTAAAATGGATATTGTTTTTAATAAAAAAATACATATAGAACCATATGCTGATACGGAGAAGGGATTAGAGAATGTTACTGATTTCCTAACAAACCTTGCAAAATTAGATTAATTTCTTAAATAACTTTATATTTAAACATAACGAGTTCCAATTCTCTACGCAAAGGGTCACAGATTTTTGAGCCATATTTAATAAAGGTTATTTTTTACTACCTATAGAGATGTTGGAACTTAGTAACTATTTGAAATAATCCCAAGTTTTAAGTATAGACGCTATCTTAAATAAGTAGTATTATTTGTTATATGAAAAAAACGTGGGTACTAGTATTTTTGGTAATCGCTGCACTGGTACTACTAATTTATTCTGGTTGGAAACTAAGAGGTGATAGAATTGGCAGTTTAGATATCGAAGGTCCACGACCTGAAAGCTTCTTGATTGAGCAGTATTCAAAATCCTTACCAAATGACAAGCAGTCAAAAGATAATTTTTATTTTTTCATAACTCCAGGAAACTTACCAAACAATAAATCAGATGAGAACTTTACCACAATAACGCTGCAGGAATCAGAACTTCCTTTCTATGGAGAAAATGAATTGTTGTTAAACGTTCAAGATAGTAGCCTTCGTAGAATAGCAGTTCCTGCTAAGATTATAACAGCAGAAATTGAACGTTCATCGACAGAACTATGGCAGGATCGCCCAACGGATATTTATAAAATAAAAATTGAATTATCTGAGGAATTGAAGCCTGAAGCATGGGAAGCTATACAAAATGGAGCTTTTTCTGTAAGCAAAAAAATAAACAGTTCTAAAAAATTAATACCTGAGAATTTTATACTCCGTGACCTAAAAGATAATTCAAAATATTATGTTTGTATTGTAGATAGTAAAAAAGAAGCATTTTCAATCGATTATCAGTATTATCGGGTTAAAGGACACTTACAGCAAATCACAATAAAGGAATGGACAAATTATAAAGATATTGTAGGCAGAGGGACTTACATAGATATAGAAGGAATATCTTTTGATAATGAATTAGCTGTACCACTGAATGTTTCAAGCTGCGTAAGGAATCCAAACCATTATAAAAAGCAAAAGTTCCTTGGGGAATATGATGAATTGAAAAATAAAGTTGATGGTTTGGCGAAAGTAATTCAAGTAACAGAAGAAGGATATTTAGTTACCGACAAAGGGAATTACAAATTCGCCATCCCCTTATCATACGATAATGCCAAAATTTTCAAAGATTTTGCAAATAATTATCTTTTAGGACAAAATATTAAAATTGAACTCGAAGATCCAGATGAATACAAGAATCATTATGATTCTGAGGTCTTAGTAATTAATCTTTATTTTGGGAATGATCGAGTTAATAATAAGTATGCATCTGATTGGAGGGCAGCTATCTCTAATTCCACAACTCCTTTTGAGGATTTGAAATACTATAAAAATGTTGCTCAGATACTTGCAATATATGACCAACTTTCAAAAGAGAAAAATAGGATAGTAATAAGCACGCCGAGCATCTTTCCAGATAATGACCCCGATAAACAAGCGGTAGCTCCCCGAGAACTCCAAGGAAACTCATTTCCAGTGCTAATAAATGGTAGATATACTTCAATCTTAATAAATAATAATGGTGATAATAAAGATCAGGTGTTAGCACAGAAGTATGCTGAATTTCTTCAAAAAAACTGGCAGAAATGGGAAAATGAGTTAGTCATAGATTTTTCAAACAAAGAGGAATTTGTGAGAAGCTACATATGTTTTAATGGTTACGATTGCTTGAACCAGAAAACTGCAATTTTCAGAGCGAATGTATATTTAGGAGGTGTACTGCTAAATGATAGGTTTAAGTAATTTATTTCAAAAATAGTTATTTGAACATCATTCCTCAGACCTAAGAATAAAGTTTAATCCCCCTAAATCCCTTAATGTGTAAATATAACGAGTTCCAATTCTGTACGCAAAAAAATTGACAAAAGACAAAATATATCATAATGTAATCTCAATTATTGTATTTTCACATAAAGTTTATTTGATTTAGTTAGTCACTTTGCTCTTCAATTTTGGAGATTGAAGTGACGAATTAAATCAATTTAAATAAACTAAACAAAAAAGGAGTACATTATGGCTGATGCAAGTAAACCAACTACAAAAAATGGTCTGCAATACCATGCCCATACAGGGCCTAGAGATATTGCTGAATTCTGCCTGTTTGTCGGTGCAGAAGGCAGAGCCGATATGATCGCCGAGACTTTTTTCGAAGAAGGCTACCAATGTTTTGAAAATGCTTATCGTGGTCTTACTGCCTACACAGGTATGTACAAAGGCCTTCCGGTCTCAGTAGCGACATCTGGAATGGGTGGCCCCTCAGCAGGAATTTTGCTTCCTGAATTAGCTCGTTGTGGAGCTAAAGTCATCATTCGTGTCGGATCCTGTGGTTCGCTGGTGAAACAATCAAGACCAGGCGAATCTATAATTGTTGATACGGCTTTGCGACATGATGGAGCATCCGATAATTGGGCACCACCTGGCTATCCACTTGAAGTCAGTGCCAACGATCGTGTCATCTGGGCGCTCATTGAAGCGGCAAAGAAACTTACCCCTGATGCTTATTATGTAGGCCAAGAGGCTACAACCGGCTGCTTCGTTGCTGGGCAGGGCCGCCTTGATATTCATGGAAACATCCCTGCGCACATGCTTGAACGTCACGAAGGCTTTATGCAGAAAGGGAAGGTTTTCTGTTACTCAATGGAAGCCGCCACTATCTACACCTGGTGTTTGGAAGTAGGCCTCGGTATGCCTGCTGGTGCCATAAACAGCATCTTTGGTAATCGGCATACAGATGAGTGGGATAATACGAAGGGTGAACGGGAGTCAGCAGAAATTGCCCTCGAAGCATGCTTATTATTATCTACTGATATGGAGACTCTGCAAGTGATTGGAAAGATTGAGGTTCCTTACTCGGTATAAATGAGCAAAATAGAACGGAATTACAGAAAGGAGTAACATTATTTGTTACTCCTTTTCATGTGTTTATTGGAGTTCTGCAAACTTTGTCGCAGGTTCGGAGCTAAGATAGGGAATAATCACCTTAAATCCCTTAATCTGCATATAGATCAAATTCCAATTCCGTACGCAAAGGGTCACAAATTGCGGAAAGCAGGTAAGCTGCTTTACCTGCGGGCGATTTGTGAAAGCGCAGCTATAGTGCAAAGCACTACCGAGCTGGGGTCGCGAGTACTTACGTAGAATTTGAGCAAAGCGAAAATTTTACTTAGTAACTTGTGACCACTACAAATGCGAAACATGCGAAACTTTGATACAATCTCAAAATGGACATAAAAATAATTCTTGGAGCAATTGCTGCACTTTTAGCTTTTGTAAGTTCTTTTATTTATATCCGAGATATTTTTAGAGGAAACTCAAAACCTCACACGTATACTTGGCTTATTTGGGCTATCGTCACTTGGATAGCTTTTGGCGGGCAGTGGGTATCCGGCGGGGGACCCGGCGCTTGGGCGACTGGAGCATCTGCATTTCTTACTACTTTTACACTTCTTCTTTCTTTAAAAGGTAGCTATGGGACAAAAGATATTACAAATTTTGACAAGGTGTGTTTATTCTTAGCATTGGTTTCCATCTTGCCTTGGCTTTTAGTCGATAGCATTCTTTGGTCTGTAATACTTGCATCTCTGATTGATGTCATAGGATTTTTCCCAACTATGCGGAAAACTTGGCATGCACCTAAAAGTGAATCGCTTGCATCAATGTGGGTGGATTTTGTTAAGCACACCCTCTCTATTATGTCGATGAGGAATTATTCTTTAGTTACTTGGCTATATCCTGTTGCTGTTTTACTAACAAAGGTCATTATCATAGCTGAGATAGTTTATCTAAGGAAATTCAAAAATAAAGCATAAAATTATATATATGAATAAAAGCAAGATAATATACTGCATTCTCATAATAATATTCGGAGTATCTATGTTTGTATATGGTGGGATGGATGATAGTCCAGGAGGGCAATTACTCGGACTTTTAGCAGTCATAATCGGGATTATAGGTCTAATTAGGAACAAAAAGAAGAATTCTAATTAAACCTGATATAATAAAATTATGAACGAAGACACCATATCTAAGGCTTACGGAGTATCCATGAAAGCCCTCGTTTTTAACATAAAAGGGGAGCTTCTCACTTTGTTTAGAACTGAAACTGCTCCTACTCGACCCAATACGTGGGATCTACCAGGTGGCGATTTAGATTTTGGTGAGGAGCCGGATAAGGCAATACTAAGGGAAATAAAAGAAGAAATAGGTTTAAAGGTCGAAGATCTCAAAATTTTCGATGCCGAAGCTCATATTATAAAAGATGAAAATATTCACTGGATCACTCTTGGTTATCGTTGTGTTGCATTAACTACAGATGTCATTCTATCTTGGGAACATAGCGATTATAAGTGGGTGACACCAGAAGAATTTTTAAAATTAGAATCAGCTCCAAAGTTACAACGTTTTGTCCGCAATTCCATCAAACAGTGAAAAACAATACTTTCACGATGGTATCAAATCTACTCATTACTTTGCCTGTAATCACTAGTCACAGATTGACAGGATTATTATTCTGTGTATTATAAAGATAATTATTGAATTACTTTTTGCCTTTTTTCATAAGAGTTTCTTGTGAGTAAAGATAAAGAGTAATTCTGCTCTTTATAAAAAATGATATTATGTATACAACAGACAGCGTAGTTAGCGCAAACTACAAAGACCGTGAATCAGAATTTAAATGGTTGATCAGGGCTGAACATCAACATTCTGAAAAGGCAAAAGAATTCCAGTTTGTAAAAGCTATCGGCGTAGAATTTAAAGATTCAAATGCCTACGAAATAGGATTCGGTTGTACGAAAGTAGCATTTTGCAAAATAGCAGAAGGATCAAATTCTCCTTTTGAAGGAATTGATCAAACAAAGCTGACAATGCTTTCGTTCGAACCATTTTGGGGATACTTTTATGTAACCGGCTCAGTACAAAAAAGAGTTAAGGAACTGAATGAATTGTACCTGGACAAAGATGGTAAAATGTGGGGTCAGTTAACCGGCTCAGTACAAACAAAAGCTACTAAAAAAGAAAGAATGGTGCCTGCTTAATGAGATTCCGATCTGTTTTAATTAATTACCCACAGAGACCACAAAACTCTGTGGTTTTCTGTTTTTAGACTGCAAATCCCTTAATCTGCATATACAAAGAGTTCCAATTCTGTACGCAAAGGCAAAAAAATTGACAAACTAGTGTAAACATGATATTGTTTTCCACAATAAATGATTTTTGGTATCTGAGTCTATGTAGATAGATTGTGTAAGTTTCCTTTCGGAGATTTACACAATCTATCTATTCATCTTTAAAATTAACCGCATATGGTAACTGAAACCGACCTGAGACATTCTCAGAATGGAGTAACAATTATATTTACGGAGATTCCGAAAATAAACAATCTATCTATGTACTCATTCGCCGTTGAAGGTGATGATGACATAACTCAGAAGCTTTGCAAATCAGTAAAGCACAAAGAAGTTCTCTTTAAAAGAATTCAAACTTGCGCAAAAGCACTTTTTGTAATAATTGAAGAAGGCAAGTTTATAGAACTTGCTACTATTGAAGAAGCGAAAGTGCTCTTTCGTAAATTCGAAGAACTTTTTGAGAGAAATCCAATTTTTGTAGTTAAAGATTTATTTTCTCCAAACCGTCCATGGTTCTCATCAGCTATAATTAATGCTAATCAGCCAGCTAAGGATTATGGAGAAGGCAGAACTAAACTACAGGCCAAATTTGAAGCTTTGAAAAAACTACTTAATAACTAATGCAAAAAGATATGCATTTAGTTGAAGGACGCCCCAATAAGTTCAGATAATAGTTTTATATCCAGATAAAGTTTGAGGAGGGAAGATCGTATCTTCTCTCCTTTTTATTTGTTGTGTATGCCATGGTCATATCTTAAATCACGAGGGTGATTCCAAGGTATTGAACCTATACGAAAAGATTGACAAGTTAATATAGCTATGTTATTGTAGATGCAATAGTTCTTTCCACTGGTTTTTATTAATTCTCATAGAAGATAAATTTTGTCTTTTACGAAAACTAATACAAACCAAAAATGAAAAAGCAATTTATTCTGGCCATCGTAATTTTTATTTCTTTTTGCTCTTGCAACGATTATAAACAAAAAGAGCAAAAAGAAACCCCAAGTAATGCCCTTCCTACTCCTGTCGCTGATTTAGATACAGCGAGAGTAAAAGTTGGCGAAGAGAATTTTCGTCAACTTGTAGCCTTTATCGAGAAAAAAGGCAAGCTGGTAAAAGATAAATACGGATCTTTTCTTATCGTCTCCTTCGTTGATGCAGATAAAAATCTCCACGAATTTGTAATAAAATCTGGAGACAAAACCGAAAGGATCCAGGTAGATGGATATTATAAAAGTAAGAAAGATGAGGAGCATTTTTTCGGATATGATATCTCAGAACGAGATGCTTATCCATATCTCTTTTATCAGAGTTATGTTATTAAACATATATCCGCAATGCGGATGGGTTACTATGAATTTTTGGCTTTAGCCAAAGTTCAAAACAAAAAAAAGTAAAAATTATATTTAATTCGCAAAACAAAAAATCCGTTTTGCGGATTTTTTGTTTTGCGAAACCTAATTGACAAAGACACCTTTTTATTTTATTATGAAAAGAAAAAAATTGACATGAGAAATACTACTAACTCTTCTTTCTGGCAGTTGGAAACTCCCATTAAGATAAACATTACTAAGCATCTTGCTCAGAGTGAGCCCTATGGTGTGATCATTGTAGGTGCAGGCCTTATGGGTCTTTGGCTTGCGTATTGGTTAAAATACAAATACAAAAAGCTTACTATTTTGATAGTTGAAAAAGATTCGGGTCCAAATGGAGCTTCAATTCGGAATGCCGGATTTACTTGTTTCGGTAGTGTAACAGAACTTCTTGCTAATGCACAATCAATGGAAATGAGTAAATTACTATCAATTGTAGACTTGCGTATTAAGGGCATTTCCCAAATACGCCGAGTCCTTGGTGAAGATCGCATAGGTTTCAACCCTTGTGGAGGTTATGAATGCATTATAGGTGACCCTACTCTTATTTTTGACCAGATTAGCATGCTAAACAAACAACTAAGGATCATTACTGATACAAACTCTACTTTTAGAGTTTGTAAAAAATCGGAAATAAAAAACTTTGGCTTCAAAGGATTTACCGGGATGATTCACAATAAGCTGGAAGGCAGTCTAGACTCTGGCTTATTGATGAAGAACTTGGTTAAAAAAGTAATTAGTTTAGGTGTATCTATCTGTCCATATTTTGAAGTTAAGGGTTTTGAAGAAGGTATGGATACAGTGCGAGTGCAGAGCACTCAAAACGCAAGCTTTGTCGGAAAACAAGTTTTCATCTGTACTAATGGTTTTAGTAAAGACCTTCTCCCTAACGAGAATCCGATAATTCCTGGCAGAGGGCAGGTGATCATAACTTCTGTAATACCTGGTTTGCCAATAAATGGCACTTTTCACTTTAACGAAGGGTTCAACTATTTCAGGAATTATAATGGTAGGCTTTTATTTGGCGGTGGAAGAAATCTAGCAATCAAAGAAGAGACTACCACGGTGATGGAAACATCTCCATGTATTCAGAATCATTTGGAGGAATTATTAAAGAATAACATTCTTCCAGGTAGGACTGACTATACAATAGAGCGCCGCTGGGCTGGCATCATGGGCTTCACCAACTCACATCAACCTCTGTCAGAGGTTTTAACCGGATACAAAAAAGTATATCTTGTATGTGCCTGTAATGGGATGGGAGTATCTACTATCCCGCAATTTACTCATAACTTAGTAGAAAAATCTAATTTGAGTGCCTAATATGATATTTGTTTTAAGATCCTCTTGGCTTTGCCGGGAGGATCTTTTTGTTTCTCGTAAATCTCAGTACTTAACATTTATATTAAAATAGATTATAATTAATTTATTAATAATTTAAGAACAATTCATGAATAATTTAAAAAATAAGCGTATATTATCTTCTCTATTTATAAGCATTACAGCTTTTGTATTAATATTTCTTAACCCCCTCCCTACCTACGCTTTTAATTGGCAACCCCTCTTCACCGACACCTTCAACCGCTCTGTCGGAGCAATCGGTAATGGTTGGGTTGGTGCAAACACTACAGCCAATGCGGAGATTACATCCTCAGGAGTGTTGAAACTTAA
>JANOFO010000010.1:0-69175 GCA_031413715.1 Minisyncoccota bacterium
GCGCGCTTGAGGTGTCGATCGGCGAGGCAACACCACTTTCAAAATCGGTACACAATCTGACGACCTACACGTTTGTGGTGAACGCCGAAGGTTCGTTTGTCGCCCTTATGCGCACCATCACACTTTTTGAAGCACTCCCGATGCCATCAACGGTAGAACAATTTGAAATTACCAAAACAGACAAAACGTGGCGACTCACGGCGCGGCTGCGCGCGACGCTCGCGTCTGAAAAATAATATGCGTTTCGACACTGATGTATCCATAAAAATACGCGACGCCTATGCATCGCGACACGAGCCCGAGGCTGCACACTATCTCGCTGGATTCTTTTGGACGTTTATGGTGATGGTGACGTTTGTGGTTATGTTCTCGGGCGTTGCATACGGCGCATGGGAATTTCTCCAGCCGCTTCGCCCGTCCGCTGCCGAATCGGTTTCGGTGCCGCAAAAAAAGGTATTTAGTACGAGTGAATTGCAAAAAATGCTCGAGACACTCGGCAACCGTGCGCAGCAATATCAAAATGCAAAAATCGCTCCGGTTCCCGTGAAAGATCCATCGTGATCTAGGGTTGGATTGCGAGGTGGGGAGCTGGTAGGATGGGGAAGTGGAAAAAGCGCCCTTGTAGTTAAATGGATATAACTGCGGACTTCTAAGCCGTAATTCGAGGTTCGATTCCTCGCGGGGGCACAAAAGCGTAAAGTTCAAAAGAGTACTCTGCAGTACTCTTTTGCGCTTTTGTGAACCGGAGCGATATTTTGCGAGCACGCAAAATCGCGAGGTCGGGTCGGGAAAGTTTTGCCTGACGAGGCAAAACTTATCGTAACCAAATTTATTCCCTATATACTCGGATCTCTATATGAAGGAGGGTTTGATTTCAATTCACCCTCTGTATTGGCTTTCTGATCGAACAAATCAGTCGTAGTTTTAAAAAGATCTTCTCTAAGCAAATTAGTATTCTCTTCAAAGGCAGGCGTAGCTTGAAATACTTGGTCATTCTTTATCTCATAGAGAAGATAGAGGCTAAATATTATAAGGATCAAAACAATCACAAAGAAAACCCAGAGGAGCATCTTCCAATGTCTATGAGGATTCGGAAGCATGCGTGGAGATACACTTTTTGTAGGTTTTTTAAATATATTTTTAATTTTATCAGTGAAATTTTTCATAATTTATGATGATGTAAGTACACTAAAGGATATAACCGCCTGCCACGATGTGACTTCGGTTGTCTTGGATACTCCTTTTACGTCTGTACGTACTAACTGCGTCATTTCACTAAGATACGTATTGATTATGTGGATCTGGTACGGAGAATTTTCAAGAAGCATGATAGTCCGCATGATGCTTGTAAAAGTTCCATTGGCGGTTATGTCCAACATAAGTCTGTTTGAAGTGTTAGGTGACAGATTAAATCCTTTGACTTTTATCTGTGCCCCTGTTATTGGTCCTAGTCTTTCCAGATATTCAATAAACGAATCAATTGCGGCGGAGCTTACAAAATGACTATCAATGATATCTTTTGTATTTTGTATTTCCGCAATTCTTTTCTCCAAATCAGTCGCATTTTCTTTCTTGGCGATTTTACTTGCAAGTGTCGCAGCCAGATTAGAGGTGTGTTCGTTTTTATTTTTTATGATATGAAAGAAAAATAAGAGAGTAGCGCATGAAAAGAGCGCGAGGAATATTGAGAGTGAAAATATGAAGTTGGTGCGACTTTTTTTCATATTACTTCATGATAATTGAAATAGTAAAAGAAATATTGGATGGCTGTATGAAATTTGAGATTGGAATGATCACAGAGGCAAAGAGCGGGTTGTTATCAAGACTCGTTTTAAAATTCCTCAACGTAATACGATCGATAGCTGTGCCGTCTATCTTTATCGCGCGTTTACCTTGCGCATCTTCATTGTATAGCATCTGCGAAACTGTTATCCCTTTGGGGAGATTGGTGACAAAATTCTTTAGGATAACATCACTCACCGAAGGTGACACTGGTTTTTCAGAGAGTAGGAGAGCAAGTTTAGAGTTAATGTCCTTTATCGTCTTATCGATATCAGCCGTGGTAATCTCAGGATTAGCAATATTGAAAGCCTCGAGCCTTTGGGTGGCAATATTTAACTTGGAAATTGAGAAGAAGTAGGACGGGAGGACGAGGAGTATCGCGACTACTGTGGAAAGAGCGAGAAACGAGAAACACATGCTGGCAAATCGTAGCCAGTATGTGCGACGGAGGTTATTTTTTTCCTTACTCGGGAGAACATTGATCATTGTCTGAGGTTTTTGTATGTAGTCACCGAGCGCAAGCCCGAGAACAGTCGCGTAGCCGAATGATTGTTCAAAAGACATAGAAGGAACCGAGATCTTCATATCTGAAATATTGACCCATGCATTCGCATTCTCCACTTTGAGCATCATACTGGCTGCCAAATAATTAGAAAGGCCGACAAGATTAGCATCACCACCGCAGAGTATAATGCGATCAAGCGTCTCGTGTTTGGTCTCATCGTCTTCATGCGTCTTCCAGTATACATATTGCTTGTTAAGTTCATCGCGTAAAACTGAAATGCCGTTTAATATCGCCGGAAATATATCGTCTGCGTTAGAGGTACTCGAGAGACCGTACGAGAACTTCATCTTCTCGGCTTCCTCAAATGATATGGAGAAATTCTTGGCGATCATATTCGTAATAGAGATACCTCCAATATCGAGGGTCGTAGTGAAAAATACCCGTCCTTTATGAGCAATCGATGCTCCGGTCCGCGCCTCGCCAAAATCTACAATGAGTATGGCACTTTCATCGCCTCGAGGTATAACCGCGCGCGCAATAGCCTGAGCCTCAAGCTCAAATGAAAGCGGAATGAGATCTGCTTTTTTAAATACAGACAAATAACTCTCAATTGTCACAGTCGCGATAGCCAGAACTTCGACGAAAATATTTTCCGCGTTTTCACTGACGATATCATAATCAAAAATAGTATCTGATGCTTTGAGGGGGATATGATCTTCGAGCGATAGCTCGATGGCCTCTCGCAGATTTCCACTCGAGATTTTTGGAAGCTTGATTATAAAGAGATACATCTGCTCTTCGGGAAGTGAGACTCGCACGAAATGCAGACGTTCACGACGAGCAAGATCTTTGAGAATATGTATCAATTTTTCTTCATCCTCAATCTTTCCTGAAACTACTATCCCAGCTGGCATGCTTTCGTGGCCAAAACGGCCGAGCCGCAAACCGAACGGCGTAGCTAAAAGCTCGCCATATTTTATCGATTGATCTGAAATATCAAGCGCGCATGAATTCATCGCCAAAAATGCTGGCGTAGGAAAATAGCGACTGTACAATTGCTTCATACTACTCCATTATACGCTACTTATAAATGTTATAAAAGCATTATTTGCGCTTCGAGATAAGATAGTGGGCAAGTTTAACGAAAAATGGGAGGAAAGAAAACCCAATGATAAGTAAAGCTGTCGGCAAGAGGAATCGATCAGGATTAGGGATCATCCCTCCAAGATAATATCCGAGAAGTGGGACAACAATCGCCCAAAGAATCCCACCAGAGACATTGTAAAAGAAGAATTTTTTATAATCCATCCCTGCTACGCCTGCGACAATAGGAGCAAAGGTTCTCATGATCGGCACAAAACGCGCGGCTATTATAGTTATAGGCCCGCGCTTTTTATAAAAGTTCTCTGCTCTCTCTAGTCCCTTCTTATTAAAAAATGTCGAGTTTTCTCTCTCAAATAATTTTCTCCCCATTCGCTTTCCTATCCAGTATCCGGTATTGTCTCCAAGTATTGAACCAAGCGCAACAATAATAATAAGGAGAGGGAGGGAGAAGTACCCTTCTAATGCAAAAATTCCAGCAGCGAAAAGCAATGTATCCCCTGGCAAGAAGAACCCGATCAGCAAGCCAGATTCGGCAAAGACAACTAAGAAAATTCCGAGGAGCCCTGCTGTTTTTATAATTAAGGTAGGATCAAGCATATTAGCGAACGCGTGCCCCAGGATTGACCTCCCTTTCCGGCACAAGAAAAACCGGCATACCATCAATTCCATCAACTGCCATGAGCATACCATTTGATTCAACTCCTTTTATTGTGCGGGGTTCTAAATTCACTATATACAGGACTTGCTTGCCTATTAGTTTTTCATATTCTGGATAAAATTCATGGATGCCTGAAACAATCTGTCGTAATTTTCTATTCCCTTCTTCATCTTTCTCATCAAAATCTATCTGAAAGCGCAAAAGCTTATCAGTCTCTGGCACAGGTTCGACTTCTTTGATCGTCCCTAGCCTAATATCCATCTTCTTAAATTCTTCGTATGATACGTACTCCATAAATCTATTATATCACTTCCGCTTGATAACACTTTTCGCAGTAAATTTTCTCAGGTCTATCGGGAGTATACGGTGTCTCAAATTCTACTTGGCATTTCCCTTTGTGAGAATGATTAGTAAGATCACACATACAAGACCGCTGCCAAAGCTTCCAGGGCAATGTCCGCTTTGCTTGGCGTTCTGAATGTCGACAGTTGGGACAAAACGTAGGTAATGCGATGCCAAATCGCTTGTAGAAAACAAGTTCTTCTTTGCTTATTTTAAATGCATAGGTACAAACTTCATTACATTCTGACTTATGCGCACAAGGCAAAACTTCATTGATTACCGTATCAGGAATATCATTGATCGCATCAGGGAGATCACCAAGGGTGAGAGTTGGCTGATGTTCTCGTTTGATAGGATCTCGCCAGCGGAATCCTTGGACTAAAACTTTTTCTTTCTCGATGGGAAAAAATTCAAATGCTGCACTTTCATTATAAGCAAAGCGAGACAGATTGATTGGAAAATATTCTCCATATTTATAGACCGCTCCATTCCCTTCTATATAAGGCATCTCATTCATATGAGTGATAATCCTAGGCAGAAGTGCTTCGTATTCCTCTTTTGTATACTGCTTATTTAAAATGCAGTACTCTTTGTGCTTGATACTGGCACAACCAAAGCAATTTTTGATATGACTAGGTCCGTCACAGTATGCAACAGTATCGGTATCACCAAGATTGTACGAAAAGAGGCAATGACTATTCCCTCGTCCGGCAACTGCAAACTCGTACGAAGATTCAGATCGCCCCGACATAGAGAAGTCATAGACATCAACAAGGTGGTTGGTAGTTATCGCTCCATATTTGAGGTTCTCACAATCTTGAATCGAGAAAGAATGTCGTACGTTTTTAGAATTAAAAATAGAATCACCCGTACAATTTTCAGACTGGAGGATGTTTGCATATTTATGGATTGAATTCTTTATCAAGCTTTCATATTCATCATGGAGAGATTCAGCAAGGGATTGTTTACCGAGGCGATATTCAGTAATTTTTTCTTTGTAGGCTTCGGGAGTATATTGAGTATTGCGAAAAACATATGATTTATTGCGTAGATTAGAGGACATAAAGCAATTCGTGCAATTACTGCAGTCAAACAAGAATTGGGAATCAATACACTGATGAGAGCGAGTCAGGGAGATACAGTTATAATTCCCTTTTGAATCAACAAGATCATAGCAGTTCTCGTCTTCGCGTATATTTGTACAGTCCATGCACATTCGGTTGCCATTCTCACCTCCCCAAGAATAAAAAATATCTTCAGACCGAACAATCCCATAGGAAAGATATGTCCGTGAACTGCGATATATATAATTAGAAAAAATAACTCCTTCGCCATTGTTGTTTTGATGTTCGAGGTGTATCTGAGGAACAGTCTTTAAAAGATCATAAAATTGCTCAAAGAATGGCCTTGAGAAATCATAGTCACGTCCACAATCCATCGCATCCCAATCATCAGAGAAATAACATTTCGTACAATACACAATAAAAGGAGAATCGGGGTGATACATAGAAAACATGGGGTCGCTGCAACGAGAACAATCTCGCTTGTAAAGTGATCGATGGTTAAGAGATGCGAGTCTTCGCCTCAATCGACAGTCTGGGCAGAACGTCGGAGGAGGAACATTCATTTTCGTATAAAAATCAAAATCTTCGGTTTCAATAATGAAATCTCGTTTACAATTCTGACAATTTTTGGTTTCTGGACTCATAATCATTGTAAGCTATCGCTTGGGTTGATTACATTATTTCTGGTTCTTTTTATCCAAATATCTCTGCAAGATTAATGCGGCAGCGGACGCATCGACGGATGTAGCTTCCTGTTTGCTCACTTTGCGAGCATTGTTCACTTCTTTGCCACTTCTCCCCCGTGCTTCGACTGTCGTCATAAATTCTTTTTGAAAATAAATCGGCAGATCAAGCTCGGCTTCCAAGTTTCTTTTGAATTCTTCTATACTGCCCATAATCTTGTTTGGAGCACCAGAGAGATCATGAGACTCGCCGAGAACTATACCTGCAATATTTTCTTCTCCACATATGTTATGAATAGTATCAACAAGTTCCATATTGTTCGGCACAATTTTATATGGAAAAGCCATCGTTCCTCCGTCGTCTGAAATCGCAATTCCTACTCTCTTTAAACCGTAATCTATAGCTAAATGCTTCATCTATTATATAGACTATCATAATTGCGGGAAAAGGGTATTTCTGCTATTATCTGCCTATGGAAACATTTGGAGTAAGCAACATATGGGTCGTTGTTGTAGCACTAGCGTGGACGCTGCCATGGAAAGGCTATGCACTCTGGACTGCATCAAAACAAGGGCACAAAAGGTGGTTTATCGCGCTCATTGTCTTGAATACTTTTGCACTACTAGATATTTTCTATATATTCTATATTGCCAAGAAGACTCCAAAAGATATCGGTGTCGCGCTAAAGACAAAAGTTTAAAAATTAAATATGGAAGCGTGGCGGAGTTGGTCTATCGCACTCGTCTTGAAAACGAGAGTCCCTTTAAAGGACCGTGAGTTCGAATCTCACCGCTTCCGCAATACTGGTGAAGAGGTGGCGAAAGCCATCTCTCTTCCTTTATCTGCTTGGGTTTTTAGCAGTTCGTAATCTTGATTCAGCTTCGGTACCCATTCAACCAATAATTGAGCCGCATCTGTATAGAATCTCCTTATTTCAAGCCTGTTTTGCTGTAAGTTCGTAAAGATTTGAGAAAAGAGTAATCGCTTCTCATCATTGTTAGCTTTCTCATAAATTTCTCGTGCTTTGTACGCGAGTTCATGCACCGCAACTCCTAACTGTAAGTATTCATCGTTCTTGTCGCCACAACGAACCAGGGCGCTTTCAAGAGCCTCTTCCTCGGTTATCAAATCTCCAATCTTCCTCTCGAAAAATTCTGCTGGAGCCTCATGATTTATTTTTGCTTCATAGAGCTTATCCTTTTTGGTGCGAACACCTTGGAGTAGTCCATTGATGCGCTTTACGTCATTTTCGCGTTCAGTAATCTGCTCACTGTGCTGACTTCTTAAAATATCTTCGATAGCCGAAAGTACACGCTCATCTTTTGGGGCGATGCTATCGAAAATATCAATGAGCTGTAATTCAACCCTGTCTTCTCGAATACCTGTCTTTTGAGGGCAGTTCTTGAAGGCGGTACTGTTATTACAGTGCCCGTACCAATTACCTTTCTTTTGATACCACGTAACCATCCCACCACATCCCTCACAGAAAATCTTGCTCTTAAATAAAGCGTTGTGCTTTTGATACTTTGGATTCTTCATCTGTCGTCTCAAGACAAGTTGCACTTTCTCAAAAACATCCCTAGCGACAAGCGACTCGTGAGTGCCAGGGTACACTTCTCCTAGCCATCGTATTTTGCCGATATAGAAAGGGTCTTGGAGTAAGTTATAGATTCGAGATTTCAATAGCATTTTGCCGCTCGTATTGCGCAATCCAGCATCGTAAAACTCTTTTTCAAGTCTCTTGAGTGAATAATCTCCCGTTGCGTACAACTCAAACATTTTCTTTATATGCACGGCAACAGCGTCATTTGGCACGTGGATTTTGTGTCCTTTCTCTCCGTCACACCTGTAACCGATAAGTGGCTTGGCAGGTAATCCACCTTGTGCGATTTTTTCCTTTTGCCCCTTCTTCACTTCTTCTGAAAGATTTGTGACATATTTTTTTGCTAGGACAATTTCAATATCCCATCTGAATTTCTCATCAGATTTGGCATTTTTATGAATGACAAGATTTTGTTTTACAAAATGGATTTGTCTTTCCTCATTAGCCTCAAGCCAATCGTTGATAGCTAAAGCGTCTTTAAGGTTTCTGGTAAGACGGTCAACTTTTTCGCAAAGGATATTAGTGACTTTATTTTTCTCCGTGAATTTAATCATCTCATCAAATACCTTACGTTGCTTTGCTCCGCTTGCTGATTCTGCCATCGAAAATATCTTTACGACGGTCAACTTCTTTTTATTATCAGCATACTCTTTGAGTAATTTTTCCTGTGAATCGAGAGAATACCCAGTTTCTTCCTGTTCTCTTGATGAGACTCGACAGTACAGTACGGCTTTTGGTTTTAGTTGGTTAGTAGTCATAAATTTAATAGGGAATGTTATTTCTTGGTGAAGTGTCTTGTAAGAAGCACTGTCACAAGAATCGTTATTGTTAAAATAAGCGCGAACACGATTACATTTCCATATTCATTTATGCCTACTTGTGAAGGCGCGTTCTCTGCGGTAGTTGTCGGTTGAATTTTCAAGGCATCAAGCTCACTTCGGATTTCTTGGACTTGTGTTTTCAGTTCAGTATTTTCTTGCTGGAGATTTGAGCTTGGTTGCTGATTCTGCTGTCTTTGATAGTAAGTCTGTATACACGTTTGAAACGCAGCCTCATCAGTGGTCTTACAACCTGTTGCGGTATCTTGATATTCTTTTTTGAAGTGAAGTAGGGTTGCCATTGTTGCTGGCACCTACAGCTATCCATAATGCAAAAAGGAGTAGCCGAGGAGCCTGCTACCCACAAGATTGAATTGCACGAGGCAACCAATTGCGGAGGTCTCGACTACTCCTTTTCGCCCACAATTGGGGCTTAAAAAAGCAGAGACCTCGTGCACTGTTCAAAACTTATGGGTAGCATAGTAAGTATAGCAAGATGGCAGGTTTTGGCAAGTCTACTTTTTCAGATGTGGATAACGCATCTCTTTGTAGTAGGCGTTGAAAACTTCCATAACAGTGTTTCGGAATTTCTCTGCGGGGCTGATTTCACTCCTAATTACTTTTTTATTTTTTCGCATAATTCTAGTTGGTTAAAAATAATAATTACTATAGGGGGCAATTTTACCCATCATCAGCCCCAAGGGATGTTAGGGAGCAGAACATGCTGTTTTTACCGCCCTTCTTTGTGAAAAGCTGTGAGTCCTTAATCATCTCCTCAATGGCGGTCTTGAATGTGGAATGACCTGTTTTTGCACCAGTCTTTTCAACCAATTTCCATATCTCACTTTTGATTAAAGGTGTTGGCGATGCCTCTAATACTTGTTTAATAGCGACCTTCAACACTTCTTTCTTGCTCGTTTTTCCTTTGCTTCGTCCTCCATATTCAAAGTGCCCCTTAACGCTATCGGAGTGAAAGTTGACTACAAAAGGTTCCATTTCCTGCGCTTCTCGTAATTTATTTTGGTATATAACGACACTGGCATCATTGCCTTTTCTATCAACTGCAAGATGACAATCAACCTGCGCAAGAATATCTGATGAGCCACGCATTTCTTGAGACGAGGTGCTAGTATCGTTTCCTTTCTTACGATGATGGTGTATGACGATGACAGCAATACCATGATTAGTAATTTCTTTTAGAAATTTCATCACTCCGCGCATTTCAGTTGCTGAATTTTCATCTGCATTGTGAATGCAATTAAGAGCATCAAAAATGACAAGTTCAATGCTTTTACTTTTGGCATATTCAATGAGTTTTCCTACGCTCTCCTTTGTGAGCATAAAATCTTTTTTTGAAGAGATAAAAATAGGCAGCTCTGCATTCTGTAAAAGCAACTTCGCTCTATCTTTCAAAATCCGTGGATGGTTCTCTTCATCAATAATTAGCACTGGGCTTTGCCTAGTCTGAAATTCACCAAATACTTTTTCGCCCCCAGCTATCTTTAATGCAATATCCAGAGTAATAAAAGTCTTATAAGACCTCGGTACTCCAGAAATGATTGTGAGAGCTTCGTGTGGAATCAAACTCTCCACAAGCCACTCTGTATTTTTATATTCAGTCGTAACTAGCTGTGAAAGTGGTATTGCATCTATGCCACGGCTAGTTTTAGATTCGGTTTTTCCCGCTCTCTGTTTCAACTCTCGATTAGCGATACTGTTGAAGACTGTTTTTAATTCTTTCTCTGGAAGAGGTGGCTTATTATTTTGATTCCAGCGCTGCATACCAAACCACACCATCTCCCAAGTATCTTCTGGAAGATAGCCAAGCATTTTCCCTGCCATCTGCGCCGATACCTCATTTCTACTTCCTTCCAGCACTGGGCTTTCGATGGTGGTTTTCCAGTCGGCAGGTTTTTCATTTTCTTCTTCAAGTACCCATTGTGGCAGGTCTGCAAAGCTAGAATCATCGGGAGAAATAATCCACTCGTAGTAATTTCCAGATTTGTGTAAGGACGGAGGCATTACTACATATCCGCCATCAGCGCGGATGTCTACTTTAGGTAAAATACCTCCTCTGGTTTTTACTTCTTTTCCTGGATGTTTATAAAAATAATGCGAACCACCTCGACCTGTTCGTGAGACTACCGTAGGCGGTAATTCACGGGAGATACTTTCAGTAGTGTCTATATCCACAACAACAATTCCAGATATAGCGCCTGTAATAACTCCTATGTTTGCTTTTGGGAATTGCTTAAACCATTCCTCGATTTGTTCCTTTGAAGCACGGGTAGCTTGAAATGGCTTCCATTCTTTAATAAGTGGGGTTTTCCCAGCCCCTCTTATTGGAATCACAGAGAATCCCAAGTCGTAATACCGTAGTGCAGCTATTAGGTTTTGGTTGTTATTTTCCATAAAATTATTTGGCATTGTCTTTATTTGATTCCTGATGGAGACGCAAATTTATTTTGGCGAGCGTAACGTAAAATGTTGCAAAGTCTTTTAGAAGTTTCTGTATCTCACTTTCAGAACGTCCCACAAATACACCCGTCTCTTCAATAGGGATTCGCAGCTTCTCAAGTTGTTGAGCTGTGAATTCCATATTATTTGAGGGAATACAATCTATTTTTAAGCTGGCGAAAATTTTGAAAAAGCGTTTGAATCGGAACATTAACAGCCTTGTCCTGCCAAAAGTCCTCAATCACTTTCTTGATGTCGTCAGTTGCGGAAAATACAAACTCGACCCGCTTTTCGCTGGTTCGCTCCAAATCTAGCAACTCAAATTTGAGTGTGAGCAGCAAGGCTGCCAAGCCAGTGTCGCCGATGAATATCTTTGCGTTTTCCATACTGCGCCAGCATACTTTGGAGCAGGGTTAGGTTTATACATCAGCTTTGTGAGCCAATAAAAATAAATGATGGATAGCGTTACAGAAGAAAACAGAAAAATCCACCCATTTTAAGAGTGGCTAACTTTTTGCCTCATTGGGACTAACCCAAATTAAGAGCGTATCACTAACATAAAACCATTTTGTGCCAGAATTTCGATTGGTGCACCAATTTTTTTAATAGCATCTCTAAAATCTTGGACGGCATCTCTAACGCTTCGGTCAGTAGTGACTGGCTTATCGTCATATTCTTCGGAATTTTTTACAAATTTACCTGCGATTGCCAGCTCCCAGATGGGTTTAAAAGCGCCTTCACGTCCAACAATTCCTTTTTTCTCTATCCGTCGAGCTTCCCACAATAAGGCAAACATTTCCCCTCTACCTTTAGCTTTCTGGAATTTATGAAATTTATTACCGTGTGATATGCGACAAGCCTTTTTGTCAAAGAATACAGATACCTCATTTGTTACTGATTGACTTGTTTCTGGTACTGGCAATTTACTTTTATTTATCAAAATCTCATATACTTCAATATCCTCATCCGTCTGCGTATTTTCGCGTGCAACAATAAATTCTTTCTTTCCATCCTCTTTAATTTCAAATGTGCCCCAACAATACTTATATTTATTCAAAAAACCCTTCTCTTTAAGACGAAGTAAGGTGTTACGAGTATCAGGTAGGTCAAAATCTTTGGCGGTTAAGTGCTCAATGGGTACATAGAAAGGATTGGTTTTATAAGTGTGAAAATGCTCGGAAATAATCCCCGTAAGCAGTGAGTCTTTTTCTTCGATACTCATCTCCATTTTCATAATTAAAGTCATTATATCAGAATATGCCAATACTTGCCACAGGTGAATAAAAGAGCTACACTACAAAGGCATATCTTATGAAAGAAGAAAAATACTTAACACTAAAACAAGCAGCCGAAAAATTGCATGTAAAGATGCGTACAATTTACCGTTATGTTGCCGAGAAAGAACTGCGCGCCACAAAAATCGGTTCTTGGAGAGTTGAGGAGAAAGACCTTCAGGATTTTATTGACTCCCGCTCAAACATTGGGCAACGTAAACGCTCCAAGTAGTCGTCTATGAGTACATCACCCTACAATCGAGGTTCAGAATGGAGGAAGTGGGATTTGCAGATTCACACGCCTGCTTCCGCGCTAAATAACGGTTTCGGTTCAGACTGGGATACATACTTACAAAAACTCTTCAAAGCAGCAATAAAAGAAGACATTGCTGCGGTTGGTGTTACTGACTATTTCCACATCGAGGGATACAAAAAGGTTAAATCTTACCTAGGTGACACCGCCAAGATGAAGGCACTATTTTCCGATGAAGAAAGAGAAGCCATTTCAAAAATACTTATTTTGCCGAACGTAGAGTTCAGACTCTTTCCAATAAATGGCAGCCGTCTAAATTTTCACGTCATATTTTCTGACACGGTTTCAGAGAGAGATATTGAAGATAATTTTCTTCATAACCTTCACTTCGTTCGGGAAGGTAAACCATTTGAGCCAGATGAAAAGAGCAAGCTTAAAATTGGCAACCTTGAGGAACTTGGAAAAAAACTTAAAAGCGAGCATGAGCCTTTCCGAACAGACAGTGACCTATTCGTTGGAATGAAAAATGCCGTAGTTTCCGATGAAGAAATTTCAGAAGTATTGAGTGCAAGACCATCTGCCTTTGCAGGTAAATACGTGCTAGTAATGCCATGCGATGAGGACTTGAGCACTATTCCCTGGGATGGACAAGACCACAACACCCGCAAGAAGATGGTACAAAAAACCAACTTCTTTCTCTCATCAAACAGGAATACTATCGACTGGGGTTTGGGCAAGAAACATGAAAATTCAGAAGATTTCAAAAATGAATTCAAGTCTTATAAACCTTGTTTGTGGAGTTCTGATGCGCATGACTTTGATAAATTATTCAAACCCGATGAAAATCGTTTTTGTTGGGTAAAAGCTGACCCCACGTTTGCTGGTCTTCGCCAAATCATTAACGAACCTGAACAGAGAGCTTTCGTTGGAGAACAGCCCCCAAACTATAAGTATGACCATCTAGTCATAGAAAAAATTAGTATCCCCACTTCAAATGGATGGTTTAGTGAAAATCTGGAATTGGAACTAAACAGAGACTTGGTAACCATTATTGGTGGCAGAGGTTCTGGTAAGTCCGCCCTAGCAGAGATGATTGCCTATGGAGGAGGAAGTTGGAGTGGAGGCGAAGAAGCCTTTGTTACGAAAGCCAGTGACCACGCACAGGGTATTGAAGGTACGGAAATTACTCTTACCTGGAGTGATGGGCACACAACCACATTTCGTGTAGGCGAAAACCAGGGCGATGAGAAAAGTATTCGCTATCTTTCTCAAAACGAAATTGAAAGACTTTGCTCACATAAGAATAGTAAAGTTCTTCTTGAACAGATTGAAAGTGTTATTTTCCAAGCTTTGGATGAGACCGAACGAATGGGCACCTCATCATTTTCTGAACTCACTTCTAAAACCCTAAAGGGATTTAAATTAGAAAAGGAACAGGAAGTGAGAAAGATAAAATCTAGCGCAAATAATCTTGCATCACTACTCGAAGCAATACGACAGAAACCAGAAAAAGAGAGAACTCTTAAAGATAAAGATGTTGAGTTGAAAAAGCTCAAAAAGAGTCTCCCTGAACTTCCCGCAGAAGACAAGAAGGGTCAAGACGAACTTGCATCATTGTTATCATTAAAAACAAAGTTTGATGAGAAAATTATCGGACTCCAAGCAAAAATTGCCGACCTTTCTGAAGTTACAACAAAGATAGGTCTTTTCCGTAGTGATGTAACGAAATTCGAGAAGGATGTAAATGTTTCAGTTAAAAAACTTCTCCCAGACTTTGGCTTATTCGCTGTGGGTCTCGATACTTCGAAGCTTGAAGGAGCAATAAAAAAAGAGAGCGGTGAAGTCGCTGACGCGCTAAAAGCATTGAAAGAGGGCGACAAAAATAAGAACGCTCAACTTTTGGGTATTGAAGTTGCAGAACTAGTATTTCCGAATGCCACAAAACTTGCAGAGGCAATAAAGAAAAAACAGGAAGAAACTAAAGCTTCCGAGACTACTAAAATTAAGTACCAACAACAGAAAAAGACGATTGCTGAACTAGAAGCAGTAATAAAGTCACTAGAAGTTGAAATAAAGAAAATCAATGAAGAAAGTCTGCCTGAAAGTGAAAAGGCAAAAGCTGATTGTGTAGAGGCTTATTGTGCATACATCGCTATTCTTGAACGAGAAAAGACAGAGCTTGAGAAACTTTATGAACCATTACAGAGAAATCTCCAGTCAGGTACAGAAACTAATAAGAGATTGGAATTTGAAGCACGTCTTGATTTTGAGGTTGAGAATCATATCGAGAGAGGGTTAGGAATAATTGACCGTAATAAAAAAGGTAACTTTAAAGATAAACCAGCGTTAAAAGAAGCGTTAGAAAAATTCTGGAGCAATATCAAGAAGGATGGATTTTCCACCACAAAAATAAAGGAAGAGCTTGCCGTTCTTGATTCACAGTTTCAAGTTTATGAAGGTAAACCACGAGATGTTCAAGAACAACTACGTGCTGGCTACGGCGTGGGAGATTTCTATGAATGGTTATTTGACCCAACAAATGTAGATGTTGTCTCTACAATCAATTTTGACAAAACAGACCTCTATCTTCTCTCACCTGGCAAGAAAGGAATCGTTCTACTTATTCTTTTCTTGCAAATAGATGGTGACGATACGCGCCCACTCATCATAGACCAGCCAGAAGAGAATCTAGACAATCTGTCTGTATACCAAGATTTGATTACTTTCTTCAAGGAAAGGAAGCTTTACCGTCAAATTTTTATTGTTACTCACAACCCTAACCTTGTAGTTAACACGGATGCAGAGCAAGTAATCGTAGCCAACTATAACGGCACTGGTACACCTCGCATTCAATACTCTGCTGGGTCACTTGAGAATCAAGCCGCTGAATTGCCAGGTGTTGAACTGGAAGATTTAGAGGACGGCATTATTGAGCAGGTCTGCAAAATTCTTGAAGGTGGAGAAACTGCGTTTGAAAGTCGTAAGAGGAAATACGAACTGTCAGTAAAAAGCTTCAAAAAGTAAGTCTGCTTTTAATGAAACATCTTTTTGATTGACATATACCCCTAGGGGGTATATACTCTTTGGTATGAAATACTTAAACGAAAAAGATAAGGCAAAGATAATTCGCCGTCTTAAACTCATTGAGGGGCAAGTTCGTGGATTGCAAAAGTTAGTTGAGAATGACACCTACTGCATAGATGTCATCACCCAAACCTCTGCTGTAAAGCAGGGTCTTTCAGGCGTTGAGGATGTTCTTCTTGAAAACCATCTTGGTCATTGTGTGCGCCATCAAATGTCTTCAGGACAAGTTGATAAGGCGCAAGAAGAAGTGTTGAAAGTTTATAAGCTAAAGCGCAAATAAACATTATGAGCCACACAGAGACTTACAAAATAAGAGGAATGCACTGTGCATCATGCGCGGGCATCATTGAAAAAACTCTCAAGAAAACGGATGGTGTCAGTTCTGTTGAAGCAAACTATGGAACCGAGGCTGCAAAGATTACTTTTGATGAATCAAAGACAAACCCACATCACCTTTCAGAAAAGATAGAGAAGTTAGGTTATTCACTTATTGTTCCTACTGCCGATGAAATGGGTATGTCTGCCAACGAGCACGCGGCACACCTTGGTTTGAATCAATCAAAGAAAGAAAAGTTAGCGGAACTTTCAGATATGAAAAATAAAGTCATATCGGTAATTCCTCTTACCATTTTTAGTATTTTCGTGATGGGCTGGGATATTCTTGCTCAATTTAATATCGTTTCTGTCGCTCCTTATTTCTGGAGCGAGTTTTTTCACCACCTGTTGCCTCTGATGGCTACCTATACCTTGTTCGTAGTTGGTAAACCGTATCTTCTGGGTTTTTACCGATTCCTTCGCTATGGCAAAGCAAATATGGATACGCTCATTGGTATTGGTACATCGGTTGCGTATCTCTACAGTTTTATTGTTACCGCCTTTGAAGAATCGCTCCGACCATTCATCAGTGTTGAGCATACGTACTATGACGTTACGATTGTCGTTATAGCTTTTATTACTCTCGGCAAATATCTGGAGGCGCGTTCCAAAATTAAAACAGGAGACGCAATTGAAAAGCTCTTAAATCTTCAAGCAAAAACTGCTTTAGTCATACGTGATGGTAAAGAAGTGGAAGTACCTATTGACCAGGTGGTTCACGGTGACTTGATTGTGGTTAAACCAGCAGGCAAAATCCCCGTTGATGGCGTACTTACAGAAGGCTCATCATACGTAGATGAAGCAATGATTTCTGGGGAACCCGTCCCCGTGGAAAAGAATGTGGGAGACACTGTGGTCGCTGGAACCATCAATACCACTGGCTCATTCACTTTCAAAGCAACAAAAGTTGGTTCGGAGACACTTCTTGCAGGTATCATCAAAATGGTGGAAGAGGCTCAAGGAAGTCGAGCACCCATACAAGCATTAGCAGATAAAATTTCAAGTGTCTTTGTTCCAGTTGTTTTAGTTCTTTCGTTCGTTGCACTCGGCTTATGGATTGCCATTGGAACCCAGTATTTTGGCTTCTCGCAGGCGTTTTCATACGGCTTGGTGTCGTTTGTGGGAATCCTTGTGATTGCTTGCCCCTGCGCTTTGGGACTTGCCACACCAACAGCAATCATAGTAGGGGTTGGTAAAGGCGCAAAGGAAGGTATCCTCATCAAAGATGCAGGGACACTGGAAAAACTCCATAAGGTAAATGTGTTGGTTGTAGACAAAACAGGAACCATTACGAAAGGAAAACCAGAATTAGTATCAATCCAAAACTCCTCTCAAAAAAGTGATGAGGAGCTGGTTTCGTTACTTGCCTCACTTGAAAAAAAGTCAGAGCATCCTATTGCTCACGCCGTAGTTTCTTATGCAAATGAAAAGAACATTCCTCTGGCATCTGTAAGTAATTTTGACGCTATTAAAGGCAAAGGCTTGAAAGGGATGATTGAAAACACAGAATACTACGCAGGCAATACGAAGCTCATACAAGACCTCAATCTTTCATTTGATGTTCGTACTCTTGAAAAAGAAACTATGGAAGGCAAAACGCCCGTCATTCTTGCAACTAAAGAAAAAGTATTGGGTGTGGTGATGGTAGCTGATGCTATAAAACCAGAAGCGATTGAAGCGGTGTCACGTCTCCATAAGCTCGGAATTAAAGTAGTGATGCTTACAGGGGATAATAAAAACACAGCAGCGTATGTTGCAAACCAGGTTGGTATTGATGAAGTGATGGCGGAAGTGATGCCAGAAACAAAATTGAATAAAATCAAAGAGCTGCAATCGCAAGGCAAAATTGTTGCTATGGCAGGTGATGGAGTAAATGACGCTCCTGCTCTTGCCCAGGCTGATGTTGGTATCGCTATGGCAACGGGAACCGATGTAGCGATTGAAAGCGCAGGCATCACACTTCTTCATGGTGATATTTCAAAACTCGTCAAAGCTGTGAATCTCTCGAAAATGACAATGCGCGGTATTAAACAAAATCTTTTCTGGGCATTTATCTACAACATTGTGGGTATCCCGCTTGCGGGCGGATTATTCTTCCCGATTTTTGGATGGCTGCTGAATCCAGTATTTGCAGGTTTAGCGATGGCGTTTTCAAGCGTGTCAGTGGTCGGTAACTCGCTTCGCCTTAAAGCAAAGAAATTATGATTTCAAATAAATTAAAAACTATATTTGCGGTTTCTATACCAGTTTTCATAGCTCACGGAATAGAGGAGTATTTTACTGGTTTATATAATGTTGATTCTTTCTATCAATCTTTTTCTAATCCCAAACTGGTATTTGTTATTATGGTTCTTCTTTTAGCAAATATGCTACTGATAGTTTCTTATTTTCTTGTCTTAAAAAACAAATGGGTGTTTGGATTATCAGTTTTACTTGGACTAGCCCTGATTTTTGAATTAGTTCACATTTACGAAGCTATCAAGATAGGGGGATATTACTCTGGATTATATACCGCATTGATTTTTCCAATCGTAGGGTTTCTGCTTTGGAAAGAATTATTCAAACATTATAAAGGTCGGAAATTATTAGCTTAACTAAAAAATTATTATGAAAATATCAAAAGTATTACATACCGTTAGTGTTATCGTTGGGTTCATTGGAGTAATTACATTTCTAGGGGCAATGTTGGGTGGAGCTGACAATAGCGTATTTGGAGTTACAAAGATAGATGCTCTTTTCTGCACAGCAATTCTTATTCTGATTGCTATCTGGATGCAAGTCGCAACAATGCATCATATGATGCTTGAAAAAAGAGGAGAAATTGTTTAGTCACACCACCACGAAACTATGAAAACATATACCTTTCACATAAACGGAATGCATTGCAAGGCTTGTATCTTTCTTACAGAAAGCGAGTTGATGGATGTTCCTAATGTTAGTTCTGCAAAATCAAATCTTAATACTCATACAGTAGAACTCACGGGAGATTTTGGAAATAAATCAGAAGAAGTAATTGCATCAGAATTGACTGATGTTCTCAAAAAACACGGCTACACCCTCTCTGTAGAAAAGCAAAAAAAAACTAAAAATTGGTCTGATTTCAAAATTGCTATACCCGTAGCAATTGGGTTTGCCGTTCTTTTCGTTGCTCTGCAAAAAATGGGCATAGTGAACCTCGTAAATACGAGCAATGTTTCCTATGGTACTGCATTTGTAATTGGCATTATCGCATCGCTTTCAACCTGTATGGCGGTGGTGGGTGGGTTGCTTCTTTCTATGTCGGCAACATTTGCTAAAGAGGGAGATAAGATAAAACCACAACTTCTATTTCACGGAGGCAGAATTGTCTCATTCTTTATTCTCGGTGGTGTAATTGGAGCAATCGGTTCTGCTTTCGCATTAAATACATCGGGGACATTTATATTGAGTGTAATTATTGGCATAGTGATGCTTATTCTTGGAATCAATCTTTTGGATGTATTCCATTTTGCAAAAAAACTCCAGCCATCAATGCCAAAATTCTTTTCACGACACGCTCTTGGTGTATCGAAGTTCAATCATAGATTCACTCCACTTTTAGTAGGCATAGTCACTTTCTTTTTGCCTTGTGGGTTTACCCAATCAATGCAGATTTATACTCTTTCCACAGGGAGTTTTCTTAAAGGTGGCTTCACAATGCTTGCGTTTGCTTTAGGAACTTTGCCCATACTTGCTTTAATTAGTTTCAGTTCTTTCAGTATTCATAACAGCTCCAAAGCAGGTATTTTCTTCAAGTCAGCAGGGCTTATTGTAATAATGTTTGCCCTGTTTAATCTTATCAATAGCTTGGTGGTAATCGGTTGGATACCACCTATATTTAATTTTTAGTATAATTACTTTATGAAAGGAACGATAATATCAATCATAGCTGTAGTTGTCCTCATCGGAGGGGCTATTGTACTTACCCAAGGGGGTGGAAAGACAAATGACAATATACCCGTAAAAAATGTAACTGTGGTAGATGGAAAACAGATTATTGAAGTAACGGCAAAAGGTGGTTATCTTCCAGAGAAGAGTATCGCTAAAGCAGGCATTCCTACTGTATTAAGGTTCAATACGAGTGGAACCTTTGATTGTTCGGCTTCTGTGCGTATTCCTAGTATGGATATTAGTAAAAATCTTCCTGCGTCAGGAGCTACCGATATAGAACTTGGCAACCCTAAACTCGGCACACTGCAAGGAACCTGTGGAATGGGGATGTATCCTTTTGAGATTGAATTTCAGAGCTAGAAACAAAAAACCAAATAGGTAAAATTTCCCACTATAGGTATATAGAATTTTACCCATAAGAAAGAGAGGTCTACGCCCTTTTTAGTGTATCTGTTTATATTTGGTGCTAGATGGTACACAAACGTACAACCTGGTACACATTTTGCTTATACCAGTAGGCTATCAGGTTGGTACTTTGATGGTATAGACATGACAATGAATACCTTGACCCAAATCTAGGAACAGACACTACGTACTGGTACGTACCCAGACAAGAAAACTTTTTCTAGAAATAGCTCCTGTGACATGGGCTGTCCCTCCTAAAATAAAATCTCGCGCCAGGAAAACACCCACCACCCCAAATACGAAAAATGGAGCTTCTATGCTCCTTTCCTTGAACCGAGTATAATAAGCCTATTAGGGGGCTGTTTAAGCCACAATAGCGAGCAACTGACGCATCTGTTGCAGGGAGACGCTAGGATAAGGGAAGATTTCTTCCCATTTAACAGTTCGTACATAGTCCCCCCAAGCCCGCTAGCATAAATTGCTTTGCAATTTTGCGCGTAAGCGAGAAAGAGAACTACTTCTCTTTCGTGTGCGATCAATAGATTGTAACGTGAGGAAGATTCGAAAGACTTTTCGCTATCGAGTTTACTCGATCGAAAAGTACCTGGCTACGTGGTAGCTGAAAAGCGTAATCGCGGTCTCTCATTTGCTATAAAAGTTTGAAGTTATCTTCTTTTACCAAGACCGCTTCATCATCTCGTAGAAGCTGTAATTTCACTTTGCCTGACCAATCCTTAAGAATCGATTGAAATTCTTGTTCGTGCTTCTCTTTTCCATAATGTGGAAGTATGACAAGATCAATTAATCCGAAACTTTCAAAGGATTTAAGATTAGGTGCCTCATCTGGATCATCGAATACTTTCACTGGCTCAATTGTTGGGCCTGCTATTACCGAACCAGCACTTGATCCAATATATATCTTACCTTCATCTATTAGTTTTACGATCACTTTATCGAATCCGCTTTTCTCGGCATAATAGAGAAGATAGAATGTATTGCCTCCAGAAACAAAAATGATATCTTTTTTGCTTAGAAACTTATAAAGTTCTTCTTCATTTTTATCTTTAATATCAAGATCTTCAACTTCCATTCCGAGATCGACAAGTGCTTGTCGATCGGCATCCATCCAAGGCTTAGTATCGTACATATCCGCAGCTGTGGGTATAAAAGCGACTTTCATACTAGGAGTAACATGTATATTTTCTTTGAATTTATCTGTAACTACGCTAAACATAGATGTAAGAAATAGAGTTTTCATATGAAGATAGTATATCAGAAGACTGACTCACATGCCTCAGCTAGGCACTCCAAAACATGCTAAAATACCCTTACAAAGGTTACAGTATATATAAATACGAAGAGCCTATTGATAAACTTATTCCAGAAAAACGAGGCCGACCATTAGAACTACTCCCAAAATTAGAGAAAGCAATTGCAAGAAGGAGTCGCTTCCTTTTTTAGTTTTATGAAGTTCAGGGATCAAATCTGCAACTGCAATATAAATAAATCCTCCGGCAGCTACTGGTAAAATCCAACTAGCAAAGCTCTCACTCGCCTCTCCCAATAGAAACACCAAAAGAACGCCGAGCACTGCTGTAATCGCTGACAAGAAGTTGAGCCATAAGGCTCGCTTTCTTGTATACCCTGCATGAAGCAATACGGCAAAATCGCCTATTTCCTGAGGTATTTCGTGAAGCATGACCGCGAGTGTGGTAGCAATACCTAATGGAACACTGACTAGAAAGCTTATTCCGATAATTACTCCATCTATAAAGTTATGAACACCGTCTGAAAAAAGTACTAGTTTTCCCACGGGATGAATATGAGATTCATGAGTATCATCACCATGATGATGCCAATGCATAAACTTTTCCAATACGAAAAATACAAAAATCCCTAGGATTATGAGTAAACTAATCGTAAGAGGATTAGTTGAAGTTTCAAATGCTTCTGGAATCAAGTGTATTAATGCATCTCCCAAAAGGGCTCCTACTGCCAAGCTGACCAGTAAGAAAATATACTTTTTTATAAGTTCTTCTTTCATAGAAAGAGCAAAGACTCCAATTAAAGAAATCGAGCTTACTATGATAACAGCTATTAATGCATAGAGATATGGGGTAATCATAATTATTGGTAACAACTCTTACAAAGCCCAAAGAGTTCCAAAGAGTGGTCTTTTATGTTAATAAATTTGGAAGAATTGCGAGCTATTCCTCCTAAAACTTTTTCTATAGTTTTATTTTCAAAATCCTCAACCGTATCGCATTTTAAGCAAATAATATGATGGTGATGTTTTTCGGCAAGTTCAAAAAAGGCTGATTCCTTTCTAAAATCAATTTTTCTTAAAATTTCCGCTTGTTCAAGCAAAGATAGAGTTCGATATACTGTTGCTTCGTTTATATCTTTATTTTTCTTTTCTTTCACTAGCTCGCGACAAACATCTTCTGCTGTTAGAGGGAGTTTGCTTTTATTAAAAATACTAAGAATAGCCAGTCGTGCTGGTGTCACCTTATACCCATTTTCTTTCAGTATTTCCTGCATTGGTTAACTATATTCTAAATGCAAATCATTTGCAAGTGGATAACAAAGATACAAGTAACGAGCTTATCATAACTGGAAAATAAAAAGACTACTCTAAAGTAGTCTTTTTGCATGAGTGTTGTTATACTATATATACATGGAAGAGAAGAATATAAGAATAATGGAGTGGGAGGCTCCTGAATATACTCACAAGGAAAAAAGCATGGATTTCTTGTGGACAATCGCCCTTATCGCGCTCGCTGTTGCGATACTCGCACTCTGGTTCCACAATTATGTGTTTGCAATTTTTATCTTGATTTCTGGCGCATGTCTTATATTCTTTACTTTGCGTAAACCCGAGAATATGCACTTTGCCATTAGCACCGAAGGTGTCCAGATGGGCAAAGACAAGCATCCATGGAAAAGCATCAAGAGCTTTGATATAAAAAATGGCGAGCCTTACAACAAACTGATGATAGTTACCTCGCGGTATTTTTTGCCGGTATATGCTATTCCCTTACCTCAATCCCTCGCAAAAGAAGTAACCGAAGATTTACTCACTGTTATTCCTAGAATTGAAATGGAGGAATCGCGTTCAATGCTTTTCATGGAGAAGCTCGGGTTCTAAACCTTATATGCCATTTTTTATCTCTTAATATTCTAGCAGTTTCCCTGCTTTGATCTCTATTGGGTCGGCTTTTCTAAAATTCTTAATCATTTTTGGACTAACGATTTTGATATGAGGCGAGTCATCAAGGGAAGCCCCTATATTCCAAAGATCGTCCTCCTCGATAATCCATGACACCCCAAACTTTTTTAAATTAAATGGCTTCGAAAAGCTCTCGAGTGTTTTTCTGCCGTCGTGGTTGGTAAAGTATTCATGGAAGTAGGACATTGCCAGTTCTCGGACATTTTTATATACAGGCTCGCGATAACGGAGCACTGCGTGATTCGTTTTAGATATGGCACCCCACCGGTCATCTTTTTTAAAGAGGGCAACGACATGATCAAAGTCTTTCTTAGAACTTTTCAAATCAAGGAGAAGTGGCTTGTGTCCATGGAACCATAATATTGCTGCGGCCAGATACGCGCCTTCGAGGCAATGAGCTGTCCCGCGCGCAAGCGTAACACGTGGAGATGAACATGTTTCGCCATTCTTCTCAAAGTTGGGAGGAAGCGTATCGATAAAATCCTGGATCTTAGCCGGGGTATTTAATTTCTTAAAAATTTTTATTTCTTTTTTAGTGAGCCCGAACATAAGAGAATTATATCACTAAATAATATAAAAAAGCGCCGGTATCGACGCTTTTTAAAAATGATGAGGAGGTTATAGTTTTGAAGTTACTTTGAATTAAACCGCCAGTTGCTCAGCTTGATCAAAGTTATCCATTCATACCAACTTTCAATACAGAAAGCTCTGGGTTGTATCGGGATAATATCTGTCGTTTCGAACTCCTGTTTCCTTGATAATTTGATTTCTGCATCATACATCAACCCTTCATTGAAAGGGTTATCTATTTTGAGCATTGTCAAATGCTCTGTTTTTTCTCCTTTAACTTTAACCACGCAGAGCATGGTTATTACAACAGTTTTTGCCGGGTCTATTATTTTACTTACTCGTGTAACAGATTCGACGGAGCCATTAGTACGGCGTTGGACCTCAATCAGGATTTTCTGGCCACAGCTGATTGTATCAGATTGAATGTTTGTAGATCCTAGAAAATTTTGTTCATAGTTGTTCTGGTTCCTCACAAAAATAAAAGCAAGGAAGACCCAGATAAACAGGATACTTTTCATTTTTTGTATTTTTTATGTTAAATAATTACAATACCTACAAACGTTCAAATCTTGAGCCCTTGTAGGTATTGTAATCAGACTTTTCCTCATACTGACAGATTATGGATATTTGTCAAATAAAAATTACCTATAGCTCGTTTGTCTTATAGAATCTGATATACTCGATATATGTGGATCATCTTTGCTATAGGCGCTTCTCTATTTTGGGGACTTACCTATGTTTTCAATGAGCAGATATATAAAAAGATCTCTATCTCTACGTTCTTGGGACTAGCATCGCTTTTCATCTGTATTGTTACCATCGCCTTTTCCTATTTCTCTGGCAACTTTAGCAAAGATCTGACGACTCTCGCTTCATCACGTACGCTCATCCTATATGTTGGACTCAGTATGATATTCCTCCTCGTCGCGGAGTTGTTCATCGGATCTTCGATAACTGCCAAGAATGCCACGCTCGCCGGACTTATCGAGATATCATACCCGATATTCATAGCTCTTTTTAGTTTCCTTCTCTTCAAGAATAGTCAAATCACCTCTTCGACCATCGTCGGAGGAGTTTTGATCTTTGCAGGAATATTTATCATCTATTATTTCAATAGATAGGATGATCGCGCTTGGCAGATTCTGGAATATAAAAGATTTAGAAATACCAAGAACTTCAAAAAGGCCATTTATATGGTAAAATCAACTCATGGAATTTTCACCCCTCAATGCAAGGCCAAAAACCAAAGAAGAACTAGGAATTGAAGTTGCCCCACAATTTCATGAAAAAACAAAAGAATGTTTATCGATTTCCAATAAAATTGCCTTGTTTGTTACAAATGCTGTAGGTACACTTTGGTGTGCATTAGTATTTGCCATTTTAGCCCTTATCAGCCTTCCACAAGAAATTCATGGAGGGACTACTTCTATCATCGATTGGATAACGCAAACATTCTTGCAATTAGTCTTGCTTTCTATCATCTTGGTTGGGCAAAACATTCAAACAAAGCGTTCTGAATTAAAATCAGAAATAGACCTCAAAACTGATCTAGCTATAAAAAAAGAACTGGAAATACTAATAGGTAGGGTAGATATAATTGAAGCCGGACAAGCTAAAAAACTTGATAAAATTCTAAAAATTTTAGAAAGCAAAGGGTCTGCTAAATAAATATGAAATTTGTAGCTAAATAGGGGCCGCTCCTGCTTCAAGGGATACTTGATCCAACATTAGTGTTTATCAAAGATATATTTATAATCCTGTCACTACTTTAAGCATATGCCGTGTCTTCGAGCCGACGATACCGCTCGGTGGCTTAACAAAATATTTCAACTGGAATGCACGGACCGATACTTGTGTTTGCCTGCCATATTTTCCATCAATGATGTCCTGGTGACTTCCCTCATCGGCAAGGAGTTGTTGGAGACTCTTGACCGCTTCGCCAGCATCTCCTGGTTTCAAGTCTTTTTCGAGCACTCGAGCATCACCCGGGATATCAAGGGTGACAAGGGATTGTGATACGAGGTTAAGTTGTTTCTGAGTTGCTACATCTGTGACACCAGTGATCGGCAGTTTGTATTTTGACTGAAATTGTTTCAAACCTTTTTCTGTCACGGCACCAAACTTTCCGTCGATAATAGTTGTCGGATAGAACTCGCCATCTAATGCAAGTACATGCTGAACATGTTCGATTTCGATATGAGTATCGCCTTTTTCCCAAACAGTTGTGAAATGTTCTTCTACGCCGAGTGGCATGATAACCGGTGTCTCACGCAACACCACTTGTCCAACTGATCCGCCACCCGATGATTTTCCGGAAGAACCTCCTCGTGAAGAAGAAAGTACTGCAATCGGTGCAAGTGAGACGCGGACTGATTCTGAATACGTTCTAGCGTGGTCGTATGAATAGAATGCGTAATAGTAGGTGGTGCCATTGTTCACATCCGTGTCAGTGAATGTTTCGCTGTCGCTTTCAAAAACGACGGTGCCATCCGCGGGCGTTGTCGGATAATTTCCCGCTTTCTTAACAATGATTGTTCGAACAAAATCGGCTTCATTTGGATTGTTCCAGGTGAAGACAATCTGCTCATCGAGGCCGGTGGCATTCACGAATGTCGGATGTGCGATTGGAAGTGAGGTTGTCGTTTCGGGAATGAACGGTTCTGCTGTTCCAGAATCTCCTCCTGTTGTGGAATTTCCGCTTTCAACAACCAACCCGTTGCCAGAATTGTCATTGATTATTTCGTTGAGAGAATCATTAGGCGATCCCACTGGAACCGAAGCAAGAGTCGTCGCTGAAACGACATTAGAAAGAACTGACCAGTCGCCAGTCTCGTACTTTTGTTTGAGAGCGAAATAATACATGGTGTTTGGACTAAGTCCTGCAACCAGATATGTTCGCGCGGTTCCAGATGGCGAAAGTTCTGGGTATATAATCGGCGTTAGTTGTGCGGATATTGCAGCGTTCCAATTCGATTCAGTGATTAGACTCGTGCTGTAACGCACTTCAGTGAACATACCCGCGTCGGAATCTGCTGATGAAGTGTTCCATGAAAGCTGTGCCGATGTGGCGTCATGTCCAGAAACGGAAAGGTTCGAGATCGCGCTCGGTGCAGAAACTGTTGTTGTGGCATGCGTCGTCGTGAAAGTATGATCATCCGAATAAGTAATGTCGCCTGCCACAGTTACTGCCTTGATGCGATAGTGGTACGTCGTACTCGGGACGAGATCGTCCAAGCCAACACTCTGAGAAGACTGACTTGTTTGCATTGTTGTCGTCTGTCCGTATTGGGTTGAGATTCCGTATTCAACGTGTCCTGTCGCAGCTATGTCCGTCGTCCATGAGACATTTGCGCTCGTAGTACTGACATTACTCGAAGAAACCGAGAGAATAGTTGCCGGAGTGGTGACGAAGATCGGCACGATAAGCGTCGAGAATTCATGAAGGTTCGACACTGTTGCAACGCTTGCGGGAGTGGGCTTGGACTTCACGCGGAAGTAATAACTAGTGTCGGGTGAAAGATTTGAAATGGTAACTGAATGGTTTGTGGTGAGATTTGAATTGAGAGTCGTATGCAAGCCAAGATTGATATTGTTGCCATATTCCGCTTGCGAATCGCTTAGTAGATCCGTCGTCCATGTGATTGTTGCAGATGTTTCCCCGATAGTCGAAGCCTCGACGCTTGAGACAAGGAGTGTCGGCGCGATCAGTGTTCCTGTCGGAGCTGTTACGATTGTCTCACCTGTTCCCACAAGTGCCGCTGTGGTGAATGTCTCATCAGGCGTGTACGCCGTATTTCCGATACCGTCGTGCGACGTAATGCGGTAGTGATACGTCGTGTTCGGTAACAAACTTGAGAGAGTAACGCTGTGAGCTGGTGCGTAGTCACTGCTTGCATTAACCGTTGTGCCATAGTTCATTGTTGTGCCATATTCCACATACCCGTTAGCAACCTGGTCGGTTGTCCACGATATTCCGGCAGAAGTGGTCGTGACAGGAGAAACCGAAACTGTGAGGATGGTCGGCGGATTCGTATCAGCTTGCACCACTTCTATCGCGGTCGTGAACGAATGACCACAAGAATCCGAGGTATTATTGAAAAGGTCAGTCGCGTCAATACAGTAATAATAGGTGGTTGCTGGAGATAAGTTGAGCATCGTCGCTACATGAACAAGAGCACCGCCTGTCCCAAGAGTTACTGTTGATCCATAACTTGTCGTCGTTCCATAACGAAAATGAGAAACTGCGAGCTCGTTTGTCACCCATGCGACGGTTGCCTCAGTCGGCAACAGCGATGCCGAGACAATATCGGTTATGACCGGCGGTGTCGTATCGAAAACTGTTATTGTAGGAACAGTCGTCTCTGATCCTGTTGATGTATTAGCAGAGACAGTTGTATCCCCAACAGTGGTTGAGGTCGTATCAGTACTCGTCGTCGTTTCCGTCGTCACTGTAGGAGTAGGTTCTGGTGCCGGAGGTGTAGCCTCGACAACTGTCGGCGCGGAATTGGTCGTCCCTACATCCACTTCACCGAGTGCGAGCGCCGGAGCGATCGGCGCGAAAAGAAAAGTTATGATAATAATGAAAGATGAAAACGATTGTAATTTTTTCATAATGCATTGGGCCAAAAAATGTAGAGTGTGCGGTCCAATACAAAGGTTGGTTTATTATTTTTAATAATAAAGACTGATTTATTATAACATCTGCAATAGGAAATAGCTTGCAACGACAAGATTAAAACTTTTAAAAAATTTATTCATAGATTCTTATTTCACTTTAAAATAAGACAACCGAGACACTAAAAGGCATATTCTTAATCGAGGGAATATCATTGACATAAATAATAAATCATTGTAATGTAACTTCCATGAAATTACATTGTCGTATCTGCGGAACACCGATGCAAAAATGGGGCCATACGAGGCAAGGCAAGCCCCGATTTTTTTGTCCAAACTGCAAAAAGACGGCGACTCCCCAGCGTGATGATGTCGAGCTTCGACAAACGGTTCATGAGATGAAAAAATGGCTTGGCGGAAAAGAAAGTCTGAGCCACATGGCTGCGCAATCTCATGTTACTCGCCAAGCATTATGGAAACGCTTCCACCCTGTTATGGAAGCTGCTTCTATAGAACCTGATATGCCAGACCTGATCAAAACAAAAATGTTGATCGTTGATGGAACATATATCCATGGACATACACTCTGTGCTTTGATCGCCGTCGACGAGTTCGACAAGATTTACTGGAAATTTGCATCATATGAATCATGCGCTGTGTGGATGAAATTTCTATCCTCGTTCGTCGAACCTGAGATCATTATCATGGATGGGCAGAAAGGATTGTTTTTAGCTGCCAAAACTCTATGGCCAAAAGTTGCGATTCAGCGATGCCAATTTCATCTTGTCGCATTCGCTATTCAATATATCGGCAGACGCCCAAAAGAAAAAGTTGGTCAAGCGTTAATGGATATCCTCTATACACTCAAAGATGCGAAAACAAAAGAGAGTCGTGATTTATGGATACGTTCATATCGAAAATGGGAAGAGACATATGAGATGTTAATTTCAGCGAAGGATACTAATAAGCAGTACCTTCGTCCTCGATTGCGTGGTGCACGATTAATTATTCGAAGAGCTCTTCCATACCTATTCACATTTCTTGATCATCCGGGATCACCCAATACTACTAATTTAGTTGAAGGTTGGATTAATGGCGCTATGGCTGAAGCGTTGCGACTTCATCGAGGATTACGAATTAATGAAAAGAAAACGCTTGCAACCGTCATCCTTTCTGATCTGATACGCAAAAAGACGAGGGATAAATCTGTGATGGAAAGATTGAAATACGCTGCTCGCGTACGCAATGCACGAAGATTTGGAAAAAGGAAATCGAGAAGTAATATAATACAACCTGCACTTGTTAATACAATGAAGTTGTTCTAGTTTGGGTTAAGTAAACATTAGTGTTGGTTTTTAATTTGGGCGGCACGAAATTCAACACAAGTGTTTATTAAAAATATCCTTGTTTAAAAGCACAAAACACCTCTTGAAGAGGTGTTTTGTGTGTATCAGGATCTTCTACTTAGGTCTTCTAAAGAAGCCAGACCATATATTCATTCAAAACAGAGAAAAGTACTTATATATTAAGTATTTTTCTCTATCTTGACCAACACTTTAGTTGACTTAGGCCTAAGGACTAGATAAAAACAAACTAACTCCAGATTTCTCTGGAGCTGATTTGCCATTATCAATAACCCTACAAAACTATGAACCACATGAAGGGATAAGTCTGCCGACAACTTACCCCATGTTTAGCATAGAAATTATTTCAAAAGAAGATAAGGCAGGGTAATTTGCGCAATATGCAAACTCTGGAGATTAAGTAATCTTTTTTAAAGATTTAGATATTTAGGTCTGCCCGATACGGTAATAAAACTTGACAAATAGAAAATAGTTTGTTAGAATGCAAGTAGCCAATTGGTTTTTACTAATTAATCCACAAACCAAAATAATTTCTTAACCTCATCGATAGCTTGTATGCATTCGCATGAGACAGTACTCCCAGATATGAATGGAGTGTCGCTACTATCTTCTCCTTTTCGACCTTTCCTTTCGTGTAATCTTTAATCTTAGCTTCAAACTTTCTAATAACTCGTTTTTTAGTTCTCTTTCGCAGTAAAGTATGATTTGGGAAAACCACATATCCTAAGAAATCTACTCCTTTTGCGTACGTTAATATCTCAACTTTGTTCGGATGCAGATTCACTCCTAATCTATCTCTCAAAAAAACATTCATTGGCTTGATAAGTTTCTCAAGATACTCCTTATCCCTTGAAACAATTATAAAATCATCAGTATATCGGGCATAATAACGAACCTTTAGAATGTGCTTCATATATTGATCAAACTCATTCATGTATACGTTGGCAAAAAGCTGTGAAGTTAAGTTGCCTATCGGCACTCCTTTCTTCTTGAATAGATCTGATTGCGTTCCACTGTAGCTTTCAACAAGATTATCTAAAAGCCATAATAAGTCAGCATCCTTAATCCTCCTTCGTAGAATTGACAACAGAATATCATGATCAATCGAATCAAAGAATTTCCTCACATCGCATTTGAGCGCATAGCATGTCTTGGTATTATTCTTGCTCTCTTTGCGCAGCATTCCTTGAACCACTTCCACTCCTTTATGCGATCCCTTGCCAACACGGCAAGAGAATGATTCAGGAATGAAAGTAGGATCAAACACATGATTGATCGTAGACATAATTGCATGATGCAGAACTCTATCACGAACAGTCGCTTTGTGAATATGCCGCAGCTTCGGATCGGAGATATAAAATCCGGTATACCCGGAATGCACATACGTTTTAGTTTTTAACTCCCTTGATAATTGAAAAATATTATGTTCCAACTCCCTCTCGAATAAAAGGACATCGGGTTTTCTACCTTTACCAACTCTAAATTCCTTCCATGCTTGAAATAGCGTTTCAGGTTGAACAATCTTATTAAATAAATCTCGATATATAATCATATGAATGAAAACGACATACCAGTGCTGAATAAATCGTACGAACTCTACAAGTTGTTCCACGAATATCGTAAGGTTGTTCCCAAACAAGATCGCTTCACGATTTATGAACGAAGTGAGCATGTCATGCTTGGAACTATAGAACTTCTACTCGAAGCAAGCTATGGAGACAAAGCGAGGAAGTTGGTAACACTTGAAAAAGTAAGCGTGAAACTCAATGTGCTTCGTTTTCTTATTAGGTTAATGAAAGAAACAAAGACATTTGATACCAAGAAATATATAGCACTACAAGCACTCATCGACGAGATCGGTCGCATGACCGGCGGATGGATGCGATCGCTCATAAACAAATAGAATAAATAGAAAAGAGAATATTGCTACAAAAGGTATCCGAGAGGATACCTTTTGTAGTGCAAAAAGAGATACTTCGGAGAACCCGGACGCAGAACCGTAATTGGCATTCGCATTGGACACATCGTTCGCGTCCATCTTAACCTTGTCGTCATTGAAGTTGACGTTCGGAGCATGACCGAAGACACCATCGCCACCCGGAATTTACTCCCATCAATCCGAGCCACCAAAAATTGAAACAGTATATCGCATCTGATTCTTTCTTTTGAATTTAATTCGACAACACGCGAGGTGCGTTTGTCTTTGATAGGAGTAAGCAGTATCTCATTTACTCGGGTTCGCTCTCGCAAGCCGTAGCCGGCGGGATTCTGACTCGTTTCTCGCAAAGAGAAAGAGTTCGGCGACAGTCATCCGTAGACGGCTGTGCATGAGCCTATACTCACTGTCACTATAGCAGATTTCAGTAGTAAAAATAGTAAAAGGGTTATCCGATTGTGGATAACCCTTTTTTTAAAAAATTCGAATTCAAGATTAAAGAAATCAAAAGATCCGAGAACTCAATATTCAAGATCCAATCGCGGAGAACCCGGACGCAGAACCGAAATCGGCAAACGCATAGGACACACCGTACGCGCCCATCCCAACCTCGCCGTCATGGAAGAAGACGCGCGGAGCATGACCGAAGACACCATCGCCCTTATCACTGTACTCATCACCGGGGCAATCAATCCAAAGATCGTTGACATTGCTCAGGCGTTCAGGATGAGTGAAGATTAATGTCAGCACTTCGTATGCGCCGAGGCCAAACTCACCGAACATAACTTCCCGGGCTCTTCTGACACTTTTTCCGGCATGATTGATGCCGAACTGAAACGGAACGAGCAGAACTCCACTCGGACGGCCTTGTGCGATCCATAATGCTTCTGTGTTCTCAGTAAGCTCACTTCCACGGCGATAATATTGCCGGCTCCATTTGCCTTCACGGTAATCTTGGAAATTTCCTCTGGATTTTTTAATAAATCCCTGGATACGCTCCATCGGTTTTCCGTAATCCATAGCCGGATCATTTTCATGGTTGGTAAACATGCTTTCATCAAGCACGATTACGCCCAGTCCTTCACCGAGGGATTTCTGGGAAACCATAACTTTCTGCTTTTCGGTAAGCGTCCAATTCACTTCCCGTCCCCAATCGTAAAATTGAAGAAGGGTAATTTGCAAATTAACGGGTTTAGGAACCCGATAGCCGGAAAGATAACCGTAGGCCGAGGTGACCTGCTCTTTGATGTACTTGTCCGGGGTGGCCATGTCCCGCAGGATTTCTCTGGCAGCTTTTTCCAAACGATTTTTAAAATCACTTGGTTTCATAATGATACGTTGCTGGATCAGATCTCGTGAGAGATTTGATTCTGTTGTAACCACAGCTTTAACAGCTTGTCTGCCAAATTCTACAATGCTGTCGCGTTGGTCAGGTGTCATGGATGTCATCTTGGTAGTGATCATCTTGTTTTAATTTATAAATGAACAAATATCTCAACAACCCTGAGATTTGGGTACTATAAAATAAAGATTACAGTGGTTATATTATATCATATATAAGTCAGATTGTAAAGCTCATTTAACCTTTAAAATCAAGCCATTTAGAGGAAATAATTACCAACATGTTGCCAACAACTCGAGCCTGGGGCTGCTTTTTAAGCTCCTCGTGCACTAAAACCTCGCACGACCGTGTGATCCCGGCAGGGTAATCTCGCCTACGGCGCGTGATTGGTGGTTTGTAAACAAACAACACCAATCTTTCGCTTCCTGCACGCGACTGAAGCAGTTCAGTCGCTCGGGAACGATTTACTTGTGACTACAAATATTTCCATCTCGTCAGCCGGAAATTTCGCAGCCCGCCCCTCGTGGTTTTGCGTGGTCGCAAAACATCACTGCGGTCATCACAAAGTGTAAAAGACCTCCGCAGGGAGCTCTTTTTGAATACGCGCTTTGTGATCCCGGCAGGAATCGAACCTGCATCGCAACTTCCGCAAAGTTGCGTCCTATCCATTGAACGACGGGACCAATTTACTTTAACTTATTTTTTAAATATCTTCTCCCTGCGGCACTTTTCCAATACTTTTCTTTCTTTACAGCTTCTTCTTTTGTCTCACATTGCTCGTGATAGGCAATTTCAAAAGGAATATAGTTCTTGATTGATTTTGTCATTCCTGAATTATGTTGAGATAATCGTACTTTTAAGTCTTCAGAAAATCCCTTGTAATAGAAATTCTTGATCTTACTTTTCAAAACATAAACATAATACATATGTGTGTCCTATCCCCGCCCGACTGAACGATCACTCCAGTCGTTCGGGCGGGCATTGAACGACGGGACCAATATGGTTTAATCTATCTCAAAAGAAAGATATTAGCAAGTTCTTTTATAGACTCTCGCTTGTGAATTTGTTAAACTTTTATAGTAAATATATGTACCGATTTGTTGCAATTTTCCGAAGCGAAACAATATACTTCAAAGAGCATATTAGCCCTAATGTAAGGCGAGTCTTTACTTCTAATATTTTTAAGTCAATTTCTAGTCCATTAATGACGACATTTCTTAATGCGTTCGTTTTCCGGGCTAGTGGGACACTTGCTGGCGTAGCAATATATAACGTGGGGCTCTTTGTATGTTTACCGATAGCATTTTATATAAACGGTCTTTTTCTGCGCCACATAAATATTCGCATAATGCTTGCTTGGGGAGCAATTTTAGGTGGTGGTGCAAGTATCGCATTCGTTTTAGCAGGACCTACGACCATGCTTACAACGTTCTTATATGGATGTGCTTGGGGTTTAGGTAATGGTTTTTATTGGGCAAATCGTAATTATCTCGAATTTCAAGAGACGATCACATCAATGCGCCAATACTTTTATGGGCTAATTTTATCGATTACATCAATTGCAAACATCGCAGTTCCATTTATTGCTGGATGGTTTATTGTCATAGGAGAGCGCTTGAATTTATATTCAACAAAACATGCTTACTGGATAATTTTCGGTTTTTCTTTTATTCTTTTACTGATATGTGGGGCTATCATTCGCAGAGGACAGTTTGATTCACCTGCGCCTCCTGCTATTTCACGTTTGAGAATACGTCCTTTTTTAAACACTCGTAGACTTCTTTCGATAGCGTCAGGATTCACTGACGGCACAATTTCACTTACTGTGGTTCTACTTGTGCTTCTTTTGGTTGGAAATGAAGGAATTTTGGGAAGTTTGACGGGATTGGTATCTTTTGCAACTGCCGTTGCTATGTATTTATACGGAAGATATGTAAACATAAAATATGAACTTCGAACAATGCTTGTTTCAAGTATTGTTTTTTTCCTAGCAGCAATATGCCTGATTGTTTTACCAGGTATTATAGGGATTATGCTATATATTCTTCTGGTTGGAATCTCAACAAACTTTTTTGCGATGTCATCGAGTCCCCTACTCTTTTCCCTCGCTGAAACAGAGATGGGTCAAGATAGTACAATGCGCTATTCTTTTATTTTTGACAATGAGCTTTTTCTTAATATCGGAAGGCTTATTGCTATAGGTATTCTTTTTCTATTTTCTTACTTTCAAACTGAAACATCTACTCTTATTTTCGGATCAGTAGCTATAGCGGGACTGCATCTCTTTATCATGGCGGCCTTTTTTGCACGCAATCAATACTCCCTAAAATAGTATTTATCATGCTAACTTTACTTGTAATACTAAACAAAATTTCTGGCCCGTATTCTGACTACTAAGTAAGAGAGGACATTTTACCCACTTGCATTTTGTATGACATTGTCATACAATATCACTATATGGAAAATAATAATAAAGACTATATTCTGAATATCAGGGTCTCAAAAGAGACCTACAAAAAAGTGAAGGATATGGCTAAAGATAACAGTGAATCTGTCTCGGCTCTAATTCGTAAGGTCCTTAAAGATAGTGAAGAGATTCTTGGAGATATTTTCCCTCATAAAAGTGGTTGGGATAGCATCAAGACGTTTAGTACAGAAAAAGCTGCACGAGACATTGTTTGCGAAAAAACAGGAAAGAAGGTAAAAAAAGGAAGTCCTGTTGTTGTCGGTCAAACGTCCTCGGGAAAACGCTACTATTTCGCTCCTGGCCATGAACCACGCTAATCATATGGAAAGAAAAACTTTCAGACGGTGGATTAAAATCATCTCTGTTATTTCCAAATATTTCTTATTCTACAAGCTCGGGAAACACAGAAAGGATATATTTGGCAAGAGGCTTCGCTATGCTTGCGAAGAACTAGGACCCATATTCATAAAGCTTGGGCAGATTTTGAGTACCCGGTATGATGTTCTCAGCAACGAGAACTGTACCGAGCTTCAAAAACTACTCGACCAAGTTGAACCTATCCCTCTCCAAAAGGTTGAGAATATAATTCAAAAAGATTTCGGGAAGAAATATACAGCATTATTCAAGACTTTCGATACGATACCGCTCGCATCTGCTTCAATTGCCCAAGTACACCGAGCGACTTTGCTAAATGGCAAAAAAGTCGCTGTTAAAATACGTCGGCCGGAGGTCAGCGAGCATGTCGAATCAGACATACGTGTTCTCAAGCAAGTGGTCTCCGCATTAGAACTGTTTTCACCTACCTTGCGTCATGTTGATGGAAAACAAGTTGTCAGTCAGTTGCATGACTGGATATTGGTGGAGATGAATTTCAAGCAAGAGGTGCAGAATATTAAACAGATGAAAAGCTACCTAGCCCACGCAGCAGAATATACTAATACGTCAGATGAAGAAGCGAACAATTTAGTAATTCCAGATGTGTATGAAGAGTACTGCACGGAAAATGTGATCGTCATGGAATTTATCGACGGTGTCCCGCTTTCAAAATTTGAGACAATCAAGGACAATCCGGAGTATAACATCATGGGATCTGCAAAAGCGATTGCAATGCTCGTTTTACGCCACTGGCTTGTCGCGTGTGACGATGAGTATGTCTTCCACGCAGACCCTCATCCCGCGAATGTGCTCATATTACCGCATGGCAGGCTCGCTCTTGTGGATTTTGGTCTGATCGGGCATCTATCTCCCGAACAAACGCGACACACGGCTGATCTCTTTTTGGCCGTCTATGCGCGCAATCTCGAGCTTTCAATCAAATATGCACTTGCGATTCCGGGTGTCGACCATGAGAAGTACTCAGAGAAAGTACGTCCCGATATCCAAGCATACCTTCGCAAAACTCCTGCGAAAGGAATCGGCTTTTGGTTCATGGGATTTGTACGCATATTCGTAAAACACAGGGTGCCAATTCCATATGACATAATCCTCTTTGGCCGCCAGAACACCGTGGGAGATGGATTGATAAGTACAATTCTTCCCGGCAAGACGACTATTGATATCATGGGAGAGGAACTTGCGCGAGCGCTCCGTAAAAAAATTGCCCAGAACATATTGGATGTGGATTTCACGCGACTAGCGTATGCTGTTTCCGAGGAGGTGAAAAATAGCCCAGAGAAAGTTGTTTCAATTCTTGATCGGCTTAGTAAAGACCCGTCTGCGATTTATTAGGATCACACGGTCGTGCTAGTACCAGGAGGTTATTCTATAAAACTTTTTTCCTCACATTTACACCAAAGAGAATAGGATGGAAGTACGAGCGATGCCAAGGAGAGAGATTTATAAAAATTGCTAGATGCAAATATTTAAAAGCACTGCCATTCAGGCATATGCATTGCATATCTTGGAATATCAATTAGCAAACTTTTGTATGAGATATCATTGGAAGAGCTCTGTTCTTTTTCTTTAGAAACAGCTAAAATTATACGCTCACCATCTTCTCCATAATACTTTTTGAAATCGGCTTCTGCTTTTATAACAAGCAAATCAGAATGCTCTTCAAAAGAAGCGGGCTTTTTTGTTTTAGATTTTTGATCACCAATTTTAGGAGGTTTATATTCGCTCATATACAGATACTTTACCATGAAATGATTATTTGTATAAGTAAAGTAAGGTCAGGCGCCTTACTTCCTAAAAACATCTGTTCAAACTTCTTGAATCACTTTAGGTCATTTGTGATCTGTTCTTTCATAGGTACGGTCTGTGGAGTGTGTTTTAGTTTCCCTCAGCCCAAGCTTTGAGTTCTTTGTAGGTCACTTCCCCACAGACAGTCTTGTGACTTTTTTGATTTAAAAAGAAGGGTACGCCGCCGCACGGTTCCGGCTCGCAGTCGAGTTTTTCCATCAGCTTGTTATTATCTTTATTGTGCCAGATCTCTATTTTTTCAATCTTATAGCCTTCTTTTGTGAGCTTGTTTACAAGCTTTTCCATTCGTATGCAGTGGGGGCACTCAGTTCCATAAAAGAAAAGTAGGTCTGTATTTGTTTGATTCATGAACTCATTATACCCGCACCCATGATAAAACAAAACCCCGATATGATCGGGGTTTTGTTTACTTTGTAATCTTTGAGAGTCTAGATTTCTTGCGAGAAGCGTTATTTTTTTTGAATATTCCCTTCTTTGCTGCCTTATCTATTGCGCTATAGGCAATTGAGAGTAATTTCTTTGCTTCGTCTTTTTTCTTTTCTTTGACGAGTTTCTCAATATTCTTGATAGCTTCTTTGACGGCTTTTTTGTTGCGGTCATTGGCAGCTTTCTTGACGAGAGATCCTCGAAGGGCTTTTTTTGCTGATTTTGTAATTGGCATAATGTGTATAATTATTTATGCCTGCCTGTGCAGGCAGGTTCCCTTCCATACGAGACACGAATAAAAGGTAGTAAAGCCATCCTAACAGAAAAGGTCTACAATGTAAACGCCCAAAGAGTAGTGCCCCGAATAATCATAGTAAGCGATCGCTTACTATGATTATAGTGGAAATATTACTAAATCAGCGCAATCTCTGTATAATACAAATATGATCGCCTATCTAGAAGGAATAATACAAAGTTTAAACGAGAAATATCTCATTATAAATGTGGGAGGTGTCGGATACAAGGTCTTTGTTGTGGCCGATACGCTCGGTTCATATACTGTGGGCAATAGGGCTACGCTCTCCATTTATACGGCTGTTCGAGAGAACTCAATAGATCTCTATGGCTTCGTCACTATAGATGAAATGTCATTCTTTGAACTTTTGCTTGATGTCTCAGGTATCGGGCCAAAATCCGCACTTTCCATTATTGCTCTTGCGTCAATTGATACATTGAAGCGCGCCATCGCGACCGGTGATACAAGCTACTTGAATAAAGTCTCCGGTATAGGCAAGAAGACTGCAGAGAAGATCGTCATAGAACTGCGCGACAAAATGAAGGCGCATAAAGGAGAAGAGGGCTCGTCAAGCACACTCCGCGGTGAGAGCGACATCGTTGAAGCTCTTAAATCACTCGGCTACTCTCAATCAGAAGCTCGCGATACATTGAGACAGATACCCCCTACTATCGAAGGAACGAATGCTCGCATTAAAGAAGCTCTTAAAATCTTAGGTGGAAAATAGTTGATACTAAATATGCCTGAACTGCCAGAGGTTACAACTACGGTAAAAGGTTTACAAAAAGTCTTGCCAAGATTGGTTATTAAAAGTGTCTGGACTGATTTGGCAAAGAAAAATCCTATAAAACAATTTAAAGAAACTGTTAAAAGCGAATTTTTCTTCAAAAAGTTTAAAAAGGAAGTAAGAGGTGCAAAAGTTCTAAATGTTGAACGTAGAGCGAAAAATATTCTAATCAACTTAGACAACAAAAATACCATTCTGATTCATCTAAAAATGACTGGCCATATCATCTATGGGAAATACAATTATGATAAAAAGACTAATAAATGGACCCCTGGTAAAAATGAGCGTGATGCCCTTCGCGATCCATACAATAGATTCATACATGTAGTGTTTTCACTTTCCAACGGAAAACAGTTCGTACTTTGTGACTCCCGCAAATTTGGAAAGGTTACGATTATGCCCACGGATACTGCTCATGAAACTGTACATCTAAAAGGACTAGGTCCCGAACCTTTGGAGAAAGAATTCACATTCACTAAATTCAAAGAAGGTCTCCTAACAAAGCCAAATGGCTATATAAAAACAGTCCTTATAGATCAGAGTGTTATCGCAGGGATCGGCAACATTTACTCGGATGAAATGCTTTGGCTCTCAGGCATTCATCCTGAATCAAAACCAAAAAATATCCCAATCCCCCAACTAAAAATGCTTTACGAGGCCATGAAGAAAGTGCTAAACAAGGGCATAGATTTTGGCGGCGACTCTATGTCTGACTATCGAGATATAAACGGCGAGAGAGGTAAATTTCAGAACCATCACAATGTGTACAGAAAGAAGGGAGAGAGGTGTGGTAAGAAAAACTGCAAGAGTGTTATAATGAGAAAAGTTATTAATGGTCGCAGTGCGCACTTTTGTAATAAACATCAAAAATTGTATGAAAACAAATAAAGGCCTACCCGCAATACCTACGCGAGCAAGGCAGGCGGGAGAGATGGATTTCCTTATGATGATTCTTGGATTCCTCGTACTTATATTTATCTTATGGGTCCTTTCCGGGGGTCAGAATAATGAAAGCAGCAAAAAGCCTTTTATAACACCGGGCAATGACGAAGAAGTTCCTCTGCAACCGTACGGCCGCTAAGGTCTTAATATTCTAAACAAAGCCACTCCTGCTGCGACTGCGACATTGAGCGATTCTTTTTTGCCATGCATTGGGATTTCAGCGATGATATCGCACTCTTTTAATATTTTTTTGTCTAGGCCTTCAACTTCTGGGCCAAGGATGATTGCAATATTCTCTTTTGTTTTTATCTTGCGATAATCTTTAGATTTCTGATCTTGTTCGATCGCGATAATTGTAAAATTTTCTTTTTTAAGTTGCTTTATGAGTGGAGAGAGAGTTTTCTTGTATTCCCAAGGAATCCATGTCTCAGCCCCGAGAGCACTCTTTTGTATATCTTTTTGAACTCTTCCAAATCTATCAGTAGGTCTAGGGGTCACTCCTACGAGATATATCTTGGATATACCTACAGCATCAGCAGTCCGGAAAATCGCCCCGACGTTTATCGCAGAGCGAATATCGGGGAGGATGAGGACAGAAGTGAATTTATTAGAGGATTGTGTTTTCATTAAATCAGTTTAGAATAAGTTGGGTAGTTTTCCTTAATTATTTTTTATAGGAAGAATTTATTTTCCACACACCTTTTTCGCGAAAGGCAGGGATCGTCTGTCGTTTCCCGGCATTAATAAGACTCGCCAGCGCCAATGAATGTTTTTTTGCATATTCGGCCAAAGTAATTATCTGAGATCCTTCTAAATATGCAATCCTTTTGTGTAACCCTTCAGCAAGAGCCAAGTATAGAACTTGCTCCATCTGTTTGGCTGATTTTGTATCTCTGAAATACGAGAAGGTTTTATAATAAATCTGCTTTTCTTTATCACGGATAATGATATTGGGGTATCCAAATTCTTGAAGTTGTAAATTTATCAGCACTCTACCAATGCGTCCATTGCCATCACAAAATGGATGGATAGTTTCAAACTGTAAATGAAAATATGCGATCTTTGTGAGTATATTCGCACTATGATTTTCTTTGTACTCATTAAGCAATACTTCAATCATCCGTACCACATGTTCTGGAGCTGGAGCAATATGTTTACCAACACGTACATATTCTCCATGCTTTCGAAACCGACCTGCGATAGAGTCATCAATGCCACCTATGAGCAAGCCATGAATGAAAAGTATTATCTCTTTGTTTAGAACAATACTATCTTTTTTGACTTTGATATATTCATATACTCGAGCAAGGTTCTTCGCTTCAAATACCTCACGTAGTGAATAGTTTTTTGAAACTTCTAGATCAAGAAGGATTTTCTCAGTATCAGAAAGTGTCAATGTGCTATTTTCGATAGCATTTGAGTTATATACTGACTCTGCAACTTCTACTTCCTCGAGCACAGTCAAAAGTGAGCCCTTTCCTTTTTTAAGAGCGTCATATTCTTTCTTTAAACTTAAAATAGTTTGAATCTTTTTAGGAATGGTAGTCATAAATTAATAAGTTTATTATAGTCTATTTACGTTAAATAGTCAAGTAAAACGTAAATTTACTCTAAAATCAATACATATTTACGTTTTCCTAAACTGGAAGTCTTATATAATAAGCTGTTATTTATCGAGGCTGTGAAGAAGAGGAGTTTAGATTACTTCTTGTTGATAACAACCTTCACAATAGACAATTTCTGGTCGATTCGATTCATAACTTGTCTGAAACTTATTTGGACATCTATTTTCATGATTATGTTTCAAAACTTCACACATACATTGTCTACTCCAGAGTTGAATTGGGTTTCTAAGTTGTACTCTATCGTTATGTCTACTGTTAGGACATTTACGAGGAATAGGTAAATTCATTCTTTTGTAAAAAGATAACTCCTGAGGAAGGATTTTAAATGCTTTTGTGCAGTTATGATTCATAGCTTGCACTGAATCCGTATCCCAAGATTCACATAATATAATGTCATTGATTATATTATCTTCTGTTTCTTTTATAGTATATGGTAATTCGTTCCATGACTTAGTAGGGGTATAATTCTTCTCTCCTGTTTCTTTCCATTGATACCCCTTATTTTGTGCTTCATTTTTATCTAATGGGAAAAACTCTTGCGCAGTGGATTCATTATACGAAAATGAAGAAAGTTCCAATGGGAAGAATTCTCCATACTGATATTCTCGTCCGTATGAATCAATATAAGGCATATCTTTCATATGTTGGCGAATTTTAGGTACTAATTCATCATATTCTTCCTTAGAATATTGTTTATTCAAAATACAGTACTGCTTTCCTCGTACTCCGATACAGCCAAATAAATGGGCAGAACTTGCTATACCGTAGCAATACTCTACATCGCGAACATTTGAAACTGCCTGCACTGTAAACCTGACATTTGCACCGCCATCGCCAAGCAATAGTGTTTCATATACCATTTCAACATTTTCTCCATACTCAGTATAGTCATAACAGTCTCTTGAAGTTTTTGTGCTTGCAAATTGACAGTATTTGCAATCTTCAGCACCAACCATCTCATAAGACACAAGGGTATTTTTAGAATTCTGTATATAGTCACCAGAACTATTTACATTATTTCTACTATGCATGTACTTCTGTGGATACTTTAGCCAGAGTTCTTGGGCTTCTTTATAATACTTCTGGATATTTTGGTAATTTGATAAGTCTAATTCTTTCAGTTTCTCTTCGTAATCCTCTTTTGAATACTGCTGATTAAAAATACAATATTTTTGATTTCGTAGATTTACACACCCTACGCAATCTGTACAGTTCATGCAATTCTTTGAAAAGTAGATGTTTGAACATTCTTCACAATCCACTGAGTATAAATTTTTGTAGCCTTTTGTAATGTTTACTGACTCATAACACAAGTCTGATTTTTGGAGCATTAACACATCTTGACTGTCATTGGACATCTTTAATCCACTAGCATACATGCACCTCTCATTATGATCAGCATGGAATACCATATAACAATTCTTGAGATATCCGGCAAGATTATTATAATCACTATCAACAATAGTCTGATAATGAAGAAAAAGACTTTGTACTGCCGCTTTTTCTTGCAATTCTTTTAACTGTTCAAAGAAAGGTTTTGAGAAATCGTAATTTGTTCCACTCTCAAGTTGATCCCAATTATCACTCCACCAACATGCAGGACAGAAGACTTTTCTATTTACATTTGGTCCATACACAGAAAGTATGTCCTTATTACAGAGTCCACAAATACGTTTATATAAATAGCGTTCATTTCGAAAGACTAGTCTTCTTACAAGTCTGCATTCCGGACACCATGTTGGTGAAGGAACTTTTATCTTTTCGTAAAATGAAAAATCATCAGACTCAATATTAAAGGAATTTTTACAGTTTTGGCAGTTCCGAGTTTTTTGATCCATATATTTATTATAGCAATTAATTACAGTTTGGGTCAGTAAAAACTACCTCGGTAGGATATCTCGGCTACCGCCACGGGATTGGGAAAAGGTTTTCGATTCCTACACACGAGACGCGTAGGTGTCTCACTCGAGGGCACAAATATATTTCTTTTGTGGTCAGGCATAGTTTTCTGCTGAAAACTTGCACGACCCTGGCTCGGCACGTCTGCCTCCGCCCGGCACAAAAGTGTCCCACACTTTTGTGCCCTCGGTAGGAATCGAACCTACGACCATCTCCTTAAAAGGGAGCTGCTCTACCAACTGAGCTACGAGGGCATATAATACTATCCCGATTAGACAAAAATACCATATTTAAAGGATTTAATCAATTTATCCACATCCATCCTTGTGGAGAATTAATTTAGGTTGTATAATGTACGTAAGTTGTTTTGTTATAAAGACTTTCCAAATCTCGCCCTGATCAAAAGGGTTCATATCGTTTTGGGAAAGGATTATATACGATTAGTTATTCAGCACTATTTTTAGATAGAGAGTGCGCAATGTTCTTTCTTTAAAAAGCCAAAAGGCTTAGGAGCTATTTCTCAAAAATTCTTTGAGGGCTTGCTCCTAAGCCTTTTCTTTTTGTCTAAAATGGAGTTATACTTAATACGTAATCGCTAGATATGATTGAGTAGTTTACTTGATGTCACATTATTAATTAATTTTATATAATATATGCTTACTACAATTGCAGTTATTCTTATTATTTTATGGTTACTTGGTATAATAACTTCCTATACTATTGGAGGTTTCATACACGCACTTCTCGTAATAGCAATTATTATTTTGCTTGTGCGCGTTATCAAGGGCAAAAACCCTGTAGCGTAAAGTTTCCATACTTCACTTCTAGTATGTCACTTATTTAGACAAGGAGGAAAGAATGAATTGTTCAAGCCCTACAACAAAGTCAGCCTCGCCTCTATGAGAGAGGTGGTAGAGCGATACGAGTTCGCTTGACTGTCGCTTGAGACTCTCTGATGAAAATGTTTTGGTTCCATTTTGTATCATATTTTTTATTTTCCAGAAAAGTATGCCTGAAATCGGCTCCGGATCCACTCCTTTTGTTATAGCTTCTCTGTAGAGTATCCAGGTGTCGATTTTATCTCCCCGGCTGAATGCATCGGCTATGGAAAAAGTGTTAAATTTCAAGGATGCAGGAGAACTCTTCTCATCAAAGCGCTCAATTGTAGCGTACTTTGCGTACTTCTTATCGCTAGAACTGAGGAGCTTATCTTCAAGCAAGATAAATACTGCGGGCGAATCTTTTAGCTCTGTAAGTAATTTAGTTGAAGGAGTAATTTCACTTTGTGTTATAAAATTCTCCATTACGAATATTTGTGAGTCGCCAAAAAGACTCGCACTCGAAGCATAGGCAGTAAGTACGTCTTCTGATATGTCAGATAATGAAATAAACGTAGGAGAGTTTGGATGGGCTACGGATTTTAAGCGTGAGTTTTTTTTCTTTGTATCATTACCAACAAAAATATAGATCATAGCCAAGCGCTAACCTTTTTCTTGTAATCAAGATAATCCTGTCCGTATTTCTTCTCGAGGAGAATTTCTTCTTTTTTAAGAAAAATAAATTTTGTAATGAGTGAAGCAATGACCACAAGGATAATAGAAAATAGTGAATTAAGAACAAAAGCAAGCCCGAGTGTCATAATAGTAAGCCCAATATGCGTGGGATTGCGGCTATATTTATAAGGACCACAGGCAAAATTGCGCTTGGAAGATTCTTCTTGTGCCATTTTTTCTTTAGAACAACTTGAAGCATGTTGTGCCCAATAAATCAGGATAGAGCCTAGAAGGATCAAAATGGCCCCTATTTGCTGATAAATATAGTCTGCAAAAATACTTATCGGAATCACAATATCAAAAACAAGCCCCAGTATTACAGCAAAAAAGAACATGGTGTACGAATGAGAGAGTATTATATGTACCATCCCTTCGCGACCCGATTCCTTTGTGTTTTTTTCTTCTCCTATCATATATGGTTAATCCTACCACTCGGGGCATCTTTCCGCTACCCTTTATAAATCTCCCCACGTTTTGCCAGAGACAAAGGAAACTTCAATCGGAACTGGCTCTAGATTGGCTAAGAATTCGTTTGGAATTGCATGTTTCATGGCCTCTTCTATGATAGATACAGCTTCAGAAAGCTTTTCCTCTTTGACTTCATAGACCAGTTCATCATGCACCTGCAGAATCAGATGAGCATGCTCGGAGAGTCCTCTTTTTTTCAAATTATCTTCCGCCTGCTTCATCCCAATTTTGATAATATCAGCCGTGGCAGTCCCTTGAATCGGAGCATTCACTGCCATCCGCTCAGTCATCGCTTTAATAAATGGAATAGACGAGCGGATCCCAGGAAAGTAGCGTTTACGTCCGAACAGCGTCTCTGTGTAGCCATGTGATTTGGCAAAATTTTTGATGCTTTCGAGATACGCTGCGATCGTGGGAAATTCTGAAAAGTAATTATCGTAGAAAATTTGTGCTTCTTTTCGGTCAGTGCCAAGATTAGCACGCAGGGCGTTTACCCCCATGCCGTACAGTATGCCGAAGTTTATAACCTTTGCGCGCCTACGCATATCGTACGTAACTTCGCTCTCAGAAACTCGGAAAACTTTCATCGCAACTGCTGTGTGAATATCTTTCCCTTCTTTAAAGGCTTTTATGAAGTATGGATCTTGTGACAAGAGTGCTGCCACTCGAAGCTCAATCTGCGAGTAGTCAAAAGACACCAGAAGAAATCCTTTTTGAGCGATGAATGCATGGCGGATATTCTTGCCGAGTTCTGTCTTGATAGGGATATTTTGTAAATTAGGATTGTGGGAAGAGAAGCGACCTGTCGTCGAGCCTGCGGGGATAAAATGGGCATGCAACCGGCCATCGCTTGAGACTTGATTAGGTAGCGTATCTATATATGTAGAGAGTAGTTTTTGTAATTCACGGTATTTTATAATCTCGCTTGCAATTGGGTGCAATTGGCGAAGCTTTTCAAGCTCGCTCTCTCGAGTTGACCTCGCGCCACCTGCACTTTTCTTCATGCCTTTTGCTGAGAGCTTGAGTTCGTCAAAGAGAACTTCCGCAAGCTGCTTGGGTGAATTGATATTGAATTCCCTGCCACCCATTTTCCAAATACTTTTTTCTATTTTAGTGAGTTCATGGTGATATTCTTTGGATAATTTCTTGAGATATTCTACATCGACTTTAATCCCATTCTTTTCCATATTTTCTATAATGGGAATAAGCGGAACTTCAATCTCTTTATAGACATAGGTGAGCCTTTCTTTCTCTATATCAGACTCTAGTTTTTTGAAGGCTTCATCCAGGGAATTACTGCCTTTATAATGAATAACATCATCGAGACTTGGATCAGTGCGCTCAGAGTTGAGTAACCAAAAGGCAATTTTGGCTTTAGCTATTGTATATTTATCTTCTTTAGAATATGAATCTTCCGATATCTTTTCTTCTGTCGAAGTTGCAGTAACCTCAGTATCGGTAGTTGCTGTGTCTTTGTCTATTATAGCGAGAAATCTATTTTGTAAACTTTTAAATTCAACATCGCGGAAAAATCCAGCAGCCTCTTCTTTGTCCACTGTGTCCTGCCATCTATTTTTGGGTAATGCGAACGTAATAGGCGCATCGCGACGGATCGTCGCCAATGTTTTAGAGAATAGTGCTTCATCCTCCCCATCCTTTAGTAAATTAAAAACTCTTTCAGTGATTCCAAGCGCGCGAACTTTTTCTGCGCTTTTTTTTATAGCTTGGTACATCTTCTCTATGGTTCCATACTCTACGATAAGGATTGTGGCTGTCTTCTCGCCAATTCCTTTAATGCCAATAATATTATCAGATGGATCACCGCGGAGCCCTTTGTAGTCGGGCAAGTATTTTGGTTCGAAGCCAAATCGCTCTTTGACTTTTTCTTCATTATATAAAATAGTATCGTTGATCCCCTTCTTGAGTGTATAGACGCGAACTTTGTCATCATCTACAAGTTGAAGTGTATCCATGTCCCCTGAGGCGATAATGACATCAATATTTTTTTTGTCTCTCATTTGCTCGGTGATAGTGCCGAGTAAATCATCAGCTTCAAAACCTTCACACTCATACATGGGGATAGAAAAAGCTTTAAAGAAATCTCTTGAACGGATAATCTGCGCGATTAAAGCATCGTCAGTTTTCGCACGACCAGCTTTGTAATTATCATAGACTTCATGACGGAATGTCTTCTTGGGCAAGTCAAAACAGGCCACAATATAATCGGGCTTGAGTTCAGTAACAATTTTGAAAAGCATGGTCGTCAAGCCATAGAGCGCGCCAGTTGGCTCGCCTTTGGAATTGGAAAACTCTGGCAAGGCATGATACGCCCGGTGGATAATCGCATGAACATCAAGCAAAACAAGCCTTTTATTTGTTGTTTTTTTGGCTCTCATACTAGTGATTATAGCATTTTGATCATTCTTGTATTCTCTTTGTCGTGGGTGAGTTCTATATATATGGCATTCTTTGGAATACATTCGGGCACATTTTCAGGCCACTCTACTATTATGAGATTATCCTTATCTTCGAGAAGTTGTACCCAACCAAGATGCAAAAGTTCCGAACCTCTACTAAGACGATAAGCATCGATGTGAGTTAATTTTTTGAAAACTGTATCTGTAGTATTATAACTTTTTATTATGACAAAGGTGGGTGAGGTGATGTTCTCCTTTACTCCCAACTGCCGAGCGATTTCTTGAGTGAGAGTCGTCTTGCCACTGCCAAGTTCTCCTGATAAGGCAACTACCTTGGCAGTATTTAATCCTGCCTTTTTGGCTTTACTGATCAGATCCTGTGCGACCTTGGGAAGTTGGTCGAGGGTGGTTGTCATCTTCATCTTGACATACTAACACAAAATCCCAGAGCCAAGGCTCTGGGATTTTGCTAGAAATTTATTAGTAATTTGTTGTAGTCGTATGAGCTCCTGTTGGAGTTGTCGTATGAACGACTGAACGATTACTGTAGTATCTGCGAGTAAGTAGTATGATGAGAAGAATCAAGATAAGGATCAGTAACCAGCCGATAAGGCCAATACCGAGGAACCCTGACCAGAACGCGGATGCACCCAGAACGTTGAGATCGCGAGGATTATTCAACACATAGGCAATTGCATTTTCTTGCGCACCATTTGGACTCGTGTAAACCAAGATTGCAGTCGTGACGATCTGCGCTGTGCCTGAAGTTATAGCTTCAACACGGCCTTGCAAATACACGACACCTTCTGCCTGAGGAAGTAAATCTTCGAGCGGAACAGTAAGTGTATTAGTATCTAGTGAATATGTACCGCGAGAAGCGTTCGTAAGAACGATGCCTCGTGGAATGATCACTTGCAATACCGGACGAGTAAGAGTTGACTTACCGATATTCTTGTAAGTAACAGTGTAGTCAACGAAGTCACCAACACCGATATATTGATAACGATTTTCGATTTTTAGCATGATCGGTGACTGTGTACCGATGACAGTTGTACCCTGGACAATAACCGGTCGAACTACTGTTGTTGCGAGTGTCTGGAAAACCTGAATCTGACCGTATGAGAGGCCGCCTGAACATTGAGAAACAAGGCGGAAATAGTAAGGAAGTCCAGGAACAAGTCCACTGATCACTTCACTAAAAGCACCGTTACCAACACGAGATATTGTCTGTGAGCCAAGGTTTACTGTTGTTCCATACTGGAAGTATGAAGTACTTACATTGCCTGTAATAAGACCATTGAGTGTAGCTGTAGTCTGAGTTACATTTGTCGCAACGGTTGTAACCGCACAGTTGTTGATGACCGGTGGCTGAATGATAATAGGATTTACATTCACGTATACAGTCTGAGATGGAGCTGATCCATTCTGACCATATGCAGTGAGCACGTAGTTGCTGTTGTTTGTGGGATAGACAGTTGCGCTGCCGCTTATATTATTGCTGATAGTTCCATTAGGACCAGATAGAGTTGCTGATGTACAGTTGTATGTATTCCAGACAAGATTTACTGGATTACCAGACTGTACTGTAGTAGTTGTCGAACCATTACCTGTGAAGTTTGAAATTGTACAATAATTTTGCTGAACATTGTTTACATTCACATATACGCTCTGTGTTTGTGTACTACAATTATTACCGCCACTTGCGGTAAGATTGTATGAACCCGAGTATGTCGGGTATACCGTTGCGCTGCCGCTTGTGTTTGAACTTGAGAAGTTTGGACCTGAAATATTAACTGATGTATAACCAGTTGTATTCCAAACCAAATTTACAGAATTACCTGATTGAATAGTTGTACTCTGTGAGCCGTTGGCAGTGAAGTTTGAGATTGAACAGTTGCCACCACCTCCCGTATTACCAACTTGAAAGCTGACAACAACAGAACCTTGGCTATTCCAACCTGGAGCAATTGCACCGATAGAAAGACCGCCACTTTTAATCTCAGAACCATTTTGTCCATTTAGGAATGACGCTTGTGATTGAGTCTGATTCGGATACCAACGAGTCGATCCAAAGGTAAGTGTCTGAGAACTTGGAAGATTCACTGTGACCGTGCCTGAGGAAATACTCCCTTGATCAGAAGTAACCTGTGCAGAGAATGAATGTGATGTAGACGAACCACTCGGTGTATTTAATATGACTCGAGTATTGTTTGCAGTCTGCGGAGAACCGTTTAGATCACTTGAGTTATGATAATAAATGCGAACGTTAATTGTTTCTCCCGGATTCGCACTGACGGAAGAGAGAGGCCAACATGGATTGTTGAGTCCTGTGTTAGTCGTAAAATTAGCGACCGCGAGTGTAGGACAGTCATTAGATGCTCCGTTCCAAAGTTCCGTAGCGAAAACACTCTGACTCCCCAAAAGGAAAACAAGAGCAAAAGATGCGACTATTAGTTTTTTTATATATTTTTTCATATATTTGCTATTAATTATAATTTACAATTTTAAACCTTCAACGCGTTCGACAGCGTTCAAGACTTAAAAAAGCATTGGATCGATCATATGTTAGTACAATTGATCCAATGAAATGTTTTTAGCACAAGAAAGGATTAATGGCCGGGAACCCAAACAGGTTGCCCATTGACCACTCCCCAGTGACCTGGTGCGCCGACAGGGCCGCCAGTATTATGTGGGGGGGACCAAACAGGACCTCCTTGTCGTGGCCAAGGTTGAGGTTGATTTCTTCCTCCAAACGTAACTCCGGCAATAACAAGGGTGAAGTTCGTTTCCTTTTTTACCTTTACAGTTGGTGCGGGATTAGGATTATTGGAGTAAGTGAGAGGTGGATTCATACCCAGAGGTGGTAAGGGTCTTTGTTCCTCTTTTTCTTCCTCTATAACAACCTTTTTTTCAGTTAAAACTTTTTCAATAACTGTTGTTGTATCCACAACATTTTTACATGTTGTGGAGATCGTTCCGATTAATTCGGAATAATCCGGTTTGGTTGAGTTATTTTTTTCATCCACAAACTTGTGGATGATGAGTTTTAACCTGTTTTCACACAACAGGCGTGGAGCTATAACAGGAGGAGCAACATAAGGGGTGTAGTTTTTCGGATCTTCAGGATTTCCGCACGCAATCTTTGCGTAGATATCCTCAACATCTTCGTACCGCAATCCCACCCAATCACTACGCAGTCCAAGCGAACTTGTATAAACAAGTTTGTTTTGACTTCTCCCACCATTATAGTAGTTTTGACCATCATAAAATGATTGATCATAAACCGTAGAATGGTTGAGGAGCCATGTCATACTCCGTAGATCAGCTCGTAAAACGAGCTGCCTGACTTGTGGTAGTTTTGAGGTCTGCAAAATCTGGTTACCCAGCTTTGCATACTCTGGCCATAACTCGTTCCTTATAAAAGGATCTTTGGCATCCAAAATGATTTTCTGGAAGCCTTCCATTGTACGGTTAGGGTCATAACCCAGACAGGGGCTGATTTTTTGTGCTGTTGATTTTGATATGCCCAACAAAATGAGGGCAGAGATCAAGAATGTAATGTACTTCACGATTGTTGGGTTTAAGTTAATTAATGATGTTATATCTCAACCCCAAAAAAGAGATGTAGATATCACACCATTAACTAAACTATAGAAAACCCATTTGTCTGTATCATATCATATTCTGCAACAAATGTCAAGGACCTAGAGCTAGGGGTTATAAGCTATAATGAGTCGAGTATGACCATCCAATTTGACGATGAAAAAGAGGAGAAAGAGCTATCTGACCTACGAAAACAGGAAGAGGAAGATCTTGTACAAGCTCTCGCGGAATCAAAATATGGAGTTCCCGCAATAAATCTAAGCGCAATGCCAATCGACAACGATGCACTGCGCTCTATCGAAGAGAAAGAAGCCATCGCGCTTGAAATCGCACCATTTAAGATACTCGGGCGTGATATTCACATCGCAGTTCGTGCGCCTCACAAGGAAAAACTAGAAAGCTTGACCCAGTACTTCACCGCGCACGGGTATATTCCGCATTTTTATATGGCATCGCTCGGAAGCCTCAATAAAGCATGGGAGAGATACAAGGAAATATCATATGCCTCAGAATCAAAAGCAGGATCTATCGCTATCTCAGGTGATGCGCTCAAGAAAATCATGGCTGGTATCAAAAATATAGATGATATCAAGAGTGCTATCGTCGAGACAGAAAAAGATAAATCTCATATGACATCTCACATACTCGAGATTGCCCTTGCGGGTGCTATTGCTATAAACGCATCTGATTTGCATTTCGAACCAGAAGAAAAAACAGTGCGGTTACGTTTCCGTCTAGATGGAGTACTCCACACTGTGATGGAAATACCGCCAGAAATACATAGATTCATAAATTCAAGAATCAAACTTTTGGCCGGACTTAAAATTACCGCTTCGTCCATAGCTCAAGACGGGCGCTTTAGCATTTTCCTCGATGAAGACGAGATCAGTCTCCGTGTCTCGCTCATCCCCGGAGCATATGGGGAATCGATAGTTATGCGTATCTTGAATCCTAAATCTATCCAAGTAAAACTTGAAGATATGGGGATAGAAACCAAGCTCTATGAAGTCTTTATGCGAGAAATAAAGAAACCGAACGGTATGATTCTCCTTACCGGTCCGACTGGTTCGGGTAAGACGACGACGCTTTATTCCTTCCTCCAAAAGATTTATTCAACCGAGATTAAAATAATAACGATCGAGGATCCGATCGAATATCACTTAGCAGGCATCACTCAAACTCAAACTGATTCCGAAAAAGGCTATACATTCCTAGAAGGTCTTCGCTCTGCGCTTCGTCAGGACCCAGATGTGATCATGGTCGGAGAAATTCGCGACAGTGAAACTGCGAAAATCGCAGTCGAGTCCGCGCTTACTGGCCACTTGGTGTTCTCTACTCTTCATACAAACAACGCCGCCGGAGTTATCCCCCGCTTGATAGACCTTGAAGTAAATCCAAAAATATTAGTTTCGGCGCTTTCGCTTTCTATAGCCCAGCGTCTGGTTCGCAAGCTATGCAGTGTCTGCAAGAAAGAAGAAGCTCCTTCAGAAGAAGAGGTGAAGATAACAAGAAAAGTGAGCGATAATGCCAAGGTTCACAACAAAGACTTCAATAATTACGGAGTAGATATGAGCTCTCTAAAGATATATAAAGCCGTCGGCTGCGGAGAATGCAACAATACCGGCTACAATGGCCGTATTGGAGTATTTGAAGCAATTCACAATGATGCTCAGATAGAAAAAATGATTCCAAACAACCCAAGTGAACGCGAAATCAAAGAAGCAGCTCAAAATCAAGGCACTCTCGATATGAAAGAGGATGGCATAGTAAAGATTCTCAAAGGCATAACTTCTTATGAAGAAGTCGGATCTGTTGTAGACTTTTACGAAGAGTAACAAAACACCCGATTAATCGGGTGTTTTGTTATGGAAGAAAAAATAAATCTCTAAACAATCTTTTGAGGGCATGCGCCCCCAAAATAACGTATGATTAGAGGATAGACCCAGTAGATATAAATATAACCAGAACGTCCTCCGCACATATATAGAGCACGGGGCCGATTGCTTAGAGATTTATGTCCTCTTCACGAAAATGCTATAATTGATGGATAAATCAGAGTAAAAAGACTTGCTAGATTTCTGAGTAAGAGTATAGCATATCAAAAGCCCGATGTCAAGCGAAACTAATAAAGAACCAATAACTAAAGACGAGGGATTTTTGGACCAAACACTGCGTCCAGGAGCTTGGGATGACTATATAGGACAAGAAAATATCAAGGCTAACCTTAAAATTTTGCTTACTGCTGCAGAGGAGCGCTCTCATCCAGCCGAGCACATCCTTTTCTACGGACCTCCAGGCTTGGGCAAGACAACGCTCGCTCATCTGATAGCTAAAGAGACGCGCAGGCAGATCAAGATCACTTCTGGCCCAGCTATTGAGAAGGTGGGTGACCTAGCATCTATATTAACCAATCTCTCCTCGGGGGACATTATATTCATAGACGAGATACATAGGCTGAACAAGATGGTGGAAGAAGTCCTCTATCCTGCTATGGAGTCAGGCATGCTCGATATCATAATCGGCAAAGGCCCATCAGCTCGAACAATTCAGCTTGAGCTACCGCCATTTACTCTTATTGCTGCAACAACACGCATTGCACTTCTCTCTGCTCCCCTTCGCTCGCGTTTCTCGGGCGGGACATTTAGATTGGAATTTTATACAGATGAAGAAATCAAAAAGATCTTGGCTCGCTCCGCAAAAATCTTGGGTATTGAAATATCGGGCGAAGCATTCGACGAGATCGCCAAGCGAGCCCGCTTCACACCGCGTACTGCAAACTACCTCCTAAAGCGTTGTCGTGATTACGCTCAAGTCCACAAGATACCTATGTCTAAAGATGCTGTAAAGAAAGCCTTGGCTCTACTTGAAATAGATGAGCTTGGCTTGTCTGCTTCTGATAGAAGAATATTGGAAATAGTAATCAGTAAATTTAATGGTGGACCGGTAGGACTTAAAACGATAGCAGCCGCAACATCAGAAGAAGAAGGAACGATAGAAGAAGTCATCGAGCCATACTTGATCCAACTCGGACTCCTCGAGCGCACAACCCGCGGACGCACTGTCACCAAGAAAGGGTATGAACATTTAGGATTTGATTATAAAGAAAAATAACCCTTTGCCTCAGCTTGGGGTTATTATTTTAATATCTTTCTTATTAAATTAAAGGTTAAAAAATTGGAGCCGGTTGAGGTATGATAATGAGTGTTTTTTCCTTTTTAACAACCTCAAAGATGTCGTCAATGTTACTGTATCCTATATAACTTGAATCAACTATCCAGTCATCCCCCTCTCCACTCCAAAACAGTTCGCAAATTAATTTATGACCTTCCTCGTTTTTTAAAAAAAAGAAATAAGTATTTTCTGAAGTAATAATTTTGGGGCCTACTTCAAAAATATCGCTGATCTGTTTTATATTTTGCCAGAAAATCTTTTTCCGGTCATCAACTATTAATGATACTCCGATTAATGTCTGTGAAAGATTGATATCTCTCTTTAACAATTGTTGGAAATGAAAAACATCAACCGGAATTACTTCTTTATCGAATTTAAATTCTTCGAGTTCAGTACTTAAACTAACAATTTTTTCTTTTCCTTTGTTTTCTTTGTTATATTTAAGATTACTTGAAGCAACCTTAAAATAACTTTCATAATTTTTTTTCATATATTTAGTTTAGTGGGTTTATCTAAAGCCTCAAAACAAGGACTTAAATAAACTAACTAAACTAAATAGATACGTGGTTATTTTTATTGTTTATAACATAAAAAACCGACTTTTGTCAAGATCAACTATACTTTGGCTTTTTTATACCGCTATTGGTGGAAAATTGTGTTTTCTCAATATTAATGAGATTTTTTATTGCAAACTACTGTCATTAAACGTAAAATCTACCTATATGAAAATACTAGCCATAGATCCGGGGTTTGAGCGAGTAGGAATCGCCGTCATAGAACATATTGAGAAGCAAAAGGATGTTTTGCTTTATTCAGATTGCTTTAAAACCAAGAAAGAATTTCGCTTCCACGAACGTCTATCTCAAGTAGGCAAGGAGATTGAGAAGATAATCAAAAAATACAAGCCTGAAGTTATGGCGATTGAGAAGCTTTATTTTACTACCAATGCAAAGACAGTTATGAATGTCGCTGAAGCTCGGGGAGTAATTGTTTACTCTGGATCGAGGAATGGCCTAGAAATATGCGAATATACTCCCCCTGAGATAAAGGTAGCAGTTACAGGATACGGAAAAGCTAGCAAGGACATGGTTATCCGTATGGTTCCTAAGCTTATAAATATGAAGACAAATATAAGCCGTGCTTCAAAGGACGTTGCACGGCATGATTTCGCTAAATCAGACGATGAATTAGACGCAATAGCAGTAGGTCTTACTTGCTTGGCCCAAGAGAGGTTTTCCACAGGGGGTAAGGTATTGCAAAGGAAATAGTATTTTGTTACAAATAGTGCATTACAATGTTTGTGAAAAAATAATTAATTTAACATGAGTTATAACGATGACGAAGAATTAAAAATAGGAGAAATTGCAGAAGAAGATGATGATCTAGGCATAGGTCCTGATGCTGATGGACCGATTGATGACGATATATTAGGCAATGATGACGATCTTATAGAAGGCTTCGCTGATATAGATGGATCATCTTACTAAAAACGAAAACAAACTAAAACCCCGCACTGTGCGGGGTTTTAGTTTTCTAGTTAATTATCTTGCAGAATCTTTTTTTGCCGATGCGATAGACGCCTGTCTTTGCTTTGACATTATGATCTGCTATTTTTTCATTACTATCGAGATTCGTAATCGCGTGTTCGTCTACAAGGCGACGAAATTCGCTCTTTGAAGAAACAAGTTCGTGCCTAAGAAATACATCTACTAAGAAAGTATCTTTTTCTGCTTTTATCTCCGGAAGATTGAAAGGGATTTCACTCTTTTGAAATATTTTTGTGAAATTTGCTTCAGCATCTTTTGCTTTCTTTTTTCCATGATAGATAGTTGTAATATCGCGAGCTAGTCTCATCTTCAAATTTTTTGGATTTACCCCTTCTGCCATTTCTTTAGCTATATTTTCAAGTTCCATTATAGAGACATCCGTGCAAAGTTCGAATGCAGGGATGATAAGTCCATCGGTCCAGCTCATAATCTTGCCATACATGTCGGTGGCACTATCCGACAGTGTAACCATATTACCTTCGGTTTTTCCCATTTTCTTGCCGCTACTATCTTCTAGTAATTTTACGGTCATTACAAACTTTTCTTTATTTTTGAGAGTCTTCATAAGGTCACGGCCGACTAGCATGTTGAATGTCTGGTCATTGCCACCAATCTCACCATCAACATCCATAGCTACACTGTCATAGCCTTGCATGAGTGGATACATGAATTCGTGTATTAAGATAGGTTTGCCTTCTTCGTTACGTTTCTTGAACATGTCGCGCTCAAGCATTTGACTAACAGTCATATTAGAACCAAGAGAGAGTACCTCTGCAAAATTCATTTTGCCAAGCCATTTGGAGTTGAATTTAAATTGCGCGGCATTTTTTCCAGAAAACGATATTATGTGGCTTGCTTGCTTTTTATAAGTCTTTAAATTAGAAAGGACCTCTTTATGAGTTAATTGCTTGCGGGTTGCTGATTTATCAGTTGGATCCCCGATCATCGCAGTGAAATCTCCCATAAGAAGAATAACCTTATGTCCCAGTTTTTGAAATTCCCCTAGTTTTTTAAGAGGTATAGCATGCCCCAAGTGCAATGTAGGACCAGTAGGATCAATACCTAAATAGATAGTGAGTTTCTCTCCGCGAGCAATTTTTGAGGTGACAAACTCTTTTGAAGGATATATGTTTGATATTCCTCGAGTAAGCAATTCATCATCTTTGTCATCAGTCATGTGCCTATTTTACCATATAAATAAGGCTTTGTCCGTAGTCTTTGTCGGGTATGATATGATAGTAAGACATGAAAAAAAATAGAAATTATAGAAAGATTTTCAAAAAACATTATAAAAGAGTAAAAATTTACCTCGATAAGCTAGAAGATGGGATCCTCAAGAGACTGCGGAAGCATTCCTTTAAGAATTGGATCTTTACGGTAATCGGGGCCGGAGTCCTTTTGTTTGGGATTTTCGCTATTTGGGTCAGCACACTTAAACTACCGGACTTTAAAACATTTACGGAGCAGAAGATACAGAGCTCGACTAAAATATATGATCGGACAGGAGAAATACTCCTATATAATGCAAACCAAGATCTAAAGCGGACGGTCATTCCTTATGAAGCGATGGGTACGAATATAAAAAATGCTGCAGTCGCTATAGAAGATTCAGAATTTTATAACCATAATGGCATACGATTAAAGTCAATCTTCCGAGCAACCATCTGGGCAAAACTGACAGGAAAGAGAGTGACTGGCGGATCGACAATAACCCAGCAATTAATTAAGAATACCCTGCTCACTGCAAAAAGGACGCCATCGCGAAAAATAAAAGAATGGATACTGTCAATCAAGCTTGAGCGCGTCATGAAAAAAGATGAGATCCTTGCTTCATATTTAAACGCCGCGCCCTATGGCGGAAATATATACGGAATAGAAGAAGCATCAAAAGCATTTTTTGGGAAAGAACCATTAGAACTTTCTCTCGCAGAGTCAGCATACCTAGCTGCTATCCCCAATTCCCCGACATACTACTCTCCATACGGAAAAAACAAAGCGCGGTTGGACGAGCGCAAGAACCTCGTGCTCAATAGAATGCTTGATCTTGCGTTTATAACAAAAGAACAATATGACAGCGCGCGAAGCGAGGCAATCGTTTTTCAAACACAACAGCCGCTTCATATCGCAGCGCCTCATTTTGTTTTCTTTATTATGAACTACTTACAGGAAACATATGGAGATGATGCAGTTACTTCAGGAGGACTTAAGATTATAACAACTCTCGATTATGAACTGCAGAAAAAAGCAGAAGAGATCGCCCTTAAACATGCTACAGAAAATGAAAAAAGTTGGAATGGCAAGAATGCCGCCGTGGTTGTGATAGATCCAAAAACCGGACAGATACTTTCGATGGTTGGGTCACGCAATTACTTCGACAAAACAATAGATGGCAACTTTAATGTCACGACTGCTGCTCGTCAACCGGGGTCGTCTTTCAAACCTATTGTCTATGCCAAAGCTTTCGAAGAAGGTTTTACTGAGAGTACGACACTATTTGACTTGAAGACTGAATTCAATTCATCATGCGGACCGACTAGTACTCCCCTGCCAGGACATGGTGGAGCAGATTGTTATTCGCCGGTTAATTTCGATTCCAATTATCGCGGACCAATGACACTCAAAGAGGCTCTTGCTCAGTCGATAAACGTAGTTGCGGTAAAACTGCTATATCTAGTTGGTGTACCAGACTCTCTTAAGATGGCTCATGATTTGGGCATCAGCACACTCAACGACCCGACCAGATACGGACTCTCGCTTGTGATTGGAGGTGGAGAAACAACACTTCTTGATATGACGTCTGCATATGGAGTCTTTGCAAATAGTGGTATCCGAAATCCCACAACAGGTATTCTTTCTATAAAAAATGACAAGGAAAATATTTTAGAAGAATATAAAGATAAATCGTATCAAGTGCTTGATCCAAACGTTCCGAGAATATTAGCAGATATATTATCAGATAATAACGCTAGAACTCCGACATTTGGAGCAAATTCGGCTTTGGTGATACCTGGAAGAGAAGTTGCGGTTAAAACAGGTACTACTAATGACAATAAAGATGCGTGGACTATAGGCTACACTCCTTCAGTGGCCGTCGGAGTATGGGTGGGTAACAATGAGAATACTCCGATGAAAAAAGGCGGTGTGGCTCTTGCTGGTCCGATATGGAATCAAGTTATAAAAGAAGCGCTTAAAAATAAGCCAGTCGAGTCCTTCGAGGAGCCGGCTCCTATTGATCCGAATTTGTCTCCAATACTTCGAGGCTTCTGGCAAGGTGGAGATACGTTTGTTACTGATACTATTTCCGGAGGGCTTGCTACTGAATACACACCAACAGGTACTCAGAAGGAGCAATCGATTACAAATGTGCATACAATCCTTTATTGGATAGACAAGAGTAATCCAGTGGGACCACGGCCTATAAATCCACAAAGCGATCCTCAGTACCCAAACTGGGAATATGGAGTACAGAAGTGGTGGGGAGTAAATAGAGGTAGCTACCCTGCTATTACCGAAGCAAACCAGCCTATTGGTTATGATCCTGTTCATACAATCAGCTCTAAGCCGGTATTCCAAGTTAATGGACTTCAAAACACACCTTATAAAAAGAATCAGATTATCCCCATCATGATTACAAATCAAAGTCATTACCCAATTAAGAAAATCGATGTCTTTGTAAACAGCACCTATCTTACTTCGTTAAAATCAAGTCCATGGAATACATCATTTACCCCGAGTAACATAGAGAGTATTTCATTGAACAATACGATCAAGGTTATCGGTTACGACATCTTGGGAAATTCTGGAGAAGTAACAGTTCCATTCTCAGTGGAAAGTAATTAACGTATATCATTAAAGCGCTTGGCTGGAAGGAGACTGGAGAGGTCTTTGAGTATTCCTTGTTTATGAATTAAAATTTCATTACGAAGCATTGGAGAGCCTTGTATATATATGTTTATACCGCGGACTTTGATTGCTGAAGCTTTGATCGGCACCGATATGTGTTTTGTTATTATGTTTGCAATAATTTCATTACTGGCTTCGCCTTCAAAAAGAATTTTTTTAAACTTATCGAGAAAATTTACAATAGGGTTGTAGTCCATATTACCTATTCATTGGCATCACCAAATACATAAAGGATGGGTCGCCGACAGGGTGTATGATCATAGGTCTATTGTTGCCATTGAGCTCGAGATTAAGGCTATCAGAGGCAATAGACTGGAAACAATCAATAATATATTTATAGTTAAAATTCGCTGATACGCTTTCACCTTTGAGCGCTCCAGTTAGAAATGTGCTGTTCTCGCCAATGTCTGCATTTTTGGCTTCTATCTCAAATACTTTTTCTTGGGGCTTAACTGTGATTGTAATCTGGTTGAATTTATCGGAAAAAATATTAGAAACCTTTAGAGAGGATATAAAGTCCTGCTTGAGAACTGTAGCTTCTGTACCAGAACTTTTGGGAATGATTTGCTTATAGTCAGGGAATGATCCATCTACAACACGGGATGTCAGATATATGCTTGGGGTGGATAAGGATAATTGATTTTTAGCAAGGGTTATTTTAAGGTCGTCACTTGATCCTTCAAATACTTTTATTATTTCAATACTATTTTTGAGAGGTATAAGAATCCCACCAAAGGAAAGTTTTTGTTTGATTTTAACTTTTTTCTCTGCTAGGCGAAACGAGTCAGTTGATACGAATACAAGAGTATCATCTTCTGGGTATATATAAATACTACCAATCTCGGGTTTAATTTCAGAAATTGAAGCTCCGTAATAAACTGATTTTATACCTTCAATAAATTTTTTTGCCGGTATGATGAATTCTTCCCCTGTAATACTTGGAATGGTTGGGAAATCTTCGTGAGAAATACTTTTTAGTAAAATAGTGTTTGTTTCTGTTTTCACCGACAGGTTACCATTAATTAATTCAAAGTTAATATTTTTATTTCCACTTATAACTGAGAATAATGATGAGAGTATATCTCCACGAATAGCCACCATACCCTCCTTTTCAACTTTGGCTGGTATGGTTATTTCTATACCTATACTCAGATTGGTGGCACGAAGCTTAAGTGTATTTAGAGAAGCAACCCACAGAACTGAGCCTAAAACAGGCAGTGTAAGATTTTTACCTGTTAGTCGTTCAGCAATGATGAGAGCGCTCTTAATTTTTTCTACATGGCATTCTAATTTCATATTATTCTTATAACTATCTATTAATAATTTATTACTATTACTATCTCTGTTAATATGTGGATTACTTTTTTTAATATTACTACATAAGAACTTTTACAGTATTTATAATTCATAACTCTTTGACTATTTGTGGATTACTTTCAAGAAATTTTATTAACCAAACTTTTCAACATTCTTGATTTCTTTAAACAGATCTTATCCACATCATTATCATTTAAACATAATTCGTATTTTTTCTATCTCTTGTAATAATGATGGATCAGTTTTTAAATCATCTCGTATTTTTAAATGAGAGTGTATGACCGTTGTATGATCCCTACCCCCCATTTTTTGTCCTATAAGTGGATATGAGATATTAAAATCTTCCCGTAGTATATACATCGCTACTTGACGCGCCCGAACGATCTCTTTTCGGCGGGTTTTTTCGTAAATTATATCCTCTGTTATTCCATACTGATCAGCGATAATACGTACGATATCTTTAATAGCAACGGTTTTCTTGGGTTTGATATTATTTTTAATTAATGTTTTAACCTCATTCAAACCCAGAGATTTATTTTTAAGCTCTGACTGGCAGATAATGGTATTAAGGCTACCCTCCAATTCGCGGATATTACCCTCTAAAGATGTTGCCAAATATGCTACGACATCAGGTTCGACAATGCAGCTCGTAGACTCAAATTTCGCTTTTATAATAGCCACTCTAGATTCATAATCCGGCTCTACGATCTGAACGGTCATACCCGAGGCAAACCTAGACTGTAGCCGATCTTCTAATCCTTGGATGAAGTTCGGGTGTTTGTCGGATGAGAATATTATTTGTTTGTTGCTTTCATAGAGAGTATTAAACAGATGGAAGAGTTCTTCTTGCGTCTTATCCTTACCGGATATGAACTGAATATCGTCCATGATGATAACATCGTATTTGCGATACTTCTCCTTAAAAGAATTTGGATTCTTGTTTTGGATTGAATTTATATAATCGATTGCAAAACGTTCCAAGCTTACGTAATATATCTTTTTCCCTGGGTGCTTCACTTTTATTGTGTTTCCAATAGCTTGAATCATATGAGTCTTACCAAGTCCTGTTCCGCCATAAATGAAGAATGGGTTATAATTTTGCCCAGGATTTGTAATAATGGCCTGTGCGACAGCATACGCAAGTTCATTGAAAGGTCCTACAATAAAGGAATTAAAATTATATTTAGGATTTAAATTATCATCTTTGTTTATATAAAGATCACCAAGAGGTAATTCTTTATTTATATTTATAACTGTCTTCACTATCTCATCATCGGAAGATTTATTTGTTTCTGTGTGTTTAGAAATTATATACTCAATACTTCTGATACTATCTTCATGAGTAATGAGAGTTTTTAATATGAGTTTATGAAATTTATTATACAACCAGTCCTTAACGAATTCATTTGGTACCCCAATATAGAGTGTACCTGTATCTTCTTTAACAATAGATGTATTCTTAAACCAGGTAGTGAAATTAGCCTTTGATATATTTTGTTCTATCTCGGTGAGACTTTTAGTCCACAACTCTTTTGTATTCATAGTGCGCATTATACTACTTTTTAAAATTTTGCTAATTATTAAATATCTGGATTAACCTGTTAACAACATGTGGATATGTAAACACCTATCCCTTGACAACATAACTGTTTTCCGATAGTATCCAGTTATGTTAAAAGAAGACCGTTATGGGATAAAATCCCTCCACAGAGATTTCCCCACAGACGAGGCTTGCCTTGAATTCATTTTCAATGCGCTTCATTCTAAAACTTGTTCTTGCGGTGGAATTTACCGGCTCATCTCCGGAAGAAGGCAGTTTCAATGTTCTCAATGCCGCTTTCAGATCGCTCCCACTGCAAATACTATCTTCCATAAATCAGAAACACCGCTCACAACTTGGTTCTCGGCTATTTTAATATTCTCAAATGCCAAGAGTGGCATATCAGCCAATGAACTAGCACGACAGCTTGAACTTTATTACAAGACAGCATGGAGAATATTATATTTGATTCGAAAAGCCCTTACCCAAGATACTGACAAACTCTCCGGTGATGTCGAAATGGATGGAGCATACTTCGGTGGCCGGAGATATGGAGGCAAGGATAATAAGGGAAGCAAGGCTTTGAAGGCTAAGTCAGCAGTTATGGCTGCCGTTGAGCGCGGAGGAGATATCAAAGCCGAGGTAGTATCGGATATGACAGCCGATAGCCACTGGGGATTTATCCAGAAGAATATCAGTCAAACAAATACAAGATTATTAACAGACAAAAGTAACCGGTATGATAATGCAGCTTCTGGATATAAAAGAGAATCAGTAGATCATGGCAGAAAGGAGTATGTTCGCGGAGATGTCCATGTTAACCGGATCGAGACTTTCTGGTCTCATGTGAAGAGAAGCATAGCCGGAACCCACAAGATTATTTCGAAGGAGTACTTCCAGACTTATTTAGATGGCTTTGTTTTTCACTATAACAATCGGCACAGCGACAAAGAGCGGTTTTCGGCCCTACTCGGTATTTTATTGCACGCTTAAGGGTGGCTAAAAATGCTTGTTTTGTCATGATTGTACTATAGCATAAAGTCATTTTTTGTGGTATAAATTATGGCATTTATGAACTTAGAACAACGACTCAAACACCTTAAAGTATCACAAAGAGTGACATACGATCAAATTGGTAAAATCTACTGCCCTTGTTTGAGTAATTATGTTATTTTCAATGCTCAAGGTTTTCACCATATGTCATATGATGGAGGAGGAAGAGCAAGAACTCTAAAAGAAGAAATCTATAAATTAACCCTTATTCCATTGGCAATTCCTGTAGTAAAATTTTGTACAACGATAGATGAATATAAGAAAGAAAAACAACCAAAAAATAGAAAAGTTGGAGCGCTACAAAAAGATGTAGAGTACTGGTCTTTAATAGCAAATGTTGGCAAAAATCGAGATGTTAAAGCAAAAGTTATTTTAAAGAGAGTTGGTACTGGAAATATTATATTTTGGAGTATCATGAAGCTTAAAAAATAGCTTATCCATACAAAAACACCCTTGCGGGTGTTTTTGCGTGCGCTTGTTTTCGGCTTAGAGATCTCTTATCCGAACAAGACTTTCGTCCACAAGCACATCAATAGTATACCAATAAATCGTCAATAAGTCAAGTATTTTAGTATGCTATTGATACGCTCGACTATAAATAAATTATATCATTTTTAATATATCCTTACTATATTATAGACTAAATAGTCAATAATATCCACAACTATTTGTTGTGGATATTAAATGTAATCTATCTAACCTTTATTGTCAATCCTTATTTTTTTGAGTCCATTTGCCAATTATTGTTGTTTTTTCATTAAAAAAACAGATATATACCAAGAACGACCATGCAAATACATTAGTAAAGAATATATCTTTAGGAATAAGATCATTAAGTCCGACTCCCGCTGCAAAAATTACACAAAGAAGAACAATTCCTTCAGCAGCTTGATTTAGGCCGGTAAGGAAAGAAGCTATTTTATTTCTCATACGCAAGGTTCTATTAACTTATAAATACAAAACACCATCTTGGAAATGGGAACCTTGCGAGTAGCCACTCCAAGATGGAGCTTTGGGCGCAAGGTTCTTTGATTGTTTTGTTTGTAGGAGTATTATGGGCTTCTGGCAGAATGAAGTCAACTTATGTAATGAGGGGAGAGGTGTTGATATGTAAACACCCAATTCCCACATTGCATAAAGAGCAATTATGGTATATATTTCACATATGTCCCAAACATATCAACCAAATAGAAGGAAACGCGCAAAAACACATGGCTTCCTCTCACGATCAAAAACTCCAGGTGGCAAAAAAGTCACCCAAGCGCGCCGCCGCAAAGGTCGCGCCAAAGTTTCTATTAAAAAATAATAGAGGGTATTGAATATGCTTCCTAAGAAAAAGCGGGTTACCAAGGATCTTTTTCAAAGTATTATGAAAGCTGGAAAAGTGATACAGAGCCCGCTTTTTGTCTTCCGATATATATCGAGTACTACCCCCCGCTATGCTTTTGTGGTCTCAAAAACCGTTGTAAAACAAGCAGTTTTGAGGAATAGGCTTCGTAGGAAAGGCTACAATGCATTATCGCAGTACCCTAAAACACCCAGTATCATGGGTATATTTTTCTATAAAAAAACAGCCAAAGATGCAGTTTTTCATGATATTAAAAAAGATATAGGGAATATTTTGGATAAATTTTAAAACATGGGCAAAATGATAATATGGCTTATAAATACATACCAAAAGACCCCGCTCTGGTCTCACAGTTCTTGCGTTTTTATCCCAACATGTTCTGAATATACCAAGGAGGCAGTTCTCAAGTACGGTACTTTTTTAGGTATTTTACGTGGTTTCTTGCGAATTTGCCGTTGTCATCCATGGCAAAAAAACCACTACGACCCGCTTCTATAAGTAGGTTTTCGGTAAAGAATCAGCCATTTTGGGTTTGAGCTTATTTGCGATACAATAGACCAATGCTTGCACTATGGAATACAATCTTCTATCAACCAATTTATAACGCTCTTATCTTCATAATAAACAATATCACGTTCGGTGATGTGGGTTTTGCTATTATTATCCTTACGATTCTTATTAAGTTTATACTCTTTCCCCTCAACAAAAAATCCATCAAAAGCCAGATACTTATGAAACGCGTTGAACCCGAGCTCAAGCGCATTAAAAAAGAATTTCCCGACAAACAAGAACAAGCCAAGAAAACTTTTGAACTTTATAAAAAATTCGGAGTTAATCCATTCTCCGGCTGTCTCGTAGTTCTTCTTCAGTTGCCGGTTATTTTTGCACTTTATTATGTTTTCTATAAAGGCCTTGCGCTCGAAACAGGACCGCTTTACAGCTTCATGCATGTTACAACATCGCTTCACACCAACTTTCTTGGATTGATTGATGTTCATAGCAAGAGTATTGTTCTGGCATTACTTGCAGGCATATCACAGTTCATCCAAGGATACCTCGCCAGTCCTATAAAATCAAAAGTCGAAGTTGTAAAAGGAGTCCAGCCAAATGAACCAAAAACATTTCAAGAGCAACTTTCTGATAGTATGCAGATGAATGTAAAATATGTACTACCGGTATTTATTGCCATCATTGCGTATCAGATTTCAGCTGCAGTTGCATTATATTGGATTACCAGTAATATATTTACTATTATTCAGGAGTGGTATATCAGACGAAATCTCAGTAAGAATCCTATATAAGCCTTATGAAACAAGACCAAATCAAAGGAATCCTAGAGGAAATATTCAACCAAACAGGCTGTGTTATCTCTAAATGTGAGTTTAGAGAAGAAAACAATATGCTTTGGTGTATGGTAGAAACTCCCGACTCTCGATTCATGATTGGTCGCGATGGCGAGACATTGCGCTCCCTCAATCATATCGTCAAAAAGATGGTAGAGAAAACTTCAAGCGAAGAAGAAGCTGCACAAATATTTATCGATGTGAATGGCTATCAGAAAAAACGTTTTGATAATCTAAAAACGATTGCCCATATGATGGCTGAACGGGCGCGCTATTTTAAAAGCAACATTGAGGTTGATCCGATGCCTGCGTACGAGCGTCGCATTGTACACATGTTCCTAGAAGGTGCTCCTGATATAAAAACAGAATCTGAAGGGTACGGACCAAGCCGCCGTGTGGTTATAAAGTATATTACAGAGTAATATACTAATTTATCTTTTGCGCAATTAAATTCTGCAGAACATTCATCCCCTCACTTGTTGGATGAACTCCATCTGTACGTATCAAAGCAGGGTTATTTTTTGTAACAGTGTAATAGTCTATATAGTTGACACCAGGGTACGATCGTAAATATTCATTTATTGATTCCAAATCTGTAAGTTGTTCTTGTAATGTTGTGTATGTTGGATAAAGATTCTTCTTTTGAATTGGTGGTGAAATAACAATCACCTTATCCCCTATTTTTTTAGCAATTTTGATAATATTATCCAAATTTTTCTTTGTAATATTGTAATTATATTGACGACTGAAACCGCTTAAAATATCATTTGTTCCACCCATAATAACTACAACTTTGTATTTCTTACCTCCTCCCTCAAGTCCTTGCATTTGCTGTAACATCCAAATTGTTGTTTTCCCACCCACTGCTTTATTGGTAAGAGTCCATGTAGTATTTTGTTTTATATATCTTTCAACATACGTAGGGCTGAATACTCCAGTGGCAGTGATAGAGTCCCCCATTGCAAGAATGCTTTTTGTTGCAACTGTGGGAGATGTTGGAGTTGTAGGCGAAGTCGGTATTGTTGTCTGTGGTGGGTTTGTTGTTGGAGTTGTAGGCGAAGTCGGTATTGTTGTAGTAGTAGCCCCTCCGCCTTCATTTATCTTACTCCAGTTTTTATTCAAAATTGACACATTGTATTGAAACAGTTTTGCTGCTGCAAATGTATTATCATACGCATTGAGGATATTTCCTCCTTTTCTTCCGAAAGCCTCCCACGCTTGATCTCCTCCACTTGGTCTGTATATTTTACTTCCAAGCTGAAACAATCCAGCATATCCGGAAGGATTAACACCTGTAATTGATGATTCGTTTGTACAATTTGCTCGTGATTCAATTCGGCACATAGTTCGAAGCACAAGAATACTTACTCCTGTTTCTCCTGATACTTTCAAGAGTTCTTTGTCTATAACAGTAGGAATAGCAGGAGTTGTTGTTCTTTTTACTGCTTCGACTTTTGTTCGCCAGTATTTTAGAAAGTTTGCAGGAGTGAGTGTACTCGTTCCAATTGTCTTTTGTGCACTTGTTTGGTTGAAGTTAGAACGCATATTTCTATTTATATCACTAGAAGTGAATGGGTTATTCTTTGGAACTTCTGTATACCCTTTCTTTGCAGACCATAATATTGCAGAAGCACCTGCTCCACCTTGTTGATGAGCAAGATATGTGAGGAAAATTGAATCACTGTAGTCTGCAGGACTAACAGTAATTCCAGAAGTACTAAAAGTATCAAGACCCCGAATAAATTCTTGATCATCTGCTCGATCTCTTACCTCCACCTCAACACTCACCCCCTCAACACTCACCCCACCCTGCCCTGTCAGATCAGGATTCAACGTATTCAATATCGCAAAAGCGACAAGGGCGATAAGCAGTCCGAAAATCGCGGAGAATATTCTT
>JANOFO010000011.1:0-103854 GCA_031413715.1 Minisyncoccota bacterium
CTGCGGGAGAGATGCCGATACTAACACCTTTTTCTTCCTTTGCCCCCATAGCGCTCCATGTTGGGAAACCTGTTGTCGCACCAGTAACAATCATCCCACCTTGTAGAACTATTTCGCGGCCCAAACGTTTTGCCTCTTCAAGAGCATTCACTCCACAAGTGCCAGTCTCGGCTGCACCGCAGACGCCGATCTTTAATTTCAGGTGATTATGTCTCTCGCCATTACCTATCGGTCCGTTATAGCAGAGGTATTCAGTTTTTTTATTTATATTATTCATACTTCTGCAGACATAACTAACATTCTAACACAACTTTTTCTCCTGCTTCTGGAGTGTATGTATCAACTCCTAAATTATCACGTAGTTTTTGTGATAAAAAAAGTGCAGATTTCGGCTCACCCATAACAACAAAAATCTTCTTTGGTCTTTTGGTTATATTCCCCACAAAATCAACCAAATTGTCAGAATCTTTGTGTCCTGAATATCCACTTATCATCTCGACATGAGCGCGAAGTGGTATTTCTTCGCCTTGAATATGAAGTTTTTTAATACCTTCTTGGATTGATCGGCCTAGTGTACCGACAGACTGGTAGCCTGTCAGGAGAATTGTATTATTTTGATCTGGTAGATAGTTCTTTTCGTGGTGAATAATACGACCACCATTGGACATGCCAGACCCAGCTATTATGATCTTTGGGTTTGGAGCAAGCAAAATGCCTTTGGAATCAGTAGTCTCTAGAGTCTCTTTGAGGCCTGGAAAATCAAAGAGTCTGTCGCCATTTGCGACAATATTTTTAGCTGTTACATTAAAATAATCTTCGTATTTGAGATATATATCAGTAAGCTTAATAGCAAGCGGTGAATCAAGATATACCAGCATTTTAGGAATACTGCCATCTTCTTGAAGTGAATCCATTTCATAAAGAAGCTCTTGTGTACGCTCTAGAGAGAACGTCGGAATAATGAGCGTACCCTTGCGATCATAATTTGCTTTTATTACTTTCGCAAGTTTTTCTTTTCTTATTTCACGGTCTTCATGATTGCGGTCACCGTATACTGACTCCATGATGAGGTAATCAGCTTCGGTTATGATCTCTGTATCGGGCAGAAGTGGCGAGGGAGAATTGCCAAGGTCACCTGTAAAGATTATTTTCTTGCCATTGTAGATAATCTCAAGTATACCTGAACCCAAGATATGCCCGGCATCTTTGAATGAAAATTGGAAACCATGATCTACATTGATGGGTTGATGATATTCTACTGTCTCCCAAAGGTGAAGGGCTTTTTTTATATTTTCTTCAGTATAAATTTCATCTAAACGGTGCTCGGTATCGCGAGAGAGAATGTGTGCAGTATCTGCAAGCATAACCTCGGTAATATCTTTTGTTGGAATGGTAGAAATGATCTTACCACTAAAACCGTCAGCGATAAGTTTCGGTATGCGGCCAATATGGTCTATATGGCCATGAGTTATGAAAAGTATGTCTATTTCGCCTGCATTGTATGGAAATGGCGTCCAGTTTAAATCATCAGCTACTTTCTCTCCTTGAATAAGGCCGCAATCTATCAGGAATTTCTTGCCATTGCCTTCAATTAAGAAATTAGAACCTGTGACAGTGCCCGCTCCAGAACAGAATGTTATCTCGAGATTCGTGTCATTGGTCATCTCAGTAGTAAAATTTTAATAATAATTTTATAGACAATTCAACCTACTTCCCTCGGATAATTTTTATCTTTATATCCTTTAATCAAAAATTCACTACGGGACAAGTACGTCTTCATTATACATTATATCTTGAAATAATCCGAAAAAGTACCTTAATTAATAAAAAATCCTTCCAAACAAAGGAAGAATCTCTTATTAGGACTATTTGAAGGATATTACCATAGCGTAATGCTACGTGGGACTGGGGATGATGCAGATTTGTTCACATTAATAACGTTACAGCACTGTATCAAAACTCTCTGTCCCCTATAAAATGTGTTCTAGGTAATACAAATCAAATAACCCTACTTTAAGTATACTCGTGCGTGCAAACTCTGCAAGCTTTTCTTCAAAAGAGCACACATTTTACTATGTTTCAAGTTTGATTTGTGATTTAAATTTCAAAATTTTTTAATTTTTCGATATCATCTTTAATTGATTCATCGTGTATATCCTCAGGTTTGATATTTGAGTGTGCAAAAATTTGATTTTCTATTTGTTTGCCACAGTCAACTAATTTTTGACGCTCTTGTTCTTTAATACTGTCTATTCTCCCACGGTATCTATTGCCTGCATCATTCATTCGTTCGTCATAAGATAGAATATTGTGAGGTCCAACACGAGCATCGGCATAATGAATAATTTTAAGAGCCCAATCATTGCCATCTTTATCAATGCAGAGATTACCAAAGCGATTTTTATCGGCAAGATTAGCAATACTCGTATTAAGATTGAGTTCTTTAATTATTGCTATAGTAGCGTCATGTTCATTTTCGCCATATTTATTAATAAATTCATTCTTAATTTTCCGAATTTCTTCTACTTCCTTATCTGATAGACCAAAAACTGATTTAGTTTGGTTTAAATCAAATTTAATAACATTACCCATATCGTGAAGTAGACATGTCTTAATGATAGTTCCCGTATCGATTTTTACATCCAGAGATTCACAGATCTGCTTTGCCACAGCTGCTACTCGCAATTGGTGCATCTGTAGATGAGGCATGATCTTGTATTCGGTGTATATATTAATTATTTTTCTCATAAGTCTATGTGACACAAACTACGCCATGGCAGAAAATGTGTCATTTTTTATTATTGTTAAAATCTCATATCATTCCAATCAAGTCCATAGCGTTCTCGGATGAGTTTTGTCTCTCCTTGCGATAGTGCTTCATGATTTTCTAACTCCAAAAGTTTTATCGCTTCACCGACATGTTCTTCGCTGTTGCCTTCTATTTCCAGATATGCCGGCATTTTGGGGTATTGGTCAAGATCAAAATTCCAATCTTTATATAAAAAAGATATGCGATCTTTTTCTTGATGCGCATAATGCACGAGTCCTATTGCCTCCAAAAGTAATTTTGAATTTTCAAAATCAGAAACATCTATATTTATTTCCTGAGATTGTCGTGTGTTACCTACGAACTTCTCAAGAGATTTCCAACTTATCTCCGCTTTACCATCGCTCGTCTTGCGGACGCGTAAATACCAAGGATGAGTCGTACTAAGAGCATCTTGTGGACAATACCAATCTACATAAAGACGAGTATTTTTCAATTCTTCTGCTCCTAAGAGTTTCAGCTTTTTGAGGATTTCTTCAGTGTTTACTTCGAGTATCTTTGTTTCTATCTCGTGCATAAAAGTACTATAACATAAAATCCCCTTTCGGGGATTTTATGAGAAGGCTATTCGTCTACACCAAAACGCTTATAATCCATAGGTTTTACATCGCCGAACCAGTGCTTGATCTCGTGTTCTGCTTCCTCTGGAGTCTCAGAACAATGGACGATGTTCATAACTGCACGCTTTTCCATGTTAGCAAGCGCAGGAGAATCGATAGAGAAGTCACCGCGTATTGTGCCCATATCAGCTTTGTAAGGCATTGTGTCGCCTGCGACTTTGCGAACTACGTCTACTGCGTGCACACCTTTGACGATCATTTTTACAAGCGGGGCAGAAGTCATATAGGTGATGAGCCATTTGCGAATCTCAGGTCCGATTTTCGCAGGATCAGTAGTGCCGAAGTCTTTCATAGCGTCATAGCCATATTTTTCGTATGTCGTCATAGTCTTGTTTCCAAGGCGGGTAATCCATTCCTCGCTCTTAGGATAATGATCGTTAACTTTATCAAACTCCGGGACAAACATATCGAGGGCTACGATCTTCAGATCGCGCTGTTCGAATCGTTTGATAACTTCTCCGATAAGTCCTTTCTTGACCCCATCGGGCTTGAGCATGACATACGTAACTTCTTCTTTTGGGTGTTTCATATAAATAAATCTAAATAAAATCCCTGCTTTCGCAGGTGGCTTTCGCTCTTGTAATAATAGAGGTACTATATCAGAAAAATGATTCTATAGCAATTATTTCTTTATCTGCTCTTTGAAAGTGAAGATCGAATAATCGTGATCGCTAAAACCATATTTTTGGCACACTTGGCCAAACGATCCTCTAAAATGCTTGCTCCAATCAAACCCGAGCTCCCCTGCCACTGATTTGATTTTCTCCCATGATGGACCTTCAATCTCCATATAGGCAGGTACAAGCGGCCAAGTATCTATATCGAATGCAACATCATCTTTCATCCAACGAATCCGCTTTCGTTCTTGTGAAAATTTCTCAATAAGGCCGATTGCATGAAGCAAGCTTTTTGTCGTATCAAAATCATTAACAGTTACTTCTATCTCTTTCATGCCTTCATCAGAAGTTGAACCATCTTCAGACGTTGTTCCCAAACGCTGCTTGTAGGAGAGAGTCGTCTTATCAAATTCTGACCGCAATCTCACCCAAGCTTTTATATCTTTCAGGCGGTAATCAGGGTAATCAAAATTCGTAATGCGCGAAAGCGTCTCGCCTATTTTCTTAGCTCCTATTCCTTCCAACTTTTCTTCAAGCAAAGGTATATCTATCTCCAAGAATTTTACTTCAATTTCCTCCATGATTATGAATTCTGCCTATACTTATCCATTATTTCCTCTTCAACTTCAGCTCGATCACGACCGAACTTCAGATATGAGAGCTCTTTGATTTTTTCGACTACTTCTTTGTTGCCTTCTGGTGGTGGAAATGTTGCCATATTGAACGGCTTGGCTGGCTGGCCATTTACCAGCATAGACATGTAGGCATTGCGATTCTCGATCTTCATAATATCAGCTGCGGTAAAGACCGGCTTGAATTTGCTCTCGAGGAACTGGGCATCTTCGGCTCCGACGCGGAATACCGCCATGGAACCAACGTTGCCGAACACAGCATTCTTGATATTGTCCTCGAGCTGAGAGATATACTGGTGAGCCACAGTAAGGGACAAGCGATATTTACGCGCTTCGGAGAGGATCGATTCGATAGAGTCGGTCGTGACGTTCTGGAACTCGTCAATGTAGAGATAGAAATCTTCCATCTTCTTGCCATACATATCTACACGAGAGAGCGCTGCCATCTGGATCTTGTTGACGATTAAGAGGCCGATCAAGTTCGCATTAATATCACCCAAGCGACCTTTGGATAGATTCACGAGCAAGATCTTTTTGTTGTCCATAATATCACGGAAATTAAACACTGACTTCTCTTGAAGAACAACTGGGCGCATAATATCGTTTGAAATAAAGTTATCGAACTTTGATGTAATATAAGGCACGAAGTTCGCAATGGATTGATCGCCAGTAGTCTGCTCGGCACTCTTCCAGAACTGAGTTATGATCGGGTTCTTGCAATGTGAAAGTTTCATGTCACGGAATTCCTTGTCGGCAAGTACTCGCCCAATCTCGAGGAGCGTCGAGCCAGTCTCCGGATGCTCCATGACGAGGAATGCTGAGTTCTTGAAATACTGTTCAAACATCGGTCCACCGGATGTCTTCATATCAAAAAGTTTATTGAATATATTCATGAGCTCATTGACCACGAATGTTTTCTGCTCCGGATATTTCGGGTCATATTCGAGCATATTGAGCCCCATCGGGCGTGCCGTATATGCTGGGTCAAAGTAGATCACATCATCAATACGCTCTTTTGGAATATAGCTCAATATATCTTGGATATCGGTTCCGTGTGGATCTATATAACAGACTCCGTAGCCCTTTTGTATATCCTGGGCAATCATATTCTTCATGATCGTCGTCTTACCTGTACCTGTCTGACCGATAACGTATAAGTGACGCATGCGATCTTCTGGGGGGAAGTGAATTTTGGTATCCTTGCCTCTATAGTTATTCTGTCCAAGGACAATACCATCTGTGCCCATTTCCATAGGTGCCGGGGCGATACCTGCGCGAGCCTGCTTGAGTTGAGGTGATGAACCAATGCCGTGTGGAAAGTGGAAAATAGTTGCAAGTTCTTTTAAGTTAAGAGGCATAGAGTATGATTGCGAGAATGTACGATATGAAAACTCATGTATTAGCTCTTGCAGACTCTTACCTTCGGGATGATTCCAATTAAGGCCATTCCTGTGTGACTCAGTAAACTGATTGAATGATGACTCAATATCAGCAAGTATCTGCTTCGCACGCAGACTGCTCTCTGCCGAAGTAACTATTCTAATATTGCAAGCCATGATAGTGCTTTTTATCTTCTCGGTGATATTCTCCACTGCTTTCTCACTTACCTTCTTTTCTTCCTTTTCTGTTGATGTGCCAAAAAATATTCCCTTGGCTAACTTGCCGAATTCTTTACCGAATTGGCGAGTCATACTTGAGGCATCCTTAACTGACATACCTTCTTTAACATCCCCCAAAATTGTGTGGAATTTCTTGATGATATCATCATCCTCTGGACATATAGTAAATTGGATAGAAGCACCTTCTCCAGATTTCTTTAACTTAGTGAAAACATTTAATATTATATTGAGTGGATCATGATCAATAGCATCGTAAAGTTTAATAGGATAAACATCATAATCAGAAAGAGTTGCATACGATGCAGCAATAGCGCCACCATCAGTGAAGATATTGTAATCATCTGGAACTTCCATGATCTTTGCATTTGGATGTACTCCTAAAATCTGCTTTTCAAAAAGGTCAGCCTTGTGAGTCGGTACCGCGGTATAGAAGACAAAGTGATCAGTACCTTCTGCAAGAGCAATCTCAAGAGTAAAGTGATTGCGATTCAAATTCTCTCGGCCTTCTCCTACTGAGTGCATTCCGGCATAAAACTGCTCCATGGCAGATAGTAACTGCTTCAGATCTTTTTTGTCGTTTTCGTTGTCAGTCGGATCAGGAAGCGTAATCTCGAAGAGCTTCATGTCGAGCGACTTGAAAAGTGGCGTACCTTCCTTCAACCCTGGAATTTTGTGGATGCTAAAGAGGTATTGTACGAGGAAGCGGTGAAAATCATCATCTAGATGAGGATTATTCAACTTTCCTATTATAGAAAGCGCGTTTGATATGCCTTTATCAAGGAGAATACCTAGCATTTCTTCCATTTTATTATCATGAGCCTCCGGTTGGAGGCGCAAGACAAGAGTATCTGCATCTTGCTCCTTTATAACAGCACTCTTGTGCATCACTTCTTCCGGCTCGTATTTCTTGTATTCTTGTATCACATCATGCGCAACAGTCTCTCTTGAATATTCCTGGCCAGTTTCATTCAGTGCTTTTTCTTTCTCTGCAATATGAGCACGCAGAAACTCAAGCTCCTCTTGTGGAGTTTGGAACTTTGGGGCATTGTTTAGGCTATTATTTATATTTGGCCCTTCCATTAGAAGATATTATAGCATAGTTAAAATCTCTGCTTCGTTTTCTGTGATAAGAACTGTATGTTCAAAGTGAGCACTGCGAGAGCCATCGGCCGTTTTGATAGTATAGCCATCCGCTAAAGTTATTATATCCGCTTTGCCGATATTGAGCATTGGCTCTATCGCCACGACCATTCCAGGGATGAGTTTCTGACCTTTACCAGCCTTGCCAAAGTTGGGCACATATGGATCCTCGTGGATTTTCTTACCGACACCATGACCCGAGAGCTCTCGGACGATACCATACCTACGAGCTACAAACTGCTCTATTGCGTGACCAATGTCTCCAACAGTATTACCGCCTTTCGCTTGTTCAATACCTACCAACAGCGCCTCGTGAGTCATGTTTAAAAGTTGTTGTGACGCTTTGTTCACTTTACCAACAGGAACTGTAATCGCATGATCAGTAAAAAGTCCCCTGTGTTTGAGTCCAAGATCAATAGAGATAATATCGCCATCTTTGAGAATTTTAGTCTTACTTGGAATACCATGAACGACTTCGTTGTTCACCGATGTGCAGAGTGATGCCGGATATGCTTTGGATTGCCCTTCTGGCTTGTAGTTGAGAAAGGCTGGCTCATCACCACCCTCTTTTATAAGATCATGAGCATATTGATCAAGCTCTAGAGTTGTTACCCCAGGCGCCACCATCTTGGCTACCTTTGCCAAAATTGCCGCGAGCCTCTTGCCCCCTTCTCGGAGTATCTCTATTTCTTCTGGGGTTTTGATAATCACTGCCATATAATTACTACTGTATTAGACTTGAAACAAGAATCCTAATTTGTGCAATATATTCGGAAGAGGTCTTTTCCAGAAATACCAGCTTGCGAGCAAACCAATCCATTGCTCGAATCTGGTCAACCAATATAGACCCTTTTATTTTTTTAGTGTTGATAGGTATTTCAAACGCATATCCTTTGGCTTTTGAAGTAATCGGGCACACAAGGATCATTCCAGAACGCATATTGTACTCTGAAGCAGAGACCACAATCGCAGGCCTGCTCCCTTTCTGCTCATGGCCTGAAGTTGGATTGAAAGATACAAGAATAATATCACCTTGTCGGGGAATATATTTCTTTACCATAATTCTTTACCGGCTGGCTTGCCCCAATCAAGCTCTGTATGATACTTTTCCGGTTTATAATTCTTCATCACTTTCTTAAGATCAAGCATCTTGGATTTGGATTCTACAACAATGACTCCGTCTTTTAGCGATACAGAGACACCACCACCCGCGCTCAACCCCATTGAGTCGGCTATATGCTTTGGGATCCGTAGCCCCAGACTATTTCCCCATTTTTGTATAGTTGTCGTCATAATCAGAGTATATACTTTGTATCTACTTTGTCAATTTATTGTACGCGTCCACCACCTCTTATTGATCCGCCCGTTATTAAACGACTTCGGACAGGTAGCACGATTCACAGTAGACGATCTCAGGTCGGTCGGGAGCATAGCTTGTTTCGAATTCATTTGGACACTTTCCAGTATGATTATGACTTCCTTTTTCACATATGCATTTTCTATGCCAAAGATCTCGAGGAGTTCTAAGCCGTAATCGATCTTGGAAACGGCACATAAAACATTTGTGTGGAATTGGTAGATTCATTCTTTTATAAAAAGCTAGTTCGTCTGGCATTATCCGAAAAGCTGTTGTGCAATTAAAGTATTTTGTTTTATCTTCGCCTGTCTCGTGAGACACACAACTTATTATTTCCTTCAAGATACTGTCATTTGCTAACACTATTGTTTTAGGAAGGTCTCCAGATTTTATAGTTGGAATGTAATTTCTGTCAGTTCTTTCATACCATCGCCACCCTTTCGCCAATACTTCTTTTTTATTCATTGGAAAATATTCCTGAGCAACTGTTTCATTATATCCAAACAATGACATTTCTATAGGAAAAAAGTTCCCAAATTCACCAGTACCCATCATATGTACGATTATTTTTTCTTTTAATTCTATATATTCTTCTTTTGTATACTGCTTATTAAAAATACAATACTTTTGTTTATTAAGCCCCACACAACCAAAGCAATCGTCACAGCTAAAACAATTTAGACAGTACAGAGAATTGTACATGTTCCAGCAACGCGAAATAGAAATATTATGCGCAGTATAACCTATCCCCTCTGACTCATAATCCATTTCATTATAAGCAGCCTCAGTATTGTCACGGCCACCCTTCATGTCAGATGTATCTTGCGTATAACTAACATCTTCAGATTTATGTGTACTGAAGCAGGTCTTACAATTTTTTAAATGATAAATATAGTCTCCGGTTGCATTTACAATATCCCGTCCCTCGTAATATTTATATGGATGTTTCAAAAATAAATTATCAAGCTTGGCTTTTGTTTGCTCAATATTTTCTACTGACCACTCAAATTTACCAAGCTTTTTAAAATATTCTTCTTTGGTCAACTGAATGTTTTCCCAACAAAAACTTTTATTGCGTAAATTTACACACCCGAAACAATTCTGGCAATCATAACACTTTTTTAGAAAATGGCTCTCAATACAACTCTTGCAATCAATCAAATGAGTCGACTTAAAACATGTAGAACTAACTAAACTTTCATAAACCAACTCAGAGCCATATACAATACTACAATCAAAAGACTGTTTACAACTAAAATACCAGTTTCCATACATACAATCTTCACTAGCATCTCCGGCAAAACAGAGATAGCAATTTTTCAAGTCCTGGGATTGATTCGTATAAGGACTATTGATGCAACGAAACTGAGCGACGGCAGGTTTTGGACTTTTCTCTCTAAGTTCTTGAAATTGATCAAAGAAATGCATTGAAAAATCAAAATCCATCCCAGTAGCAAGCCTGTCCCAGTCATCACCCCAAAAACAATCAAGGCAATACACAGATCCTTGGTAATCATTGTTATAGATAGAAATCATTTTCTTATTACACTTCAAACAATCACGAGAATACAAGATCCATTCATTTCTTCCAGCAATTCTCCTTTGATAACGGCACTTCCAACAAAATGTCGGCGGAGGAACCTTTATCTTTTCGTAGAACGAAAAATCATCTGGCTCGATAGTGAAGGAGTTTTTGCAGTTCTGGCATATTCGGGATTCCATTTACCTATTATACCATTTCCTGCTGATAGCACGATTCACAATAGACTAGATCTTCTTTTTCTGGATTAAAACCTGTTTTGAATTTATTAGAGCAAGGCTGACCTGTATGCGAGTGAGTTCCAAGATTTTTATATATTCCATCTTGAGATTGATTGCCATTACACATACATGACTGATCATATAATTCTATTCCTAAGCGAAGTTTCAATCTTTCCATTGTACGGCAGGCAGGACATAAGGTAGGAACAGGCACACCAATTTTTCTATAAAATGCCAATTCATCTGGAATAATACGAAATGCTTTTGTGCATCCTTGGTTGCACTCCCCTTTATGAGCACACTCTATAATTTCTTTAGTTATGGAATCTTCTGTCTCTGTGATATCTGTAGGTACACTTTCTGCAAACATAGTCGGTGTATAGTCTTTGGTATCTGGTTCACGCCAACGGTAGCCTTTTTCAATTGCTTGTTCTTTTCTGAGAGGAAAATATTCCTGGGCGATAGTTTCGTTATATGCCCATGGGCTAAACTCAGGGGGAAGAAATTCTCCGTATTTATATATTTTACCTTTTTTATCTATATATGGCATCTCAATCATATGAGTCCTTATTTTCTTTGTAAGCTCAAGATATTCTTCTTTAGAGTATTGCTTATTGAGAATACAATATTCTTTTTTACGAAGCCCGACACAGCCAAAGAGATACTCTGACCCAAAACACGCTATCGTATATTCGGCATCATGAGCGCTCTCCTGAGTAAGCCAGGCAAATTTTACATTTTGTATCCCATTACCGCAGGAGATCGCTTCATATACGAGCTCTGCCCCGCATCCCCAGTTTGAGTAGTCATAGCAATCTTTCGAGCCTGGAGTCTCTTGCATATATTGGCAATAGCGGAGATTCTCGCACTCGCGAATCAAAAATGAATCCTGAACATTTTTACAGTTGCTGACATACGTGCCCGTGCAATCGACATTTTTCACGCCCTGATGATTTTTATTAGGGAATTTTTTCCAAAAACTTCGACTTTCTTTGAACGCTCTTTCAATCCCCGCTTTCGTGTGCAATTGATATTCACTGACTTTTTGCTCGTATTCTTCCTTGGAAAATTTTTGATTGAAGAAATAATAATTCTTATTTCGCAAGTTTACACTGCCGAAGCAATTCATGCATCCTTGGCAATCTCGACAGAACCATAGATCGCTTGAATCAACACACTGAGAAGAATAGTGACATCGATATGAGGAGCCGATCCAAAAACTCTGGTAGCATGTCTCACATTCAGAGACATGCGAGACATCCACGCAGTCACGAGAATGATTAACACCGTTTGAATACATAGAATCTTCGGGTGAGGTCGTATTGAAGACAAGATAGCAATTCTTCGGATTGGTAGCGTTGTTCGAATAATCACTATTTATTCCTCGGATAACATTATTAGATTTAAACGGTACTTCGAGCATGAGTTCATGGAGCTGAGCAAGAAACGGCCGAGACCAGTCAATATCATGCCCATAGTCCATCGGATCCCATTGATCAGAGAGCCAGACATCGCGTTCGTAGACTTTTACCGGAGAGTCAGGGGCGTACATTGAAAATATCTCTTTGCCTGAAAAGTCGCACTTCCGTTTATAAAGCCCGCGTTCATTGCGGAAGGCCCACCGTCTTTGCGCTCGGCAAAGAGAACAGAATGTCGGCGGAGGAACTTGCATTCTCTCATAAAAAGAAAGGTCGTCTGGTTCAATATTGAAGGAGTTTTGGCAATTCTGACATGTTTGATTTTTCATATAATATTTTTATTATCTCACAATTAATCCACGAGTGGTACTCACGAGCTAAATAATGAGAGCAACAGTATAATTACGATACCGTTGCTCAAACTGTTAATCTAAGACTACTCCATTCTTACCTACAATATGATCGTTGATATAAATTTTTAAAAGTGAATCTGGTATATCACTTCTAACTGTTATGGAATCTTTTTTAATCAAAAGCAGTTCCAAATTTGCATTTTTTACATCTAACACTCTTTCTTGTATCATTAACTCCTGTATTTGATTAAGAAGTTTTTTGCTTGAATTCAACTCAATAGGCTTAGCTTGCAACCAAGCACCGTATGAGTAAGGAATAGTTTTGAATATATGAGCTGATACGAAGCTTTCAATATTATCTTTCTTTTTATCTACCAAGTAGAATATAGAAAAAATTGAAAGAAGCATCGGTATTAACAAACACATATAAATCCTTGATTTCTCATTTACACTCCTCAGTAAATCTCTAACACAAAACAGAGAAGGAAGAAAAATAATAGAATAAACAACTGCTGACCAAAACAAAAAAGAAGACTCTGTAAAATCACTAACTGTTAAAAGATCCCTACCCATAATAAATGAAAAAACAGTCGAAAACATAAAACTTACAAGTACCGTAGCCAACTTATCCCTCAAAGCTTCTTCAGTGAAATTTTTCTTGTTTTTATACATCACTTTTTGTGCAAAATATAAAACTGGGATTCCTGCTGATCCACACAAACACACAAGTGATAGCCAAATTATGGCTTTTGGAAGAAATATTATTTTTAACTCATTCTTATAATATATATTGGATAAATCCAACTTCATATTATAAAAATAAAGAAAAAATACCAGTACATTGAGTGCTGTAACAATAATAGTTACAAGAATAACTTTCTTTTTCATACAACAAATTTTAATTGGTTAGTCGGGGTTTCTAGAATTGCCCCGTGTAACCAATCAAAATTTTATCAAGGGCCTTGTTTAGTTATAAAATAACATATTGATATAATACTGTCAACATAAATATCCTTATATTACAAGATATTTAGCTAATTTTAAGTAAAAGTGTTGACTATTTTTCAACAAATATGATAGAATAAGCCTTGTGTTAGAAAAGACACTCAATCAACTAGGACTTGGGAGTAAAGAAATAGCTGTATATAAGCTTATTTTAGAGTATGGGAAAATAGCCCCTGCTCTTCTTTCACGACTAGCCAAAATAAACAGAACTACTGTGTATAGTGTCGCTAAAGAATTAAAAGATAAAGGGTTGATTATCGAAGACTTGGGAGGTAAGACTCTCTATTATCTCCCCTCTCGTGAGCAAGAACTTGAGAAGTTAGTAAAAGTTGAGCACGAAAAAATAGAACAGAAAGAAAAATCAATTAGAGAACTCCAAGAGTTTATAAAAAATACTCCTGAATCAAAAACATATTCTATTCCAAAAATACGCTTCATTGACGAAGCAGACATAGAGGACTATTTATACGACGCAGTACCGAAGTGGAACAAGAGTATATTAGCAACAGATCCCACTTGGTGGGGGTTCCAAGACCATACATTTGTAGAAGAATTTAAAGACTGGATCATTTGGTATTGGAAGAACGCACCAAAAGAGATCGATCTGAAACTTTTCAGTAATGACAAAGATATAGAAAAGCGCATGGAGAAAGAAAAGATCACTCGCCGTAAGATACGATTCTGGAAAGGAGAAAGAGATTTCACTGCCACTCAATGGATTATTGGCTCGTATATAATAATGATTGTTACGACACAAAAGCCTTACTACCTCGTAGAGATCCATGACTCAGTTCTCGCACACAATATGCGTACGCTTTTTAAGCAGATGTGGAAAGATTCTGACTAATATCTTTCCATTAATATATCCTGTAACCTATTGAGACGATCGTCTAAGTATGTTACAATAGGCATACATGAATATAATGAAAGAAGCATTGAAGACCGTAAGCAACTATCCTGGTGGCTACAGAGTGATCTATGATTTGATATATCAAAAAGAGATTAGATCAAAGAGTAAAGATCAAGTACTCAGAAATACCCTTTCGAAGATGAAGAAACGTGGATTACTTTCGAATACAAAAGGGGTGTGGACAATTACACCAGAAGGAAAACTTTTTTTAGGAGCCCAGAAAAATGGTTTAATCAAATTCTCTAATAAAAAAACTAAAAATAATAAGCTTACAAAAACAACTATGGTGATCTTTGATATTCCTGAGAAAAAACGGCAATACAGAAACTGGCTTCGAAATGAGCTTGTGGGTTTTGGGTTTGAACTTATCCAAAAAAGCGTATGGTTTGGCCCTTTCCTTCCGAAAGAATTCATATCGTACTTAAATGAACGGAAGTTACTCGAATATGTGAGATTTTTCAATGTTACAGAAAAAGATTTGATTTAGAAAAATATTTGTAACCTCTTCTGACGATCGTCTAATTTGGTTACTTATAATATCCATTGCAAAAGAAGGCTATTTAATAACAGTTCCTATAAATTCTTCTCCGTCGAGATATTGTTTTAAATTTTCTATATTCTTGCCGTTCATAATGGCAACTTCAATGCCGATAGATTCTGCATTTTCTGCTGCGATAGGATCAAATGGGGCATTGAGTCCCGGATTCCATTCTGTAGGTAGAAGAGCACGGAAATCCGGCCATGAGCTTTCTTTTATTATCTTTGCATCAGGGAATTTTTTCGGATCCTTATCATAAGCGTAATCGATGTTGGAAAGATTGATGACTTTCTTTGCTCCGACGCTTTGTGCGACATGGATTGCAGCAAGATCGCTACTATTCCCCGGCTTCCAGCCAGCTCCGATTAATATAGATTTATCAGTAATTGGAACTTGATCAGGATCCATGATGGTAGAGTTGTAAGCTATCTCACCGAAAGCAACACGTAGTAATTCAGCATTTAATCTGGTGCTTGCAATACCGATCCAATCTAAATCAGCATCACTCGGATCAGTGATTTTTTTAGATGCGTTTATATATGTACGAGCTGTGTATCCGCCTCCGGTGATAATAACAAAGCGATACTCTTTTTTTACATAGCCTTTTATGGTATCTATAAATTCCTTGAGAAACACGACATCCACTTCATTGGGTACGATAAGCGACCCACCAAGCGAGATAATAATGTGTTCCTTCCCTTTCATATTAGAGTCCGAGTGTTTTGATTAATTCTTGATGAACTTCTTCAGGTGACTGCTCGCCATTGACTGTATATATAGTATATCCACCTTTTTCTTTGAAGTAGAGCATAGCAGGTACTACATTGTCGACATACTCATCGAAACGCTTGGCAATACCTTCATCAGTATCATCACTGCGACCGCGAAGTTTCATGCGTTTCATAACTTCATCTTTCTCAACCTTTAAATAAATAACTTTTATATTTTCTCTCTTGTAGAAATCCATCGCTGCCTCCAACACTTCAGACTGAGTAATAGTACGAGGGTAACCATCTACTATCAAATGAGTATCGGGCTCCATTGATGATACTAATATATTAGTAAACATCGTGATGGTAAGAAAATTCGGTTGAAGCCAACCTTTTTCTAGAGTGGTTTTTATGAGTTGTCCTGTATAACTTCCACTATCTATAACTTTTCTAAATTCAGATCCTGTAGATGTAGTTACTATTTTTGCATTAGAATCTTTTTCCTCCAGATATTTCTGAAGAAGCTCGAGCTGCGTTCCCTTTCCGGAACCAGCGATCCCAAAGAAGATAAATGTGTGTGGTGTTTTCATGTATGTATAGTATAACTGAATATTCCCTAAAATAAAATCCGCCTCATCGGCGGATTAATATTCTCTCATCGAGAGCTGTGCTTCAATCTTTTTAATCAGATCCATGACAACTGAGACGACAATCAAAAGTGCAGTGCCACCGATAGCAAAAGCTGTAATACCAGACACTGCTTGTACGATAAGAGGAAGGACAGCAATGAGTCCAAGGAATACTGCACCCATAAGTGTAATACGGTTCAGAATCTTTGCGATATAATCGCGAGTGGCTGGACCCGGGCGAATCCCTGGGATGAATGCGCCATTCTTTTGCAAATTAGTAGAGAGCTTGTCTGGATCAAATGTAACCGTTGTGTAGAAGTATGTGAAGAGGAATACAAATATAAAATAAAAGAGCGAATACATCCATGTATTTGCCACGAACCACAGAAGCCCTTTTGAGATAGAGAGAAGAATTGCATTAGTGGAACCTGCTAAGAAATTACCGATCAATTGCGGAAACATGAGTATCGAAAGAGCGAAGATGATCGGGATCACGCCAGCTTGGTTAACACGAAGCGGCAGATAGGTCTGGGTACCACCAGCTACGCGATCACCACGTACTTGTTTTGCATAGGTGACAGGTATCGGACGTTCAGCTTCTGTGACCACAACAACTCCGGCAACAATCAAAAGACCGATTACCAAAAAGAGTATGTAAACCGGCAAGTTTACTATGTCAAAGGTAAAGAAGAATTGAGAAACTTCAGTCGGCAGATTCGCGACAATACCTGCAAAGATAATGAGTGATACCCCATTACCAATACCAAACTCAGAGATCAACTCACCGATCCACATCAATAGCACTGACCCTGCAACAACTACAGACAGATTGGCGAAAAGACTAAATGTAGTAAGATCGAGAATAATGCCTTGACGCTTGAGGAGGATAATAAGACTAAGTCCTTGAATGATAGCGAGCGGCACGGTGAGAATACGGCCAAACTGCGTGAACTTCTTACGGCCGATATCGCCATCTTCTTGATACATAGCCTTTAGTCGCGGTGACATAATAGTCAAAAGCTGCATGATGATCGAGCCGGTAATATATGGACCGACACCTAGCATAAGAATAGAGAGGTGTGAGAGTCCACCGCCAGAAAAGAGATTTAGGACTCCAAAGAATTGATTGTTGGCGATAAAAGCAGTGAGCTTCGTATGATCAATGCCCGGTACAGGTATGATTGAAAGCAAACGGAATACTAGAAGCATGGCAAGCACAAATAGGACACGCTTGCGTAGTGCCTTATCAGTGAATATCATTCTTATTTTGTTCCAAACAGTTTGCATATTTTTTATTTGCGCACTTAGGCTACTGTACCTCCTGCTTTCTCTATTTTAGCGCGCGCAGAAGCCGATACCAAGCAATTTACTATAGAGAGGCTTACTTTGAGTTCGCCACTGCCCAATATTTTTACTTTCGGCATTGTACCGCCTGATTTGCGAACGAGACTTGCTTTGAATAATGATTCAGGATTTACTGTCGCACCCTTTTCAAAGATATTTAACGCTCCGACATTGACCGCTGAAAATTTCGTCTTGGCAGAATTGAAACGATATCCACGAAGTTTAGGCAGCTTCTTTATGATATCACGCATTTGCGGACGGCGCTTGTTGCCGGCACGAGCAGTCTGACCCTTGCCTCCACGGCCGGATGTCTTACCACGAGTACCACCGCGGCCTACTTGGCGCGCTTTTTGATTCGGAGTTTTTCTTTTTAATGTGTGTAGTTCCATAAAATTATTTTGTGTCTGTTACATCTTTATTCTCAGTTTTTGCTTCTGCCTGCGCAGGTAGGTCAGCTATAACTGGAGGAACTTTTGGTAAAGAAGTCTTTGCACGAATCTGCCACAGTGTGGCATACGCAGCGCGAGCATTGTTGAGCTTGTTCTTTGAACCAGAGTGAAGCTTTGCAGTGACATTCTTGATACCTCCGAGCGCGAGCATATCGCGGACTGTACTGCCAGCTACAAGTCCTTTGCCGCGGTTTGGCATCATTGTAAGCTTTGAGCTTGAGAACTTTGCAGAAATCTCATGAGGGATAGACATGGTCTTCGTCGTCTTTATCTTGAACATATTCTTCTTTGCCTGGCGGAGAGCCTTTGCGATAGCTACTGCAGTGTCGCCACCCTTTCCAGTACCAAGGCCTACTGAGCCTTTCTTGTCCCCGATGGCTATAGCTACTGCAAATGTCATACGGCGACCACCTGCTACCACACGAGTCACACGGCGGATGGAAACCATCTTCTGGTCGAACTCGGGCTTTGGACGCTCAAATGAAGCACGGGGCTTGCGATCATTGCCACCACGTGCTGGACCAGCACCTCTTGCATTTCCTGTATTTGGTTTTGGTTTTGTTGTATCCATAATATTTTTAGAACTCTAGTCCTGCAGCTCTTGCAGAATCTGCCAATGCTTTCACACGACCTATATATTTGAATCCATTGCGATCAAAAACGACTTTTTTGATACCTTTTGCAATAGCTTCCTTTGCGACAATCGCTCCAACTTCTGTACTATGGTCAGTTTTGGTACCCTTTTTTATTGACATATCACTAGCAGAAATAATTGTCTTGCCTGTAGAGTCATCTATTAGCTGCGCATAGACAAATTTGTTTGATCGAAACACTGAAAAACGAGGTGTATCTTTTGTCCCGACGATCTTTGTACGGATCTTTTTCTTGAGTCTTATTCTTTTTTCCAATTTTTTGTTCATATATTTAAATTATGCAGCTTTTTTGCCCTGCTTGCGACGAATAACTTCATCGCTATAGCGGAATCCTTTGCCCTTGTATGGTTCTGGCTTTTTCATAGAACGGATTGATGCAGCAAAAGAACCTACGAGTTCCTTATCGATGCCTGAAATTGTGATGTTGTTCTTCTCGGCTTTTACTTCTATACCTTCTGGGATAGTTACTTTCACTGGATGAGAGAAGCCAAGAGCAAGATTAAGGATCTTGCCAGCTACATCAGATTTAAATCCAACACCTTCTAATATTAGATTCTTTGTATAGCCAGTGTTCACACCGTCTACCATGTTTTTGACATGAGAAGCATATGCACCCCAGAGAGCGTTCACTGTACGATCGCCTTCTTTGTTTGGAGTAAATGTTATTTCATTGTTGTTTATATGTATTGTGACATGGCCTGGGAAATCGCGGGTAAGTGTTCCCTTTGGTCCTTTCGCAGAGAAAACTGTACCAGAGAGCTTGACCTCTGTACCGCTTGGAACTATTACTGTTTGTTTTCCTATACGTGACATATATTTATTTCTTTATTTATCTTGTTACCAAAGTTTGAATAACACTTCACCGCCGACCATTTCTTTGCGGGCTTGTTTGTCAGTTAGAATTCCTTTTGGTGTTGTAAGAACAGTAAGTCCGAAACCGCTTCGAGTCGGCTTGATCTCCTTTACCCCTTTGTACACACGGCGAGAAGATTTGGATACGCGCTCAACTCCTGTAACTTTAGGAGCTCCATCTACATATACGAGGCCGAGCTCAAGCGTAGGGAAACCTTTTTTTGTTTTCTTGGATACGGATTTAAGGAAACCTTCGCGTGCGAGACATTCTGCGATAGATTCTTTGATTTTTGAATACGGCACGGTAATAAACTCGTGCTCTCTTAGGCTTGCGTTCTTGATCATATTCATCATGTTTGCGATTTGATCCATATAATTTGATTACCAGCTTGATTTGCGAACACCAGGAAGCATGCCGTCGTTAGCGAGCTCGCGGAAGCAGATACGGCAAAGACCGAAGTCTCTCATATACGCATGGCCGCGACCGCAACGAAAACATCGATTTGTCTCTCGTGTTGAAAATTTGGACTTTTTACGATGTCGCGCTAAAACTGATGTTTTTGCCATAAATAAAAATAAACGTTCTTAATCGAGCGATATCGTGTGTTATTTCTTAAAGCCTTTTGACCTTAAGGAGAAACACAGATCCTCTCAATACCGAACTCCCCCTATACTATCAGATGCTAGTGTGAGTGTCAAATGGTAAAGGGATTACTTTTTACAGTAATCCCTTGTCCGGCAAAAGTTTAACTTTTCAGCCGCTTATTATTGTTATGGCATTCCTCTATAAATGGAATTATCTATAGAGTCTAAGTCGCCTTATCTCCTTGGAGACTATTTAACTATATTAGGGACTTAATGTCAAGCAAAAATCCCCTTTCGGGGATTTTATGGGAAGTCTTATTTCTTAAACGGAATTCCGATGAGTTCGAAGAATTCTGTCGCTTCTGGTTTAGTCTTTGCAGTTGTTACGATCGTAACTGCGAGGCCGAAGAGGTCTTTGATATCTTCATCCCCTGTTTCTGGGAAGATCGTGTGCTCTTTGATGCTCATAGTGAGGTTGCCGATATTATCCACTATTTTTCGTTCAATACCGCGGAAGTCTTTGGTGCGAGGAATAGCTACATTGATAAGTTTGTCGAGGAATCCATACATGCGCGCACCGCGGAGTGTGACGAGGACGCCAATCGGATCACCAAGACGAACCTTAAAAGATGCGATGGATTTCTTGGCACCGCGAGTCGCAGGCTTCTGGCCAGTAATTTTTGCCAAGCGCTCCATGATGAACTTGTTGCGATCTTTATCGCGCTTGATCCCTGAGCCTGTTCCAGATGCGACTACTACTTTTACCAAGTGAGGCGCAGCCATAGAACCCTTGTAGTGGTGAGCTGCTTTCATCTTGGTATATGCTTTCTTTTCTTTTTGTTTGACTGTTTCCATAAAATTTAATTATTCTTCTTGACATTTGATACATGGATCGGCATCGCAAGTTCAAGAATCTGGCTTGCTTCTCCGCGCTTCACCGCCTTGCGAGACTTCTTGTGGACATTGACGCCTTCAACAACTACCTTGTTTTCACTTGGAATTGCTCGCATGACTTTGCCTTTCTTGCCTTTGTTTGCTCCGGCTATTATTATAACGTTATCACCTTTTTTAATCTTCATAAATATTGTTTATATTAATTTCTTTTCATTGCCTGCCCCGTAGCGAGCTTTGCTCTGCTGTGGGGTCTCCGTTATCTATATCACCTCTTGGGCGAGGGATATAATCTTCTGATAGCCTTTCTCTGCAAGCTCGCGAGGAATCGGTCCGAAGACGCGACCACCTTTTGGATCCTGCTTGTCTTTTTCAAGTATCACAACAGCATTATCATCAAAACGAATGTATGAGCCATCTTTACGGCGCAATGCTGAAACAGTACGTACTACAACAGCTTGATGGACATCCTTTTTCTTCACGCCTTTGCGAGGCTCGGCAATCTTGACTGAAATGATGACCTTATCACCAATACCAGCATAGCGACGCTTTGATGAGCCAAGTACTTTGAAAACTTTGCCCACTTTACCGCCGGCGTTGTCTGTGATATTTACTACTGTTCCATCTTGTATCATATAATTTTTATGTAAGCATTAACTACAGCACTTTGAACTTCTTATCTTTTGATATTGGGCGAGTCTCTTCTATCTCAACGTTGTCACCAATCTTCTTCTCGTTGTTTTCATCATGAGCTTTATATTTCTTGGTCTTCTTTATGCGCTTGCCGTATTTCGAGTGCTCCACAAAGCGTGTGACTTTCACCACAACTGTCTTGTCCATCTTGTCTGATGTCACTATACCTTTCAATATTTTCTTTGGTTTTGAAATTTTTGCTTCCATATAATTATCGTGCAACGACACGTGTTGTAACTGGCAATTTTGTACCGGCTTTGCGAAGGGCTTCTTTGGCAACAGCCTCCGTAACGCCATCGACTTCAAAAATCACTCGGCCTGGGCGAATATCTAGACAGTACCCCTGAGGATCACCCTTACCCTTTCCCATTCCTACTTCTGCAGGCTTTGCGGTAAATGGTCTATCAGGGAATATTCTAATCCACATACGGCCAGTCTTGCCGATAGTTCGGGAAGTAACCTTGCGAGCTGATTCTATCTGATTTGATCGGATGCGTCCACCAGCTGTAGCTTTTAGTCCGTATGAACCGAAGGCAACAGTAATACCGCGGGTATCAGGAGTGACCTTAGTCATGTCTGTACGACCGGTCTGCCACTTTCTAAATTTTACTTTTTTGGGTAGTAACATAAAATATTTTAACTATTGTTTCTTGAATTATTCTTTACATCATTGAAAACCTCACCTCGGTATATCCATACCTTGATACCAATATCGCCGTAACTCATGTGTGCTTTCTCACGGGCAAAGTCTACATCGGCACGGAATGTCTGAAGTGGGATTGATCCGCGCTTGATCTGCTCGGAGCGTGCGATTTCGGATCCTGCAAGGCGTCCTCCTACATATATACGAGCTCCTTTTACTCCACGAGCAGCCATAATTTTCTCAATAGCTTGCTTGATAACACGGCGATATGGAAGACGCTTCTCAAGGCCTTCAGCGATAGCGCAGCCTACGATAGCTGCATCAGCATCAGGGTTAGATACTTCTACGATATCAAATTTAAAGTCTTCAGGGATTGCTACGTCTTTCTTTTTCATTGCAGCTACGAGGTCAGCTTTTAGTTTTGCTGCACCTTCACCAGAGCGTCCAATTATCATACCCGGTCGTGATGTATGAACCATAATTTTAGTTGCTTTTACATTGCGTTCAATCTCTATGCGAGACACATAGAAACCACGGAGTTTCTTCATAAGGAATTCACGAATAACAACATCGCTCGCAAGAAGAGTTTTGTATTTCTTATCAGCAAACCAGCGTGACTTCCAGTCACGGATGATTACGAGTCTATGTGCGTATGGGTGTACTACTTTTGACATAATATAATAGAGATTAGCTTTTAGCGGATAGCTTCTTAGGGGTCGACTTTTTTATTTTAGATGCTAGTGTCTTTTTTTCTGCTTTCTGTATGTTGGTTGCTTTGGTTTTCTGGTCAGGTGTTTTCTCTATAAGGGTAAGCATGACATGGCTGGTGCGCTTGTTGATTCGTGATGCACTACCGCGGGCGCGGGGCATGGAACGCTTCATAACAATTCCTTTATCTACAGTAAAAGTTGAAATATAAAGATTTTCTTCAGATATGCCTGCTTGTTTTGCATTTGCTACTGCAGAAGAAAGAAGTTTCTTCATTGGCTCTGTCGCACGCTTTGGAAGCGCGCTCAAATGAACAAAAGCCTCAGCAACCCTTTTGCCTTTGAGGAGTCCAGCTACAAGGCGAACCTTGCGTGGGGACTGTCTGTAGTTTTTTAAAAATGCTTTCATTACTATTAAAAATTATTTCTTCTTGGTATCAGTGGCTGCTTTAGCGGATTTTGCTGCAGATATTTCGGCTTCTTTCTTTTTTTCTTCTAGTTCCTTCTGCATTTTGCCTCCGTGTCTGATGAACTTGCGAGTGGGAGAGAATTCGCCAAGTCGGTGACCCACCATGTCCTCGCTCACCAAGACTTCTATATGGGTCTTGCCGTTGTGAACTCCAAAGACGAAACCTACCATCTCAGGCGAGATTACACATGGTCGTGACCATGTTTTAATCATCCCTGTTTCAATCGGTTTCTTACCAGCTATCTTTTTGAGAAGCCGTTCATCTACATATGGTCCTTTCTTTAGTGATCTGGTCATAGATAATATAAATAAGCTCACAAAGAGCTCGTTCGTCTATACTAGCAAATAGAGAAATAAAGTCAAATAGAAGCTCTGCTTGATTACAGACTAATTTTTTAATGCAAAACTTTTTTGTAGATTTTCCAAGTCTTGAACATACTGTCTTCTCTTTTCTAGTAGTTTAGTTTTTTGTTGCTCAGTAAGTTCTCCTCCTCTGTTTTTTAGATTATTTATCTTATTTTTTAAAGAAAAGTAAATTTCTCGCGTCTCATTAATGTCGGTATCAGTTAATTCTTTCATGTTTTTTATAAAGTGCTCGATAACGACAAAAAGTTGGTTAATTGATACTTCTCTCACTTCATTTTGAAGCCCAATTTGTTCTTCATTTAAAGGTCTACTATTAACTAACGCATCAATAAGATCTATTTCTCGTTTCAGGATTAAAATTTTTTCGTTTGAGTCATTTAATTTATCTATGAAGTCTCCTATCTGTTCTAAATTTTCTCCTTCTTTGAGGATATAGGTGTCTAGACCCTTTTTAACTTGAAAATAATTCTTTTCTTCCATAATGTTTTTATTTTACCATTTTTACATTAAAATCCAATTGAACATTATGCACTCATATTTTTTATTTCATCTATTAATTAAATTTATAGAGCAGGAGTATTTTCGGCAGGAAAACTATAAGTCCTACGATGCCGGCCATGGCAGCAGTGATGAGAACTGCGCCTGCGGCGACATCTTTGGTATCGCGAGCATAGGGGTGATAGGTAGGGCTAGTGAGATTGATATCGATCTCGATCGCGGTATTGATAGACTCAGCGAGGATCACAAATCCGATTGCAAATATGATGAGCACCCATTCAATGGATGAGATGTGGAGGATGAAGCCAAGATAGATCGCAAGTAGTCCAAAGAATATATGGACCCAGGCATTGTGTGTATTTCGAATGAAGATACCAATCCCCCGCCAAGCATTTGTCGTACTTCTGAGTCGAGAGAGTATAGAGAACCGCTTTTTTTCGGATAGTCTTGTTGCCATAGTGATATTATACACCCCTCAGTCACGATGTGACAGCTCCCCTTCGCAGGGGAGCAAAATTCACTCAAGTTCTGATTTTATCTTCATAAGCACTCCTTCCATATTTTTATTCACTTCATTATTCCATAAACGAAGAACTTTTATCCCTACAGTCTGTAAATAAAAATCTCTTTCTTGATCGTATTCTTTATTTTCTATATGTTGAGAGCCGTCTAATTCGATAATTAGATTTTTCTCTTTGCAATAAAAATCAGCTATATACGGTCCAACACCTTGTTGACGTCTGAATTTAACACCAAAGTTTTTACCTTTTAAATAGAACCAGAGTTTATATTCCTCTGGTGTCATTTCTTTGCGCAATCGTTTCCTTCGCTCAAGTAATTTTGAATAATTAAATATCTCATACATAGCATTTGTATTTTCCTCCCCTGCGAAGGGGAGGTGCCTTTAGGCGGAGGGGTGAACCCTATTTAGTATACACCCCCTCGCCCTAGCGGGCACTCCCCCTTCACAGGGGAGAAGAATCCAAACCCAATACAAAAAATACCCTTTCGGGTATTTTTGTTGTATATATTATGCTTTTGCTTTACCGACTTTTCGGCGAGAGACGATCCACATGTTTGAGTATTTTTTCGGTGTACGAGTCTTCTGACCTTTTCCAGATGGCTTGCCCCACATAGTCTTTGCACGGCGTAGTCCTCTTCCTTGGCGGCCTTCACCTCCACCGTGCGGGTGATCAACTGGATTCATGGCTGTACCGCGAACAGTTGGGCGGATGCCCTTCCATCGTGAACGTCCTGCTTTACCAAAGTTCTGAAGTTTGTATTCTGAGTTTGAAACTTCACCGATAGATGCATAGCAGTTCTCGGAAATCTTTCTTACTTCTGTTGATGGCATCTTTATATTCGTGTATCCGTTATCATTTGCCACTACCTGAGCAAATGTTCCTGCTCCGCGCGCAAGCTTGGCACCATTGCCTGGTTTAATTTCTACATTGTAAACAAATGTACCGATAGGAATGAGTTTAAGCGGAAGACGGTTGCCAGTAGTTAGCGGAGCTTTTTCGCCAACAGTAAATGTGTCCCCTACTTTCATAGATTTTGGCACAATAACATAGCGTTTCTCACCATCAGCATAAACTACGAGAGAAATAAATGCATTGCGGTTTGGATCGTATTCTATTGAAGAAATCTTGGCTGGAATATCGCGCTTGTTGTACATGAAATCTATATCGCGATAAAGACGCTTGTGTCCACCACCTTTGTGGCGAGTTGTTATACGGCCTTGATTGTTGCGACCGACAGATCTCTTGAAGCCTTTTGTAAGCGATTTCTCTGGCTTGCTCGTAGTCAAAACATTGCGGTATGACACAGTCGTTTGATGTCTCTTTGATGGTGTTGTAGGTTTATATGTTTTCATATTATGTAAATGCTATTTTATCACCTTTTTTCAAGTGAACCACTGCCTTTTTACCACCTTGCTTTACGCCCATAATGCCCCCACGCATAACAACCTTTTTTGTTATCTGAGTGATAGAAATTTTTACAGGTGAGACATTGTATATCATCTTTATAGCTTTCTTTATCTCATTCTTATTAGCAATAGGAGCTACGTTGAAAGTATAGATACCTTTATCAGCTTCTATCGCAGATTTCTCAGTAATACGAGAACCGAGAATAAGAGGGTGCGTTTTACCTTTCTTGCTGTCATTTTTTTCTTCTTTCTTTAGTTGTGTTTTTTCTTTGGCCATAAATTATTATTTCTTTTCTGTCTTACCACGAAGGAATGCAATACTCTCTGTCGGCTGCGCAATTATCACGTAGCGATGATTGAGCAAATCCACCGGATTAATATTGCGAACTTCATCAACTTCTATTGTTGGGATATTAGCAAAACTTTTCTTGACTGTGTCACCCTTGGCAGGAACTGTCAGATATGTATTGCGTTTCTTTCCGCCTGTTATCTTTTCAAAACCTGAAACAGTGCTCAAGTCCTTCAAGACTGCCACAGCATCTTTCGTTTTTATATTCTTGAGTGCGAGTTCTTCTACGAAAAGGATTTGACCCTTACGAAGTTTCTCAGAAAGTACGGTATAAAGTGCTTGAACGCGCATCTTTTTGTTGATTTTCTGTTCATAGCTCTTGTCATTGCGAGGACCGTGAGTAATACCACCTCCTTTCCAGATTGGGGAGCGTGTAGATCCGTGACGAGCGCGGCCTGTACCCTTCTGGCGCCATGGCTTGCGTCCACCACCCCTGACTTCACCTCTACTTTTTGTGTGTGCAACCGGTGTGCGGGCATTAGCCTGCATCGCAGTCACCACTTGGTGAACAAGGTCAGCATTCCACGGAAGACCGAAAATGTTTTCCGGTACATTGAGCTTGCCGACTGCTTTACCTTTTTGATTGTATACTTGTGTTTCCATACTGTATTTTTAGCCTATGATTTCAACCAAGGTTCCACGTCGTCCGGGAATTGCACCTTTGACTATTAATTGATTATTTTCTTTATCTATAGCAACTATTTCCAAGTTCTTGACTGTTATGCGGTCGCCACCTGTACGGCCAGCCATGCGCATACCTTTTGGAACTTTGTTACGTAGTCCTCCACCGATAGAACCTGGTTCACGCTCAGAGTGTTTCTGACCGTGAGAACGTGGGCCACCGTGGAATCCGTGGCGCTTCACGACACCTTGGAAACCTTTACCTTTTGAAAGACCAGTAACTGTAACGATGTCGCCTTTCGCAAACACATCAACAGTGATCCTGTCTCCAACTGCGATCTCTTCGATATCTCGGAATTCACGTAGATGCTTAAATGCTGTATTACCCTCTGCCCCTTTCTGCGAAGGAAGTGTGTGTCCGAGATGCGCTTTAGTAGCACGAGATGTTTTTTGTTCATCAAATGCTACTTGGATAGCTGTGTATCCATCTGTGTCAGGGTTTTTGACTTGAGTTACTACCAATGGCCCCGCATCTACAACTGTAGCTGGGATCACTGTGCCATCAAGATCAAAGCACTGCATCATATGCTGTTTTTTACCAAGAATAAATTTCATAAATGATTAGGTTCTAGTTTCGAGTGGCTAGTTTTTAGGGTCTGGGTCTTCTAGAACCTAGAAACTAATTACTAACAACTAATTAATTTACATCATCTTCACATCGATATCGACTCCAGATGGGAGGGATAGGTTTGTGAGAGCTTCGATTGTTTTTGGGTTTGGGTTAAGAATATCTATCACGCGCTTATGGATTCTGATTTCAAACTGTTCACGCGCATTCTTGAAAACGAACGACGAGCGGTTGACCGTATACTTTTTAATCTCAGTTGGAAGTGGTATTGGCCCGACTATTTTTGCATCATAGCGGAGAGCTGTATCGATAATCTGCTTGACGGATGCATCGAGAATCTTGTTCTCGTATGCGCGCACCCGAATGCGCAATTGGACAGTAGTTGCATCTTCTTTCGCTTTTGCTTTCTTAACTACGGTTTTCTTTTTAGTTTTTAATGTTGTGGGCATATCGTTAGGTTCTAGTTTCTAGGTTCTAGGTTCCTGTATTTCTACTAGAACCTAGCCACTAGCTACTAACAACTAATTTATTTAATGATCTTTGTTACGACACCAGCGCCTACGGTCTTGCCACCTTCACGGATTGCGAAGTGCATAGACTCTTCGAGAGCAACCGGAGTAACAAGTTTGACTGAAAGTTTGACTGTATCACCTGGCATAACCATTTCGACTCCAGTAGGAAGTGTAGATTCGCCAGTTACGTCTGTTGTACGTATGTAGAACTGAGGCTTGTATCCAGTAAAGAATGGAGTGTGGCGACCACCTTCCTCCTTTTTCAATATGTATACTTCACATTCAAATTCTGAATGAGGAGTAACTGTACCTGGCTTTGCAAGAACCTGACCGCGAGTGATGTCTTCTTTCTTGATACCACGGATTAGTATTCCAGCATTGTCGCCAGCCATACCTTCTTTCAAATTCTTGTTGAACATTTCAATGCCAGTGACTGTAGTCTTTGCAGTGTCCTTGATACCGACGATTTCTACATCCTCACCAACCTTGACGATTCCGCGTTCAATTTTACCTGTAACGACAGTACCGCGGCCTTCGATTGAGAAAATGTCCTCGATCGGCATAAGGAATGGCTTGACGATGTCACGCTCTGGAACAGGGATGTATGTATCGAGTGCGTTTGCGAGTTCAAGTACTTTCATTGCCCATTCATCTGTATTGTCTTTTGCTTCAAGAGCTTTGAGACCTGAACCACGGATAACTGGAGCATTTGCGCCATCAAAGCCTTGTTTTGTAAGGAGTTCTCGGATTTCTTCTTCGACTAGATCAATCATGTCTTTATCATCAACCATGTCGCACTTGTTCAGAAATACGATGATTTTTGGTACACCCACTTGCTTAGCAAGGAGGACGTGTTCACGAGTCTGAGGCATCGCGCCATCAGTTGCAGCAACGACAAGTACCGCGCCGTCCATCTGAGCAGCACCTGTAATCATGTTCTTTATATAGTCCGCGTGACCTGGAGCGTCGATGTGCGCATAGTGACGAGCTGGAGTCCAGTATTCGTTGTGAGAAAGAGCGATCGTGATACCACGAGCTTTTTCTTCAGGAGCTGAGTCGATTTGATCTACGCCTTTAATTTTCGCACCGTATCCTTCACCTTGACGTGAGAGGACTTGGAGGATTGCCGCTGTAAGTGTAGTTTTTCCATGGTCAACGTGACCAATAGTTCCCACATTTACGTGTGGCTTATCTCTGTTAAATTCTTCTGCCATATATTTTATTGGTTGAGAGCGATAACGGAGCTTTTTTTGATGCTCTATTACAACTGCCAACATAAATTAATAATAAATTAAAGGTGCTCCAACAAAAGTCAGAGTAAATCCCAATGACTCTCATACTAGCAAATCTAAAAATAAAGTCAAATCGATAGCCTGAACAACAAAACACCCCGAGATCTCGAGGTGTTTTGTTGTTTTTATACTTCTATTTCTTTTATCTTCACATCTTTCTCACTATCATCAAGAGGATCATACGTAGCGTTATTGTCTGGGTCTTTATCGCTGTGACATCCTGGGTCTTGAGTATCTTTTAATTCATCTTCAACATCATTATTATCAACATCATCACTACACTCTGGATCATCTCCGCCTCCACCACCTAGAGGTTCAGAACAGGATGCAGTGGTACCACCACCAGAACCAACACAACTCCATGTCCATGGGCCAGATCCTGCATTATTTGCAGATGATCCTGCATTACAATTAAAGTGTGTAGAAGCACAGATACCATTGACGACAGTAACGGCGCAGACACTTCCATTCCACCAACTGCCCGATGCACATATTGCGGTTGCTGTTTTACTACTCAACACTGTTGCCCCATCTTTGAGATTAAATACGGTGGATGGATTAGCAACCCACACTTGAAGAGGGGTAGCTTTATTGGCAAGTGTGGAAAGGACGCTACTAGTGTTTGCATCTACAAGTTGCGGATTTGTTGCACCAGTTGTATTCCATGTCGCGCCTGTAACCGTACAAGTACTTGCGCCGATTGATATCGTACACGTATTCGGCGATACAGTAAGTGAACCAGAAGAAGATGAACCTCCTTCATCAGTTACAACGATGTCTACTGCATCAAATGCAGAACCTCCCTGATTATCACTTGCACTAAAACGCACTGTATATGTTCCTGGGACCGTCATTCCTGTGATACTTGTTGTAGATGCATTCGGAGAGGATATAATGGGTGTTACGGGACCAGTCCTGAAATACCAAAGCTGACTCGCGATCGTGCCGTCTGGGTCCGTTGCAGTACCAGTAAGTGTGACAGAACTCGTAGGCAGTGTTATCGCTTGGTCAGGACCGGCATTTACTATTGGAGGAAGATTAGGAACTTCAACAGTATACGGGATAGAATAATCGTATTGAGTCCAACCGGCAGATGTGAGTTTTGGAGAAATCAAGATCGCTAGTACGAAAACAAATCCTAAGGTAATATATTTTTTATTTTTTGAGATTTTTTTCATATATTTAGTTACATTTTTTCAAACTATTTGTAGAACAATACATCCCACCTCCAATAGTACATGTACCCGGGAGAGTAGTCGGATTACCCGAACATGTAAGTGCACAAACTCCTGTGTCACCCCCAAGTACAGGCTGTCCGTACGCAGGATTTTGTATATCGTCGTAGACACAAGGCTGCGTCTCCCCACAAGCAGGGAGAGAACCTCCACATTGCTGTTTGTTGTGAACAAGATAATCGTCGGCATAGTATGTATGATCGCCATCGAGAATGAAGTTATACAGATCGGTATTTTCTTTTGCTTCATAACTAGCATCGACGGACTCAAGTTTTACAACCCCTTCCGATGTGATAAGTGTGTCTCCAACTGCGAGTTCTGTAACTTCAATACCAATATTTTCTTTTTCAGTTTTCTTTGGATCGATAGACTTCCATCCATCCATCGTTTTGAATGGGTGCTCTGCAGTTACGAAGTGTTTGCCCCCATTGAATGAATAGAGTGCTCCTCCTTCTAGCTTTGGTCTATGAAATGCAAGAACCGTATTGTTGCTAGTCTCTCCTTTCAATACATCTCCAATTTTGATGTCTTGAATATTTTTCTTTGTTCCATTAGCAAGCGTCACAAGCGTGTCGGCGATAAAACAATGGGCATAGTATCCAGGATCACCGCCAGGTGGTGTATCAAGAATAACAATGTCATTTTCAAAGACGCCAGTTGAGAAATCGACGAGGTATGAACCAGGGGTAGAAGGGGCACCAGGGTTAACAAATGCGTCATATACAGTTAGAATTGTGTCTCCTCCTCCAATAGTTTGATCTGGAATTAATGTAAGTGTTGAATTTCCTGTTGTAGTTGCTTTTAGGTTAACCAGATTAGAATAAGTTGCGTTTGATACCATTGATGCTGAGACAGTTATTGGAGTCCCTGGTAAATAATTTGAACTATCTGTAGTTACTGTAGATAGTAAATCCCCGGTAGCACCAGCTGGGTATGTGGTAGCACTTACTTTGTGAGCTGGTAACGCTCCTCCTAGCACTGTGAGTATAAAGAATAATACCCCAAGATGGACAGAGTTACCTTTTTTCTTTTTCATCATATATATTGCAATGATTATAAGTACAATAACGAGAATTAGCGTAGCACGTGAGTTAAGTGGTTTTGATCCAGAAGATTGAACGCTTTTAAATGCAAAGTCTTTCTGATCAAGCACAGTCCCTAGACTATCGGCAAGTGCAAGAGAGACTTGCGGGTTGCGACAGAGCCCAGTCACTAAAATAGGAACGTCGGTCACTGGCCGGCTAGGGTCTTTGGTGATAACCTGGTTGAAAGTTTCACCGCATGACATACCATTTCCATTACTCAAATGTGCAGAGAGGGAGATGACAGCCTTTTCTGGGGATATTGCATGAACATCGGTTCTCAAGAACTGATCTCCGAATTTTGTCCATATGAGTGAAAGATGCGCGGTATCGCCTCTCTGATACAAATCTTTATCAAGAGAAAGATTTTGGATTGTAGCGCTTGTTCCGCGGATAAAATAATGAAGATCAATCGGATTGGAATTAACTTGCTCACTTGTAAGCGCTACCTTTAGGTCATAGAGCTGAGGGATTGTTCCCTTTGGCAATAGTATTGAAAAATTTTCGCTCTTTGATGCGACAAATGAAATAGAGCTCGCGTCGCCTCCTGTAGATGGAGCAATGTCTCCATAAGTAGATCGATATCTTGTTTCAAACGATGGGGTAAGAGAGAGGGCATTATTTGTATGGTTAATTGTATTACATGTGAGGCGAAGGGTTTCATCTGGTGAAATATCTACACCTTGTAAAAGTCCATAATGTTTGTTGCTCTTTTCGCCTTCAACTTTCAAATAACATGAACTGGTAACTACTTCAAAACCTTTTATCGTGGAGTTGAGTGTGACCTTACCTGTGAATGCGACACTGAACGGAAATCCATTCTTGTTATTACTTACCAAGAATAAATTATAGGTGCCATTTAATTCCTTAGGCGCGGTATAAGTGATTTCCTTGGGGATACTGCTATGTTCTTGCAGGGTAAGTGACTCATCATACGCTTTCTCATCAACGATAGCGTTCCCCGATATAAGCTGGACTCCGTATTTGACCCCAGTCTGCTGTCCTTCACGATTTGTGAGATCAAACGAGATATCAAAAACGTTATCCTTCTGAGAAATAATTTTTGCATGTTGAATATCTACTGTGGCAATAGGAGTACTTGGTGAGGTAGTACTAGCCGCAAAAGCATTCTGTGAGAAAAAGGCTGAGGAAAAAACGAAAGCGCTGAAAATTAAAAACGTAGAGATATTCTTCATAAATTAGAAATATATTGATTTAATATTACTCACTAAGTATACCATTTTCTCTTTGTAAAAGTTATCCACAAATAAAAAAGTCGCTCCTGAATTGGAGCGACGTTGATGTATTCGAACATACAATCTACGAAAAGCACTAATTACTGACACGGATAAACTCCTGTGTATGGATAACCATAAGATAAGGAGGGTTTAACGCTGGTTTTTGCATATGCCTCTTAAATCCACTTTCGTTAATCCAGTCCATAATCCAGTCGTCTCCCGCAATCAAATGTACGTTTGAGGTCCACTCATTGGCTAAGGAGTACTTAGCTCGGTATTCAAAACCAGTTCCATTGTATAAAGATACATACACAGAATCATTGGTCTTAAAACGTAAAGTGTCCTTGTTAAGGGGGGCCGGAAATACCTGTGTAGAATCAACAATCTGTGTTGTGTAACTCGACATTGTAAACCGGCCTGTTTGGCATAGCCCTGTTCTGGGCGGTGAAAAGGCATAAACTACGACAGATTTTTCAAGGTAACCCCCGGTACTGTTTTTTGCATAGATTTTAATCTCCAATTCTGGCTGTTGCAGGTTTTCGGTCTGGACTATCAGCACCCCATTTGAGAACGTATAGGGCCGATTAGACCAGATGGAATCAACATCCGCTACTATAGTAGCAGTAACATTTCCGCTTCCTGCGAACCAAAAAGTTGGTGGCACAGTAACGGTAAAGTTTGGTGTTTTCACCACTGGTTTTGGGTCAGGCTCTCCTCCTCCAGGAGGCTTGGGTAATGATTTGTTGTCGGGTGTGCAGCTGTTGAAAGTCAACAGCGCAATAAAGACAAAAGCTGTAGCCAAAAGGCTGTTGAAATTCTTTTTCATAATAACTGCTGTTTTATTTTGTTTTAGAAAATTATTGTTTCTTCGAAGGCGATTCTAGCCTTAGAAATTAAGACGAAGATTGCCTTCGAACAAACCTAAAACCTATTTTCAAAGGGCGCTTTTACGCTTTAGACAGCATAATTAGCTTCATGTCAAGTATACCCCCAATATAGCCTTTTGTCAACCCCCACACCCCCTGTTTTTCCACATTTTATCCACAGGTAAAAGACAGAAATGAAAATAGACAATATTTGATTTAATAAAATATTGTCTATTTTTAAGGCAATTTTAATGATTCCTCAATTTTCCATAAAGAAGTGTAAGTAAAATCTTTTCATCATCAACCAAAATTAAACCATTATCTCTTATCTTCTTAAATAGTTTGGTGTCTAATTTTCGACTCTGAAAGAAAAGATTCATGATAGTCCGCTCATCATCCTCAGCTGATATACGGTTTATATTTAACTTTCCGCATTTTTGACAATCATGAATAATCATAACCTCACCACCATCTTTCTTTAAAGAAATACCTAATGGCTTCATAGAAGCATGACATTCTGACTTACGATCTCCCGGACTGACATCAACATGAAGAGAATATAAACAGTATGGGCAATGGTTACGATGCTTAGTAGAAGTTGAATCCGACGGAATCTCTCTTCTGCAATGTTTACAGCGGAAACTTTCTGCTCGTAGCTGTAATATCATCTTTTTACCCATCTTTGAAATTTTCTTTGGATCTTTTTTTATTAAGGACGAGTCGTCATCAAAAGTCTTTTTTTTACTGAATTTTTGATATCCCATGATCTTATATTTTGTTGTATTGTACTACAATTCTTGTATAAGTCAAATTGACATATGTTGAAAATTATTTTATAGTAAATAAAAATAATTAACATGAAAATAGAAATACTTGGCAGTGGCGGTTCAATCGTAACTCCGCGCCCAGGGTGTTATTGCGAGTCTTGCGTTAAAGCACGGACGTATGGTGCACCTTTCGTCAGAACAGGACCTTCAGTTTTCATTCATGATTATTCAATCTTGATAGATACGCCAGAAGATATCAGTGTTCAGTTGAATCGTTCTAAAATAGATACCATTGACCATTGTTTATATTCGCACTGGCATGGCGATCATGTTTTAGGAAGAAGGATCTGGTACACACTTAATTATGATTTTGTAAACAAGAATCCCGTTCACAGAAAAACTATTGTTCATTTAACAGAAACTGAAGAGATTGATTTTCGAAACCACCTTGGACATCTCGACCATTTCAAAAAACTTGAGAATGAAGAGCTTATTCAGCTTTCTATCGAAAAGAATAATAAGCCTTTCTTTATCGAAGATTTGAAAATACAGCCCTATCCTCTGGCAGACAAGAGTGTTTTTGCTTTCTTATTTAAAGAAGGAGGTAAACAGATAGGTATCGCTATGGATGATTTATACAGATGGAAGCCGTCTGTCGCTTTTAATAACTTAGATCTATTAATCTTGCCAATTGGAATCTTTGATTCGCACCCTATGACTGGAAAGCAATTGATGGATCCTGAGCATCACCTTCTAAAAGGCGAACTTACATTTAAAAGCACCTTGGCTTTACTTAAAAAGTTAAATCCTAAGCGAGTTGTGTTCATGCACATAGAAGAACATGATCAGATCAGTTTTGAGTCTTTAGGGTGTATTGGGAAAAAATTCAGTTCTAAGAGATGCCAAATTCTTTGTTCTTATGACGGAATGACAATAACAATCTGAGTATGAAATCTTAAACAGGAGGGACTAAATGTCCCTTTTTTGCTATAATTTTAGAATGAAGAAACGAATATATCCTGAATTACCTGGTTATTTAGGTCCAATCATATCTATATTTCCACAAGAGGTAAAAACAATGAAGCGCTTCTCATCAGGGATTATAAATGAATCCTATTTGATAACATTCACTGATAAAAGCCAAAAAGTATTAAGAATATATGCTCTGGGAAGAAAACTGGCAGAAGCAGTTCGGGAGATAAAGATTATGGAGAAACTGCGCAAAAAAGGTATCCCTATTCCAGAAATTTATACTATAAAAAGCAAAAAATACTTATTCTTTACAGACAAGAACTCAAAAAAAAGAATTGCATTGGTTATGGAGTTTGTGCCTGGTTCTGAACTAAAGTCATCAGACCATATTCTGATCGCAAGCTGTGCAAGGACTCAAGCAAAGATGCATACTTTGCTTTTAAAAAAACGACCCTCTTTAAAAGAAGGCATACAGAGCACTACAAAGATTAAGAGGTGGATGGACAAAGAAATTACCGCTGCATTAAGCAATACCAATCTTGAAAAAGGGATCAGGAAAGAAATATCAGAACGATATCAAAATATCAGAAGAGAATGGAATAAAAATCAGGATGTCTTTCTTAAAATTCCTTTTGGAGTCGTACATTTTGACTACGACAGCAGTAACATATTAATAAAGGATAATACTATCAGGGGTATAATTGATTTTGATGATATCACTGAAGCACCACTTGCAGTCGATCTTGGATTCTCACTTTGGTGGTGGATTTTTTTCAATCTCAAGAAAAACAGCTCAGAAATTGCAAAGAGTTACATAAAATCTTATTCGTATACAAGAAGATTAACTCAACAAGAGATAGATCTACTCCCTCTTATTATAAGAGTGAGAAATATGATTTTATTATGTCTTCTTTTTATCAACAACTCACCAAAGAAGATCCAGAGAAATAAAATCAATCAAGCACTTAGATTGGACGAACTACTTATTAATAAGCCTGCATATCTAAAATAAAATGAAACAAATAAAGTACATTCCTTTTCACAAACCGACAATACCGAAAGAAGTTATAAAATCAATAACGGACTCCTTGGATTCTGGTTGGATAACTACCGGGCCGAAAGTGAAGCAATTCGAAAATGAACTCTCGACAATAATAGGGAAAAAAGATATCGTTGCAACTTCTTCTTGCACTGCTGCACTCCATACGGCATATGCGATGCTTAATCTCCATAAAGGAGATGAAGTTATAGTGCCCAGCTTTACTTTTTGCTCAACGATAAATATGCTCGTTAACCTTGGTGTGGCTGCCGTTTTTGCTGATATCAATGAAAACTCCTACTGTATAGATCCTAAAGATATCGAACATCGTATAACAAAAAAGACAAAAGCGATTGTTGTTGTTCATTATGCTGGTATGCCGGCAGATATGTCTTACATCAATAAAATCGCAAAGAAGCATAAGCTTTTTGTTATAGAAGATGCGGCTCATGCATTTTCTACTATTTATAAAGGACGCCCTATTGGAGCAGGTAAAAATATTACATGCTTCAGTTTCTATGCTACAAAAAACTTTACCACTGCCGAAGGTGGAGCTCTCGTATGTCAAAACAAAAAACAAGAGAATCAAGCTCGTTTATTTATAAATCATGGTATCTCAAAAAATGCCACCACAAGATATACCCAAGGAGGAACATACAAGTATGATGTAATCTTCCCAGGGTATAAATATAATCTGTCTGACATTCATGCATCAATTGGACTCTGTCAGCTTCCTTATAAAGGAATATTCCAACAAAAGAGATTAAGAGTTGTGAAAAAATATAGAAAGGGTCTGGGAATAAACAAAGATTTGATTCTTCCGATTGATCCTCCGTATAAAGATTCAGTGCATGCATGGCACTTGTTTACCATAGAGGTTCTTTCGACTTCAAAATGTACAAGGGATGAATTATTCTCTTTCCTTATGAGTAACAAGGTGGGTGCCAGTGTGCATTATATTCCTAACCATTTACAGTCATTTTATCGGAATCAAAAAGTAGTCTTACCGGTTACCGAGAAAATTGCCGCCCGTATTATTTCCTTACCTTTATATGAATCGCTGAAGGATGAGGATATAAATCGAATTATTAAATTAGTAAATTATGCTACGAAATATGGAATCAAGCAATAAGAAGATTGTAATCACAGGGGTTTCAGGATTTATTGGCAAGAATCTAGCAAAGCATCTCAAACTTAGAGGTTATGAGATAATAGGGATAGACATTGCAGGTACGGGCGAGAGCTGTAGTACATTTTATCTAGGTAGTTTTAATGATGAGAGTATCACTAGTATCGCCTTAAAAGAGGCTCATGCCGTATTTCATTTAGGAGCTATTGTAGGTGTTGATAGATGTCAGGATAATCCAGATTTAGTAAGACAAGTAAATTTTACACAAACGGTATTATTTTTAGACAGATGCGTAGAGCTAGGGATAAAAAAACTGATATTTTCTTCCTCATCTGAAGTATATGGTAACTCTAAAGATCTCCCGTACAGAGAAGATACCGCTGTTTCTCCTATTTCTTTATATGCAAAATGCAAAAGAGATACTGAAATACACCTAGAAGTCTTGTCAAAATCTAGAGGTATGCAAGTATGTATTCCACGCTTCTTTAACGTATATGGACCTGGCCAAAGGTCCGACTTTGTAGTAACAAAATTCATCAATCTGGTAAAGACTAATAAAAATATTGAAATATACGGGAATGGCCTTCAGACAAGAAGTCATACATTCATTGACGATGTGGTCAATGCTTTAGAAAAAATGATTACTTACAATGAAACCCCATATGAAATTTTCAATGTAGGAAGTACTTTCGAATATACAATGAATGATGTAGCGAAAATAATCTTAGAATTTTTCCCCGATTCAAAATCAGAGGTTTTACATGTGGAGTATGGTTCAAATGGAACACGTGATATCTCTCTTGAAATTGACAGGAGAGTTCCCTCCATTCAAAAGACAGAAAATAAATTTTCTTTTAAAGCAAAAATTGATTTAAAAGAAGGAATTCAAAAGATGATTAGATAAAAAAGTAAATATATGGAGAATGACTACAGATATATACCCATAAAAAGAGGTTTAATTACTCAACTTTATCCTTGGAACTTCTGGTACATTGATTTTTTGACACTTTTTCCTTTTCTATATATTAATAAATCTAAAAAAGACAAAATCCTCCAAGATTTAAAATATTTTTATCACACTGACAATATCTTTTTTCTTGATTCTGGTAAAAGTGCTCTCGTTACCTCAATGAAAGCTCTAGGTATAAAGGAAGGAAATGAAGTATACATCCAATCTTTTGTGTGTACTGATGTTGTGGATGCAATAATAATGACAGGAGCTCAACCTGTATTGATAGATTGTACTGATAACTTATTGATTAATGCTAGTGATTTCGAGAAAAAAATTACTAGCAAAGGAAAATGTCTAGTGATTACAAATACTTATGGCTACGTTGAAAAAAGCGAGATATACCAAATAGCACGTAAGTATAATTTAAAAGTTATAGATGATTGTGCACAATTAGCAGAAATTAAGAAAGATTTCTCGACACAGAAAAAAGCTGATTTCTCAGTATACAGCGTCGGCACTCAAAAACTATTCGCTACTACAGGAGGAGGAATTATAACTACAAATCAAAAAGAGCTTGCCGAGAGTGTCAATTTTACGATGCCGAATCAGATTATTTCATATACTTCGCTTGTACGTAAATTGATATTGCGCTTAAGCTATTCATTTAAATTCTTATTACTACGGATCCAGGATTATATCAAGATAAAAGTAATACATATCGCAAAAGAAAAAACGCCTTACGATCATCAAGATCCAGAATCTATACGGCCAAAAAAAATGAATATCCGAACGATATACTCCTTATACTTGAAAAGTGTACGAAGTAATTCTCACCGCGACAAAACCAGACAAAACATTAAAACTCTAAATGATTATCTTAAGAAATTTGAGTGGATAAAACTACCTCAAAGGGAGCATAATGATACTGTCCTATATTACACGATAACTGTTGCTAATGAAATCAGATACAAGCTTGGCGAATATCTAAGTAAGTACGGATTCCAATCAACATGGAATTACATGCCGGTAAATTGGTATATGGCATATAAGAAGTATAGAGGTGAAACACCTAATTCTTTTTATCTATCGGGGAAAGTGCTTTCCCTTCCATTTAGAGATTTGTCAGACTTAAATATAAAAGAGATGATTTCTGTAATAGATAAATTTGAAAAGACAATCCTAAATTCAAAAGAGATAAAAGAATTAACCATTAAGGACTGGTACTCAAGAACAGTAGGTTTATCAGGATATACATTTTTTTCTTCTATGGAATGGGTTTCTCTCACTGCAGAAATATTCAATCTTACCAATCATTTCCTTGTTATATCAGATAGTGGGGCTCTTATTTACACTATCGTCCAAGTTGATAAAAACGGTTTAGGTTATTCAACTTTTATTGGATATGGAGGATTAATTACCGACAATATTATTTCTGATACTTTGACCAAGCGGATTTATCGCCTGATTGAGGATTATTTGCGGTTAAAGATAATTAGAATAAAGGACTCTCCATTTATAGAAAAAACATCATGTGATGCAAATACAAAAAATACATCTGCAATAAAAATAGATACGGGATACGTACCTAATAAGAATATTAGGTACTTCCTAAAAAAAGTAAATTATAATGTAGTCAGTATAAGAAAACTGGAGAGTAATGAGATTGATTCAATGTATGATTTATATCTAGATACCTCACTGCGCGTAAAAAGTGCTTACACAACACCAAAAGAGCTTTTTAAGTCTATGTTTACAATGAAAGACGTTTACATCCTTGGAGGATTTGATGAGAAGCAGAAACTTCATGCCGCAAGCATTTTTATGTACGATAATCAGACGATGTATTATTGGTGGAATATGTCAGATGATATTGCCAAGAAAGAATACTATAATTATGCACTCATATATCATGCTATCGAACTAGCTGTTCAACAAAAACTAAATTGGTTTGACATGGCAACTTCACATTCTGAAACTTTAAAAGTATTTAAAAAATCTTGGGGAGCTATTGATGTACCGTTTCTTAGTCTTGAGGCCGAGGAGAAATAATATAATTTTTATTGAGCCAATCTACAGTTTTATTAAAGTTTATACGCTTACTATAATCCTCTTCTCTTATTTCGAGAGTCAAGAGTCTATCTTTATCATCGTTTTTCATGATATGAAGAAATTCTACGAGTTCTTCTTCAAGAAGGAGCCCTTGATTAGGAACAACACCTTCATAACAATCAATATACGTATGAGGAAAAGTTAATACCTTAAAAGAACTCAGATGTAAGTGCTGAATCAAATTCTTAATTTGATTCATATCGTTAAAATTGACATTTTTAGTTGTAGAAATATAAGGATGTATGTTACTGACAGCTTTTATAAATTCACAAGTAAAACCCCAGTGACAAAGATCTAATGTTACAGCAATATTCTTTAAATCCTTAATAAAAGTAAAGTCTTCTGGAAAGATAAATATGGAATCAAAATCGGAACCATCATTGCCGATGATGGGCATATTTTCAAGGCAGATTTTAACATTCAAATTTTTATCACTTATATAGTTGTCTAAATCTTTTATTAAAGAGATATATTTATTCCTCATGTCAGAAATCTGAGCCTTCAAATGAAGATTGAGTGGAATAATCGCATTCGAATGAAGAACAAGTATAGGAATACCAGCCTCCGAACAAATGTTTATCGCCCTGAGCAATCCATTGTAGTTGTCTTTATTTTCAAGATAACTTGCATTGTCTGTTGGAAAATGCAGAGAATTAACTATCCCTTTTTTGATAGTTTGAAGTCCCACTATTTCTTGAGTAAGTTTCTTAAGGGACTCATCTGTAAGGAGTTGGTTGATATCAAATACATTAGCCTCTATTTTAAAATCATTCAGGAGTATATATTTTAAAGGAATTTGCTCAAGTGAACCTGTTTTATATGGGATAGAAATAGTAAGCATCTTAAGTTATTTTTCTAAAACAATAAAAAGCTTCGCGCGCAGAAGTATTATTTTTTGCTCCCCAAAGAAGAGCATTATATCGTATGGCTTCAATAGAGCGAGGATGAGGAAAATCTCTGACCTCAGACACATATGCGCTCATTGCCTTAAGTTTAGTTTCAAGATGATGACTAATGTCAATAAATACATTCGGAATAAAGAACCTTTGCGGAACAGGTCCAGACATTTCAGTCGAAGATAGTGTTTCGAATAGATATATTTCCTTAACAAAAGGAGCTTCGATCGTTCGGGTGGCAGTAATCACCGCCTCGAAGGTTAATCGATGATCAATATTTAAATCACCAAAATGATGTGTGTACACTACCTCTGGGGTATTTAGTTTTATATATTCACTTATATTTTTTATAATATCCAGTAACGGAATAGTGTCAAATCTATTATCAGGTAGCGCTAAATACTTATAATCTTTTATACCGATAATAGAAAGCGCTTTTGCAGTTTCAGTGGTGACTAGAGCCTCCATCTCATCAGTAAGTTTAGAATACTCTTTTTGTTGAGAACTCTTACCATCTCCCAGGATTAAGACCGACACAAAATCTCCGTTTGCCACATGTCTTGCCAAAGTTCCACCTACACCTATAATTTCATCATCTGGATGAGCTACGATAGCCATAATCTTTCTCATATGGAGGATGATATCATCTTTTAACAAAACGAGGTAGTCAGTAAAAGTAGCTCTTATAGACCAGTAAGATGAATGAAAATTCAATCATTTATAAAGATAACTACGCAAAATTTAATTTTGATATCGTTTATATAGTTAACACTTTGTCTCTTATTGTTAAAGGGAGTAGATTAATATTTTTAATGTTATCTTTTTTTGTAAGAAAAATGGAGTAGCCAAAACTTTCTTTTGTTCCTTCCATAAACTTCTTATCCTCACCACCCCCAAGTCTTCCAGATAACAAAGTACACGTATAGAAGAATTCCTTTATATTATTAACATAATCATAAAATTCAAATAAAAGCTTGTCTACAGATACTTCTATCCCCAATTCTTCTTGAAGTTCCCGAGCACAAGCTTCTTCACTGGTCTCCCCAAGCTCAATAGAACCCCCGGGGAAAACATAATAAACTTGGTTATCCTTTTCGCGTTTAATAAGTACTATTTGATTATCTATAAAAAGAATCGCCCGTGATTTATTTTTCATATATTTCTTTTAATTTCAATAACCGCTTTGAAGAAAAAGAACAGTATTATGAGTATACCAAAAATCCATTGACGAGACAGCTCCTATATAGTAGTATTCATATATTAGTCCGTTCTGTCCGAACAGGGCTTTTATTTTACCCTCCTTCGCATAAAGCTACGGAAGGGCGAAGAAAATTTAATAATAAGTAAAATTAAATATATGTTAGACCTCAAAACAATGAAATCTGCCCTCGAGCAGCTTGAGACAGAAAGAAAAATACCTCGTGCCAAGATTATCGATGCTATTGAGCAGGCACTTGCTGCCGCCTACAAGAAAGATTACGGCAAAAAAGGCCAGATCGTCCGCGCCACTATCGATATCGAATCTGGAAAAATGGAATTCTGGCAAGTGAAGATCGTCGTAGACGATAGCCTCGTCCGCATGACGACTGATGATGAAGATGCCGAAGAAGAAATCGCCGAAGATGATGAACGAGTGCGATTTAATGAAGAACATCACATTCTTCTTACCGATGCCAAGAAAATAAAAAGCGATGCCAAACTTGAAGAAGAAATAATTTTCCCACTTGAAGCAAAAGACGATTACGGCCGTATTGCTGCCCAGACAGCCAAGCAAGTTATCATCCAGAAAATCCGCGAAGCGGAACGCGGTGCTATTATCGATGAGTACGGTAGCAAAGAAGGCGAGATCGTCAACGGCTTCGTCCAGAAAATGGAACGTGGCATTGTCTATATAGACTTCAACCGCGCAACGGGCATCATCTTGCCTGAAGAGCAAATCCCAGGAGAGTTTTATAAAAGGGGTGAACGTATTCGCGCATACCTTTACTCCGTCGAAGAAACTCCGCGTGGAGTCAATCTTAAACTTTCTCGTACTCATCCTCAGCTTATCGAAGGACTCTTTGCCATGGAAGCTCCAGAAATTGCATCAGGTGTCGTAGAGATCAAAGCCATTGCCCGCGAAGCAGGATCACGATCCAAGATCGCAGTCTACTCAAATGATGAACATGTCGATCCAGTCGGATCGTGTGTCGGACAGAAAGGTATCCGCGTCACGACAGTCATGAGCGAGCTCAACGGAGAAAAAATCGATATCATTCCATGGTCTGCCGACATCTCTCACTTTATCTCAAGCGCTCTCTCCCCTGCGCATGCGCTCGACATCCAAGTCAATGAAGAAGAGCATAAAGCTATTGTCGAAGTAGCTGCAGATCAGCTTTCACTCGCGATCGGCAAGGGTGGGCAGAATGTCCGCCTTGCCGCAAAGCTCACAGGCTGGAGAATCGACATCAAAGGCATCGAAGGTGAAGTAATATCGAGCGATGATGCGGATGGAGACAAGAAGAGTGATATAATAAAAGAAGATGCTGATGAAGTTTCTCTCGACGAAGGTTTAGTCGACGATGGGACAGGAACAGCAACTAGTGCCTAGCTTCTAGGGACTAGTGTTGAAAAATTACAAAAATTAATTTCACTAGTTGCTAGCTCCTAGCTCCTAGTACCTAAAACTTATGAATCTATGGCACGACGTTTCAATTGGTAAAAATGTTCCGAATGAATTCAATTGTATAGTTGAAATCTCAAAGGGATCACACAATAAATACGAGATAGATAAAGAGACTGGTATGATTGCTCTTGATCGCGCAAATTATAATTCTGCTCCCTATCCTTTTGACTATGCGTTTGTTCCACAAACTCTCTGGGAAGACGGTGACGCGCTTGATGTAGTTATTCTTTCTACGTTTCCACTTAACATCGGAATACTTGTAGCTGTTCGACCTGTAGCAATAATGGATATGAATGATTCTGGAGATTCTGATGCAAAGATAATTGCAGTTCCAATTAACGATAAGCGCTTTGAGGATATCCAAGATATAACTGATCTCAATAAACACATGCTAAAGGAATACGCACATTTCTTTGAAACGTATAAAATACTCAAGGGTAAAACTCCTGAACAATATCCTGTAACTGTTTCAGGATATAAAGGAAAGAAAGAAGCAATGGAAGCTATTGCAAAATCCCAAGAACTTTATAAAGAAAAGTTCAGTAAGTAATATGCGTAAGATGATTCAAAATGGCGAACCTCATATAATCTCCGAGGGTAAGCTTGGAGCTATCGTTGGATTCCCAATGCTCGTTGACTCCGGTAATGGTCATATAGAAAAAACATTTGAAAGATTTGTGAGACCACCAGGCACTAGAATTATCGCGATTAGAGATAAAAAAATATTCCTTCAGAAAGAACATCGTTTAGAAACAAAAAATGAATTCGATTGGAGGTTGCCAGGAGGTAAAGTTGTAGATAGTTTTATAGAATATAAAAATTATCTCGGCAAGGAAATGCCTGAAAGTATGATCATAGAAGCAGGAAGACGAGAACTCCGAGAAGAAGCGAAACTTGACTCAAATTCAATAAAAGTTCTAAAGAAATCTTCTTGTGGCGCATCGGTTGAATGGGATCTTTATTATCTGATCGCTGAAAATATTACAGAACACGTGAATGACCATAACGAAGGAGAGGAAATCATAGATGGAAAATGGTTCTCTTATGACAAAATAATAAAAATGTGTTTATCTGGGGAAATAGATGAAGATAGAACAGTAGCAACATTATATCAATATATAGAATCAAATAAGTAATATGAAAACGACAATCAAAAAACTTGATAGAAGCGAGGTTGAGATATTGGGCGTTCTAAGTTGGGATGATTTTTCTAAATATGAAGATAAAGCTCTAAATAAAATTAGCGAGCGATTAGAGCTACCTGGATTCCGCAAGGGCAAAGCGCCAGCAAACATTGTGAAGGAGAAAGTTACCGACATGATGATCCTAGAAGAAATGGCGGAGCTTGCACTTCATGATAAATATCAGAGTATCATTGAAGACAACGAGCTTGATGCAATCGGCCGACCACAGATAGCAATCACAAAGATTGCCAGAGGTTCTGATTTGGAATTCAAAATCGTAACGGCAGTGCTTCCAGAAATGAAACTCCCTGATTATAAAAAACTTGCAAAGACTAGTAGGGAGAAAAATCCAATCAAAGAAATCACTGTTGATGAAGCTGAAGTAGAGAAGACAATTCTTGAACTTCGTAAAATGAGAGCTTCCGCCGACACTAAAAAAGTTATGGCGGACGAGCATCAAGCTATGCACGATAAAGGAATAGAGCATGACCACGATGTCAATAAAGACCTACTCGCCGAATCGCAAGCGGAGGAGGGACAATTGCCAGAAGCAGACGACGAATTTGCAAAAACATTTGGCGATTTTGCATCTATGGAAGCTTTCAAGGATAAAATTCGCAACAATATGAAAATAGAAAAGGAAACAGTAGAGAAGGATAAACTGCGCCTTTCTATTGTAGAAGAACTTTTAAAAGAAACTTCAGGCGATATTCCCGAGATATTGATTGAGAGTGAGACAGATAAAATTCTATATCGCTTGCAAGCTGATATTACGAATGCAGGATTAAAATTTGAAGATTATTTGGTGCAGATAAGTAAAACAGAAGAAGATCTGCGAAAAGAATGGCGCACTGATGCAGAAAAGAGAGCGAAACTTCAGATGATCATCCATACTATCTCAGTAAAGGAAAGTTTGAAGCCAAGTGAAGAAGAAATTGAAAAAGAAGTAAACAATATAGTCACTATGTACAAAGATGCCGATCCCATGCGCGCTCGTGCCTATGTCGAGAACATGCTCGAGAATGAGAAAGTGTTTACATTTTTAGAAGCTCAATAATTCTTGCCCCGTTGAAAGTTTCATGAGCATTCGTTATAAAACTTTCCTATGGGGTGCTATAATAAACAATATGTTAATTCCAACAGTTATCGAAAAGACAATGAACGGCGAGCGAGCATACGACATATACTCTCGCCTGTTAAATGATCGTATTATATTCCTCGGCGGCCCGATAGATGACCATGTCGCAAACCTGGTCATCGCCCAGCTACTTTACCTTGACCACAGTGATTCAAAAAAAGACATCCAGCTATATATAAACTCCCCTGGCGGCTCAGTTACCGCAGGTCTCGCGATTGCCGATACCATGAATTTTGTAAAAGCTGATGTTTCTACTATATGTGTAGGCATCGCCGCATCAATGGGTGCGCTTCTACTGTCTGCAGGAACAAAGGGCAAAAGATTCTCTCTACCCAACTCTGAAGTCATGATCCACCAAGTCATGGGCGGTGCCGAAGGCCAAGCATCAGATATCGAGATCAATGCCAAGCATATCCTCCGTACCAAGGAAACGCTTACCAAGATACTCGCCAAAAATACTGGCAAACCGTTTGCGCAAGTAGACAAAGATTCCGATCGTGATTACTACATGACCGCCGACGAGGCCAAGAAGTACGGCATCATCGACGACATTGTTTCCAAGCCGAAAACTGGAAAATAAGAACTACAAAAAAATAATCGTTAAATACCGTTATAATTCCTGCAAGAAAAAAGATACTGCTCGATGAATATATTTTTTATACTGAAAATTGAATTAGTCTCGTAAAATGTGAGCATCGCTTCTTTGTAAAGGGCTTCATTTACATTCCTATAGGAAAGTGGAGCCAAATTATGAGCGAGCAATACTGCATTTGTCACAAGACGAGCAGTTCTTTTGTTGCCATCTTCGAATGGTTGTATATAGCTGAGCCCTATCAGCATGAGTAGGGCTTTTTCGTATCTATTCGGCATTGCGTTCGTGGTTTTACAAAGTTTTTCAACCGCTTCTGTGATCTGATGCACGTTATCAAGGGGGCGATAGTTAGAGCCGGTAATCCCCACCAAGCTCTTTCGCAACCCGTATGAAACATTCAAATCTTTAACCAAAATTTTGTGTACCTCTTCTATAAAAGCACTATTGATCTTTTCTGCTTTTTGTATATTGTCCAACACAAAATTAAAAGCATCTTTATGGTTGAGTATCATTGTAGCCTCTTCCATTGTATTGGTTTTCGATGCTATGCCGTCTTTCAATAATTTTTCAGTATTGAGCAACGTATACGTATTGCCTTCGATTTGTGAAGATTTCCAAGAAAGTTCAATAATAAAGCGCTCCAATTCTTTTTTGTGTATTATATCTGTTGCCGATTGCTTATTTTTTACATACTGTTTTGTCGATTCTTCTAAAGTTTCAGTTTCTTCATTTGTAAGTAGTGCAAATTTCGCCCCGTTGAACAGATCAAAATTGTAGCCCACTTCTCCTGACCTTTTATCTTGCTCAATACTGCAGTAGTCCTTCGCATCAAGAGGATTATGAATCTTGCCCAAAAGTGTGATCTCGTAGCCTAGGGAGCGGCCCTTGCCCACAGCAGATATAAACCCTGATTTTACCAGATTTTGCAGATCTCTTTTTACCGTAATCAAAGATACTTCTTCCTTTAATTCTTTTCTAAGCAAGGAAGAAGGCATGCTTCTATTTTTACGGATAACTCCCAATAGCTGTTTTTGCCTGTTATTCATCATATTTTATTCGTATCATTTCTATACCCTAATCGTATCATTTTGATACGATTAGGGCAACAGTTTGGTAAAGTAGATATTTTCCTCACATTTACACCAAAGAGAATACTATGGAAGTATCGGGCGACGCCAAGGAGAGAGATTTTGTAAGAATAACTAGATGTAAATACTTACAAGCACTGCCCATTCCTCCACCGCAAAAACTCTCTTTGATGCAAGTGTGAAAAGCAAATTTGTCATACAATAAATAAGGAGGTGCGAGAGTTTCTGGCATAACGTAAAAATGATATAGTAGTAATTATGGATGCACTGTTTTTAATCGCCATTTTAATAATTTTCTCCTTATTATTTTTTTTGGGGAACCGAAGAAAAAATCTTACCGAAGAATCTTTTATTTCGATTGTTAACCATACCTTCCGAACCCCGCTAACAAGGATCAAGTGGATGAGTGAAACGTTGGCTCAAGATATACCCCGCAGGGAACAGTTAGAGATTGCCCGCGATGTATCGAACTCTGTAAATAGACTTCTGGAAATTATTGACACTCTCTCTGGGATCAGAGACATAAATAGTAGTGCTTCATATCAACTGCGTGCAGTTTCTTTGCGCGAGATATTAGAACAAGCTGTCGCTAAATTCGGAATTCCACTGACTGAGAAGAAACTCACCATACAGATGCCCTCACTTCAAGACATGCCGCTTTTGTCAGTTGATACAAAAAAAATTACTTTCGTCATCGAGTCAATACTTGAAAATGCTATTTTGTATTCAAATAAAGGCGGTAGTATAAAAATAGAATCCGAACTAAAGGATGGGTATATCAAACTTGCAATTACTGATAACGGAATCGGACTCACGGGTAAAGATAAGAGAAATATATTTGATCGCTTTTATCGAGGTGAACGTGCAAAGAAAATGAATATACACGGTATGGGTCTTGGCCTCTACATTTCCCGCGTGATTATAAAGCGTCATGGAGGCAAAATACATGCAAAATCAAAAGGCAAGGACAAAGGCACAGTATTTTATATCAAACTCCCAAGTAAAAAGGGTTGATCTCGACAAAAGTCCGACTTTGCGGTATTATGAGAGTATCGAATTTTAACAGTTTAGTTGGTGTCCACTTTTAAGATACGGTTTATCTTTTACTGCGATTGATTATTTTATTCTATGAACAAACATTTCTCTTTAATTCTGTGTGGATCTAAGAATATCAAAGATATAACTCGCCCATAAGCGTGCGTATTTTCCGAGTGACACTGTCACTTTTATGAGTTTAACTGGAATTATAATTAGTGTTCTTGCACTTTTGGTAGGAGTCGGTGTCGGGTACTATTTGCGCCTGATTATTTCGCTTGGTCGCAAGGGTTCTATGGAACTTGAGATCAAGCAGGTCATGCTCGGCGCAAAAGAAGAAGCACAGAAGGTCGTAGACGAAGCTAAAAAGAAAGCCGAGGAGAAGCTTGAGGAATCACAAGCAACTGCCATCAAAAAAGAAGGTGAGTGGAAAGAGACAGAGCACCGTTTAATAAAAAAAGAAGAACTCCTTGATGCTAGGCAAGTAGAAATAGATCGCGAAGTTGAGAATATAAAAATCAAGGTTGAAGAAGTAAAGAAAGTCAAAGACCGTGTCGACAATATGCAATCTGAAAAGGAAGCTGAGCTACAAAAGATCGCTCACCTATCTACAGAAGATGCTCGTGAGACACTATTTAAGAATATTGAGAATAAATACGAAGAAGATCTACTTGTGCGTATGCAGAAAATGGAGACGACAAATACTGAGAAGCTTGATCGTCGTGCCAAAGACATACTTGCTGCATCTATAAACCGTCTTGCCTCTTCTACTGCAAGCGAGATGATGACTACATCGGTCAATATTCCGAATGATGAGATCAAAGGTAAAATCATTGGTAAAGAAGGCCGTAATATCCGTGCATTTGAACGTGCCTCAGGTGTCGAACTCATTATAGACGAGACTCCGGGAGCAATTGTTATATCATCATTTGATCCAGTACGAAGACAGGTAGCCCGCCTTGCGCTTGAGAATCTTATTCTCGACGGCAGAATTCAGCCTGCAAAGATTGAAGAAGTTGTAGTGAAAGCTCAAGAGGATATAAATAAAATTATCAAAGACAAAGGCGACCAAGCAGTATACGAATGTGGCATATTCAACCTCGACCCTCGCATCGTAGCTATAGTCGGACGCTTGTACTTCCGTACATCTTATGGGCAGAATGTTCTCCAGCACTCTATAGAGATGGCACATATCGCTGGAATGCTTGCTGAAGAGCTCGGTGGAGATTTGCAAATTGCTAAAGCCGGCGCACTCGTCCACGATATCGGTAAAGCGCTCGACCATGAAGTCCAAGGCACGCACATAGACATTGGTATCCGCATCCTTCAGAAATTTGGCGCTGATCCACGTATCATTGTAGCCATGAAAAGCCATCACGACGATTGTCCTCATGAATCTATCGAGGCAGTCATCGTGCAAACAGCCGATATGATCTCGGGTGGACGTCCTGGTGCTCGCCGTGACAGTGTTGAGAACTACATCAAACGCTTGCAAGACCTCGAAGCTATAACCAAGACATTCGAAGGCGTCGAGAAGTCTTATGCTCTCGCTGCTGGACGTGAAATCCGCATCTTTGTCACTCCAGAGAAAGTAAACGACATCGAAGCCAAGAATATGGCCCGCGACATTGCCAAAAAGATCGAACAAGAACTCAAATATCCGGGTGAAATCAAAGTCACCATGATTCGCGAGAATAGGATTATAGAATACGCAAGATAAGAATTATTAAATAATAGTAATCTAAAGATATATGACAAATTTCACAGGTAAACCAAATTTTGATAGATTTATTCAAAATAATCCAAAATCAGAGCAGGTAATAAATAAGTATAAGGAGGAATACTTAAAAGAATGGGGAGATCAGAACAATACCTCAGCAGATAACAATTTCATGAGAGCTGAAGCGTGGAAAGTTGCAGTTGGTTCTCCAGAAATGTTAGAAGCATTTCATCAAGCACGAGAAGAATACATAAAAGATCTTGAAAATAAACTAAAAAAGTTGAGCTCAGCAAAAGCAGGTGGCGAAAAAAGTGATTTATATGTCGAAGAAGGTGCTCTTCTTTCTAGAAAAGAAGATGTGTTCAGTGGAGAGCAAGCAGCTTAGATTAGATAACAAACTAAAAATCCCCTTATAGGGGATTTTTAGTTACACCTCTTCTCTTTTAAGTACCAAAAGATTTAAATGGAAATGCCCAGGTACAGTCTGTCCTTTTGGAAGATTTTCCCAGATTACATCATAATGCTCAGATAAATAATCTTTCTTTATTGCATTGAATTCATCCAACTCTTCTGGTGTCAGCAGGTCCCAGTTGAAGGCGACTTCCCTCTTGGTAGATATTATATGGCTAGTAGTAGCGATAGCATCATAGGGGTATTTGTTCTCGATTATCACCCAATGTTCGAATTCTTTTACTAAACATGATTTCCAGTCCAAGAACGGGTTAGTTCGAGTCCCTTTCTCTTCAAGCTCTCTCATATCAGACATGTATTTCGTCATCATTTCATCTGATCGCAAAAATGTTCGGGTTATATTTAACATACTACAATTTATTATATCATGATATCTATTACTTAGAATAAATCCACCCCATAGGCAAGACCTATGGGGTGGAGGAATGTTCGTGTATTTCGCATATGGAGGATTATATCATATAAAAAGACAGCACTTGGTGCTGTCTTTTTGTTTTTACTCAAGCTTTAATTCATAGCAAACTTTTTTACCTTTCATAGAAACACAGTGTATCCAATAAACATTAGTTACATAATTAACTTGGAAACCATTTTGCTTTAAAAACTCAGTGGCTTTGTCACGGAAACAACAGACTAATGATTCCTCTTCTTTAATTTCCATAAAAGATGAAGAGTTATTAATCTTGGTAAATACTCTTACTGCAAGTAAATTTTCTTCATTAGTTAGTGGAATATTATACGTATCAGTATTTTTATTACAACTAACCAATTTTAAACTGATCTTTTTCATTTTAGTTGGTTTTAGATTTTTGAAGAGCAATAAAATTATTTAATCAAAGAAATAGGTTAGACTGCCGAGATAACACCACTCAAACCAACCATCAATTTTCTTTAAAATCAGCTTCTTGTATTTAGGTATTGAAATTATTACCCCAAAGTATAGTAGCCATAAAATTAATATTGGATTCAAATAGCAAGCGATCAAGACAAGCAAAAGGATTAACCCACCAGCAAATAATCCTATGAACAACAACGACATTGTTGTAATACAAGATAGTATTCGCAGTGTGCTAATACCAATTTCAAATAATTTATTTTTCATATGCGTTAAGTTTTAATTTACACAAATTATCACATGAATTTCATATTCTGTCATATATGTCGACACTATCTATAATATTGCTATTATATTCATGTAGTGTATGATGATAATGTTGTCTAATTAATCTGACAGAATTATGAAAAATGAACAATTAGTGAGTATTTTAAATGATACAGGTCTCACAGAAAATGAGGCGCAGGTGTATTTGACTTCCCTCTCTTTAGGCCCAACTACTATATTAAGAATTGCAAAATCGTCAGGGATTCGTCGAACCACTGTTTACTCGGTGGTAGAAACACTCAAGAACAAGGGTTTGATGCATATCAAGCCTGTAGGACTCAAGCAACTCTATGTAGCCGAGCATCCGGATCGACTTGAGAGCATAATTGAGAGTAAGAAGCGTTCTTTGCAGAAATTATTGCCTGAATTTACTGCACTTTATAATCTAAAAGGTGGAGAAAGCACTGTTAAGTACTATGAAGGACTAAATGCCGTAAAAAATATTTACGAAACGATCCTTGATCCATTAAAACCTAATGATGACTATCTTGTAATCTCAGATCTTGAAAAATTTTTTGTAAAGATAGATAAGAAATATTTCGAAGAATTCCTAGAAAAGCGTATAAAATCAAGGGTAAAAGCGAGATTGATAGCCACAGATTCAGAAAAGTCTCGATATATGAAGCAGTATGCCAAAAATATGAATCATGAAGTGAGAATTCTCCCTGAGGGTTCGAAACTTTCAGTAGATACCATGATAACTCCTCAGAAGGTCACAATTTTCAACATGGACGAGCCTGTTTCAGCCATAAGCTTGGAAAATAAGGCTATGATAGAGATGCATAAAGAGCTTTTCGAGATTATTTGGCGGTCATTACCCGAATAAATTGCCTTTATATATCAACACCTTTTGAGCTTGCGTCAAAATCCCCTTGGTATATAATAAGATTATCCTGTTTAAAGGACCACGTGTGCACAGGGTCGAATATTATTCAGATAGTATTCTCACATTTTTCACAAAGATTGGTGTGGGCAAAGAAATAATGAATAAACAAGCATTAGTTGAATGGGTTCATGGCAAAATCGGCGGTACAAAAGTACAGGCTGAAGAAGTTGTGAACGGTATGTTTGATGCTATTGTCGCTACTTTGAAAAAAGGCGACGAAGTATCAATTGCAGGAATCGGAATCTTTTCAGTCAAGCAACGCGCAGCTCGTATGGCTCGCAATCCAAAGACTGGAGCAGCAGTAAAAGTGGCTGCAACAAAGGTTCCAAAGTTCAGAGCTGCAAAGGCTTTGAAAGATGCTGTAAAATAATTTTTTTATACATATTAAAATACCACTCTATTCTATCCATGAGTGGTTTTTTAATGCCTGGTCATTTACATAGTGGTATAATATAAATGACATTCGATATTTGGCTATATAAAAAACTGCTTATGATAAATATACTTTTGTATCATTTAGATCAAGCTGTTAGGTTTGCTAGGGGGTTTGGAATTTGGATTTTATTTCTTGCAGTATTTTTTACTTTTCAAAATATTATAGGAAAACGCAAACTTAAAAAGAAACAACAATAGTAAGTTATTTCTTGCAAGCATTCGTCAGTTGGATCGTGGGTTGCTCTCGGGCAGCCCACTTTTTATATTCTAAAAGAAAAAGCTGCTATTTTTTAATTTCCTTAAGGAAACTCTCACCATCTTTTTCTTGTCCGACAAGCCTTTTAGACGATTTCCACACAAGCTCAAATTGCGAAGACAACATTTCCACGAATTCATTACTTTCAACTATAAATCCAAATGACTCCTTTTTTGAGGAAATAAATGCTACTTTATTTCCATATATCCAATAACCCATCGAAAAGGCAATTTCTGGGGGTGCAATGCGGATTTCTCTAAAAAATTTATCTCCTCCTCCCATAAAAGTAAGCTTTTTTATATCTACTACCTGTGTTTCTGGCCATATTGCCCGTACGTATATTCTTTGCCTAACACGTTCTATATTGAGGTTTTTAAAATACTCTTCAGAGATGTTTTCAATGATAGACTTAATCGGCCAGTATGACATTGTTTGAATATCTCTATACAGAAGTACATCTTTTAAGATATTTCTGAGCCCTTCCTTACCTTCAAAGAGTTGAAATTTTGGGCTTGTTGTCACTCCCCCTAATTTAATATGATCAAAGGTTTTTATAATATCATCCTTCCCTTTCTCTAATTCATTTATACGTTCTTCCAAGATTGAAACTAGCATATCTTTTGAATTTGCAATAAAAGTTTTCACTCCATTTTTTTGAGATTCGGTTACAATACCAAGTTTTTGCAACTTACGCACAAACCCATATAAAGAAGGACGAGAAAGTCCGGTTTTCTTTGCTAAATTGCCAGCAGTTTGTTCACCGTTTTCCAAAAGAAAAAGAAATACTTTTATCTCTTGATTCTTGAGTCCAAGCTTGGATAGAATCTTTTCCATATTTGAATTTTAACAAAATGTGGTATGTTGTCAAATTTGTACAACAGTATTTACATGTATTGACAACTTGTATATACTATGTCTGAAATAAATTCATTCCAATCAAATAAAAAATAAATAATTATGAAAAAATTATTTTTCTTGCTGACTTCTCTACTCATAGTAGGATTTAGTTTTTCTCAAAACTCTAAAAAAGGATTGCAGAAAATAACCTTCGGCGTCGTGTTTCCAGTCGCCGCTAACACATCGTTCGAAGGAACAGAAAAGCCATTTACGGTAGGATTTAATTTACTTCCAAACATATGCTTTGTAACGTCCAGTACATATCACAACTTTTTATATAGTATGGGAGACAATGCATTAAGAATGATAAACGGAGGTAAAATAAAGGAAGATCTGGGGTTATATATTGCTCTTGCTAAAAATTTAAGCTCATCTGGCGGATATGCAGGTGTTGGTATTGAAAAATTCATCCCTGCTGCTCCAGGTGTAACATTCTTTCTTTTTGTAGAGGGAGGAAGAAATATTGTTCCCACAAATTCCAAAAACGTTCTAAAAATTGGATTTCATTTAAATATCCAATCTATTCTTTGGAAAAAGAAATGATGTAATCAGAAATTCCTTACCGCAGGATGCCATTGGCATCCTGTTTTTTTATTTACAAAATCTGTGCGGGATAAGAGAATCGAACTCTTGCCAGCAGTTTGGAAAACTGCAGTTCTACCACTAAACTAATCCCGCAAATTGAGTGCTGGGAATTTCGACTCTTACAGAGTCAGTGTGCCTTTTCAATTTGCTAACGCAAATAATGAAAAGGTTTTCGAATCCCGGACATACGCAAAGTAGTTTGCGTATCACCCCTACAATACCACGCCAAAGCGCGGTCTTGTTGTCGGGGTGCCGGGATTCGAACCCGGAGTCGCCTGTTCCCAAAACAGGAATGTTAGCCGTTACACCACACCCCGAAAAATAAACTTCCGCAAAAATACTCACCTATAGTAGCATACTTTTACTTAAAAACAATTATAAAATCACATTTTCTATAGTTCTGACTCGTGCTGTTTTATTCTTAATATCCAAATAAACGAGGATAACATCGAACTGCCAAGAGGTGTTCCCTATTCTTTTATGTATCAAATATGTCTGGATTGTCCTTGAGAGACGTTTCATCTTCCAGGGATGCATGTTCTCTTCTGGTCTTTTGATAAATGGGTTTTCATCTTTAAAATCAGGAAGTGCAACACAAGAAACAGATTTGACCTCTACGAAGTACAACTTCCCTTCTTTTTCTGCAATTATATCTATTTCACCCCATTTTTTCGTGTAATTTCTCTCTAATATGGTGAAATTATGTTTCATGAGAAACTTACAGGCTATATCTTCGCCTAACTGTCCTACTTTTTGAGAATTTGAAGTAAAATTCTTCATAAGTGTTTCACGTGAAACAGTTAATTATTTATCGGACATATATTTGAATAGTAAATTCTGTCCTTCAAAAATTACCATTATATTGTAAGTCTATTTTTAATAAAAATCAATATGCCTGTATTTTGTAGCTTTAGTAAAGAAGTGTCTTTTATCAACAATGCACACATAGTTATCCACAAAAATCTTAATTTAAAAGGTTTTTAGTAGGGGATAAAAGACGAATAACGGTCACATTGAGATTGAGTATCAGAGACAAAATTGTGCGGCGTAGGAGAATCGAACTCCTGTCTCATCCTTGGCAAGGACGTGTTCTACCACTAAACCAACACCGCATTAAAACATGCCAATTATAATATTTTTATTTAAATAAAGCAATTATTTCTTCGGAATTTAGTTGTTTTTCGAAGAATTTTGTGGTAAGATAGTTTTGCAGTGAAAAAGTGCACTAGATGTAAAAAAGAAAAGCCTGTAGAGGAATTCAATTTTAAAATCAAGAAAACAGGATTACGGCAATTACAATGCCGAGAATGTACTCGCTTATTAATTAAAAACCATTATAATACAAACAAGCAGTATTATTTATTAAAAGCAAGAAAGCGTAATAAAATTTTGCGCGATGAAATTAACCTTTATATATATGAGTATTTATCAAGAAATCCTTGTGTAGATTGCGGGGAATCAGATGTTGTCGTTCTAGAGTTTGATCACATGGGAATAGTCCCAAAATTAAATACAGTCTCCTTCTTAGCAAGAGTACATCGTCCGATAAATGAGATACAAGCAGAAATGGATAAATGCGAAGTTAGATGTGCTAACTGTCATAAAAGAAAAACCGCAAGAGATTTTAAATGGTTTAAAAATAATATGCGCCCGTAGCTCAACGGATAGAGCATTTGTCTTCGGAACAAAAGGTTGGGGGTTCGATTCCCTCCGGGCGCACCCAAGTTTCCTATGAAACTATCTATAGACAACAATCTAATACCCTCATATGTTACACATGTAACAGAAACGCTTGAAAAGGGCGGTTTTGAGGCTTTTCTTGTAGGTGGTTGTGTTCGCGATCTTATTATGAGTAAAGTACCAAAGGATTGGGATATAACTACTAACGCCACTCCAAATCAGATAATAGCCTTATTTGAAAAGACAGTGTATGAAAATACTTATGGAACAGTAGGGGTAGTAGTGGACGTTCCACCCGCCGACGGAGTACCTGTGTCGGACAGGCATGAAACAGAAGAAACTGTTATTCGTGAAACGTTTCTAGGGGCTAGTAGTAAAGAGTTTAAAGCTATTGTTGAAGTTACTCCATATAGAATTGAGGCAAAATATAGCGATTTTAGACACCCCGACGAAGTCAGGTTTAGTGATAGCATCGAGGACGACCTTAAAAGACGTGATTTTACTATGAATGCCTTGGCATACAACCCCTCTAAAACGTCCATTATTGACCTCTATAAAGGACAAACAGACATAAAGGACAAAGTGGTCAGAGCAGTGGGCAACGCCTCAGATAGATTCAATGAGGATGCATTGCGTATGCTTCGAGCAGTCAGATTTGCAACACAACTTGGCTTTGCGATTGAGTACGATACCATGCAAGCAATTGTTGATAATTCTGAACTTCTAAAGAATATTTCAGGAGAAAGAATCCGAGATGAATTCGTAAAAATTATTGAATCTAAAAACCCAGCAATGGGAATTGGTATGCTTTCAAAACTTGGATTATTGAAATACATAATTCCGGAGCTTGAAGAAGGAATTGGTAATGAGCAAGGCGGGGCACATATATACGATGTTTTCGAGCACTGTCTCCAGGCACTTGATCATTCTGCCAACAAAGGATTCTCAACAGAAATCCGTCTGTCAGCGCTCTTTCATGATATCGGCAAACCCCGCACCAAAAGGCTGCCGCCTTTGGTACGGGGCAAGCCTCTTAAACCAACATTTTATGGCCATGAAGTCGTGGGAGCAAGGATGGCAGGCAAAATAATGGAGCGACTGAAGTTCTCAAAGAAAACTACGGATCTAGTCGTTTCTCTTGTTCGCAACCACATGTTTTTCTCTGATACGGAACAAATCACGCTATCTGCAGTTCGACGCATTGTACAGAAAGTAAGAAAGGAGCATATCTGGGAACTTATGCAGATACGCGAATGCGATCGCGTCGGCATGAAGAAAAAAGAAGCGCCATATCGTCTGCGTAAATATCATGCCATGATCGAAGAAGTACTCCGCGATCCGATCTCCGTCGGCCAGCTCGCAATCGACGGGGAAGTGATGATCAAAGAACTCGAAATGAAACCATCTCGCCGGATGGGATGGATCTTGCATGCGCTTTTAGAAGTTGTACTCGATGATCCGAAAAAAAATACAGTAGGATATCTAAAAGAAAAAGCGCTTGAGCTCGATAAACTTACTGAGAAAGAATTAGAAAAACTTGGTGAGGCTGGAAAAGAGAAGAAGGAAGAACTTGAAGAGGAAGAAGTGGCAAAAGTCCATGCCAAGCATGGGGTAAAAAAATAACCCGCGCGTTGTACACGGGTTATTTTAGTAAAGAAAAGTCTACTCTTCTTCAGACTGATCAGCGTGGATAGATTCATCCCCCAACTTCTCTCCTGTCTTTTCTGCTACAACTTTTTCGTTGTTGCGAATTTCAGAATCATCTAATGGAAGTAATAAAACTTTTTCCTTCTTTGGCTTTTTTTTCTTGTTTCTGGGCATGGGCAGTAAATTTAAATGAAAAATATATTGAGAAAGAATTTCCTAATAAAAGGATCTGTCAAAGACTTAGATATATTTTGACTAATCCTTCTTTTTTTCTTTTTGGAGCTTACATAAATACATGAAGATTGAACCTGCAATAATAAAGCAGATAACAGCTCCGATAGGTTTCCAGTCCATTTCAATAAGATTTGAATCGATCATATCATATTTATTGTCTATGGTATACTGATAAATATTAAGAATAAGAATTTGAAATTATGATCACAAAAGAACAATACATAGAAGCGCTCGTGAATGAATTTCGCATTATAAAGCACTTGGCCGAAAAAGTGAAGCCAGAGCAACTCTCGCATAAGCCGACGGAGAAGCAGCGGACAACCAACGAACTGCTTCATTATTTGACTCATATATTTAGCGCTGGAGTCGATGGGGTAGTAAGCGGGGACGCGGATGCATGGAAAAAGCATTTCGGGAGTCCAGCACCAACGCTCGAAAATTTCGCGGAGCTCATAGACAAAGAAGAAAAAGAAATAAGAGACATGCTTGCACCACTTACAGAAGATGATCTTGCAAAGGAAATCGCCATGTGGGGTATGACTCAGAGCCGGGCACTTCACCTCCTTGGACTCCTCAAGATTGCATCAGCATACAAAATGCAGTTATTCCTTTATATGAAACAATCGGGTACCGAGAATATCGGCACGATGAATCTCTGGGCTGGTATGGATCAACCACCAAAAGCAAATTAAATTAAAATCCCTCCGACCTAGGTCGGAGGGATTTTAATTTATACAAATTCCTGTTGGTAGCATTTTTCGCAGTAGACAGTCTCGGGTCGATCAGGAGCAAACGCTGTTGTGATATCGGCATTGCACTTTGCGCAGTTTCTTTTCCAGAGGTGTGGGGGATTGAGTCTATCGAAACGAGCCTTCTGTCTGCACTGTGGACAAAAATGGGGAATGGGTAAAGAAAGCTTAATCAAGAGATTCAATTCATCAGGAATTATTTTGTAAGCTCGTGAACAATGTGAACACGAGATCACTTCATTAGTGATAGAGGAGGTTGTGTTCTCTATGATATCAGGAAGAGAGGATGCATCTATAGTGGTTGTGGTTGTAGGATTTTCTGTCTCACTCCATCTATATCCTTGCGCCAATATATCTTCTTTGGCTTTCGGAAAGAACCTCATAGCATTAGATTTATTATATGGAAATTTACTTATCTCAGGTGGGAAGAACTCTCCGTAAGGAAAATTTCGTCCTTGTGCATCTATATATGTATTCTTCTTCATATCCTCGATAATCTGAGCTTTTAGTTTCTCAAATTCCTCTTTAAAATATTCTTTATTTAAAATACAATATGATTTTCTTTTTAAATTAACACAGCCAAAATTATTTTTCCCAGAAATATTCCAGATGCAGTACTGCAGATTAAATACATCTGGCCAACATTCCAAAGAAAAGTAAACAGAGTCAGTATTTTCACCAACAGTCACACTTTCATATATACTAGTTGCATTATTGCCCCAACCCGAATAATCTACGCAGTCTTTTGCAGGCTTCACCGTGATAAACTCACATCTTCTACAATCTTCCGCGCCACTGCAAATATACATATTTTCTGAATTTTTGGACTCGTATGTGTATTCTCCTGTGACATTTAAATTCAAGGAGTTGCCGCTATACTCTCGATTTGGTTTTGTGAGCCAAAACGCCCTTGAAGTCTTTTTTAATTCTTGCAATTTTTCCCAAGAATCAAGACCCAATTCCTTGAGCTTTTCTGCGTATTCTTCTTTAGAATATTTCACATTGAAGATAGAATAAGATTCTCCGCGTAGATTTACACATCCGACACAATTAGTGCAGTTGTAGCAATTACGTGAGAACCATACATCGACACAAGTATCACATTCCTCGGAGAAGAAAGTCTGGTAGCATTTATTAATTCCGATTGATTCATAGCAGAGTTCGCAATCCAGTGCGCGCAAACAATCAGCACTATATTTTACAGTATTTAAAAGTGAAGAATAATAAACATTGTCACAAAAATCAGCCCAAAATATCAAGTAACAATCTTTAGACCATGCGAGGGCATTGGCGTAATTACAATTTTTATTACTTATATAAAGACTCGTCAGAGCAGAGTAGGGAGTCTTGTTGGTAAGTTCTTTTACCTGTTCTAGGAATGGACGTGTTGGGTCATAGTCCATGCCGTATTCAGTGCCATCCCAATCATCTTTCCACCAACATGGTTGGCAGTAGATGCTCATTTTTTCTTCTGGTGAATACACAGAGAGGGTTTTATCGCCGCATTTATCACAATTGCGCCAACTTAAATTCCAGGTATTTTGAAATGCGAAGCGTCTGACAAGTCGGCACTCCGGACACCATGTCGGGTAGGGAACATTGATCTTCTTATAGTAAAGCTGATCGCGTTCATCAATACCGAAATCTTTTTTACAATTCTGACAGCTTCTTGTTTCCATATATTAATTCATCTTTACTTTAATTATTCCAGTATTATTTTCGCTCGATAAATATCCTGTCCACTTTTCTAATTCTGGTACCTCTATAGAAAGCGGTATCTCTGGTTTAGTAAAAACGACAATACTTTCAAAAGATTTTTGTAGTATCTCTGCCTTTGCTACACACATATCAATATTGCCCGAAAGGACAAGCTTGTTTAGATCAAGGCATACCTTAAACACATCCTGGCCAAATGCTTCGATATTCTTAACAAGAATCACTCTTTCATCTATATCTTCCAGCTCTTTAATCGCCTCGATAAATAAATTCTCATTGCCGCTATCGAGAATCAAGACCTCGCTATCCTTGTTATATTTTAAATCTTCGATTGTGCTAGCAAAAGTTATTTTAGAATGATCAGGTCCAATCTGTTCGAGAAAGTTATCCTTGGCCATAGGAAATGCAGTAAAAAATAATATCTTGGAACCTGCTCGAAAAAGCTCTGCTATGAGGCTTACAGTAAAATGAGAACCTCCAGACTTCTCTCCATAGATAACTAAGTATGGCAGATCTTGTTCGGTTATTTTATAAGCCCCATTATTGAGTATAATTTCATTCATAAGTTTATCTTAACAAAAAACTAAAGAAAAGACTTGTAAATATCTATTAAATATTAACCCAGTTCAAGCTCCTGTTCAACTTGGTTTACAAATTCGAAAAAAGATTTATCTTTTTTTAACTGGTGGCTCCGTGGTCTTGAAAAAGGGACATCAAATATCTTTTTTATTTGGGCGGGTCGCTTAGACAAAACAACAATCTTATCAGATAGGAAAGCTGCTTCAGCAACATCATGAGTAACAAATAAAACGGTCATTTTCTCTTTCTCCCAAATTCGAGTCAAGAGCTCTTGCATTTGAGATCGAGTTTGTGAATCAAGAGAACCAAATGGTTCATCCATAAGTAGGATTTTGGGTGTATTGGCTAGAGCGCGCGCAATGGCTACTCTTTGCTGCATACCTCCGGAAAGATTCTTTGGGTGCGCAGTGCTGAAGTCTTTCAATCCTGTCATTTCAAGATAATGATCAAGAAGTTCTTTTTTATTCGCTTCTGAAAAATCTTCCTTTAGATTAAGGCCAAATAATATATTATCTTCTACTGAGAGCCAGGGGAAAAGAGAGAAGTTTTGAAACACCATGCCTTTTTCTTGACTAGCACCTATCGTTTCTTTTTCATCAATAAGAATCGACCCGCTATTTTTTTCGACAAGACCGGAAACAAGACGCAAGATTGTGCTCTTGCCACAGCCGCTCGGTCCGACGATTGAAATAAACTCCGAATCTCCAATTACCAAATCAAGGTTCTCAACAGCAAGAATTTGTGATTTTAAATTCGTATATTGTTTTGTAAGATTTTTAATTTTAAGCATACGATTTGTCTGTCCAAGGGAATAATATTCTTGAGCTAATCTTAAAAAGATAATCTGTTAGGATCCCAAGAAAACCGATAACGACGATTCCCGCGAAAATATTATCTACTCTTAAAAATCTTTGGGACTCGATCATGAGATGCCCCAGACCAGAGGATGAACCAACTATTTCTGCGATAATGACGAATGTCCAAGCAGCCCCGAACATGATCCGGAAGGAATTCCAAATTGCAGGCATGGAGTAGGGAAGAATGACTTTCCATACAATATCGCTTTTTGTAGCACCAAGTGTCAGAGCCGCTTCCACAAGCTCTTTTCGGGTAGAGTGGACCGTATCCGCAATGAGAAGGGTCAAATATGGCGCGACGGCTAGTAAAATCAGGGTAATCTTTCCCATCTCCCCAATTCCACACCAGATAATGATAAGTGGAATAAAAGCAGAAGGTGGAACATAGCGAACAAATCCAATGATCGGTTCAATTGCCGATTCAGATTTTCGTGATATACCAAAGAGCATGCCGAGCGGCAACGCAATGAAAACAGAGAGGGTAAAACCTATGACAATTCTAAAGAGACTTGCCCCTATATCTCCAAGTAAATTTCCTTGCGCGAACAACGTTACGATGGAAGTAAGGACAGAGGCCGGTGATGGTAGAAAAAATGACGGGACAATATTGAGGGAGTAGATAATCTGCCAAACAATTACAAAAGCGAGTCCTCCGGCAAAGGATAAAAGTAGATATTTGAGTTTTTCTCGTTTTGTTTCCATACATTAACTACTTGTTTAAAGATTTCAATAGTGAATCATCAATAATAGAATTCGCGGCAGTAGATTTTCTAATCAATCCAAGTCTCTGCCACAGTGCACCTGCCTGATCAATCACATGATAAATGGAAGTATCACCTTTAGAGAAATATTTCATATTATCCTCATACGTTGTCCATTTAAATGTTGTCATCTGATCGACAACATCTTGCTTATTTAAATTAAAACCTTTCGCTATTATTTCGTATGATTCGTCAGGATGTGAAACTACGTAATCCATAGCAGTAAATACTCCTCGCATAAACGCTTTTACATCTTCAGGGCGATTTTCTACAACCTCTGCTCTCCAAATAGGACCACCAGGTAGTATTGGTAAATTCTTTGAAGACACAAGAAGGTGGCCACCTTCTTGATCAGTTGATTTCGAGAGCCATGGTTCCCACGTAACAGCTGCATCGACTTTTCCGGCTACAAAAGAAGCTCCTGCGTCAGCTGCACTTTGATTAATCGTTTTTATCTCAGAAGCATCAATGTGGTTTTGATCAAGTAAATATGAAAGGAGTAGGTGAGAAGGTGAGCCGGTTTCATATGCTATTGTTTTGCCTTTCAAATCTTCGAGGGTATTGATCCCTTTTTTGACAACGATTCCGTCCGCTCCATCAGAGACATCATTAAGAGAAACAATTTTTATTGGAACTCCCGCATCAGCTAAAATCTGGACAGTTTCAGGCGTCCAACTTGTTATTGCATCGACTTTCCCCGAGGCAAGAAGCTGTTTTGCAATAGTATTTTCATCAGTTTGCTCAAGTTCAACGATGACTCCTTCTTTTTCCCAGAAACCCTTTTCTTCCGCGATAAAATATATACCACTACCAATCCAGGTGTTAAAGCTAATGCGCAACGGTTCTTGAGTTATTCTTTCTTCCGGCCGATTAAATATAAAAATTCCTACTCCGAGAAGAACAATAATACTAACTATGATCAAAATATATTTATTATTCATTTATTTTAGGCTGTTTTAAGTAATGCTCGACATTTTGCTATTTATATGAAGAACATTATGCACTGAATTTTATAAATAGTCAATAAATACTACATAAGAAATAGTAAAAATACTTATATTTTAAAGAGTTTTTTGCGTAATTAGAATATTTTCGTCAGAAATATTGACATTTATGAGAATTAAAGATAGCATAGGAGAGTGGATAATATAAAAACTCTTATAAAACTCGGGCTCACTGGAAAACAAGCACAAGTATACTTGGCTTTGCTTGAGCTTGGTGAATCAACTATGACTCGGATTGCCAGAAAGGCGAACTTGAAGCGCCCAACAGTTTACTTGGTCATAGATGAATTAAATATGCTTGGCCTCATAAGTGAAGTAGTGAAGGGTAAGAAAAAGTTCTACTCTGCCGTACACCCGAAGCGACTCGTAGAGATTGCGAAGTTTCGTGCAGGTCAAGCGGAAAAAATATTGCCTGAACTTGTAGCAATTCAAAAAAGTGACATGAAACCAAAAATCAGAATGCTCGAGGGAGTATCAGGTGCACGGATTGCGTATCAAGAGGCATTTGCATCGCTCAACAACAAAGAGGAAGGCTTATGGCTCGGCAATATAACATTTATGGTAGAAAATTTCCCTGAATTACTCCAAGAGTACAATGTCTTGATTAAGAAGATTCGAGATCCGCACATCCGCGAACTCATTTACGGAGGTGAAAAGAGCAGAGAGTGGGTTCAAAATATGCAAGATAAGATTCCAAAGAATCATTTCATAAAATATTTTGGCGAAGGAAAAGGTTTCGGTATAACTGATCAATTTATAATAGGGAACCAAATTATTAATTTTTCTCTAGGGAAAGAAATCTTTGTTCTCATTATTGAAAGCAAAGAAATAGCTCAAAGCCAACGGGCGCTCTTTGAAATACTCTGGGAGAAAACAAAATAAAAACACACTCGAATTCGAGTGTGTTTTTATAAAAGCCCACAAACTATTTCACCAACACAGTAACTGTGACTTCTACTACCTCATTGGCAAATTTTTGATCGATTCCGAATTCTTTCATGTCTATATTGAATTTAGCAACGTATCTTTCTGGGTATGTCTGCTCAATAATTGCATCGAAGCTAACATTCTTGGACACGCCATGAATCGTCATGACACCAGAGATTTTGCCATCTTTAGACGGAGTTAATTTAAATGTTGCAGTTGGGTACTTGGCCACATCAAAGAATGCATCTGTCTTTAGATGTTTCGTGACTGCTTCAGTGTCAGTTGTTAGGGAGTTCATATCTACTGTGACTTCACCCTTCAAATCATTGCCACTAAAAGAAAGTTTAGAATCTATCTTGCTGAAAGATCCACTGTGAACCTTGCCCGGACCAAAACCCTTGAATGCTATTTTCACACTAGCGTTATCAACTTCCTTGTTTGAGACAATGTTATTTGTGGTGACTTCGCTCACTTTAGGATCAGCTGAACTGGTCGCACTGTTTACCTCGGTTACATTTGCTACTGGTACTAAAGCATCTGGTTTTGTCTGAATCGCAAACCATACAACTACAACAAGAATGATTATAATTAAAACAATTGCAATTTTTTTCATATATTTAAAATAAATATTACTAATAGATTGATATTATACACGAATGGTGTAAAAATAAAAAAGATCTGTTTATAACAGATCTACCATCAATCAGGATGGGGCTGGTTTAGTTTTATACAGGTGACCCTTTAGAAGGGTCAAATACAAATAATATGTATGCTATCGCTATGATAGCAACATAGAAAATTACTTCCTGCCATAATGGCAGGCCCTGTTTAGTTTCTCTTGTCATATTCTTTTGTATTATAGCACGAAATCAACAAAAAGCAAAATTATTTTATTTCGAGCACGATAGGGCAGTGGTCAGAACCCATAGCTTCAGAAAGTATGGATGCAGATTTTACTTTAGATTTTAATTTTGCAGATACGAGGAAGTAGTCGATCCGCCAGCCGACGTTGCGCTCGCGAGCTCCGGCAAAGTGACTCCACCAAGTGTAGTGACCATTGCCTTTCGTAAACATTCGGAATGTATCTATGAATCCTGCATCGACGAAATTCTGAAATCCTTCGCGCTCCTCGTCTGTAAATCCTTTATTGCCTTCATTTTCCTTCGGACGGGCAAGATCATCCGGTGTGTGAGCAACATTGAGGTCCCCACAGAAAATTACTGGTTTATGTTTCTCAAGTTCCTTCATATATGCGAGGAATGCTTTATCCCAAACTTTGTGGCGGAGGGGAATACGAGAGAGGTCATCCTTGGCATTCGGAGTATAAACCGTGACGACAAAAAATTTTTCAAATTCGGCTGCTATCACTCTGCCTTCGGCATTCGCATCGCCATATTTATCTGCAACCAGTTTAAATTTCTTGGCGATCTTTGCGGGAATATCAAGCATAACTGAAATAGGTACTGCTCGCGTAAATATAGCCGTACCGCTGTAGCCTTTCTTTCCACTCGATGAGTTCCAGTATTCCTCGTACTCGGGGAGATCAACTTCGGATTGATGCTGTTCAGCTTTTGTCTCTTGCAAACAAATAATGTCGGGCTTGTATTTCTTCACAAAAGGAACAAATAGACCTTTCTTATGAACTGCGCGGATACCATTTACGTTCCAAGAGATGATTTTCATAAATACAGTGTATCAGATATTTTACCTTTGACTCAGTAACCCCGCTGTGTTAGATTGTCTGAGTAATGAGTAAATTAGTTTAACCCCCCAGTCCTAATTTACTTTTGTTCTCAATGGGGAAGTACAACCGCTCTTTTTACAGGAGCGGTCCTTTTATTTCCCCTTGCTGTGAAACTTTTTATGCACGTCTCGCAGTTGTGCATCAGTGACGTGCGTATATATCTGAGTAGTAGCGATATTGGCATGACCTAGCATTATCTGCACCGAGCGGATGTCGGCGCCGTTTGATAGTAAATCAGTGGCAAAGCAATGGCGAATGACGTGCGGAGTAACTTTTTTCGAAATACCTGCTTTGATGGCACACTGTTTTACAATCCGCTCGATTGAACGGCGAGCGAGGGGCTTTATGTCACTAGTGTTTTTTATTTCACTACCAATCTGAACAAACAGAGCATCAGACATGTCCTTCCTTAGGGATAAATACTTTTTCAAAGTAGCTCGGGCTTCTTCTGAGATGAATACAACTCTTATCTTGCCACCCTTGCCACGGATAGAGAACTCGCCTTGAGTAAAATCAATATCATTTGTAAGTGAACAAAGCTCAGACACGCGTAAGCCAGTAGAAAATAAAAGTTCAAGAATAGATCTATCTCGTAGAGATTTTATATCATCACCTGGAGATGCCGCAAGGAGGCGAGTAAGCTCGCTGTTTGAGATGAGATCAAGGTGGCGCTCGGGAACTTTGGCCAAGTCTATCTCTTCTGCTGACATTGATTTTATATTTTTACGAGTGAGGTATTTCAAAAAAACTCTAAGCGCGATCATATAGTAATTCTGTGTTTTCCTTGAGACTGTTTTCCCTGTTGCTCTGTTATTGCCCATAGACTGACGATTGAGCCACAAGCGAAACTCCCGTACCGATGTGCTGTTTATGTCTTCTGGATTTTTAGCTTTTGAAAATGTCAGGAATCGAGTAATGTAATGGTCATAATTCTCCACTGTCTTTAAACTCCTTCCTTTTTCAATCTCTATATGCTCAAGGAATTCTCTCTTTAGTTGTTCTAATTTTGTAGTAGCCATTGTAGTGCCTGCACTGCGTAGCCAAGGCGAAGTAGTGTCGCACAATAATTGTAGCATATATAAACTTTGTATATAACAAGAATTAATTATATAAATCAATTCTCCTGTCTTTGAACAAATCATTATATTGATTCCATTTTTTATTGCGCGACCTTTCTATATCAACATCAATTACTACCACTGCTTCAGCAGTATCAGCTTTTGAAAGAGTAGCTCCTCGATTATCAATAATCTCACTTCCCCCTTGAAATATTTGTCCCCGTTCTTTTCCAATTCGATTGACAATAATCGAGAAAACTCCATTTTCGATACTTCGTGCCCGCATCATAGTAAATCCATAATCAAAAACAAAATTAGCAGTGTTACAGAAAATATCAGCTCCTTCTAATGCGAGCGATCTCCAGTATTCAGGAAACATATAATCGTAACAAACGCCGAGGCCAATACGAACACCTCTCCACTCGAACAGTGTCGGCTTAGTCATACCTATATCGAACAAAAGTTTTTCTTTTAGAAACAAATGTGATTTTTGGTGCCGCGTGATCACCCCTTCAGGTCCGACGGCAATTGCACTACTAAATACTTTTCCATCTCTCAATTCAGGCATACCAAAAATAAGACAAGCGTTATTGTCTTTTGCAATACAAATAAGTTCTTTGACGCTATTGCCGTTAAGCGGTTCTGCTAGCGATAAAAGTTCTTCTCTACTTGAAACCATATATCCAGTAATACACATTTCAGGAAGAACCAGCAGGTCAGCTTTTGCATTCTCAACAAGTTCTTTAATTTTGGCAATATTTTTTGACTTCTCGCCAAATTGCGGATCAAATTGTACATATCCTATTTTCATATTTTATTTCAAAACACCAACTGTTTCTTCGACAGCTGCGATAATAGTATATTCAACAACAAGCTTTCTCATTTGTTCGATATCTCGATAATATTCTCTATCTTCGGTAATCGGAGGAACTACACCTCTTATTATTTTGAGTGCAGTCGCACCTGCAAGCGAAGGAGAAAGCGGGCTTCTAACTTGATAAGCTTGAGCGGCGGCCATTAACTCAATAGCGACAACATACTGAGCATTTTTAATTATTTGCATGCATTTTTGCGCAGCAATTGAGCCCATCGAAACGTGGTCTTCCTGATTAGCAGAAACTGGGATACTATCTACTGAAGCCGGGTGGGCAAGGATCTTGTTCTCTGACACAAGTGCCGCCTGTGAATATTGAGCGACCATAAGCCCGCTGTTTAACCCTCTGTCTTCGTCTTTACCTTGCACTAGAAATGCTGGCATTCCACCGTTTAATGCAGGATCGAGTAGGTTATTGGTACGACGCTCGGAAATATTGGCAATTTCACTCATTGCTATACCTAGAGCATCCATGGCAATACCAACGGGTTCACCGTGAAAGTTACCACCTGTCAGACATATTTCCTCTTTAGTAAAGTAAAGTGGATTATCTGCACATGAATTTATCTCAATTTCAACTTGCTGTTTCGCAAAGTCGAGAGTGTCCCGGCATGCACCGACTACTTGCGGTGTACACCGCAAACTATATGCGTTCTGGACGCTTTGTTTCGGTTGCTTGAGAATCTCACTACCCGCAATAAGTGTTCGTATATTTTCAGCACTTTCATTTTGGCCTTTGAAAGGACGGAGTGCATGATAGCGGGCATCGTAGGCAAGCTCGACACAGTTAAGTGCATCGATAGTCATAGCGGCCGATATTTCAGAAGTACGAATAAGCCGTTCACTTTCATATACATCAAAACAAGCATATGAAGTGGTGAATTGCGTACCATTAATAAGTGCAAGTCCTTCACGATACATAAGCTTGACTGGTTCAATGCCAGCTTTCTCCATTGCTAGAGCTCCTTCATACAGAGTTCCTTCATAGAAAGCCTGACCTTCACCAAAGACAACCAACCCCATTTGCGAAAGCGGAGCAAGATCTCCACTGGTACCAACAGAACCTTTCTCGCAAATAAAAGGAGTTACACCCTTGTTAAGCATATCTCTCATTGTTTCAAGAATAATAGGTCGAACTCCAGAGTAACCTTTAGCTAAAACATTCATGCGAAGCAATATGCAAGCACGCGATATCTCTTCTCGAACTGGATCACCAACGCCCGAAGCATGAGCGCGGACCATTCTATAAGAGAGCTCGATGGTTTTCTCTTTTGGTAAAATTGAATTACCAAAAGCTCCAACACCAGTGTTGGTACCATACATGACTTTGCCATCGGCCATCATTTTCTCAAGTGTGTTCCAGTTTTTTTGAACAGATTCAATAATATCAATCGGAATAGTGACTTTCGCTTTATATCGAGCAACCGCTACGACATCTTCTACTGATAAACCCTCTCCGACAATTCTAACCTCTCTTATTTTTAATGCATCTTTCATATATTTATTTTTTAATTAATAATCTTCCTTGATTATGAGGAAGAAAAGATATTGGAGAGAATCACAGGAAACCCTCCAATATTAATTTTTCATCGTAATCTCTCCCCAACAAAAGGAACTATTTTCTTTGCTGTATCTTCCTCTGTTTGAAAATCAATTCTTTCAAAGCACAGAGAGCAATAAGGCTTAGAAACTGCCCTATCTTTATCGAGACTTTCTTCGTATCTTGGATAAATTAATTTGTGTTTACCATCTGGTGATTTTTCACATTTTTTCTCCATGTTTAAGATATTTAAGTTGTTATCTAAAATTTGAATTAAAAGAATTTGGTTCATTACGATAATTGCGAAATCCCTTTTCATAATTTTCGGCTAACTTTAAGTTTTTAATTTTAAGATAATTAAGAATCATCAAAAAATCACGTTTATTATTATCATTAACCCCAGTACTATGTCCGTTTCTCCAATATACTTCATCATCTAAGTTAATTTTTTCTAAAAGTTGAATAAGTTGTTGTTCACTCAACTTTCTACAATTTAAATCAATTGTCTGCTTATACAAATCAAGTAATTTAAATAAAACCTGAAGCAATCCAACAAAATCATTTGTACTAAAATGTGTTGCCTTTAGGTTTTCAAAATCAGACGAATCAAATTCATTTTTTTGAAACTTTGTAATAATTCTGAAGAAATCTTCTAATTTTATAAAGTTAAATTTTTCATCTAACTCTTGTTCAATATCGTCAAGAACTCTTAAGCAAAATGGTCCTTTTTCAGGGTTGGAATTTGCTTCTGGCAACCATACATCAATTTCTGCTGATATAGTTGTTAGCAATGTTTGATTTTGGCGTAACGCATAAGCTCCTCCAAACCTTTCTTTTTCAAATTGATCTCTTAATTTTCTCATTTGAATAATTTTTAATGTACAGAGCAGTTATTTATGGTAGGTGACAAACCTCTTTGTTGATCAGGGACAACACGAGAAACCCCTTCTTAAAAACTTAAGAAGGGGTTGGTTTCTAATCGCTTTGCGCTTTTGCCTATGTACTAGAATACAATCCTTTCCCAAGTTTGGTAGGATTGTGATGATGAGCGATTCTATCGAGTATAAGACGGTAGCCACCTAAACTGCCTTTGAGCCACTTGGAAATGCGGGCGATAGTGGTAGAAGAAAGGCCGGTCTGCTCGATAATAGCGGCATACTGAGTATCACGAGAGAGGAGGCGAGCGGCTTCTAGGCGCTTGCCGAATTCCTCGATCTCGCCTTCGGTCATGAGATCACGAAGAAAACGCTTTGCCTCATCAGCAGTTTCTAAAGAGAGGATTGCCTGTAGTAATTGATTATTCACTTTTTTGTTCCAATTTATTTCCATATATTCCACTTTAGCAAACTAAAGTACTTTAGTCAAGTAAAGTTACCCACATTATTCTCAGTCAGGAAGGGGTTATAAGGAAAGGCCATGTGAAACTTGCATTTTTGGGCAATATGTGCTAGTATATACGGACATGTTAACAGTAAAGAAAAAGCAGAATATTATAAAGAAAAGCCAGCTTCATGACAAAGACACTGGTTCACCTGAAGTGCAGATAGCCATTCTAAGCAAAAGGATTGATGAGCTTGCAAGCCACCTAAAGGAGCATAAGAAAGACAACCACTCCCGGCGCGGACTTATCAAGATGGTTGCAGATCGCAGAGGTCATCTGAAACACCTAGAGAAGACAGACAAGACTCGCTTTATGACTCAGACTAAAAAACTAAAAGTTTAACAAGATGTCTCGCAAGAGGCATTTTGTTTTGCTACACCCCGTAGTAGATTTTAATAATGTTCTGATTTATCAGAACGTCTCAAAGACTTTATTAAAATTCACTATCGGGGTACAATAGATATACATGATAATTAAACATAAGGAGCAAAGGGTGGGGGTTTTCATAGACACATCGAATCTCTACCACAGCGCAAAAAATTTATATAAAAGGAAAGTGAACTTCGGAGCTGTACTTAAGGATGCAGTCGCTGGGAGGAAGCTAGTACGCGCCACAGCTTATGTCATAACAAGCGAGGGAGGAAGTGAAAAAAGCTTCTTCGACGCGCTGACCAAGCTCGGAATTGAAACTAAGACAAAAGAACTCCAGATATTCTCGGGTGGCGCTAAAAAGGGCGACTGGGATGTAGGTATTACTGTAGATGCTATGAAAATGGCGCCTAGGCTTGATGCTGTGATTCTAGTGGCGGGAGACGGAGATTTCATTCCTCTTGTTGAGTACCTCCAAGGACTATTGGTCCAGGTGGAAGTAGTATCTTTCGGCAAATCAACATCCATGAAGCTCAAAGACATCGCCGACGACTTCCTCGACCTCTCCGAGAACCCTAGAAAATATTTAATACATTAAGATAAAAAATAACCGCCATTCAAATCTGAATAACGGTTGTTTTAATACTTCTTTAATTAGTTTAAATTAAGCTGCTGTCTCTATTAAAAAAGGCCAGCATTTTTCTTCTCCAAAAACTTCACCGTCGTCATGTAAATTACTTGAATTTAACAATGAATTAGAAACTGAAAAAAGATATCCCTTTTCAGAAATAAATCGGTGATTTTTTTCCCTTTTAACAAAGACATCAACTCTCAAAGATTTATTGTCTTTTACAAGAACCTCGCGGAAATCTTCCATAAGGATATTACCCTTGTTAACTTCTTTGATGATTCCATCAATGACAGAAAACGTTTCGTCGTCATTCTTGTAACAAAGCTGAACGAAATTCCCAATTTCTTTCGACAAAGCGCTTCTTATTTCTCCAATAAAAGTTTTATAAAGTTCTAAACCTTCACCGATATCAAAAAACTTTTTTGTTTGTTCATAGCCTGGCAAAATTGGTATTTCGCCAAAGGCGTTGTCCAATCTTATGATTTTTTTCTGAGGCAACTTTTGGTCATTCGCATCATGGAAATCCCCATAATAATCAGCTTGCAATGTATTTTCATTAATGAAAACAACATTAAAAAAATTGACGGCTTCTTCAATTGACAATCCAATGTCACTAATCCTGCCTAAGCAAAGACTGATGATATTTTTACCTTTCAATCTCCCTTTTATTTCTTCTACCATAATGTTGTAAAGAGCAGAAAAAGTCACAATGTTTGTTCTCTGTGTGTTAGGGTAGCCCCTAAAAACTATACTTTTCATAACTGTATTTTATTTGATGATTTGAATATTCGATCGGAGTATAACCCTATTTATAAAAAAAGTAAATGTGGAATAAAGAATAGTTTTCTGCTATGCTAATAACATTAATAGGGATAATCAGTTATTCTCCAGACAAATAGAATTGAAACCATATGAGGAAAGCGTTTCAAGCCTAGAGTCTGTAGAATAGCTCACCCGGTAGTGAATTTTGGCGAAGTGCAAAGCACGCTCTTGAGAGCATCGCCGAAATCTACTATCCGGGTCACAATATATATGCAAAGTAAAGAATACGAGGTAGAAATTGGCGGTAAGAAGATTACCGCGGTTTTCAGTGATTTAGCAGAGCAGGCAAATGGGTCAGTAATGCTCAAGTGCGAGGGGACAGTGATCATGGCTACAGCTGTCATTTCAAAGAGTGGAGACAATAATCCAGGATTTTTTAATTTAACAGTTGAATACTTGGAAAAGTTTTACGCGGCGGGGAAAATTTTAGGCAGTCAATTCATGCGTCGCGAAGGACGCCCTTCAGACCAAGCCATACTTGCAGCACGCATGACTGACCGTACAATCCGACCGCTGTTTGATCATCACATTAAAAATGCCGTGCAGGTTATCATCACAGTCATCGCGATCGGCAAGGCCGACCCAAAGACTCTAGCAGTAAATGCTGCATCGATCGCGCTTCATGTATCAGACATACCATGGAAAGGCCCAGTCGGCGCAGTGCATGTAAGCAAAACCAAGGAAGATCCTACAATTAAAATAAACGATTATATTCCAAACTCCGACGAACCTGTATACGATCTTGACTTGCTAGTCTGCGGAAAAGACAAGACTATAAATATGATCGAGGCGATGGCATTTGAACTTGGTGAAGATGAAATGGGTAATTGTTTTGACATGGCAGTGGCAGAGATAACAAAGTGGGAAGAATTCCAAGAGAAACTAAGAAAGGAATTGGGCAAGGAAAAACTTTCTTTCCCGAAAACAGAAGCCCCACAAGATGTGATCGAGCTATTTGATAAAAACGTAAAATCTATACTCGATGCGGGATTATTTAGCAAAGAAAGCAAGAAAGTAACTGCAGAGGCTGAATCTATCTGGAAAAATTTGATAAATGAGACATATCCAGTTTATGACGACAAAGATAAATATATCGCTCATGACTATATGCATCACTATCTTGATCATGCATTTCATAATGCAGCACTAGAGAAAGGTGTGCGTGCTGACGGACGAGCCCTCGATGAAGTGCGCGGCCTTTATGCGAAAGCAGGCGAAATATCAGATGTACTGCACGGCTCAGGGATATTCTATAGAGGAGAGACTCATGTACTCTCAATACTCACGCTTGCTGGGCCTGAGAGCATGCATACGATTGATGGCATAGAATTCTCAGCCAAGAAAAGATTTATGCATCACTACAATTTCCCTCCATACTCAAGCGGAGAGACTGGCCGCGTGGGCGGGATGAACAGGAGAGAAATGGGTCATGGCTTTCTCGTAGAAAAAGCACTGACAGCAGTCATGCCAGATAAAATTTTGTTCCCTTACACTGTTCGCGTTGTTTCAGAATCCGTGGCTTCAAACGGATCGACATCTCAGGCCTCAATATGTGCTTCGACTGTCGCTCTTATGGATGGAGGAGTTCCTATCAAAACTCCAGTTGCTGGTATATCAATAGGTGCAATGATTGACCTAAAAGATAAAAATAAATATGTACTGCTCACCGATATTCAAGGACCAGAAGATCATTATGGAGATATGGACTTCAAGGTCGCGGGAACCAAAGATGGCATAACCGCCATACAGCTTGATGTAAAAGTCGACGGAATATCTGTAACTATTTTAAAAGAAGCTCTCGTTCGCGCAAAAACAGCACGGCTTAAAATTTTGGAAACCATCACAGCTGAGCTTGCTGTACCTCGAGTAAGCATTTCGCCAAATGCTCCAATGATTCTTACCGTTAAAATCAAGAAGGATCAAATCGGCATGATTATCGGCCCAGGGGGCAAGAACGTAAACGCAATACGCGAAGAGACTGGAGCAGAGATTACAATAGAGGAAGATGGCACAGTCTTCATCACTGGCAAAAATGGCGGGGCAGAAAAAGCAAAAAAAATTATTGAAGATATGACTCATGAGTACAAGCCAGGTGATACTGCAGAAGGTGAAGTGGTCAAACTCATGGACTTCGGTGCATTCGTACGAATCGCAGCCGGAACCGAAGGCTTGGTTCATGTATCTGAGATCGCACCATTCCGCGTAGAGAAGGTAGCTGATATACTTAAAGAGGGCGATAAAGTTCCCGTAAAAATAATAAAAGTGGATGAAAAAGGCCGCTTGAATCTATCGATCAAAGATGCTGATCCAAACTTTTTCAAACCGAAATCGTAAATGGGTACAAAAATCTAATAGAATGGAAGAAAATAAATCCCAACAAAATAGTACCGGAGAGAATTTGAAGACGATTCATACATATACGTCCGATATGGCTGATGCTGTTCGTGAAAACGAAGCGACGGTTATAAAGATAGCTCTCGCTGAAAAAGATAAGCGTGAACAGGAAGATATGTATAAAAAAGCACAGGGAACAGGAATTTCAAAATTCTTTTTAACTCTGGGAGGAATTATTCTTTTAGTTGGCGCTAGTATCCTCGTCTATTTCTTGATGCAAAGGAATGGGGCTATAAATGCACCCGTGAAAGCTCCAACAGCTGTTCCGGCAATTATATCGTACGATGATCAATCTTTCGTTGACCTTTCAAATGCCACAAGTGCAAGCGACGTGACAGAAGCGATCAATCTCGAAGTGGAAAAGGGTGGAGCGCTCGGATCCATAAAGTCGCTATTATTAACAAAATTCGCGGAAGGAAAAGCGCAACTCTTTCCATTTGACGATTTTTTATCTTTGACTAAGATTGCGCCACCTCAAACACTCGTGCGTACGCTGAGCGGTGAGTACATGGTGGGAATATATACATCAGAATCATCTAGAGCCCATTTATTCATGGTAGTACAGGTAAAAGATTTCAATCAAGCGTATGCCGCTCTCTTGGAATGGGAAAAAACAATGCTCGATGACTTGTTTATCCTTTTCCATATTGACGTTTCAGGTGATCACAGTTCACTTTTCGAAAAACCTTGGAACGACATCATCATAAACAACAAGGATGCACGTATTTTGTATGATGAGAGTGGAGATGATGTTCTCTATTATGTGTTTGCCGATAAAAACAATCTAATCATTGCTGATAATCAGGATGCTATTGAGGAAATTACTGCTCGCCTTCTCGTAAAAAATACGAAACCGCTTTAAGATTGCCATTTATAATAATAATGCTACTATTAAAAATACCTGTCCCGTTAAAAAATCCACGAACAGGGATATACACGAAAAGATTATTATTTAAATTTTTTAATGAGATGAATAAAGATATATACAAGAAAAAATTGGAAGAGGAGAAAAAACTGCTTGAAGAAGAGCTTGGTGCTTTGGGCCGTATTGATAAAACTACCGGCGAGTGGGAAGCTACTCCAGAAGCCCAAACTGCGCCAGAAGCTGATGAAAATGACTTGGCTGACCGCAACGAAGATTATGAAGAGAGAACAGCTACGATGTCGGCCCTTATGGCAAGACTCGAAGATATAGACAAGGCTCTTATGAAGATAGATGGTGAGGAATATGGCATATGTGAGTCTTGCGGTAAAAAAATAGAAGACGATCGCTTGGAAGCAAATCCTAGTGCACGCACATGTAAAGAGTGCATGGACAAGGCGCTATAGTTAATCCTCCTGTTTAGAAAAACTTTAAAATAGAATCTATATGATAAAAAAGGGAACATATGTTCTCTTTTTTATTTATGTCATTCTCACGCGTTTATTCTGCACAGACACATTTATTGAAAGGAAGAGTTGTCACTGTAGAAGTAGATATTACAAAAAATACACTTCATGCATTTACTCTGGTCGGCTTGCCTGATAAAGCAGTCGATGAATCAAAAGATCGCATGAGTTCTGCCCTCAAGAATTCTGGCTTTGCTTCGCCTAAAAATCAGAATCAGAAAATAGTTATCTCTCTTTCACCAGCGGATTTAAAAAAAGAAGGTCCGTATTTTGATTTGGCTATCGCTTTAGCATATCTTCTGTCCGCCGAAGAGATAGATTTCGATCCAGAGAGTAGACTGTTCCTCGGTGAATTATCTCTCAACGGCGAACTCCAATCTATAAAAGGCGCTCTACCACTAACCCAAGAGGCTAAGCGTTTAGGCTATAGAGAAATATTTCTGCCGAAACAAAATGCGAGAGAAGCTGCACTTGTAGAAGGTATAATTGTATATGGAGCCGAAACATTAAAAGAGGTCATAGATCACATTTATAAAATAAAGAGAGATAAAAAAGGGAATCCTCTCGAGCAAGAGCGAACAAAACTTTTACCTACTCCGAAAACAGAAATTATTCACGAACAAAGGGAACCTGCTATCGACTTTGCAGATATTCGTGGACAGGAAGGTGCGAAACGAGGAATCGAAATTGCTGCAGCCGGAGGACACAACATTGCCATGTCAGGCCCGCCTGGCACTGGTAAGACAATGCTTGCACGAGTATTTTCATATATATTGCCAGACCTTAAAAATGAAGAAATTTTAGAAATTACTGGCATACACTCAGTTGTGGGTTTACTTGAAAATGATCTAGTTACAGAGTCGCCATTTCGCGCTCCACATCATACCGCAAGCTATGTATCAATGATCGGCGGAGGAGCAAATCCAAAACCAGGAGAGGTAACACTAGCTCATAGAGGCGTTCTTTTTCTAGACGAATTTACTGAATTTGAAAAAAGAGTACTAGAATCTCTGCGCCAACCGCTTGAGGATAACGTCGTGTCGATTTCGCGTGCTCGCGGGTCTGCAATATTCCCATCAAACTTTATTCTCGTCGCGGCCATGAATCCATGTCCATGCGGAAACAAAGGCAACAAACAGAAAAAATGCATCTGCAAACCTCACGATCTAGATAGATACAATAGGAAATTATCAGGTCCCATTATGGACCGCATTGATATCTGGGTAACTGTGGGTGTTGTTGATTATGAAAAGCTATCAAGCTCTGAGCAATTAGGAGAGAGAACTATTTCAATCAAAGAAAGAGTGAGAAAAGCTCGGGATATACAAACAAAAAGGTTCAAATCTATACAAGAAGAAAATTCTGCACGGAAAATAAACACTAACAGCGATATGAATGTAAAAGATTTGGCAATATATGCACCCCTTACGCCAGATATAAAAAAGCTACTCAATGATTCGGCTGAACGCTTGCAACTCTCTGCTCGAGCATACCATCGCACCATCAAACTCGCCCGTACAATCGCCGACCTTGAAGGAAGTGAATCCATCACTTCCGCCCATATCCTCGAAGCTTTACAGTATAGACCCCGTACACAAAATTAGCATTAAGATTATCCTATAATCAACACAAGCGATAGCACGACATGATTATTGCTGAAAAAATATTAACACTTCTTAATACCCAAACATCTCGATACAAGGGAGTCCCGTTAAACATATTCGGACTGCCAGTATTTAAGGAACACCATCCGCAATCAATACGAAATACCGTTTCTAAACTCCACTCTCAAAATCTTATTTTGTACTCAGGATCTTCAATGAAAATAACAAAAAATGGTAAAAATTATTTAAAAAGAAGAAGCGTACTCCTGCAAACATTCGAATCTCCATTTAATGATATTCAACCAAAAAACTTACTAGTTTTATTTGATATTCCTGAAAATCGAAAAGCTGAGCGAGAATGGCTTAGAAGACATCTACGGAGATTCGGATACCATATGATCCAAAAGAGCGTTTGGGTTGGACCTTCGCCGCTACCTCAAGAATTTATCACTTATATAAAGAAGATACAGCTTAAGGATTCGATAAAAACCTTCAAACTCGCAAAACCATACCTAGGATGAGATAAACCTCATAATCACAGCAAGCGATCGCTTGTCGTGATTATGAACAAATATAAAATTAGATTTCTTTATTTAATCTTTTTGCTTCTACCCAAGCGAGCTCGTAGATTTTCTTCATTGCATCAGCAATTTCAGCTGACTCGATAATGATACCGAGCTTCTCTCGCCAGGATGCGATCATAACTTTGTTGTCGTATATATTAATTTCCGGTGAGAAATAAAATTTATCAGCTGGAACAAACGCTGTTTCTCTTGATTCTTCTTTATCTTTCGACCTTCTTTCGACACCAACTTCAGTTTTTGGAATAATAGCGCGGATTGAGATACCGTTACTAGCACGACGCTTATAATACTTAGGAAAATAGTTCGGCAATGCTGCATGCATATCATCAACTGTTGCATACGCACGGATCGGCTCATGGGATGTCAGAGTATCCTCGTATACTTCTATCAACCCTTCGACGCCTTCGTAAAATCTGACACGCGAACGATCGGAAACATTGTGAATCGATTTGAGTTCAGGAATAATGTCTTCACTTTTTTTTAGTGCTTCATGCTTCTGTTTGATATCTTCAGTGATGAATCTACTCAAATTCTCTGGCGACTCAGCGCTGTATTCTTGCTTAGGTTCTTTGCCTGAGATACTGACGAGACCCTTGGCGGATAGGGAATCGAGGATATCATAGCCAGTAGTGCGATTTATATTAGCCCTACGCGAGATAGCTGAAACCGTCCCACGCCCAAGCTCAAGAAGCGAGATATACACACCCGCTTCCTTATCGGAAAGACCTACTTCTACTAACTTGTTCCGAAGTTGTACTTGCTCTTTTTTCACACTTTAATTATATATTATGGTCTACATTTGTGTCAATTTATTTCCACGATTTTCCTTTTTCTAATTTTTAACCCTATTTATATGCTATTTTATATATCATTTTTGACGATACTGCTTGACAAATAATATATTTTGTTTATTCTTAACTAGAAAACAAAATTTCGCTCATCAAAAACTAAAGGAGGGACTATGAATATAATGTTGCAAATTTGGGGAGGATTATTTTATCTTCTTGCAAAAATTTTTCTCGCAAAAACTGCTGATAAAAAAGAGTCTCCGCTTAGGCGGCTAGGATGGCTAACATATCTTTTTGGGGCACCCGCATGGATTATTTTGCTTGCCTTAGATAAAAATTGGATAGCTATGGGAGTAGAAGCGGGTGGCATTCCATCAATGATAGTTGGTCTGGTAAATTCGAAATCAAAAAGAATAAAAAGGATTATACACTGGTTATTATTTTTCCTTATTAGTTCAAGCATTGTTTATAGTGTTTATGATAAAAATGGTTTTAACACTACTTCTCAATACCTTGAATTGGGAGTGACTCTAGGATTTTTGATTGGAACTTACCTACTATCCCAAGAAAATATTTATGGGTGGCTATGGTTCATGTTGATGAACGCAAGTATGGCAATACTAATGTCTATAAATGAAAAGTGGATACTTGTAACACTCCAGTTAGTATCTTTATGCATTGTTACCTATGGGTTCTGGAAATCACTCAAAAAGTCTCGACGAAACGAGGGTAATATGGATATAAGCCATTTTTATGACATCTTTGTTAATTTTTTCAGCAAAAGGAAATTAATTAAAGTTCAGAAAAAGAGACTGAAAAAATTCCTCCAAGACAATTATTGGGATTTAAAGGATCGTAATCCTATGGGTTATATCTGTAAATATTTCAACTGGGAATTCACTGAGCCTAAAGAAAAAGGCTGCATGATTGAGCTGGGAACAATGCCTGATTGCGATTTTAAATTTACTATTTGGCATAACAAACCATGTATGGAGGAAGACGGACCAAACCCTGGAGAAGGATCCCCACATTGTTTGAATCAGCTAAAAGGCGATGAGAAATATTTTACGGTAGAATTATTTGAATTGAACAGCGGTTGGAAAACATACGACACCGGCAGGCCAAGCGGTTATTCAGATACATTCATTTGTACAATCCACATTTTGAGGGAAAATTTCACCTTTAAAGAAATGAATATAGGGGAATGGTATCTAGGAACATGCGAAATACCTTTCTTGTTCAATTTTAAGGGTACAGGGCGTTCAGGTAGCTTAGTTCTGAAATTTGATCACAAGAATAAAGCTCGTGGAGAATGCACATTGTTTTTTCCAAACTTATTATAAAACAGTTAATTTTTAAACCAGAGAAGAATCCGCCAAAAGTTTTCTTCTCTGCTTTATAAAGTTAATTTAGTGCTATTATTAATTAGTAATATAAATATGACCAAGCAAAATTGTAAAACATGTGAAAAAGAGATTGAGATCCGCAATGAAGACATCGTATTTTACGAGCAAATGAAGGTAGATATTTCAAATTTTTGTCCCGAATGCAGACTCAAACAACGGCTTATCTGGCGAAATGAGATGACTCTTTACCGTCGAGAGTGCGACTTGTGTAAGAAACAGATAATCTCGATTTATTCTTCGGATAAACCATATACCGTTTATTGCAGAGAATGCTTCCATAGCGACAATTGGGATCCAATATCTTTCGGCTTCCAACTTGATCTTTCTCGACCATTCTTGGAACAATTCCGTGAATTACAATTACGTGTTCCACGAATATCATCGTTCGTGTTTCAAAATACTCTAAGCGAATACGTAAATGGCGCAGCATACAACAAAAATTGCTATATGATTTTCAGAAGTGATAGCAATGAGGATTGCCTTTATAGCTATTCCACTTCAAACTCACGTTCTTCATCAGATCTTCTAAACTGCAACGAATGTGACACATGTTATGATTGCATAGGTTGTTCTAAATGCTATCAAACTAAATATTCTGAGGATTGCTCTAATTCACAAAACTTAATCTTGTGTAAAAACTGCGTTAACTGCCAAGACTGTGTTGGATGTGTTAATTTGCATAATGTGCGATATGCAATTTTCAATGAAGTTTACTCTAAGGAAGAATACGTAAAGAAAACAGAAGAGTTGCAATTAGGATCCCGTTCCAAGCTTTTAGATATAAAGTCACAATTAAAGGATTTCTGGGTAAAATTCCCTGTAAAATACCTTCATGGCCTTCGTAATAACAATGTATCAGGAGACTACATATCAAACTCTAAAAGCGCTTTCGAAGTCTTTGACTCAGAAGAACTAGAAAACTCAAAATTCATTCATCATGGAGATCACAGCAAGGATTCATATGACTCATATGTCCTCGTGGATAAAAGCGAGCGTTCATACAATGTCGTGAGCGGTATTGCACTTAGTAATGTGATCTCAGGCAATTGTATTTGGCATGGATACAATATCTATTATTCAGATACATGTGAAAATTCTCATGATCTTTTTGGTTGTGTTGGATTAAAGAAAAAAGAATACTGCATATTAAATTTCCAATATACTAAAGAAGAATACGAAAAATTAATACCTGAGATTATTGCCAATATGAAAGAACTTCCACTTAATATCGACGGTACATCTTATACATATGGAGACTTTTTCCCTATGAGCTTTTCTCCTTTTGCATACAACGAAACTGCAATTCAAAATAATTTTTCTTTAAGTGAAGAACAGGTAAAAAAATTAGGGTTGAAATGGAAGGATACAGAAGATAAAAAGTATGAAATCACATTACCCAACACTGATGTCCCAGATGAAATAAAAGACGTAAATGAATCAATTACAAAAGAAATTATAGATTGTGCTCATAAGAGTACTTGCAAAGATCAGTGCACAAGCGCATTTCGTATTACGCAAGATGAATTGGCTTTATACAAAAGGCTTAATATTCCGCTTCCTACTTTATGCTTTAATTGCAGAAATGGAGAACGTATACTAAAGAGAAACCCAGCTAAACTTTGGAGCAGGTCCTGTATGTGTAATAAAGAAAATCATGCGAACCACGAAGGGAAAGAGTGGGGGGTGCGATTTGAAACTACTTATGCTCCAGACAGAAAAGAAACTATATACTGTGAACAATGTTATCAATTAGAAGTCGCATAAATATGACCAAGCAAAATTGTAAAACATGTGAAAAAGAATTTGAGATAAGAGATGAAGACATCGTGTTTTATGAGCAGATGAAAAGTCCTTTGCCTCATTATTGTGCAGATTGTCGTATGATGCGAAGATTAGCATTTCGTAATGAGCGCACTCTATATAAAAGGACATGCGATCTGTGTAAAGAAGGCGGTGTGTCGCTCTATAATCAAGATACACCTTTCCCAGTTTACTGCCATAAATGTTGGTGGAGCGACAAGTGGGACGCACGAGACTTTGCAATGGACTACGATCCATCTCGACCATTCCTTGATCAATTCAAAGAACTTCAATCAAAAGTACCTCGTATCGCACTTCTTGTTATCGACTCTGTACGATGCGATTACACAAATAATGCAGGAGAGAATAAGGATTGCTATCTGATATTTGCCGCTGAGAACAATGAGGATTCAGCATACTCTCGACTTATCATGAAATGCAAAAGCGTTTTCGATTGCGCGTTCGTTTACGACTCAGAACTCTGCTATGAATGTATTGACTGCAGAGGATGCTTCAAGTGCCTATACTCAGAACAATGCCAAGGATCAAGCGATCTACTTTTCTGCTACAACATGCGTGACTCACAGAATTGTATTCTCTGTACTAACGGCAGGCACATATCGAACTCTATTTTGAATGTGAAATATCCCAAGGAAGAATATGAAAAGAAGAAAGTTGAAATTCTTTCTAGCTATGAGAATATAGAGAAAGCCAAGAAGCAATATGAGGAACTAAAGAGCAAGTCTATCGTCAAATACGCTCACCAAACTAAATGTCACAATACAACCGGCGATTACATGTACAACTGCTTCGACGGAGTTCGACTTTTTGATGTATCGAATGCTAAGAACTGCTCATATATGGCGGACTGTGAAGACCCAATGGATTCTATGGACTGCAACAATTTTTATTTCAAACCTGAATTCTCATACGACATGATGGGCGTCTTATCTGGATCAAAGAACAAGCATGGTTTTTATGTCATGTGGTGCAGCAATACAGAGTATTGTGACTCTTGTTATCACTCAAACGACCTGTTTGGATGCATCAGGCTCAATAAAGAAAGCTATTCTATTTTAAATAAAAAATACGAGAAGGAAGAATATGAGAAGATGCGTGATCAAATAATAGAATCAATGAAAACTGATGGATCATACGGGCAATTTCTACCACCGGAGATTTCTCCGTTTGGATACAACGAAACATTATCAAAAGAATATTTCCCAATGACTAGAGATGAGGCAATAGCCAAAGGTTTCCGCTGGCAAGAACAAAACTCGGGGACATTCGGAAAGGAAACTATCATAGAGGAAAATATTCCAAAAACAAGCACGGGAATTCCTAATACGATAATTTCTGATATACTCGCATGTAACGAGTGTGGCAAAAACTTCAAGATCACACAGATGGAACTAGATTTCTATAAAAGAATGAACATTCCACTCCCACATAAAGATTTCGAATGTAGGCATCAAGATAGAATGTCAAAACGCAATCCACGCAAGCTCTGGCCGAGGTCATGCATGTGTGATAAAGAAAAGCATATGAATCATAGCGGTGTACATTGCAGTGAAACATTCCAGACGAGTTACTCCACAGAAAGAAAAGAAACTATATATTGCGAATCATGTTATCAACAAGAAGTTGAATAACAAAATAATCAGAGTAAGCGATCGCTTACTCTGATTATTTTGTTAAATTTTATCTTGAAGTATGTGGAGCAGTAGTAGGAGTGAAGAGAGCTGGTTGAGTAGTAAGTTTTTCTTTCTTTTTCTTTTTAACTACTTTTTTCTTAATTGGAGCCTTTTTCACAGTTGTAGCTGGTTTTTTCACTACTGTCGCAGGTTTTGTATTTTCAGCAAGAGTAATAGGTTTGACCGCCGGAGTTACAATAACCATACTCTCGACTTTTGGTTTTTCCACATTAGTCGCATAGACAAAAGTATACAAAGAAGCGGGAAGTCCGATAACAAGCGCAAGTGTATAGATTTGTTTCAACTTTTTCTTAGTCATGGTCCTGGAAATCTTCTGATGTATTATTAACTTTCAAACCTACGTACGGATTGCTAAGCTTGCCGTGGAATCCGATATGAACATGCGGGCCAGTAGATTTACCAGTGTTTCCAAGATATCCGATGAGATCACCTTTTTTTACTATCTGTCCTTCTTGAGCGACAGTTTGATTCATATGACCAAAAATTGCCTGGCGTCCATCATCAAAATTTATAACTACATACTTACCGTATCCTCCGTTATATCCAGTAGGGTGAACGATGAGAACGGTTCCACTTTGGATCGCATATATCGGAGTATTCTTTGGCGCCGCGAAGTCGTATGCATTATCACCATGAAGTCCTTGAGATATACGCCCAACACCCGCAGGAAGCGGCCATATATATCCATCATCTATACCACCAGCCGGTTGTCCATTTTGTACTGGTGCTGTTGTAGGAAGTGATGGTGCCGATACGGTAACTGAAGGAGAGGGTAAGTCAGTGTTTATAACAAACCCAGGAACAGGATCTTTTTCAGGAGTCTTTACTGTTTCTTCCTTTTTGTCTGTCGTAGCCTTCTTGTCACTTATATCGGCTTTTGCTATTTGATCAGCTTTCTCATCAGCCTTAGTCGCCTTATCTATATCAGCTTTGAGGGCGATAACGGCAAGCTTTTGGCCAATCTTGAGGAGATCAGACCTCTTGAGATCAGCATTGGAAGCAAGAATAGCACTTTGTGTGACTTTCAATTTCTTGGCAATACTCTCGAGTGTATCACCTTTTTTAACTACGTATGTGCTAATTTTTTCAGAAGGGTCATATTTTTCAAGCTCAGAATCAGTATCGAGTGTACCATTATTTTCAAGCGCAATTGGATCAGAGGAAGAAACGATCAGAGCCGGCGGCTCTTCTTTTATATTCTTGAGGTCAGGATTAATAGACGATTCAAGAAGAGGAACAGTTTGGGAATTGTGGATTACCTCCGGAGCGGGAGGAACAAGCTCGGCTGCCTGCGTCTGCGGATTTAAAACCTGGGCGATATTAGAAAAAAGACCAGCGCTTGCGTAGCTAGGCTGGACTAACAAACATATAAGTATTAAAAAAGAGAAATAAACCTTCATAGTAAAAGGCTTGGTAAATAACGATATTTTCGTCGTAGGGCGCTCCGGGTATGAAGGAGCGTCTGTGGAGTCTTGGATTGTAGGTTTAATAAATCTAAATTAATTAACCAAGCAGGGCTACTCCCATCTCGGGAATTACAGTACGACCGCGAAATGCGAGGGCTGTAATTTATATATAAAATATAAGTAAACTCGGCACGGCTGCTAAAATCATCTCAGGAATGCTGTAAAATAAGGATATTCTTTCGTTGTCGGCAGGTAGGAATCTCACATCTGATCCCTAAGTATAAGGGTATCGCACTCCGAAGTGGTAGTCAACACATTAATACACACCAAGTGGCATTATACCTTCAGATCCTTATATTTCAACATAAATTGCGATTTTGACAAGTCTAATATTTATGGTGTATAATATAGCGCATGAAAGAACAGCTTTCTCAAAAACACGCGGTAATTACCGTAGAAACAAATCCAGACTGGGAAGCAGAAGAATATATAGAAGAGCCTGCTACTAAAGCGACCCCAGAAATAAAGGAGCAATATAATATACATGTAGGAAAATTCGCTCCCAGTATAAAAAAATCAGCAGATAGATTGATTGACGCTATTCGAGATACGAAGCTCAAACAATCGATTCACGATCAGAAAGAGCGGTGTGAAAAATGGCTAACAGAAAAAAAGTTCGGCAATAAACAAAAAGATACCATCGCAGAGAATGACCTAAAGGATTTCAGATCAAGTCCGTATGAATGGATGAGAACAGACTTACGGAAAAGAATAAACGAGGGTGAGATATTGCTCAAACAACCTAACGAAGAAAAAGAGAAGGAGGGGATACGACAGACAAAACTTAAAAATGAAGGGAGTTTGAGGAATCTCAATGAAGCATACCAAAGAAAGATTCCGTTAAAACTTGAAAGAGAATTCACTCCTTCAGAAATAAACCTTGAAGATGGGAGATTGTTCAAAATTGGACAATACACTAACGAATTAAACCAATATCTCAAAGAACAGAATAAAGATTACAAAATCATCGGAGTAGTGGAGCGTGGCAACGAACATTTTATAGTTTTCAGAACAAACGAAGGAAAAAGAGTGGGGGTGAGCATGGGAGCATGTCAAAAGATGTTACGACAGGAAAGACAACGCGATGAAGATCAAAACAACAAAGAAAAGGCAGCATAGTAAAAGTGGTATACTAGGAGTTCATGCAGTACCTAGAATCTTTAAATGATAAACAGAAAGAGGCAGTACGGTATACGGACGGGCCTCTTTTGATAGTAGCTGGCGCGGGAGCAGGCAAGACCAAGACGATAACCGTCCGTATCATCCATCTTATCCACCAAGGAATAGCTCCCGAAAATATACTTGCAGTAACATTTACCAATAAAGCTGCAAAAGAAATGCGGGAGAGAGTGGATGCGCTTCTCGAAGACAGGATACATGGAGCAAACGGCAATGGGCCATTCATTTCTACGTTTCATTCTCTCGGAGTTCAAATTATCAAAGAAAATGCGCACCTTTTAGGTTTAACTAAGCACTTTGCGATTGCGGATGAGCACGACGCACTCGTGATAATCAAGGACGCTATGAAGCTCTATGATATTGATCCAAAGCAGTACGAACCACGCAAAATAAAAAGCATTATATCGAAAGCAAAAAGTGACTTTATAACTTCCGCCACCTTCGCTGAACGTGCATCAGGCGCAATGCAAAGTATCGTCGCCACAATTTGGCGCGAATATGAAAGAACTCTCAAGAAAGAAAAAGCTCTTGATTTTGATGATCTACTACTCGAGACCGTGCTCATTTTGAAAAAATATCCGGAGATAAAACAAAATTATCAGGAACGATGGAAGTATGTTCATGTGGACGAATACCAAGATACGAATGAAGTGCAGTATGAATTGGTAAAGCTGCTTGTCGGCAAGGATGAAAATATTTGCGTAGTCGGCGACACCGATCAGAATATCTACAGCTGGCGCGGAGCAAATATCAAGAACATGCTTCACTTCGAAAAAGATTACCCGAATGCGAAAATTATCATGCTTGAGCAGAATTACCGTTCAACGAAAAATATCATCGAGGCAGCTAACAATGTCATCAAGAAAAACCAGTATAGAGTAGACAAGACATTATTCACCGAAAATAATACGGGCGAGATGATCAGTGTTTACGAAGCATATGATGAGACGGGCGAGGGAGAATATGTTGCGTTACTGATAGAAGGACTTTTAAAAAATAATGACCCAGAAAATATCGCCGTCTTGTATCGCGCGAATTTCCAATCACGTGTACTTGAAGAAGCACTTCTACATAAACAGATCCCCTATCAAGTGCTTGGTGTGAAATTCTTCGAGCGCCGGGAAATTAAGGATTTGCTCTCATACATCCGCGCTGCATACAATAGAGAAAGTTTATCTGACATAAAAAGAATCATCAATGTCCCCGCACGAGGAATCGGCAAAGTAACACTTGCGAAACTTTTCGCTGATCAATTTTCGGAATTACCGGCATCCATGCAGATAAAAATAACGAGATTTTATGAGCTCTTGGACAAAATCAAAATTTATGCAGAGTCACATACACCCTCTGAATCAATACGATATGTTATAGAAGTATGCGGGCTCGAGGAACTGCTCGCGCATGGACCGAGCGATGAGCAAGAACGCTTGGAAAATATGAAGGAATTGGTGACTCTTGCGACAAAATATGATGCGCTACCCCAAGGCGTAGGGATGGAAAAACTACTTGAAGACGCAGCGCTTGCAAGCGATCAAGATACCCTCATGCACAAGAGTAAGGGTGTACGATTGATGACAGTCCATGCATCGAAGGGATTGGAGTTCAAATATGTTTTTATTACCGGACTAGAGCAGAATCTTTTTCCACACGCGAGAAATGATAGTAAATCAAAAGAAGATAGCGAAGAGGAACGACGACTATTCTATGTGGCGCTTACTCGCGCTTGCAAAAAATTATTTTTATCTTATGCACAGCTACGAACGATATTCGGCTCAAGGCAAATAAATACCCCGAGTGAGTTTATTTCCGATATTCCAGAATACCTAACGGAGTTTGAGCAGGGACAGATAGGAAGAGGAGAGAAAGTAGTATATTTATAATATGATTCACCATGCTAAAAAATCAATGGGGCAAAACTTTTTGAAATCGGAACCTGCGCTTCGGATGATGTGCGAGGCTGGCAACGTAGATAGTAAAGATACAGTTCTTGAAATTGGTCCTGGTAAGGGAGCGCTCACGAGCAAACTTTTGGAAAAAGCAAAAAAAGTAATCGCTGTCGAGAAAGATCGCGATTTGATTAAAGTTTTGGAAGAAAAATTTAAAGAGGAGATAGAAATAGGCAAACTAAAACTTGTAAATGGAGACATCCTAGAATTTGATCCAGAAACTTATGGATTGAAAAAAGCGGAGTATAAAATAATTGCTAATATCCCATACAATATCACAGGAGCTATTCTCAAAAGATTTCTTGGAGATGTAACAAAACCAAGTACGATGATTCTTTTAGTTCAAAAAGAAGTTGCGATGCGCATCGTGGCGAGGGATAAAAAAGAAAGCATTTTATCGCTCTCTGTCAAAGCGTACGGCACGCCAAAATATATGATGAAGGTCGGCAAGCGATTTTTTTCTCCGAGTCCAAAGGTAGATTCTGCGATAGTTGCTATCACCGATATATCAGATAAGAATTTCAAAACCAAGAAATATGAAGACGTCTTCTTTCAGGTGTTAAAGATGGGATTTGCTCATAAGCGAAAAGTCTTGAGAAAAAACTTGGAAGATGTAACGACCCCTTTTCATATACAAAATATGTTTGTGAGTCTTGGCTTAGATACAAAAGTTCGGGCAGAAGACCTAACGCTCTCAATATGGCTTGCAATGTCTTGCTATTTGACCGATATTGTATAGGAAATTCTGAGAATAAATTGTATACTGATTGTGTAATCAATGAAGAAAGAGTACTTGCCGAGTAAACAATTTGTAGCCCGTATTTTACTGCTCATCCTCCTCCTTGCAGTTGTTTTCGGTATCTATGAAGTTGTCTCATTTTTCAGAAATAGAAATCCATCTTTACTCCGTAAGCCAGTGAAACTCCAAATCAAGGATGTTGTACAAAAAGATACCAACATAAACGGTATTCCCGATTGGGAAGAAACTCTGTGGGGCCTTGACCCAAACACAAATGGCCCATCAAACAAGGAGTTTATACTGGCAAAGAGGGAAATCTTAGCAAAAACCGAAGGTGGCTCCCAAATTGCAATAAATGCTGAACCCGCAACAGAAAATGAACTGTTATCGAGGGAATTTTTTGCCATCCTTATGTCTTTAGAACAAAGTGGCAATTTGGATGATACAGCATTGAAAGCAATTTCCGATACGATTGGTGAAAAAATCGTGGCAACCTCAATTCCTGATACATATACAAGAAATATGCTTATAATTAAAGGCGATTCCGAAAAAGAAATTGATAATTACTTTGATGCTATTAAAAACTTGCTTCTTAAATACAAGAAGAAAGATATAGGAAATGAGCTTACATTTATAGCCCAAGGAGTCAAAAACAACGATTCTAAAGTGCTTGAGATAGCAAAAGCAATAGGCCAGGCATACAAATCATCCGGCAAGGATCTCATAAAAATCCCTGTTCCTGCTTCCTTTATCTCTATTCATCTTAATCTAGCCAACGATTATGATAAAACAGGCCAATCTATAGAAGGGATGCTTGGAGTGCTCACTGACCAGATTGCCGGCATGAAAGCCCTGATTAATTACAATAAATATAGCGACGCGTTGGTTACCGATATGGAAATACTGTCAGACAATTACTAATAAAAATGATATACTTCTAGATATATAAACACTTATGAAGAGGCCGGTTGCAAAAAAAATTATATCAATAGCAATCATGTTTACTTTGCTTTCGGGGCATATCTTCTTACCATTATCTGTGAACGCCGACAATGAATTTCTTAACTACGACAATCCGAATGCGAGTGGTAACAATCCATATAAAATATCCTTAAGTGGGATCGTATCAAGCGGACTTTTGACGAGTGTTGTTGGTTGTACAGGAGTTGTAAATAAAGTTTCAAAAGTAACCTCGACGTTTCTCTCTAATCTTTTACAATCAAAAACGGAAAAGGCTAAGCGGAAGCTGCAAAAAGCCCAAGAAGACTTAGCAAAAAAATTGGTAGAGGAAATTTCTGGGATAGCCATTCAAGCAGCTGAGGCAACACCTGGATTCCCGACAGCGGATCCGGGACTTAGAGTTCAGATAATTGCGAAGGAAAAGGCAGATAAGGCACGCGCAAAAGCCTTGGAACAAAAACTAAACATAGATCAGGAAGCTATCAATACTGCAGTACAGCGCAACCAAGAAGAAGTTGCAGCAGCTTCCTTCAGGGAAGATTGTATCAATGGAATCGCTATCACGCTTGCCAAAAATCAACTAACAGCCATGACAAAGTACACCATGAACTGGGTTAACACCGGTTTCAATGGTGATCCTTTTTTTATCCGCAATGTTGACTCATTCATAACTTCTATCGAAGATAAGATTTTGACAGAGGAAATAAACTTGTTTAAGAATCCTGAAAATACCACAGACTTACCGTACGGTCGTATCTTTGCCCAGGGTGCAATACTAGAAAATCAATCTGAAAAGAATTTTACAAACTCAATGAAGCAAGATCTGACGAGCTACTTGGTACCAGGAGCAACATTAAATAGTTTTGAGAATGACTTTTCGGAAGGTGGTTGGGATGGTTGGTTTGCTTTGACACAGCGTGATCCAAATAATCCATTAGGGTTTGTTTCCAAAAAAGCACAAAACCTTGTGGAGAGACAAGCTAGTGAAGTTCAAAATACAAAGGATGAGCTTACTCAAAGTGGGGGATACCTTTCGCAAAAGAGATGTGTGGAGTGGGCAAAGATTGACCCTGACGACAATTCGGATATATATCAAAACTCAGATGGATCACCAAAATGTCTGATATATGAGACAGTCACTCCGGGATCTGCTATTCGAGATAAAGTTAGTACCTATCTTAATTCTCCAGAGCGTCAACTTGAACTCGCCAAGACACTAAATGATGCACTAAATGCACTATTCTCCGCACTCGTTAATAAATTCGAGAATCAAGGACTCTCAAGTCTACGATCAAGTGCAAATAATTTCAGCAGTACGACTAGCGGCGGGTTCGGAGTAAATCAGGTTTTCGATACACTTGGAAATAGCATCTTGGTTTCTAACTCATCGACAATTGGCAGTTCTGCCACTGAAGGGCCGTTTGATATTACACGTGATTTAGGCAATCGATACACAGTAGCAACGAATGGCAAGTTGACTATAAGTAAGAAAGGTGTATTTCAAACTCAATTTGATTATGTAAATAAATTAAACGATTCTAAGACAGTTTTAATGAACATCCTGCCTGCTCTCGGTAAACTTGATTATTGTATCCCTGGACCAAATACAAATTGGCGCACCAATTCAATAGATACTCTGAGCTCATATATTGATGGAGTCGGCAATGGCGGACAGGTTGTGATAGATCCAAGTTTATTAGAAAGTAATTTAGACGACTACGAAGCGAGAGTCAATACTACATATGGAGCAAATAGCCTTATGCAGAATTATTCACCTAATAATACTAGTCATCTGAAAATGTCCTCTTTAGGCCTTACTTTAACGAAAGATATAGGCATATATGCAGATACTATCAACGAGGTCCAAGATGATTACAAGGAAGCTCTCCTTGAGAGTGATACAAATATCAAAGAGCTTGATGTTATCAAGGGTAAAGTCAATGTGATCATCGCGGCTGCGCAAGCTCGCCGAACGGCAAAGAGAGCTCAAGCGGGACTGCCAGCGATCAAGTCTGTGTGTCTGACTGCGGAGAAAGTAACATATATGGAAAACGGTGTAATTAAATAAATCATATGGAACGCAATCAAAAAAAATCAAAGGCATTCATCATAACATTTATCGCTGTTATCGTACTTCTTATCGGAGGATATTTTATCTTCAAAAACAGCGCCCAGATTTTCGGAACAAAGAATTCGGAGGATCTCAACAAGAGCTTTAACCCTCTCGCGGACACAAGAGACCCGGAAGATTTATCTGTGATTGACGGCAGTGGAGAAAATACAAATACTTCAACATCAACTACTGGATCAAACAATACAACAAGTGGCGGAACGAACACTTCTGGCAATACTGGAATCGCGGAAACACCCCTCAACAATAGCGGCAGTTTGGGAATAGGAAGTGGGCTCTCTGGAGGCACAGGCTTGGGAACTCAGGGAGGGCTTATACATCCGCCGCTCAATCCGATCCCAGCTCCAACGACAAGTGGAACTACGGCAGCGCCCACCCTTGGATCACTACCAACAACATCAAATAACCCAACTTTATCTACATCTACTCCGACGCCAAGCCCATATATTTGTCTCGACACAGAACCGCTCGTATTTACCGATGAAGAGAAGGTCGAGCTTGAAGATTTGCTCCGCCAATATTATCTGATAGCGCCAGGACTCAAGACAGCTGACGATCTCTTTATCGTGGAGAGCGATATTGCGACAAATCAGGCTCTCGTTAACCAGGCAAACACTCTATACAATCAATGTTTGACAGAGAAATCAAGCGGAGCATATACTGGCCCTCAAGCCACAAAAGACAATCCATATTATACGAGCCCTGTTGCAAGCGGAACACCATATTATATTGCGGATTTTAGCGCGCTTGAGCAATTGCTCAAAATTTGGTAATTGACATGAAAAAGATCCTGCCGTACATATTCATAACTCTCATCCTCGTGAATCTCTTCGCGCCTTTTAGTGTAGGTATTGATCAAAAAAACAAACTGACTATTGAAAAATCGGCAGCTGAAGCAGCATTTCTTGAAATCGGTCTAGAAAAAGTTAGTCGATGTAGCGCTTCAATTAAGATTAATATTCTTGTTCAAAGACTACAAACAACAAAAAACCATGGGGTAGCTTACGTAGTAACAAATAAGCCAATAAAACTTAACCCTGTCCTTGAGGAAGACGAAAATAAAATGGGAATATACATCCCTACATATTTAGATAATATTTACGGGCCTCAATCTATATTTGTACCTAATCCAGCAGAGGTTGAAACAAAAGTACTAAGTTATGGTTCAACTGACGACTTTGCTGTTGCTGATGGTGCTATTTTAGATAAAAGGTTTGATATACCTGAGATAACAAAATTTGATGACGGTACGCCGTTAACCCCCAATACCCCATATTATGTAACTTACATTGGTTTCAATGGTACTAGTTCAGGTCCAGTCAAAATAACAGACTCTTTTGGATTTCAACTAAATAGTGAAATTTTTACAGTAGGTGAAAACGATCCATGTGATACAAAAGTAGAAGTAATTTCTAGCGCAAGTGGTGGTGGGTACTTGCCATCTTGTGTGTGGGGATTAATACATGTCAGTGTTTCTGGCTGTATTGCCCAACTTCTCTACACGGCTCTATTCCAGCCAACATCATATATGTTTGGATTAGCCGGAAAATTTTTTGATAATACTTTTTATTACTCGGTGAGTGATGGCTCTTATCGGTCTCCGTTTGTAGTGGAGGGCTGGCGTATTGTACGGGATTTTGTGAATCTATTCTTTATCTTTGTACTTCTTTATATTGCCATTGCGACAGTCCTATCGCTCCACGGATTCAAAACGAAAGAGATGATTATCAATGTGGTCATTATCGGACTCCTGATTAATTTCAGTCTTTTTGCCACTCAACTCATTATCGATACCTCAAACATACTAGCGCGAGTCTTCTATACTTCTGTCGATGTCAAAGTCACCAAAAAATCAACAGACGGAACTAGCGTCACAAGTACAGTGGGAGAAAACAATCAAAGGCAACTATCTGAAGCTCTCGTTAGTCTTGTAAATCCGCAGAAGCTTATCATTGGAGCTGCCAAAGTTGGGACTATTAAAAAAGCAGGAGATCAAGCGCAGAGTGAATCTAATTCAAATGGCATCAGCAACGGAACATTTATTTTAGTGACACTACTTGCAACAGCGGTGAATGTCGTAGGGATCTTCGTATTCCTGACCGTTGGACTTCTCTTTTTGGCCAGAGTCATAGGATTGTGGCTTTCTATGGTATTCGTACCGTTCGCATTTTTCTCATACACCGTGCCACAAATGCAAGATATATCGATGCTCGGTTGGAAAAAATGGTGGCCAGAAACTCTCAAGCTCGCATTTCTGGCTCCGATATTCATATTCTTTCTTTATTTGATCATAAAATTCGTAAGCGCGGCGGACTTTCTGCCAAAACTTAGCGGAGCAAGCGGCGCCGAACTTATCATATCGATAATCTTCCCGTTTGCATTTATCATGATCCTTCTCATGCAGGCAAAGAAACTTGCATCTAAATTTGCTGGTGAGATAGGCTCCGCGGTGACAAAAGCAGCAGTTGTCGGTGGTGGAGCGGTGTTGGGTGGAGCAGCACTCACGGCTGCATTTGCAGGAAGACAGACACTCGGCGCTATCGCTAAATACACGCAGAATGATAGCGCGCGCGATAGAGACAGGAAACTTGGAACAAATGTCAGGAGTCATTTCACAGATGAGATCAAGAACAAGTGGAACCCAATTGCATATCTAAATGCAGCAAGGAAAACAGTATTATCTACTGGAAAAGCAGCGACAGCAAATATTGCGGTAGGAGTTAATAAGATAGGAAGAGAAAAAGATTCTACCGGTAAAGTGACTAAAAAAGGCTGGTTCCAAAGACAGACGGCAGCAGTTAAAGACAAAATGCATGCAGAACATGAACTTAACGAAGCAGCTCAGAAAGTTACTAATAATAAAGACGCTAAGTATAGCGAACTTGATGAACCAGAGGCTAAAAAAGCTCGTGACAGAGTTGATAGAGATACTGTTTCAAAAGCTATGTACAATGGTCTTACATGGGACAAATTAAAAGCTGAGCAAAGAGAGACGCTTGAAGCTGATCATAAAATGGCTGATGATCCAAAGGGAGAATGGTCTCATTCAGCAGAAACATTAGCTCATGGTATTGGAGAGCATCCAGCAGCTGATATGGCTAAGATGGCAAAAGCAAACGCCGCTATGGGAGAATTCATTCAATCTTTGCATAAAGGAAGTTACGATATCCGTAACATGGCAAACAATAAATCTAAGTGGGGAGTTACTGGTGCTGGAATGGGTATGGCACTCCTTGGAATCGCACCTATTATCGGAGGAATCCTTGCGCTTAATGCATCAGGAGCTATTAAAACAGGATTGAAGAAAGGACTTGGAGTGGATCACGGCACCGGACAAAAGGACTTCTTTAAAGATTTGGACAACACACTCACGAGCGCACTCAGTGGTCTTAAAATAGACGTTAAAGTAGATACCGCCGGGCATGGCAAAGCGGAAGCAAAAGGTGGAGGAGAACATCATTAATACATAAATTATGGATCAAAAACAACTACAAGAACAAATAGCACTCTATTACTCCAAGCTTCCAACGGATGTACAGCAGTCATTTTCTAGTATGAAGTGGATGGAAACATTGAAGACGGTCAGTACAAAATACGGCTTGAATGAAAATCAAAAAGAAATCTTGGGAACAGAAACTACGATACTGCTCCTCGGCATTATTACCTTGGAAGACTATGTAACGACACTTTTCAATGAACTTGGAATGGTGAGCACCATGATAGAAAAAATGGTGACAGAAATAAATGACTCAGTATTAAAACCTATACTTCCTTCTCTCGCTCAAGCATATGATAATCATGTTGAATCACTTGTAGCAGAAAAGTACGGCGGTAGGGAAAATCTCGACGACCGTTTTAAAAAACTACCAAAGGAAGTTCAGCAGGCGATAACTGAATCAAATTATCAAGCAGCATTGTATGCGATAGCGAGCGAGAACAAACTTTCGATCGACCAAATGGGAGCCCTAGAGGAAGCTACCAACAAAGTACTTCTTGGAATGATTCATCCGGAAAAATATGAAGCCGAATTGAAAGAAAAATTAAATTTGTCGCAGGAAAAAATTACGGTCCTGGCAAATGCTGTAAATGAAAACGTACTCAAGAGTATCAGAGCGATGCTAAAGTTACATTGGGAAACAGGAAATGAAATGGGAAGTGGGGAAGATGAAGTGCCGATTCCTCCCTATGCAAAAAGTCCTATTATAAATACAAGTACACCGACACCAAAGAAAGAAGTGGTATTAGTGGAAAGTTCTAATTCATTGTCCAAAACTGAATCGGGGATATATAAAAATGCTGGAATCGAAGTAATGGAAGAGAAAAAGCAAGAATCCGAAGAGAATGATCTTGCAAAGAGTATCATTGCAAGCAAATTGAGCACGGTAACGATGACAAAACCAATCACAAGCGATCATTCACTTCCTAAACTAAGCAACCAAACTCCGCCGCAAGCTCCCGTGAAAGTCAAAGAAGCGCCCGCGCCTTTACCGGCACATGATCCATATAAAGAATCTATAGAGTAGTCTGTGGTAGAATATAGATATGCAATTTCGGGTTCCACAATTCATCGATATTGAAGACAAACTCTTCGGACCATTCACCTTCCGTCAATTTGCCTATATGGTCGGAGGAGGAGGAATGATATTCGTTATATATAAACTCCTGCCGATCTGGATCGGCATATTCTTAATTATTCCGATCGCCGGTTTATCCCTTCTACTTATATTCTACAAGATCAATAACAAGCCTTTTATATACTATCTACAAGCCGGACTCACATATTTGGTCTCCAATAAGCTCTATATATGGAAGCAGCGACTTGTAAAACCTGGTACGCAAAATAAAGAAAATGAAACTCTGGCTGAACCTATTTCAATAGTGCCCATTGCATCATCAAGTTCGCTTAAGGATCTATCATGGAGTCTTGATATACAAGAGAGGAGCGATACTAGGTAATAATCTATGATATAATTGTGCTATGGCTATCAATGCTCGCTCCGCGCAAGAGTTCGTGCCAATAAAAGAAGTTCGCAATGGCGTTATTATTCTCAAAGACGGAGGACTCCGGGCTGTTTTAATAGCCTCATCTATAAATCTTTCTTTGAAATCTTCCGACGAACAGATCGCTATCATTACTCAGTTCCAATCATTCCTCAATAGTCTTGATTTTTCGACGCAGATCGTAATGCAGTCACGCAGGCTCGACATCCGCCCATATCTTATGACTCTCGAAGCAAGAGAAAAGGAGCAGACTGAAAAATTACTTAAAATACAGACAAAAGAATACATGGAATTCATACGCTCATTCACTGACGAAGTAAACATCATGACAAAAACATTTTTTATCGTCGTACCGTACAGTCAAGCAGCTATGAGGTCAAGCGGAGGTATAATCGACAATCTTTTAGGCGGAAGTAATTCAAAAAAGATTGTTGAGGATACAAAAAAGGCTATGGATTTGGCAGATTTTGAAGAGAAACGCAGTCAGCTTGATCAGCGTGTTGGAGTTATTATCTCCGGACTCGGGGGGTTAGGTATTCGCAGCTCACAGCTAAAGACGGAGGAGGTCGTGGAGCTTTTCTACAAGACGTTCAATCCTGGAGATATCAGCCAGGGAATCAAGTTATAATATTTTATGGGACTATTTTCATCAATTTTTGGGGGAGACAAGAGCAGCGCAAAACCAAAGAGCGTCGTTATGCCTGTAATTCCAAGCGAGATCTACCGGGCTGCGACCCTTGAACTCCAAGATATAATCGCTCCATCGGCCCTTCAAATAACTCCAAAGGGTCTTAATCTTGGAGACAAAATTGCTCGTACTTTTTTTGTGATTTCATATCCACGTTATCTCACTGACAACTGGTTTTCTCCCATCATTAATTTAGATAAAGTTTTTGATATATCTATATTCATCCATCCGATAGATACGGCAGATATTCTAAGATCGTTTCAAAAAAAAGTGGCCGAGGTTCAAAGCCAGATTTCCATTCGAGAATCCAAGGGTCTTGTCCGAGATCCGATGCTTGATACCGCCTACCGCGACTTGGAAAGTTTGAGAGACAACTTGATGCAAGCGCAAGAAAAGATGTTTGATGTCGGTCTTTATATCACTATTTATGCCGACAATGACAATGACCTTTTCAAGATTGAGTCGGAAATAAAATCTCTTTTGGAGTCAAAACTTATATATTTGAAGCCTGCTTTGTTTCAGCAAGATGAAGCATTTAAAAGTGTCATTCCTCTCGGGACGGACCTTCTTGGTATTCACCAAAAACTTAATACTGAACCACTTTCAAGCTTGTTCCCATTTGTGTCATTCGATCTGACCTCAGATAAGGGAATTCTCTATGGAGTAAACCGCCACAATTCGAGCTTGATCATATTTGACAGATTTTCTCTACCAAACTATAACTCCATAACGTTCGCGACCTCCGGCGCTGGCAAATCATATGCAACCAAGCTTGAGATTATCCGCACACTCATGTTCGATACGGAAGTTATCGTCATTGACCCAGAGCGGGAGTACGAATATTTGTCAGAAGCAGTCGGAGGAAGATACTTCAACATCGCGCTCTCGTCCGACCACCATATCAATCCATTCGATTTGCCTATTCCTAGCTCGGACGAAACCCCCGCCGATGTGCTTCGCGCCAATACAATTAATCTGGTCGGTCTTTTCAGAATCATGCTTGGAGGACTTTCTCCTGAAGAGGATTCGATTATCGATCGAGCGATCACTGAAACATATGCTCTAAAAGATATCACCGCCGAATCAGATTTTACTAATATTGAACCTCCGCTTCTAACAGATTTTGAAATGGTGCTTGCAGGAATGGAAGGGTCGGGGTCTCTCATTCAACGCTTGGCAAAATTCACTCATGGATCATGGGCATCGTTCCTAAACCAGCCATCAAACGTGGATATCAACCGTAAGTTCGTTGTGTTCTCGGTCCGCGACATGGAAGACGAACTCAAACCGGTGGCAATGTATATTGTTACACACTATATATGGAACGCCATCAGGAAAAATGTGAAAAAACGCTTACTTGTGGTAGATGAGGCATGGTGGATGATGAAGTCAGAAGATACGGCATCATTCCTCTATTCTATCGCCAAGCGCGGGCGTAAATATTATCTGGGCTTGGCGACTATTACTCAAGATGTCGGTGACTTTATGAAGAGCCCTTATGGCGTGCCTATCGTAACCAACTCATCTATTCAGCTTCTTTTAAAACAGTCACCATCGACCATAGATATCCTGCAGAAGACTTTTAACTTGACCGATGAGGAAAAATATTTGCTCTTGGAAGCCAATGTGGGGGAAGGAATATTCTTCGCCGGCCTTAAACACGTGGCAGTAAAAACTATTGCTTCGTATACCGAGGACCAGATCATAACATCAGATCCGTCCCAGATACTTGCCATAAAGAAAGCCAAAGATGAGTTTACAGCCAAAGAGAACGCGCAGATAAATACATAAGTTTTGACAGGTTGGCAAGCAGTGTAGGTTGTCATATAATAGAGAAGTGATACCCTCTCAAAACAAAATCCTATTTACCTTAGTCTTAATTTTGACTATGTTATATATGCCAAGATTCTCACAAGGAGTAGGAGAAATCGGAATACAAGATTCCGATATAAGCATAAACATAACCCCTGAAAATCCTGAACCTTATCAGGATATAAAAATACGTTTGACGAGTTACGCGACTGACTTGAACAAAGCGCTGATAGAGTGGCAGAGTGGATCAAATATCGTACTCTCAGGAATAGGCCGGACAAATTATTCGTTCAAGGCTCTGGGGCCAAATACCGTTACTACGCTGAGCGTAATAATTACCCCCTCAGGATCCTTAGACAAAATAACAAGGCAAATTGTCATTAACCCTTCCGAGATTGATATTTTATGGGAATCGGTGGACGGATATACACCTGCCTTTTATCGGGGAAAATCTTTTGCTTCTGCTGAAAGTCTTATCAAGGCGGTAGCGATATCAAATACAAGCACACAGAGATCTGGCAAAGGGAATATTGTCTACACTTGGAAGAATAATGGAAATACAGTAGCAGGATCATCTGGATACAACAAGGATTCCTATATATTCGCAAACAGCGAACTCAATAAAAACGAAGAGGTAAGCGTAGCAGCGTCATCTGTTGATGAAAGCTACAGCGCAGCAAAGACCATTAAGATTCCTATAGTACGGCCAGAAATTGTTTTCTATGAAAAATCACCGACAGAAGGAATCCTATATAATAATTCTTTAAAAAATAACACGGTTGTCATTGGAGATGAAATGACCATTGTTGCCGTACCGTACTTCCTTGCCGTAAAGGGAAATGAGGGTAAATTCAGTTATAAATGGAAAATAAACGATGAAGACATAGCGACTCCTTCCAAGAAAACGGAGTTGACTATCCGTCCTGCATCTCGAGGTGGGTATGCGACGATCGGATTATCCCTAGAGAATCTGAGTACTTTTTTCCAAAAAGTAAGTGGGCAATTAAAATTGACTCTCTAAATATGAAAAAAGGATTATACTATATCCTTATAGCAATTCTCGCGCTCTCTTTCGTATTGCCCCTCGGTACAGAAGCCACTATAACCAAACCCCTCACCTCCGCTAGCATCACTGATCTTGTGGGAGAATATAGTCTCAATAATAGACTGCTTGGTTTCAAACTCAAGAATACTGCGGTGAATGGAAGTTACAGTAGTATCGATTACTCGCTGGTAGTACGGGTCGCAAAGTCTCCGGTGATAAACAATACATATGAATTCGTAACCCAAAAAGGATCGGTCGCAGCGCCACTCTATATATCAAATTCCGAAACTTTAAATAGTGGATTCAGATCAAATGGAGTATTGGCAGAAGGACAATTTTCAAATATCTCTGATGGGAAGTATTTCTTGGTAGTAAATGTGATGAAGAAGTTTCAAAGAACAGCTCAAGGTTATAGTGATACCCTTGATATCAACAAGAATATCGTATCGGGGGAAATATCCATCCCTGAATCAGGCGCATCCGCCATCAATCCAATTACGGCAATTACCACAAGTCCGACCGATACTACAGTCCAGATATCCGTTACATTCGATACGAAGGTAGAACCCGAGATCGACAACCTCTCAGGAGTGATCAGTAGTAGTGCGGTCGTCGGG
>JANOFO010000012.1:0-10103 GCA_031413715.1 Minisyncoccota bacterium
GCCAACGTACAATGGTGCCTTCGCTGCCCGCGCTCAAGAAGGAGCCCGCTTCCCGACCCGGCGCTAGCGCGTACACGGCACTGCGGTGCCCGGTGAAGGAGGCGATGACGTGCATTCGGGAATGGATGCTCGCAGGGTGAAGGCCGCAAAGGTGCGTTCATGTGGCGCACTGACCATTCGTCATGCAACAACCAACGGTACGGCCCTTGATCATGCCGGGCCGCTACTTTCGGCCACTCTTTTCAAAACAGACATGAAATACATCGGATACGTACTGCTCGGCATGGCTGTACCGGATTCGCGCCTGCGGGCAAAGGAAGAAAAAGGTGTTAGTATCGGCATCTCTCCCGCAGCTAATGAGCGTGAACATATTAATACCTATCGTCTACCGCTTGATTATATGGATCTCATTATTTACACTGGTTTTGGTTTTTCAGGCAGAGACTTGCTCTTCACTCGCAGTTGCGACGCGATCATTATTGGTTGCGGGCGTATCGGTACTCTTCATGAGTTTACCATTGCATTTGAAGACGGTAAGCCGATCGGAGTCCTGGAAGGCGAATGGACGATGTCAGAAACCATCAAGGAAGTCATCGCTCGAGCTAACAGGCCCAATAATAAGATCGTTTTCAGCAAAGATCCCAAAGAATTAATCCAAAAAGTCATTGCTCTTGTCATGAAAGATAAAGAAGATGACAGCACAAAGAAAGAGAAATAAAAAACTCCTCATTTGAGGAGTTTTTTATTAAAGGCTTTTTACAATACGAGAGAATGTTTCTGGGTTGTTGTTTGCGATATCGGATAAGACTTTGCGGTCTAATCCTATATTTTTCTTTTTCATACCATCGATAAACTTGCTGTATGACATACCGAGCGGTCGGACTGCAGCATTGATGCGAGTGGTCCAAAGACTGCGGGCATCTGCCTTTTTGTCTTTTCTATGAGCAAACGAGTAGGCACCAGCATGCATAAGAGCCTCTTTAGCCTGTGCTTCTTTTGTACTGCGACCGAAACGGAATCCTTTAGTCTGTACTAGGATATTCTTGCGGCGTTTATTCTTTATTGTTCCTCTTTTTACTCTGGTCATATATTTCTTTTATAATATTAATTATTTCGCGTTGGCTAGATATGTACGGGCATTCTTGTTAGAAATAGCAAAGTCATTCATCTTCTTGCCGTTAAGTTGTTTTCTGCGTGACTGCTTTGCGTTGAAGTGGTTAAACCCTGGTGCGCGTGAAAGAATCTTGCCATTCTTTGTAACTTTCAGTCTCTTTGTTAGTGATTTGTTTGTTTTTATACTCATAAATTTTTTATTTAAACTTTTGCGAGAGTGGGAGTACTTTTGTCTTTTTCTATTGTGATAGTTGGACCCTTGGGACCTTTCTTGTAAGCTTCTGCTATTTTAAAATTCTCGGTTATAAGATGAAGAATTCGATCGATTCTCTCTTTGAGAAATGGATCAGGCATATACTTGGAACGGCCGGAAAGGAATAACTCTACTTTGATTCTATGTCCTTCTTTGAGCCATTTTGAAGCTTTTCGAGCTTTAAGGGCAAGATCGTTTTCACCGGTACCTATCTTGATCTGGATCGCTTTGGTTTCGGTAGTCTTTGATCCAGCTTTGGCCTTCTTCTGCTTCTTATTTTGCTCGTATTGGTATTTTCCGTAATCTGCAATTTTAACTATCGGCGGGTTGGCAGTGGGAGAAATTTCAATCAAATCAAGGCCTTCTGCTTGAGCTTTCGCAAATGCCTCCTTAAAACTTAAAACACCGAGGTTTTCACCAGTGCTTGAGATCACGCGAATCTCGTTAGCTCGTATTTGATTGTTGATTCTTTCTCTCAATTTTACGTGCGCGATAGAAATAAATAGATTACCTACCTAAAGGGAATACTAGCATATATATGATAGTATGGCAATATGTTAGAAAATGTCGTAATAGTCTATAAAAAGCTTGGTCAAACTCCTCTAGAATGCCTCAATGAGCTTAAAATTTTGCATCCCGAATGGACTGATCTACCCATGACTTACGCTGGCCGGCTCGATCCGATGGCCGAAGGGCTCATGATCGTGCTTATTGGTGAGGAATGCAAAAATAAGGATAAATACTTAAAACTAGATAAGACATACGAATTTCAAGTGTTAGTAGGTTTCGAAACTGATACGTATGATTTGCTAGGGTTGGTCGCTTCGTCGTCAGGCAAAATTTTTGGTCCTCGGGTAGGTTCACCAGATGCAAAAATTTTGCCTGACGACTCCGCTCAAGAAAGCCAAACAGTTTCAAAAGAAGCTTTTGACTTCGCGCTGGAGTCATTTACCGGCACTTTTATCCAAAAATACCCCACCTTCTCTTCCAAGACTGTCGATGGCAAGCAACTCTTCCAGCTATCACGAGATGACGAACTACCTAGCAAACTTCCTGAACATGAAGTTACGATCAAACACTTTCAGTGTACTAGTACAGTGATACAGGGGAAAAACGAGCTCGATAAAGAGATACGAAGGAGGATTGCGCTTGTGAAAGGCGATTTCAGGCAAGAAGAGATTATAAAAAAGTGGGCTGAAGCATTTAAAAATAATAATCAGGAAGAATACACCATCTTCTCATGTGTCGCGGACTGTAGCAGCGGGACATACGTCCGCCAGCTTGTGGCTGATATTGGCGAGAAGCTTGGCATGCCCCTCGTGACCTATTCGATCAAACGGACGAAGGTAGGTGAATACCAATAGTAAATATACATAGATGTGTTATATTTAACTTGCTTTTATTATGGAGACAAAATCTAAAATCGATAAGGCTTTAATTCTTGATTTTGATCATACCTGCTACGACACCGATGCTTTTTTACTGCATGAAATTAGAGAGCCAATGCTTAGCCATTTCAATATTCCTGTTGAAAAATGGGAACAGGCGTATAGAGCGGCAGCTGACATCGGCTACTTACCCGAACAACACCTTCAGGAACTTAACAAGATTATGCAGCCTGCCCCCTGTTCTCTGGAGGAGATTCTTGATTTTGCCGCGTCTATTAATTTTGATAAGTATCTTTTCTCCGATGTGTTACCTGTTTTAAAAGATGCCAAAGAAAAAGGATACAAAATTATGATCCTATCATTTGGTGCAATTGCCTGGCAGAATAAAAAGGTCCTGGGAGTAGGCTTAGATAAAGCAGTTGATGATATTGAATATGTCACTAAAGACGAAAACAGAGCTAAAACCGAAGCAATACGAAAGTACGGAATTAGATGCACGAAAGTAATCTTTGTGGACAATAAAGGCAGTAATCTTGATGAAGTTCACAGAACATTGCCACATGTGAAGACCTACCTTATCAGTCGTGTCCCTGACGAGGCAATGAATTTTGATAACGATGAGGAAATCCGTATCAAGTATTTAGAATCACGCAGAGTGGCAGCCCAAGAGGCGCTTCCGGTCCATGTGCGCTGTCACACGTTTGAGGAGATTGATTTATAACACTATGTATATTAAAGAAATAATAAATCAATACATTCCTGAGAATATAGATGTTTCATACGAACAGTATAAAGAAGGTGCCATCAATCTAACTTATCGCCTTACGGTAAATTTGGAGGGAGAAAAAAAAGAATACATCTTACAGAAAATGAGCCCGATATTTGACATTTCTGTTATGGAAGATATTGATTTCATAACCGCACACCTTCTTTCAAAGAATATTGTGACTCAAGTACCTGTACGAACGTTAAAAGGAGCATTATGTGTCCGGGATGGTGCTTCATGGTGGCGAATGCTCACCTATTTACCAGGTAAAACTTTTAATTCTATTCCTTCACCTCTGCATGCAAAAGAAGCTGGACGATTAGTCGGAGAATTCCATAGCGCGCTTATTGACTGTGAATATAATTTCAAATTTACGTTACCTCATTATCATGATGTGGCTTTCGATATGGAAAAATTGCGTACGACTCTCTCTGAATATAAAGATACTGATAAATATTTAAAACTCGAGACCCTGGCAGGTAATATATTAACCTCATATGATAAACTTCCCACCATTTCATCTCTACCAAAGCGAATCATTCACGGCGACCTCAAGATTACCAATGTGCTCTTTGATGAGAGCGGCAAAGCGGTGGCATTGATTGATCTTGATACACTTTCATATAGCCCCATTCTTCTTGATCTTGGTGACGCTCTGCGGAGTTGGTGTATGCCAGGCGGTGAAGATGCAGAAAAAGCATATTTTGATAAAAGTATTTATGATGCCGCTCTTGATGGGTATATGTCTGTCGCCACATTCCTGACTAAACAAGAAAAAGAATCCATTCCCTCTGGTATACAACTTCTTGCGCTCGACCTAGCTGCTCGATTTGCAACTGATGCCTTTAGTGAGGATTATTTTGTTCTTGATTCATCTAAATATACCAATCTATTCGATCAGAATAAAAAACGAGCAGAAAACCAGCTTGCCTTTTTTGAAGCCTTCTCTACTGCAGAAGTCTAAATATACATATAAAACAAGAGGATTTTGTTTACTTGACTTTTTGATTATTATTTGACATAATTCCCCTCAAGTTGAAATCTAACCTAATTTAAAAACTTAAATCCTTTTTATTTATGAAAAAGATCATTTTTTTACTGGTAATTTGTTTACTTATCTTCGGTTGCTCTCAAAAAAATGGGATTGGCTTCTTAATTACAATGATAGCAGCTTTGGTTGGGGTCATGTATTTAGTTATAGGTCCTCTAAAAAAGCATGTTAACAATGGAAAAATTGTTCCATTTCGAAAGCTTGAAGATTGAATAATAAAACAAAAATGTACTTTAAATCTAAAATCTAAAAAATGGAAAAATTATTAATTCATTTCTTTGAGGAATATGGCATTTTGCTATTAGTATTTAGTCTCTTTGCTCTTGTTTTTGGCATACGCTATACAAGGTCTCATAAGACCATAAAATGCAAAGTAAACAGAAGGACTGAGAACAAGTTTTACTATTCTCATGTTAAGTGGGATAAGAGAAAAGAAAATGGGTATTTCTTCAGTACAACAAGACACAGATTTGTTCCTTTAACAAAGAACAATCGAGAGATTGTACGAAAAGCTATTATGGAAGGGAAAACGCCAGAAATCTTTACCTCGTAACTGCAAACGAATTTTCAATCGAATTCCCGTCATAAAGAGTGGCCGCTTCTCAATTTTGAGGAGCGGTTTTACATTTAACCAGAGAGAATTATAATATGTTATTGCTTTATAGAATATTTTATCCTACACTTTGCATATAATGGAAAAGCGCCACAATACTCAAGCAAATAAGAATATAGAACAAACATATGTCGACCATTTGTTTACCAAAGAAGCGGAGAATCCTAGAACTGCCCACTATTTTGAAGGAGTTAACCCAAGGGAAGCGAAAAATATTAAGAAAGAAGTCGATAAATATAAAGAGCAATTAGCCCGTATAGAAGAACTGAAAAGACAATTAAAGGAATCTGGAGGATGGCCAAAGGAAATACCTGAGACTGCATCCACGAGTAGCGATGCAAGTACTTTTGAAGTTAAAAATAGCAAAGTCAAACCCCTGGGCTATATTAGAAATTTATTTAAGGCAATAGGAGCTCTAACTTTGTTCTCAACACTCTTTGGCAGTAGGGCACTTGAGAAAAATACTAATTCGTTGCCTGTTCTTCCTGAAAATAAAAAAGCCAAGAAAGATTTTGTGAAACAAGGAACATTTGATCAAGTATTAACTCCTGAAGAATTGGAAATCAGACGAAAGACAGTGCAAGAATTTTTATCTGATAGTTCAGATATTTATAGTTATGAGGACCAAATAGCATCAATTGTGACAGATATTGAAAATAAACAGAAACAACTAGATTCACTTATGAAAAGTGGCAAACCATTCAAAAGTATTAAGAGACAAGTAGAGGTTTTAAAAATTCAGATAGAATCTGAAAAGAATCTTATAAAAGAAATTTCACAGATCAAAGAATTATTATTGAATAATAATAAGAAATATCTAAAAAACAGAGATAGCATAAAATCAAAGGAGATAATAGATGTATATCGTGATTTTGACAGACAAAAAAAATGGCTACGAGATAAAATAAATAGCCAAGAGTACCTTTCTAGATTAACCAAAGAATTTGAAGGAGATGAATTAAAGGCTCTTGCTGAACAGAAAAAACGACTTGCTGAATTAGAGAAAGACTATATTTTAGAAAGTAAGGAAGCTATAGATGAAGCAGTACCTGGATCTGCTGCTTATTATCGACTCGGTGAGAAGACCCACTTACCAAGTAATAGTTCTGGAGTAGAAACAATGGGAGCTCATGAATATCAACATCAATCTACAAGAGGAGGTGAAATGATTTCAACAGTTGCTAATGATCTCTATCGAGAGGGTTTTGATCCATCAAAGACTACGAAAGAAATTGTTGTCAATGGAAAAACTGGAGAAGAATATTTTGGTGACCCAACTGAACTCGATGCGAGAAAGAAAGAATTAGAGTTTAAGATGGAAGAGCTTGGAATAAAAAAGTACGGTGAGGAATTTACCGAGAAACACCTAAGGAAATTACTTAAACTCCAAAAGAAAGGAATGATACAAAATGATTTTTTAAAAATGACGAAACCAGAATATTTAATTAAAATAATGAACACTATTGCTGCAAACGACAAAGATAATAAGAACCAAGAAACATTATCTTAAGGATTTAGTAACTCTCAGAAAATATCTACAGTATGCTAATATAAGCATATGTCAGTATTGATAGACAATAGAAAAGCCCACTTTAATTATGAAGTCATAGAAAAATATGAAGCCGGTATTGAGCTTTTTGGTTACGAGGTGAAATCTATAAAAAACGGCCGAGCGATACTTGCTGGATCATTTGCTATTGTCCGAGGAGGGGAAGCATACCTCATGAACATGCAGATTCCCCCGTATCAGATGGGTAATACTCCAGAGGATTATGATCCACTGCGCACACGGAAGCTTTTGCTCAGCAAGAAACAGATAAAAGAAATAGCCCCAAGCGACAATATGAAGGGTTTGACTCTAGTACCGTTATCGTTGTATAGTAAAGGGCGCTTAATAAAAGTGGAGCTTGCAGTCGTCCGGGGCAAGAAGAACTATGACAAGCGCGAGACTATCAAGAAGCGCGATACGGATCGTGAGATTCGTAGGGAATATAAGCGGTAGGTTCATTGAAAATCATTAGATAAGTCCCACATCGTTAAAACTTCGCGGGACAAAATTTATGAAATAAATTTTGGGACTGACGGGCTTCGACAAAAGACCGTCCCATAGATGTGCGTGTCGAGTGCGGAGGTATCTCGTAAAACTACTTCCAAAAGACTAAGTGCAAACAAAGTCGCTAAAGCGATAAAGTCTCCTTATGCTTCGGCATTTGGTTTCAATTTCGCTCCTCAACTCGCTTAATTGCCAGTGAGGTGTCTCCTGTATGGACATCCGATACATAGGGGAGGCATAATTTATCGGGTTACGAATCTATCAGAGCTTGCGATAGATTCTGACAATTAAAAGCTCGGAGTTCATCTTTTTTGTATGTTCTCTAGGATGAATATTTAAAACCCAACGGACATGCTACACACGTAGACTCATCTATGAACATCTTTTGCATGGCGGTTCAACTCCGCCCAGTTCCACAATATAAAAAATCCTACGCAAGTAGGATTTTTTATATTGTGGAACTGAATAAGCAAACTGCTTTGCTTATGTGGCGGAGGTGAAGACCTTTTCCACATGAGTGTAATCGCGAATGGAAAAGGTGTACAGATCCTGTAAGGATCAACATGTGTACTCACGGTCCGCCCAGTTTTTTATTTACCCCTCTTTCATGTATAATACTTCTACTATGAGCACACAAAGAAAGTCCCCACAACCGAAGAAAATACCCAATATTGCCAATCAGATCATCATTGCACTCTTTATATTTGTCAGTATTACCATCATTTACTCATTTGTCGCTAAGTCTCCAGCCGATGTGAAGCATCTGGCTATTTCTGATGTGGCGAAATACGTCGCAGACGGTACGATAGAGAAGATTGAAGTCGTCGGTGCGGATGTGAATGTAACATTCAAAGATAAAACAGAGGGCGAAGCAAAAAAAGAAAACGAAAGTTCGCTTTCTGAAACGCTATACAACTATGGCGTGACAAAAGAACAGCTTGCGGCGACACCGATAGAAATTAAAGATGAATCTGGTTTTGGATACTGGCTACTCAATATCTTGCCATTTCTTTTACCTGTAGTGCTTATAATTTTCTTTATCTGGATGCTCACTAGGCAAGTCAAAGGCGCAGGTATGCAAGCGTTTACATTTGGCCAATCCAAAGCGCGTATTACGAACCCCGATGACAAAAATAACCGTGTGACATTTAAAGATGTCGCTGGAGCGAAAGAAGCGAAAGAAGAATTGAAAGAAATCGTGGACTTTTTGAAGAATCCAAAGAAATTCCTAGATATCGGCGCGCGTATTCCGAAAGGCGTGATATTAACGGGTGCTCCAGGTACAGGAAAAACTTTACTCGCGCGAGCTGTAGCAGGGGAGGCGAGCGTGCCGTTCTTCCATCTTTCCGGTTCTGAATTCGTAGAGATGTTCGTCGGTGTCGGTGCATCTCGCGTGCGCGACTTATTTAAGATGGCAAAGAAATCTGCACCAGCTATCGTATTCATCGATGAGATCGATGCCGTTGGACGCGTCCGCGGATCGGGTGTAGGTGGTGGCAATGACGAACGCGAGCAAACTCTAAACCAAATACTAGTGGAGATGGATGGATTTGAACCGAATGAGAAGGTGATAGTGATGGCAGCGACAAACCGCTCGGATGTACTTGATCCAGCATTGCTTCGTCCGGGTCGTTTTGATCGAAGAGTCATACTTGATCTGCCTGATCGCGCTGATCGCGAAGAAATTTTAGTAATACACTCCCACAAGAAACCATTTGCTGAAGATGTGAATCTAAAAGTAGTGGCGGAGCGTACACCAGGATTCTCTGGCGCAGACCTCTACTCCCTTATGAATGAAGCAGCGATCCTTGCAGCACGTGAAGAACGCAAGAAAGTCGCCCAGTTTGACCTGATCCGCTCAATTGAAAAAGTTATGATGGGTCCTGAGCGCAAAAGTCACCTTCTCTCAACCAAAGAAAAAGAAATCACTGCCTACCATGAAGCTGGACATGCTGTTGTAGCATCTGTGCTTCCTTATGCTGACCCAGTACACAAAGTGTCTATAGTTTCTCGCGGTCGTGCTGGGGGATACACTCTCAAGCTTCCACTCGAGGAGCGCAGACTTCAAAGCAAGAAAGAATTCCTAGACGATATAGCAATGGCGATGGGGGGCTATGCTGCTGAGCAAATGGTCTTTGGCGACATTACAACAGGCCCGTCCAATGATCTACAAGTAGCGACAGGACTTGCTCGGGCGATGGTCACAAGATGGGGTATGAGCGATGAAATCGGGCCTGTAGCTCTTGAGAGTGATGGAGGAAGGACAATGTTTGGTGATGGTATACAAGATAGCGAGATGTCCGATGTAACAGCAGCAAAGGTAGGAGTGGAAGTAAAGAAGATACTTGATAACGCGCTATCTGTCGCGAACAAGACCCTTACCGATCATCGAAAAGTTCTTGATGCAATTGCAAAGCGATTGATAGAAGTAGAGACGCTCGAACAAGAAGAATATAATCAACTTATCATTGCAAACGGTATTACTCCAAAAACCAAAGACACGATAGTGAAAGTATAAAACAAAACACTCCGATATATCGGAGTGTTTTGGTATTTGCACATAAAGCTTATTTTCGGTAGTATAACTATAGTTATCAACCACCCTTAGCTCAGTTGGTTAGAGCACAGAGCTTATACCTCTGCGGTTCCTGGTTCGATTCCAGGCGGGCCCACCACGTAAAAACGACAGCTAAAGCTGTCGTTTTTACGTGCCCCGTGGACGTAGCGAAGCGGAGTCTTTACGGGTCTACTTGAATATATTTCGCTGTCGTTCACGTGGCACTGCCATCAAAAATTCCACTTTTCGGTGGAATTTTTGTTGCATTAAAATTATCTAGAATCAAAAAAAATAAATCATGAAAATCCT